>JALEJS010000016.1 GCA_022769545.1 Blautia sp. | reverse complement strand
CGTCATGTTTTTGTTGGACCGTACCTCCTGTTTGTTTTTTGTTTTCTTTTGTTTTTCTATGATAGTATCATAGCACAGCCCTTCTTATTTGTCAATTATCTTTTTGTATTTTCTTAAATATTCAGAATATTCTGATATTTTATTCCATTTGTCCATACATTATTTTTGTAAAACTGCTTGCTGTGCCTTCATTTCTCTGTTTTTGTTTTTTAAGTTATTTGTATTTGAACTGTTATAGAATAAAGCGGACAAGTCCGCTTCGAACTCCCTGTATCCCTCACTCCTTGAGGGACTTGCTCCGCTTTACGCGCCAGATGCGGACTGCCATAGGCAGTCAAAATTCCATATGCATCTGGTCGCATCCTCGCGGGGCGTTTTTGTTTCTTAGGAAATCTAGTTTTTTATCTATAGAACAAAATGAAGTGATTTCCTAAGAAATAAAAACTCCTCTCAACCTATGCGGAAGAGAGGAGCTAAAAATGATTGCTTCTGTTATCTGTTATACTTTTTCTTTTTTCCGTAAATTCCCATAACGGTCAGCAGGACGCCGCTGGCAAAGAGAAGTGCGATCCACAATGCAAGGGGGCTGTTATCCCCGGTCTGTGGGATATTTTTATTGTTAGTTCCGGTCTGCGGAGAATTTGTATTGTTGGCTCCAGTCTGCGGAGAATCTGTACTGCCAGCTTTCGCATTCACGGTAAATGTTGTGGCAGCAGTACCGATTTCCGATACAATACCGATGGTATGCTCGCCGGCTGAAAGCGTGGAAACGCAATCAGCATTCAGAGTAACAACCGTACTTCCTTCCTTTGCGGTATAGTTCTTTTCAGCAAGAGTATTACCGTCAAGCTCAACCCGAATAAAATCGCTGAACGCTGCATTGGATGTGAAAAACAATGCAGTCTTTTCCCCTTCTGTTACCCTTTGTCCTTTACCCTTAATGATTTCGGGCGGGAGCTTCGCGGTCACTGTGTCTTCCAGCCCGATCTTATCCTTTCCGTCCGGATCGGAGAAGAGGTCGCCGCAATCCTTACACTGCCAATACTCCTTGTTTCCGGTTTCAGTTACAGTTGCTGCCTTTGCAGGCACTTTTTCAAGGTTATGGTTCGTGCTGTCGATTTCGCCGTATTCTTTGCCGCAGTATTCACAGACTGCCTTGCTTGTGCAGGTAGCCTTTCCACCTGAGCAGTTGCCGTCTTCATGGACGCTGCAACCTTCAACAATGCAATAGCGTGTGTGCGTTGAGTTACCGTTTGACTGCCATTCGCCGTAGGTATGCCCGTCGTTTACGGTCACAGCCATTTGTGCTTTATTGCCTGCCTTGTCTGTGACAATGATTGTCTGTGCTTCTTCTGCCGGGTTCAGTGAATAATGATTGCTTCCATTAGGTGTCTGTTCTACACCGCTTACGGTTACTTTATCCAGATAGGTTTCTGTAACGGTAAACGTCTGTGCAGAACAATAGGTCTTGCCATCTTCAATACCGGAAATGACAGGAGCCGTAGCATCCAGCACAATCCCGTCGGAACTGATATATACCACATTACCGCTTGTATCCGTCAGCTTTGCATAAACCACACACACACGATCGGGAGCAATAGTGAATTCACTATCATATGTGTCAAAGGTGGCTGCAGCGAGTTCCTCAACAGAAAGTGCTTTGTCACTTAACAGGTATCCTATGGTAACCTCTTCGCCGCTGTTGTCGCTTGCAGTGATCGTTACCGTTTGCTTATCCTTGAAGAACAGGCCGAAGGTAATGTTATCCGGAGACTTAGTCCAGCTATCTGTACCGATACTGATTATACCTGTCGGACCAGTAATGTCTTTCCACTGTGCTGTCAGTTCGATGCTCCCAACCGTATCGGAGGAAGCAAGTGTGCCATAAGTGGTATCTGCATTAACTGTTGTATCCCCACATTTCCAGCCGGTAAATTCCCAGCCATCCTTTACCGGATCAGGGATACCGTCAAGCACCTTATCTGCCCATTTTACGTCTGTTTTAGTTTCAATGTTATTACCACCGTTTGTATCAAAGGTAACAGAGTATCCATCCTTTTCTTTCCACTGGGCATAGAGGGTAATTTTTTTACTGTCTGAGAAGTCTTCAGAAGGAATTGTACGGGGGAATTCATAGGTTTTATTGGCATCAGCATTAGACCATTGACCGGTAAAAGTGTAGCCATTCTTGCTTGATGGCGTAACACCCAAAAAAACAGAACCTTTCTTCAAATCCCTATATTCTATTGCAATGGTTGCACCATCATCCATATATTCTATAGCATAGGTGGCATCAGCTTTCTTACTTTGATCGTGTTCACAATAAAAAAGACCTCCAAAAATCCAACCAAGATTCATCGTATAGGATTTCAGAAAAATCCCATTATATATGCTCATATATACCGTGCAGGATTCTAGAAAAGTTCCTCCTTCAGCATACGTACAATTTACTTTCTTATGAAAAGTTCCTCCATACGTTGCATAACAAGCTACTTTCTCATAGAATGTCCCTCCTGAAATCCTAGTACAACTTATTTTATCATAGAAAGTTCCTCCCCGAATTATAGCTCTGGCGCCTTGAACTTCACCATAAAAAGTTCCATCAACAATATAGCTCCTATCCCCATCAACACTTACATTATTATTGAATATACCTCCTTTAAGATAAGTTTTTTCATATTCGGCACCTTGCAAATGATCAGTCACTTTCACATCCGCATCCAACTCTCCATCTACTGTAAAAGTACATCCGTTAACTCGTATTCTGGAACCCGTCAAAGTGTGACCATTCATATTTAGCTTCAATGAAAAACTTCTCTTAACCGAGTAATTCACAACCAATTCTTCGGTCAGGGTAATATCAGCACCCAGAGTAATCGTAGCCCCGGAAGTAGCAGAAGCGACAGCAGCTCTCAGTTCCGCTTCTGTGGTAACCGTACCATCATCCAGAGCAGCCACCTGTCCGTTAAACCACTCCAGAAGAGCGTCCAGCTTTTCCGTATTGACCTGTTCCAGTTCTTCCTCGCTCAGTTTATCCAGAGCGTCACAGACATCCTGTACGGCTGCATAGACTTCATCCACTTTTTCATCGTCTGCATTTTCCAGTTCCTCCACCGTGGGCAGGGCATCGATCATAGCCTGTACTTTTTCTACGGCGGTCAGCTCCGGTTCTTCCGCTGCAAGTGCTCCCACCTGGACCACTTCTTCTACCTGCTCTTCCACTACAGGTGCAATGTACTTCCCACAGTTTTCCACTACTGCACCCTCTGCGCCACAGACCGGGCACTCTGCGTCCATAGCATCCGCCGTACACGCTTCTTCGCAGGTACAAACCGGTGGGGCTGGCGGTGTTGTTGCTTCTGTAGATTCTTCCGGTTCAGGAGCCACATACTTGCAGCAATTTTCCACTACTGCACCCTCTGTACCGCAAACAGCACACTCTGCGTTCATGTTTTCCGCCGTGCAGGCTTCTTCACAGGTACACACAGGTGTTTCTGCATTTTCGTCAGCAAACGCTGCTGCCGGCAGTAAGGACAGTACCATGCACAGCGCCATTGCGAAGCTCAATAACCTTTTTTTCATAATCATTCCTCCTTTTGCTCCGCAGCTTCACCGCGGCTATACTTTTCTATATAAAGTTTGAGTGTTTCCTTCAGCGATTTTATCTGGGATTTCAGATAGAACTCATTCTCAAACAATGCGTAATGCACACATGCCCGGATCAAAATGGAAATCAGCGGTGTGAGTTTCTGGTAGGGAATACCCAGTTTCCCTTCCAAGGATTTTGCATATTCCGTATACCTTTCCGTAACACCGTCAAAGAATTCCTGGCCGTACTCCCTGTACTTTGGATGAGTGTATATCTGGTACATCAGGCGGTACTTCTTCCCGTGCTTTTCTGCCGTCCAGTAGGGTATCTCGTCGATAAACCGCCACAAGTCCTCCACATCCGTGGGGGCTTTTGCCATGAATTCTTCTTCCACCTTGCCCATACAGTGTGCGGTGGACTGGATAATCAGGTCATCCAGGTTTTTAAAATACCTGTAAAAGATCGCAATATTACATCCGCAATACTCTGTCAGGGCTTTCATCCCTGTTCCTTGAAACCCATGGTCAGCATAGCATTCGTAACTCTTTTCCATGATCTCTGTTTTCTTTGCCCTGCGTTCTTCTTCATTCACGGTGCGCAATAGATCCCCTCCCTTCGCAGGGAAATAAAAATAATCACTTACATTATAAAAGCACCTGTATGCAACGTCAATCATATTGCGCAAAACTAATCATTGTGCATTACTGTCTAAAAGCTCTTCAAACATTGCTCTTTCGTCATCTGAATAGCCATCTTTCTCCATTCAGATGTTTTTCTCACAATAGGGTCATTATTAAAAAAATAAGGTCAAAATAGGGTCAAGCACTATTTTGCAGTTTCATAATTTCTTCGGATATCTTAATAAAAACTTATCACTTAACATATTTTTTGAAGCAAAAAAAATTCATTTTCGATTCCCCGGACAATAGAAAAACCCCGGAAACACAAGGTTTCCGGGGCATCTTATACTTGGACATAGTGGTGTCTATAACACCAGTTTATATTCGAATATATGATTACTCGATGATTGTAGCAACACGGCCTGATCCAACAGTACGTCCACCTTCACGGATAGCGAATGTAAGACCCTGACCCATAGCGATCGGGTGAATCAGTTCGATTGTCATTTCGATGTTATCTCCAGGCATGCACATTTCTGTTCCTTCCGGAAGGTTGCAGACACCTGTTACGTCAGTTGTTCTGAAGTAGAACTGCGGACGATAGTTGTTGAAGAATGGTGTATGACGGCCACCTTCATCTTTTGTCAGAACGTAAACCTGAGCTGTGAATTTTGTATGGCATGTGATTGTTCCCGGTTTTGCAAGAACCTGTCCACGCTCGATTTCTGTTCTCTGAACACCACGAAGCAGAGCACCGATGTTGTCACCAGCCTGAGCCTCATCCAGAAGTTTACGGAACATCTCGATACCAGTTACAACAACTTTACGTGTTTCTTCTTTGATACCAACGATTTCCACTTCTTCAGAAACATGAAGTGTACCAGCTTCTACTCTACCAGTAGCAACAGTACCACGACCTGTGATGGAGAATACGTCCTCTACAGGCATAACGAACGGTTTGTCAGTGTCACGCTGCGGATCCGGAATATAGGAATCAACAGTGTCCATAAGCTCCATGATCTTGTCGCCCCACTCGCTGGACGGATCCTGCAGAGCCATAAGAGCAGAACCTTTGATAATCGGGCAATCTGTGAACTCATATTCTTCCAGCTGCTCTGTGATTTCCATTTCAACCAGTTCAAGAAGCTCTTCGTCATCAACCATATCACATTTGTTCATGAATACAACGATGTAAGGAACACCTACCTGACGGGAAAGAAGGATGTGCTCTTTTGTCTGAGCCATAACACCGTCTGTAGCTGCTACTACGAGGATAGCGCCATCCATCTGAGCTGCA
>JALEJS010000040.1 GCA_022769545.1 Blautia sp. | reverse complement strand
AAATCTGTTCATGAGTTCATACCGTCGGCGAAAGCTGTCCAGCGTTTCTTGGAGCGATGTCAAGGGTGTCGTACGGCTTGTGTAGTCTTACGATGTAACTGAATAATTTTTTGAAATTCGTGTCCAAAATATGTTGACTAGTGCATGTTTTTCGAAAATTGCATGAAATTGATAAAATTTCAAACAAAATAGTGTTATTTTATAATTTATTGATAGAATGCGTCTGATATACTCGCAATATAAAAAATGGAAAGGAGGTTTATCATGGATGCAATTCTTAAAGTTCAGGGAATTGATAAAAAGTTTGATACGGTACATGCATTAAAAGGTGTAGATATTTCTTTTTATCAAGGAGAAATACATGGGCTGATTGGAGAAAATGGTTCCGGGAAATCAACATTATCATCTATCATCAGTGGGATTTATCCTGCTACAGAAGGAATAATGTTTTTAGAAGGAAAAGAATATAAGCCAACATCTATTCTTGACGGAGAAAAACACGGTGTAAAGATGATTGTTCAGGAAATGGGAACAATTAATGGGATTACAATCGCTGCGAATATTTTTGCCGGAAAAGAACATCTATTTTCTAAGTATGGATTGGTAAATAGAAAGAAAATGATTAAAGAAGCACAGAATGCATTAGATAATATTGGTGCTTCTGATATCCGGGCAGATAAACTGGCGGATGAGGAATCTTTCGAAAACCGAAAAATTGTTGAAATTGCCAGAGCGATGTACAGCGAAACAAAAGTACTGATTGTAGATGAGACAACGACAGCACTATCGCAGAAAGGGCGTACGGTTATTTATCAGCTCATGAATCAGCTGAAACAAAATGGCAGTGCTGTAATTTTTATTTCTCATGACCTGGATGAACTGAAGCAGCATTGCGATACGGTATCTATTTTGCGAGATGGAGAATACATTACTACTTTAAGAAAAAATGAAATAGAGCCGGAGTATATGCGCGAACTAATGGTTGGAAGAAAAGTAAATGATGAATACTATCGCACGGATTATGGTGAGGATTGTTCAGGAGAGCCGATATTAAATATCAGGGGACTGTCTGGAAAAGGATTATTACAGGATGTATCGTTTTCTTTGAAAAAAGGAGAAATACTGGGGATTGGCGGATTGACTGACAGTGGGATGCATGATGTGGGAAGATATATATTTGGCATCGAAGTACCTTCTGCAGGAACAATTGAATATGCAAAAACCGGACAAATAATCTGCAGTCCAGGAGATGCTATTCGATACAAGATTGGTTATGTATCGAAAAACAGGGATAAAGAATCCATATTAAACAATTCTAATATTTGCGATAATATATGTCTTCCGTCATTAGATAAAATAAAAAATGGAGTGCATATTTCGCCAAAAGCAGAGAAAAAACTTGCAAATGAGGGAGCTTCTAGGCTGAGTATAAAAATGAGCTCACTAAATCAGTTGTGTGGACAGCTTTCTGGTGGAAATAAGCAAAAAGTAGCACTGGCCAAATGGCTGGGAAATGATTCGGAAATTCTGATTCTGGATTGTCCTACGAGAGGAATTGATGTCGGTGTAAAAGCTGCAATATACAAATGGATGAATGAATACCGAAAAGAAGGAAATTCAATTATTATGATATCTGAAGAGCTTCCGGAATTAATCGGAATGAGTGATCGAATTATCATAATAAAGGATGGTGTACTGAAACATGAATTTACCAGATCAGAATCATTAACGGAGACGGATGTTATCCAGTATATGCTATAGGAGGTGTGATTTATTGAGTGAAAACAAGAAGACAAATGCATTTCCTGTGCATAATTTCAAAGAAATAATACCCTTTGTCAGTTTGATATTGGTTATTGTATTTTTTGAAATAATAACAAAAGGTACACTTCTTTCTTTTCGAAACATGAAATTAATATTAAATCAATCATTTGTATTAATCATAGGCAGTGTATCTTGTTCTTTTATTGTAGCACAGGGTGATGTTGATTTTTCCATGGGCTCTATGGTTGGGATCACAGCAGTAAGCGCTGCATGGATATCGCATGTTGCTCCGGGATTAGCATTGCCAACGGCCATGCTGATCGGTTTGTGTCTTGGAGCTATGAATGGGTTATTGTACGTAAAATTTCGTATCCCATCATTTGTAGTAACTTTAAGTACTCTGATGATTTTAAGAGGACTTACTATTTATATAGCTACTGGCGGATCGGTAAGTGTTCCGTTTTCCCTCTATAGTTTGGACAATACAAAGCTAAAATTATTTTTAGTTGTTGTTATTATTCTGATTGCAACATATGTTTTTAATTTCACGAAATATGGGAAATGGTGCAAATCTATTGGATCAGGTGTGACAGCAGCATATCAGTCAGGTGTTCCGATTGGGAAAATGAGAGTAACAGGTTATGCGATATCAGCAATGATGTGTGGATTCTGCGGATTTTTTAATATGGTACGTGCGGGATCTGCAGCAACAAACACAGGAAGCTTTTTTGAAACAGATATTTTAATTGCACTGGTATTAGGAGGGATGCCTCTTTCCGGTGGATCCACTTCAAAAATAAGATGCGCAGTAATTGGAAGTCTGACACTTGCAATTTTGGTAAACGGGATGGCGTGTTGGAATATTGATGAAAAATTGCAGCAGGGAATTAAAGGTGTGATTTTTCTAATTGCTGTGTGGCTTACATTCGATAAAAAGAATACACGACTTATAAAATAAGGAGAAAAAACTATGAAGAAAATCATGTCGAATATTTTAATTGGTGTATTGTTAGCAATGTCTCTTACATTAAATGTGTTTGCTGGGGAAACAGATAAACTTCCGGAAAAA
Organism: Blautia sp.; assembly: GCA_022769545.1. GTDB lineage: Bacteria > Bacillota > Clostridia > Lachnospirales > Lachnospiraceae > Blautia_A. The sequence continues at coordinate 114,828 of JALEJS010000040.1, read as the reverse complement.
TATAAAATTGGGTGCGTTATCTGGTCGACGGTAGATGAACTTGGCGGAGCAAGTGCAAGGCTCCTCGATTATGCATCAGAAACTCTTGGTTGTGAAATGGTTTATAATACAAATATTTCGTCGCCGGAAAGTCAGATAACAGCAACTGAGAATTTGATTGCAGCAGGCTGTCAGGCAGTTCTTATTTGCAATTACAGTGATGACATTTTGCCAAAGATTACACAACTTTGCGAAGAAAATGGTGTATATTTTGCTTTGATCTGGAGAAGTATTGCGAATCCGGAAGTAAAAGAATTTGTTGAAAAAAGCGATTACTATCTTGGGAATACATGTGAAGATGAACAGGATATCGGCTACAGAATGGGTGAAACATTACACAACAAAGGGTGTGAGAATATAGCAGTTATTACCATGGAAAAAGGTGATGCCACTGCCGATGCGCGTGATGCAGGTTTTAATCAGGCATGTGAAGAATACGGAATGAATCGTATCAGTGAAGTGCGTAACAATACTCTTACAGCTGAAGAAACAACAAAAGCAGTGGAGAACTTCCTTGCATCTTTCCCGGAATTAGACGGTATTTTTATTACAGGCGGATCAAATACGATTCTTGAAGGTGTTATTCAGGCACTGGCATTACACGAGAAAACAGGAGAAGTAAAAGTAGCTTGTGTAGACTTTATTTCTGACCTTGATAAGTATATTGCCGAAGGTGCCATTGATGCAATATCCGGAGGACACTTTGTTGATCCATTATTCTCATATATGCTTTGTGTAAATAAACTTGCAGAGACTCCATTGTCTGATACATGTGAAACCTGTCACCTTAACTTTGTAAATCTGGAATCTCCGGAAGATGCTGTAAATTATTATACATACGTGGAAGGCGAGAGCTTCCCATATAATGAAGAAGAAATCCGCAACATGGTTAAATATTTTAATGCAGATATGACAATTGAAGAACTCCAGAAAATTTCTGAGGCATATTCTGTAAATGACGTTGTGGAAAGACATCAATAAGAAAAGGATTGATTCAAGATGAATATTAAAAAAAGAATGCGGAACATGATCGTTCCAGTTGCAATGCCAGTGATTGTTTTTTTGATATTTTTCATCTGCCAGCCTAAAAGATTCGGAACACCTGAAGGCATAAAAATTATGCTTCAACAGTCGGTAATTAATACGATTATTGGATTTGGTTTGAGCTATAACCTACTGATTGATACATGGGATTTTTCTGCCGGAGCTCAAATGGTACTTGCAGGTCTGATTGGAGCATTTTATGCACAGAAGATGGGGCTTCCTGGTCTGATTATCATTACGATTCTTGTAGCAACGATTCTTGGAACGATTACGGGATCCATCTATTTTGTATTTAAAATTCCGTCAATTATTGTTACGATTGGTGCAATGTTGATTTATGAATCTGCCGGAGCAATGTATCACGGGGGAGCCAATGTCACTATTCCAACGGAAATATGCTATCTCGGAAAATCTCCTGGGATTTTTGTTGTAGGTATTGTGACATATCTTTTGGCGTATGTTATATATCATCATACGAAATTTGGATATAGTGTTCGTTCTGTTGGGAATGGGGAAGATGTAGCAAAAAACATAGGTGTGAATTCACTTAGAGTACGCTTTTTGTGTTTTATCATAGGTGGTATTTTTGTGGGTATTGCCGGTGTACTTCAGGTAAGCTATGGTGGCGCTATTGCTCCGAAATCAGGAATGAATACGATGGGGATGGTTTTCCCGCCATTTATGGGAGTTTTTATTGGTCAGTATCTGGAAAAGTATTGTGATATTATGCTTGGAATCTTTTTGGGAGTTTTCTCTATGACAATGATTAATTCCGGATTGATTGCAATGGGACTTCCGGGTACATTGCAGCAGGTAGTTACAGGAACCTTTATGATTGTATTCATGGCAATTAGTATCAATCGCGAGAAGGCCATTTTGCAAAAATAGTAAGTGAGGACAGAACATGATTATTGGTGTAGATTATTATCCTGAACATTGGGAGCGAAGCAGATGGGAAAAGGATGCTCAACTAATGCAGCAAATGAATATCAATACTGTGCGTATTGGAGAATTCGGATGGTCAGTGATAGAAAAGACAGAAGGAGTATATGATTTTTCATTATATGATGAGGCAATCGAGCTTTTGGCAAAATATGGAATCAAAGCAATCATAGGAACTCCTACAGCTGCACCAACAGCATGGATTTGCCAAAAATATCCTGACATTTATATGGAAGACATTAATCATAATGTACGCGGCTTTGGGACAAGGCGTCATTACTGTTATAATCATGAAGGCTATAGGCAGGAAACAAAACGCATTGTTCGAAAAGTCGTGGAACATTATGAAAATAATAAAAATGTAATTGGCTGGCAGATTGATAATGAATTGGGGTGTGAGGATGCTGCAAGGTGTTATTGTGAAAAGTGCAGAGCGAAATTCATTCTCTGGTTGAAGGAAAAATACCAGACACTGGAGAATTTAAACCAAAACTGGGGTACTGTATTCTGGAGTCAGGAATATACGGAGTGGGATCAGATTGTTCTGCCGACGCAGTCGGTTATTGATGCATGGACTGGATATAGTCATAATCCGGGATTGCTATTAGATTACGCACGTTTTTCATCTGATTCGTTAATTGGATATGCAAAAATGCAGTGTGATGAGATACGTAAAATATCTCAAAAGATTATTTCACATAATGTTGTTTCAGAGAATTGTGATAATTTTGAACTCGGAACTCTATTGGACAGGGTTGGATATGACGCATATCCGAAGTCTGAATGGGATCAGAATAGTCCTTCAAAAATCAGCTTTTTGTATGAACTGGAAAGAGGTATGAGTAAAAATCGTCCATGGATTCTGGAACAGCAGAGTGGACCATGTGGATGGAATATCAATGGCATCACTCCTGAGAATGAACAATACAAATTGTGGGCGATGCGTTCAGTTGCAAAAGGTGCGGAAGCATTAATTTATTTCCGCTGGCGGAGCTGTGTATTTGGAACAGAACAGTTTTGGTATGGCATATTGGATCATGACGGTGTTCCAAGACAAAGATACAAAGCTCTTAAAGAGGTAAATGCGGATATACTTGCAGCAGAAGATATACTTGCAAAACCCGACGAAAAGCAGGTATTGATAATATTTGACTATGAAAATAAGTATTGTCATGAATTTCAGCCACATGTAAGAGACTTTAATTATAAAGAAGAAATAATTCAAATCTATGATGCGCTGATGAAGAACCATTTATCTGTGTCTGTGGGAACTGTGGATAACAGTTTGACGGATTATGATTTGGTCATTTTTCCATATGCAAGCATAGTAAATGAAAAGAATTTTAAAAAAATTGAAGAATATGTTTCTGAAGGCGGGAATTTATTATTAACCAGTTTTTCAGGAATGAGAGAAATGAATAATCAGATTACACAGAAGACACTTCCAGGTGTGTGGAAAGATTTGGCAGGAATTACTGTAGAAGAATTTGCGATTCGTCAAGTAAAAGATAAATGTATTTGGTTGGAAAAACTAAATCTGATTACTGCAAAGTCGTTAATCAAACAGAAATATAAATGGATTGATTCAACAGGCGTTGCAATGAACCAGTATAAAAATGGAAAAGTATTTTACGCGGGCAGCATGGATTTAAATTATGTTAGTCTGATTGATGTTATTTCAAAAGAATTAAATCTTCAGCGGATGAATTTACCAGATTCAATTGAAGTAATAATAAAAGAAAAAAGAGAGTATTTGATTCTGTTGAACCATGAAGATTCTGTCCAGAATATAGATGTCCCCGAATACCGCGACATAGGCACAAATCTTCAAGTGGATGAGCTTCCGGCATACGGTTATGCTATCCTGAAATGGAGTAAAACATGAATATATTAGTAGGTTTAAATGCGGGAGTGTGCTGGGCTTTGGATACAGTGATCCTTGGGATTGCTTTGACCAAAGCTCCTTTTATAAATGACCCAAAGGTGCTTATGCTGGCACCATTGATCAGTTCTTTTTTCCATGATTTTTTCTCATCTGTTTGGATGCTGATATATATGGGGATACAGAGAAAATGGAAAATGATATTTAAGAAGTTAAAAAACAGAGGTGGAAAAATGCTTGTACTGGCATCGGTATTAGGCGGACCGATAGGAATGGGGGGATATGTATTTTCCATCAATTATCTGGGGATTTCTTATACAACGATGTTATCTGCCATTTACCCTGCACTTGGCGCATTATTATCATTTGTTTTTTTGAAAGAGCGTTTACAAAAGCGGCAGGTTATAGGACTTCTGGCTGCGGTAACAGGAATGGGACTATTGGGCTTTACATTGACTGAGTGTGTGGAGATCAATCTGTTAGCAGGTGGAATAAGTATTTTTGTGTGCATATTTGGCTGGACATTAGAGATTGTTATTTGTGCATATGCAATGAAAGAAGAACAGATTGATAGTCAATGTGCATATGCTATTCGACAGCTGTTTTCATCCGCGATGCAATTTGTCTTTCTTACTGCACTGCTAAGATTTGCTTTTCTTAAAGTGTATCCTGTCAGAGCCCTTCCAATAATAGCGGTAGCGGGTTTGGCAGGAATGGTTTCTTATATGAGCTACTATTATGCAATTAGTAAAATGGGAGCATCTAAATCAATGGCCCTTAATATTACTTATGCGGCATGGGGGATTGTTTTTGAGGCAATCATTTTTCATAATATTCCTTCCACTTTGCAGATAGCATGTGGAATTATGATTGTAATCGGAGCATTAACGGCGGCATGTGATCGAAAGGATTAAATATGGAGACGCTTGAAGTAAAAGAAGGAAAACTGGATCTGATATTCGAATTTGAACAAGGGAAGGAAGCACGACTTCTTTCTCTGCATGAAGATAAATATGGGAGACAATCTGAGACCAGTGGGAAATATCTGAGAATTGTTGAGATTCTGTGTCCGAACCAGGTAAATTATTCTTATCATGGACAAAAGAATTTTTATGATAATCCACAGATTTCATTATTTTATGAGAGTTATGAATTAATTAAAAATGAGCATGGTCAGTGTCTGAAAATTTATCAAAAGAGTAAAGAAATGCGGGTAACAACCGTGTATCAGTTTTTTCAGAACATGTCCGTTTTTCGGTGCTATAGTAAAGTGGATAATATCGGAAAGACCCCAATTTTAATCGATGGAATTTCTTCGTTTTCATATGGAAATATTATCTCGTCGGCTGAAACAAAGCATGATATGGGTAAAGACCTGACAATTGCATTTGCGAGAAATACCTGGTCTGAAGAGTGCAGATGGGAGCTGCATAATCTATATGATTGCGGAATACGTTCCGATAAAAATCTGTGTTATGATCGAATGGTGATATCGAATCACAGCGGGTTTTCTTCGGGAGAGTATCTTCCGGTGGCAGCTCTGTATAATCATCTTTCGAATTATTCAATTATGTGGCAAATCGAGCATAATGGTGCGTGGAGCTGGGAAATTGGGAATACAATGGATGACTATTGGGATTCTTACCTGCATTATGAGTATACACAACATGTTTATCTTCAGCTATATGGCCCACGTCTGGAAGAGGCGCACTGGAGTAAGCAAATTATGCCTGGAAAGAGCTTCACTACAGTACCTGTTGCAGTGTGCGTTGAAGAAGGAAAAATCGAAAATGCAATGAAACAGATGAATGCATATAGAAGAAATCTTTGCAGGAAGACGAATAGTTATGTGATCTTCAATGATTACATGAATTGTATGATGGGAAATGCTACAGAGGATAAACTGGAACCGTATATTGTTTGTGCTTCAGAACTGGGATGCGAGGTATTTGTAATAGACTGCGGCTGGTACGATAATGGAAACTGGCAGTTTACTTTCGGAAAATTCGAGGAAAGTATCAGCAGGTATCCAAGTGGTCTGGCAATGACGATGCAAAAAATACGAGATGCTGGTATGATTCCGGGAATCTGGCTGGAATTGGAGTCTTTTGGCGTGGATGGAGACAACGCCGGAGATTTGCCAGGTGACTGGGCTTTTGTACGCAATGGAAGAAACGTTGTTGATTCTGGACGAATTCCTCTGGATTTTCGAAATAGTGCGGTTCGTGAGAATGCAAGCAGGATAATAAAACGGGTAATCACAGAATATGGAGTGGGATATATAAAAATAGATTATAACTTCTGTACTGGATTAGGAACAGACTATAAATCAGATAGTTTGGGAGATGGATTATTAGAACATAATCGAGCCTATCTGCGATGGTTGGAAGAGACAATACAACAATATCCGGATGTGATCTGGGAAAATTGTGCAAGTGGCGGATTGAGAATGGATTACGCATTGCTTTCCAGAATGGATTTACAATCGTTAAGTGATCAGGAAGACTACAGAAAAACATCTGCAATTGCGTCGAACTGTGCAACGGCAGTCACGCCGGAATACGCTGGAATCTGGAATTATCCCATCAGAGATGATAAAAAAGAAGTTATCGTAAATATGGTAAATTCCATGTTGTTTCGTACAATACTTGGCGGAAAGATTATTGATTTGTCAAGAGAAAACAAGAACCTTCTAAAAGAAGGAATCTTGCTGCAGAAAGAAATCCGTAAGGATATCGCGGAGTCTGTTCCAATCTGGCCGTGTGGCTTTAATATTTGGGATTCAGAATGGTATGTATATGGTGCAAAATGCAGAGAAAACATATATCTTGCAATCTGGAGGAATACTTCTTCTAATAATACACATTTGATTTGTCTGGATGAGAAGATTGGAAAGGCAGAACTATTTTATCCACAATGTATGAAAGATCAAATCCAGGTGACAATTATTTCTGATCAAAAAATATACTGCCATATTTCAGAAGAGAATATAGCAGTAATTCTTAAGGTGTCGGTGGTTTCTTAATGATATAGCTTTATTTTTACAATTGTACCATGAGGAGAACGGGGACTCAGTGTGAGTTCCTGTTTTTCTTCTAATAAATAATTGAGACGATATTTTATATTAGCCAATCCGATATGAATTCCCCTGTTCTGATCGATTTCAAAACCATAGTCTTCCCGAGATGCTTCCTGACATATTTGATTATACTTGTCCATGTCAATTCCAATTCCATTGTCTTCAATTTGTATCGTTAATTGCGTAAGATCTTCGGATGTTTTTGCAGAGATGCAGATAAAAGCTTCTTCATCGTCAATATGAAAAGAGTCTTCTTCCAAAAAACCATGTACAATTGAGTTTTCAATTATCGGCTGTAATATATGCTTGGGTATTTGAAAAGAAGCAGCATTGTCATCAATATCCCAGATAATTTCAATATGCTCAGGATAACGGTATTCCTGAATTTTCAGATATTGTCTACATACATCGAGTTCTTTTTCAAGCGAATCCATAACCGAATCGGAAATGCGTAAACTGTCTCGCATAATTTGAATCAATGCGGTATTTACAACAATAATATCATCACACCGTGACTTTCGCGCTAAATAATTAATGGTATTCATAGTATTGTAAATAAAATGCGGATTTACTTGTGAGATATAGAGTCCATATTGTAATTTGTGAGATTTTTTTTCCTGTATCAGTAATTCCTTAATCTGAGTTTGAATACGGGAAGACATTTTGTTAAATACTTGAGACAATTCTTCTATTTCATCACCAGTGCGCAGGGTTATTGTCTGAGGCGTTTCATAAGAAAAAGAATTTACAAACTGTGTTAATTCAACAATCGGAGAAACAATGTCATTGACCGTTGGTTTCAAAATTGCTTTTACCATTTTGAAAACGAGAAGAATCGCAAAAATCAGGACTAAAATAATCGGTATATATGGTCGAAACAGCTCGAAAAATGAAGTATAGACAACAAGCTTCCAGTGGGCGTTCATACTGTAGTAGGATGAGAAGTAACCATGAATATTCATAAAAGAAAAGTTGTTGAAAAATTGAAATTCGTTTTCTCCGTTAATTTTTTGTAACAGATCGTCTATGAATAGAAATTGATTATTCTGAAGAATCCTATTTGAATTATCTACTATGACAAAATGCGGAAAAGTTGAACATATTGCTTGGAAAAGGCGATTTAAATCTGCCGTGTTGATAGAAATAATCAGGTAACCCGGAGCAGATGGTGTGGTTGCGAAACTTGACATATAGTACAGATGAGATGGATCCTCTGACGACAGATGAAATGATTTGGTATATTGTTTTTTTTGAAATTCATTAAACCAATCAGAACTGAGCATTAACATGCTTTCTTCGTCAGATAAGAATACGGAATGAAAAGTTTCATTTGCAGTAGACAATACAATTCCATGAACATTCGAAAAATGGCCACTTAACTCCATTAACCGATTCTCAATACGGCTATTTCGCAGGGGATTTTGAATATCGTTTATAAGACGAAATAATTCCTGATCGTCAGTTATTGCGGTAGCAAAAGAAAATACGGTAGAACAATAACTGTCTAACTGCTGGATCGCTTGAGTTGCAATTGTATTTTTTTGACTGATGTCATTTTTGAAATAGAATACAGAAAACAATATGATCAGTGGGATTGAAGTGAATAGAATAATCGAAATACAAAGACGATATGCAGAATTATAAAATTTATCATAAATACTATTTCTGGTATTTCCGTTTTCCGTCATCATATTTTGCACTTCCTTTCTTTTTGTATTCCATAGGTGTTAAACCAGTATATTTATAGAAAACCTGGCTGAAATATTGTGGAGAAGAATAACCAACAGATTCGGCAATTTCATACATCTTTTTTTCTGATTTCCTGAGAAAATCGCATGCTTTTTGGATGCGAAATGAAGTGAGATAATTGATGAAAGTATCGCCGGTTTCTTTTTTGAATAACCTGGAAAAATGATTTACACTGAAGCCAATGTGTTCTGCAACATTCTGTGCAGAAAGATTTTCCAGAGCATAGTTGTTTTTGATAAAATCAAATGCTTTGAGAATATCACGTGAATAACGCCTTTCCTGAGAATTCTGCAATATTGCAAATTGCTCCAGTAAAAAATTCTTGATGGAAGAAAGATCAAAGCAATCATGCGCTTGCACAATTTCATATAAAAATATATTATTTTTCATCAGAAATGAAATGCTTTCCGTTAATAACTGAAACAATCCCATGTAGTTGTGGTTGATTTCTACCAGTTCCCAGAAATCAAGGTAGTTCTTTTGAAAAGAATTATTATTAATCCACTCGGAGAATATTTCCTCCGAAATATCTATTGATGTATTGGTAACAAATAGAGACGGTGAATCAAAAGGATATACGGAGGATTGTTTTAAAAAATAACGTGCACGCATGATCTGCTGAATTTGGGAGGAATTATCATATATTTCACGTAACGACAGGGCAAATGTGCTATAAAAACAGGAATAGTGATAATTCAACGTTTGAGAGATCATGTTTGTTATGCTATGAGACCAAGAATAGAGCAAATCATGTTTTTTCTGAAGAGAATGCTCATTTTGGCGAATGCGAAATAAAATAAGCAGTTTGTTGTTAAAGGCAGAAAAACAACAGACATGTTCGACAGACTCAAGCTCATAATGTTCTAGTAATCGAAGGACTTCTTCCTGCTGATTGTCTTCCGCTTCCGTAAGCCGTGGCGTATTGTATGTGGTCTGCAGCAGAGGCAAAAAGAAATTATCATTTGCTAACAGACAATAATAAAAGGATTCTTTCATGAGATCAGATGGCAAATCATTTTCAACTGCCATCGGCTTGGAAAAGTAGTTGTGCAATTTTTTTTGAAGATATGAATAAGATAATTCTCGATTTCTTTCATATTTATTCTGAATATATTGGAGTTTCTGAGCGAGGGAAGTCGGAGTGATTTCATCTTTGATCAGATAATCTTCGACACCTAAATGAAATGCATTCTTCATATAATCTACTTCTGCATAAGCAGTTAAAAGTAAAAAGATGATTTCTTTATTAAACTCTTTTACCTTTTCCACAAGAGTAATGCCATTCATTCCAGGCATCATAATATCTGTAATAACAAGATCTACATCCGTATTCTTCAAAATATTAAGTGCCTGTTTGCCCGAGCGCGCTGTGGCAACAATTTTAAAATGAAGACTCTCCCAATCAATTATCGTCTTTAAATCTTCAATGGCAAGAAATTCATCGTCAACCAGTAGTACTCGAATATTGCGTTTCATATTTACCTCCAGAACCTTATACACATGAGTTCTTTGCCCTATTAAATATTTTATCAAATATGGTTTCTCTTTACAATATTTGATTATCTTTCTGAGTTTCCGTGAATATTTTTGATATTATGTGATTTTGTTACATACAATGGCCGTTGTTTTTGATAAAATATCAGAAACAAAAGATTTTTAGCGGAGGAGAGAAATTACTATTATGAAATCGAAAAGGTATGTAAAAGTAGACAAGGAGCGATGTGTGGCTTGTGGAGCCTGTATCAAAGAATGTCCGCGGAATGCGATAGAGATATGGAATGGTTGTTACGCAAAAAGTGATGCAAACATCTGTGTAGGATGCGGAAAATGTGCGGCAATATGTCCTGCCGGAAGCATTGTGGTTTTACAGAGGGAGGGCAGCGATGAATAAGAAGCGTTGGTATGATTATTTATGGATATGGTCAATGATTTATTTTGCACTGGGGTTTTTTAATATTCTGTTTGCATGGCTTGGCATGATCGATTTTCTGGTTCCGCTGGTATTTGCTCTGGCTGGAGGAAACAAAAGATTTTGCAACAAGTACTGTGGAAGGGGACAGCTGTTTACAGTTCTTGGGAAAAACAGAAAGTGCTCCTCGGGAAAACCAACACCAAAATGGATGACTTCCAAGTGGTTCCGCTATGGATTTTTGATTTTCTTTTTATCGATGTTTGGAAATATGGTTTTTCAAACCTGGCTTGTGGCAAGCGGAGCCGGTACGCTTAAGGAAGTGATTAAGCTGTTCTGGACGATTCGTGTCCCCTGGGGATGGACATACAGTGCCGGGACGGTTCCGGATTGGGTTGCACAATTTAGTTTTGGATTTTACAGTATCATGCTGACATCCACACTGATTGGACTCATAGTAATGGTGTTATATAAGCCGAGAACCTGGTGCTCGTTTTGCCCGATGGGAACTATGACACAGGGTATTTGTAAACTGAAAGCAAAAGGTAAAGAAGGAGAAAGAGAATAAGTTGAAAAAAGGTTTGATTTTAGAAGGCGGAGCTATGCGAGGAATGTTTACGGCCGGTGTCATAGATGTGATGATGGAGGCGGGAATAGAATACGATGGCATAGCAGGCGTCTCTGCCGGAGCTGCTTTTGGCTGCAATTACAAGTCAAAACAGATTGGGAGGGCAGTTCGTTACAATATGAAGTATTGCAATGACAAGAGATATTCCGGTATTGTAAGCCTGATAAAAACCGGAAATATTTACAGTACCGATTTTGCATACGGCGAAGTTCCGCTGAAATACGATGTGTTTGATTTTGACGCGTTTCAAAGCAATCCGATGGAGTTTTATGTGGTATGCACGGACATTGAAACAGGAAACGCCGTATATCACAACTACAAGGGAAAGGAAGACCATGGTTTTGACTGGATTCGTGCTTCTGCGTCCATGCCGATGGTATCTCAGATCGTGGAAATAGACGGTCAGAAGTTTCTTGACGGGGGTGTCTCGGACTCTGTTCCGGTAAGATATTTTGAAGAAATGGGCTATGATAAAAACGTTGTTGTTCTTACTCAGCCGGAATACTATCAGAAAAAGAAGAATCGTCTTATGCCGCTCATACGGGTAAAATACAGAAAATACCCCAAACTTGTGGAAACCATGGAAAACCGCCATCTTGTCTATAACCAGACTCTGGCGTATATAAAGGAACAGGAAAAGCAAGGAAAGCTGTTTGTGATTCGCCCGAAAGAAAAATTACAAATTGGAAAGGTCGAAAAGAATCCGGAAAAGCTGAAAGAAATTTACGACATCGGAAGAGAAACAGCTGCTTTGCAGATTTCTGAATTGAAAAAGTATCTTAATACATAAACTTAAAAGGAAGAGAACTTCGCTATCAGAGAAGGTTCTCTTCCTTTTTGGTATACAAGCTTCACATAATATCAGAACCGGAACAGTATCTTCATCATGCTTGTTGGAATCTCGGCCATTTGATGGTAAAATGATAAAAGGAAAAAGATAAAGAGGAATTGATCATGAATAAAATAATCAATCATCCTGATCATATGATTTCAGAAATGCTGGACGGTTATCTGGCAATGTATGGAGATCAGTTTGAAAAGATTCCGAATCCGAATGGAAAATGTAACGGAATGATCCGGAAGGACCGAAGGGATAAGGTATCTGTCGTTGTGGGAGGCGGGGGCGGAAATGAACCCTGGATCATCGGATACGTGGGGAAGGGGCTGGCAGACGGAGCTGCCCTGGGGCCGGTTTATACGGCTCCGCCGGCAAGAGCAATTCTGAATGTGACAAAAGAAGTTCCTCATGAAAAAGGTGTTGTTTATATTGCAGCCAACCATACAGGAGACGTACTGAATTTTGAACTTGTCAGTGAGCTGGCAGAGCTGGAAGGAATTCGTACAGAGTGTGTATTTGTCACAGATGATATTACTTCGGCACCGATCGAGCATCAGGAGGAGCGAAGAGGTGTTGCGGGAATTTCCATGGTAGTAAAAATCGCCGGAGCTGCTGCGGAAGCCGGGCTTGAACTGGACGAGGTAGTGCGCATTGCCAGAAAGGCATGTGCAAATACCTATACATTTTCTGTGACCACATCACCGGGCTATATGCCGGGAAGCGGCAAAGCCATGTTTGAGATGCCGGAGGGTGAGATTGAATACGGAATGGGTTTCAACGGAGAAAACGGAGTATTGCACACCCCGCTTACCAGTGCGGATGAAATTGCAGATACCTTAATGAAATATCTTCTGGATGATATCCGGCCGGCAGAAGGGGATGAACTGGCTGTTTTTGTAAATGGTTTCGGTTTTACAAGCAAGCTGGAGCTGTGTATCTTAAGCCGCAGAGTTCATGAAATTCTTTGTGAAAAAGGTGCGGCAATTCATGATATGTTTACTGATGAACTGTTTTGCCCGCAGGGAACCGGCGGATTATCCATCAGCATTGTTCGCCTGGATGAAGAACTGAAGAAATATTATGATGCTCCGGCATATGCACCATTTTTCAAAAAAATGAAGATGGGGGATTTGAGATGGGAAACCAGATGACGGCTCAGGAATTGAAAGAAATGTTTTTATTCGTAGCCGGAAGAGTAGTAGAAAATGAAGAACATCTAACGGAAATAGACGGCAAAATCGGAGACGGAGATCATGGAACCGGAATGGCCATGGGATTTCGCGAAATTTTGAGGGAACTTCCGGCCTGTGAGGCAGAACATCCGGAAGAAATTTTTAAAGAGGCAGGGACCATTCTTCTGGATACCATGGGCGGTGCATCCGGCGTGTTGTTCGGAACGATGTTCATCAGTGGAATTGTCAAGAGACCCTTGAATGATTTTCTTGAAATAAAAGACTTCGCCGAAATATTCAGAAGCTCGCTGGATGCTTTAAAGAGGAGGGGAAAGGCAAAAATCGGAGATAAGACAATGGTGGATGCCTTTGAACCTGCAGTCATTGCTCTGGAAAAAAGTGCTGCCGACCGTTTGGCACTGAAAGAAGGGCTGGCAGCTGCGGCACAAAGTGCCCGGGCAGGAATGGAATATACAAAAGAGTTAAAAGCAAGATTCGGCCGGGCGAAATATTTTGGAGAAAAGGCAATTGGTATTCCGGATGCAGGAGCTGTCTCTGTGTGGATCATTTATCAGGCAATGTCAGACTGGGCAGCAGAAAATATTTAATGGGGAGGACAGTGAAATGATTATAACGTTAACCTTAAATCCATGTATTGACCGAACGATTACTGTTGAGAAGTTTCTGTACGGCGGAACGAATAAAGTGACAGGTGTGCGAAATGATGTATCAGGGAAGGGGATTAATGTCAGCACGGTACTGAAAAATCTTGGCATGAAAACGATGTGTCTAGGCTTTAACTACAGTGATGATGCACAGGCTTTGGAGAATTCCCTGGAAAATCAGGGAATTGCTTATGATTTTGTGGGGGTGGAAGGAAAACTGAGAATAAATGTTAAAATCTTTGATTCCTCACAAAAGGTAATGAGCGAGTTTAATGAAAGCGGTCATTGGGTTCCGGAGGAATCGGTGGAAGAGCTGCTTGAAAAATTGAACCAATACTGGGATGAGACAGAGATTATGGTTCTGGATGGAAGCGTCCCGCAGGGAGTTCCGAAGGATATTTACAGAAGGATCATTGAGAAAGCAAATGAGAAAGGTATTAAAACCATTCTGGATGCGGCAAATGAACTTCTGGCAGAGGGAATAAAAGGGAAGCCGTATCTGATCAAACCAAACATTGACGAGTTTTCCGCAGCATTAGGAAGGAAAATGGAGAATCCGGAAGAAATTATCGAAGCGGCCAGAGAGATTATCAGGAAAGGTGTTTCCTATGTATGTGTTTCTATGGGAGAAAACGGTGCATGGATGGTGAGTAAAGACAAAGCACTTTTTGCGCCGCCTCTGAAGCTGGATATCAAAGGAATCCAGGGAGCAGGAGATTCTCTTGTGGCAGGAATCTGTATGGCCATCCGGCAGGGAAAAAGCATGGAGGACATGCTGCGCTATGCAGTGGCAGCTGCAGGCGGCTCTTTGCTCAGAGAGGGAACACAGCTTTGTGTGAAGGAAGATTTTGAAAGGCTTCTGGAGCAGGTTATGATTAAGGAACGGTAAAGAAAAAAATGCGTGAACAAGGGAAAGGACAGGGTGGAAACATATGAAAAAACTGATGGCGATTTTAATAATGGCAGGAATGCTGCTTATGGCAGTTCCATGCAGTGCAGAAACCGGAAGGAATGTGTCTGTGCCGTCGCCGTTTTACGGAATCTGGATCACAGCCTCCAAAGACATAACAGATGTGCAGAATGTAGTGACAGAGGCACGGAGCAGGGGAATCAACGCAGGATTGTATATCACGACAGACTGGAGCAACCTGAATCCGGAATTCTGGTACGTGGCATCCGCGGGAGAGTATGCCTCCGAGGCATCTGCCAATGCGGCGCTGCCGAATATCCAGGCAGCGGGATACTGGGATGCATATGTGAAATATACAGGAAACTGGCAATCAGGAGGAAATACAGGAACAAAAAGAAATGTGTCTGTGCCGTCACCGTTTTATGGAATCTGGATCACAGCCTCCAAAGATATAACAGATGTGCAGAATGTGGTGACAGAGGCCCGGAACAGAGGGCTCAATGCAGGATTGTATATTACGACAGACTGGAGCAACCTGAACCCGGAATTCTGGTACGTGGCATCCGCGGGAGAGTATGCCTCTGAGGCATCAGCCAACGCGGCGCTGCCGAATATCCAGGCGGCAGGATACCGGGATGCCTATGTGAAATATACAGGAAGCTGGCAGGGGTGATCGGGCGTCTTCTTTTGTGCGGTGAATGGTTCCCCGGGGTATACTTTGGTGATAGAATCTTTTATGGTTGGTGAGGTCTGCGCTGGCAGACATTTCCGTTTTGTACAAAATGGTTATTTGGCGGGGAGGAGTATGTCATGAGCTTTCATTCCTATCGAAATATTGGTTTTTCCTTTACGGATGCGGAAGCAGCCTGCAGAAAATGGAGAGACAGATTTTCCGGATTTAATGCGGCGGGAAGGGAGTGCTGCATCACGTTTAAGAAAGAAAAGGAGTATATACAGCTCTGGTATTTTGACCGGGAATATCGTCTGAATTGTGAGAATGGTGTGCTGGAGAAAAAGGATGACCTTCAATGGACAGACAGACTCCAGATGAATGAAGCACTTGCCGTATATCATTATCTTGGAGATGGGGCGGAATATATCCGTGAGCCTGGCAGGTGGGTCCCGGAAAATGCCCTGGATCCGGTACGGATCCGGAGTAATGACCGACTGAATCCGCTGTACGAGAATTTTGCAAATGAGTATTCCGGAAGAATCCGTGAGCTGGAAGAAAGATGTAAAGCAGCCGGAGGAAAATATGAAACATCAATGGGTGATACGTCCTGGATTTTTCTTCCTTTTCCGGAAATACCCGTCAAACTGGTTTTCTGGGAGAAGGATGAGGAATTTCCTGCACAGGTGAAGATTTATGTCCGGGAAAATGCAGCCGATTATGTTCATTATGAAGCAGTTTCATTCATGATTGCGGATTTGTTTCAGAAGATTGATGACGGGAGTAAACAGTAACATTTTCTGCAGGAGTGAAGCTCTCAAAGGCTGTAAAATCATTGATAAAAAGGATGCTTTATGATACCATAAAAGGTAATAGTATACGGTGACCAATACATATAATGTATATAAAAAGGGAGCTCGTGATGAATAAAGAAAAAAGAAGGAGCAAGGTATTAAAAGGGGTTACAGGTATCGGTATTGCACTTGGCGGAGGGAATGTGCTCGGTGATACCAATATGGTATATGCACGGGAGCTGGAGGAGCAGAAGCTTCGGGAAACAACAGAATTTGGAGAAGAGTTTGAGAGTGCTTCTGCCAGTAAATTTACGGCTGCTTCATTGAGTCAGAAAACCAGGAGTGTGGTTACAGAATCGGATGCAAGTGAAGGGATTACACTGAAAACAAGTGAATCGGAAGCCGAGTCAATCCGTACAAGTTTGAGCGAATCGGTTTATGCGAGTGAAAGTGATTCCGCCAGTGAGAGTGAGTCGACCAGGGTCAGTGAAAGCGATTCCGCGAGTGAGAGCGAGTCGACCAGAGTCAGCGAAAGTGCTTCTGCCAGTGAGAGTGAGTCGATCAGAGTCAGTGAAAGTGATTCCGCGAGTGAGAGCGAGTCGACCAGAGTCAGCGAAAGTGCTTCTGCCAGTGAGAGTGAGTCGATCAGAGTCAGTGAAAGTGATTCCGCGAGTGAGAGCGAGTCGACCAGAGTCAGTGAAAGTGATTCCGCGAGTGAGAGCGAATCGATGAGCGCAAGTACGTCCGCGAGTGACAGTGAATCCACGAGCGAGAGCGAATCGATGAGCGCAAGTACGTCCGCGAGTGACAGTGAATCCACGAGTGAGAGCGAATCGATGAGCGCAAGTACGTCCGCCAGTGACAGTGCATCCACGAGTGTGAGTGAGTCGGTGAGCACAAGTACGTCCGCCAGTGACAGTGCATCTGTGAGTGCAAGTGAGTCGGTGAGTGCAAGTATATCGGCCAGTGACAGTGCATCTGTGAGTGCAAGTGAGTCGGTGAGTGCAAGTATATCGGCCAGCGACAGTGCATCCGTGAGCGCAAGTGAGTCGGTGAGTGCAAGTACGTCGGCCAGTGACAGTGGCTCGGCCAGCGCGAGTGAGTCGGTGAGTGCAAGTACATCCTTCAGTGACAGTTCTGCAGCGAGTACAAGTGAATCGGTAAGTGCAAGTATGTCTGTCAGCGATAGCGAATCGGGAAGCGTCAGCGAGTCGGTGAGTGAGAGTATTTCTGTCAGTGGCAGCACAGCGGCAAGCGCCAGTGAATCGGCCAGTGACAGTATATCAGCCAGTGACAGTGCGTCAGTGAGTGCCAGCGAATCGGTGAGCGAGAGTATATCGATGAGTGACAGTGCGTCAGTGAGTGCCAGTGAATCGGTGAGCGACAGTGCATCGGTAAGTGCCAGCGAATCGGTGAGCGAGAGCATATCGGCCAGTGACAGTGCGTCGGTGAGTGCCAGTGAATCGGTGAGTGCAAGTACATCCGTCAGCAAGAGCGCGTCTGTAAGTAAGAGCGCTTCTGCCAGTGAGAAGACGAGCGCAAGTAAAAGTGCTTCCTCCAGCGAGAAGACAAGCACAAGTAAGAGTATGTCTGCAAGCAGGTTGCTCAGTGCGAATAAGAGTACGTCCGTAAGCAGACAGGCAAGTGCCAGTCAGAGTGCAGCGTTCAGTGCTGTAGCCAGTGCTAATAGAAGTACATCTGTAAGCCAGCTGACCAGTGCAAGCAGGAGTACTTCTTCCAGTGAGGAGACCAGTACAAGCAGCAGCGTACATAACAGCGAAAGAATCAGTGCAAGGGCCAGCGCGAGCAGGAGTGTACAGAACAGCGAAAGACTCAGTGCGAGAGCCAGTGCAAGCAGGAGCACACATAACAGTGAAAGAATCAGTGCAAGAAAAAGCACGTCCACCAGTGAACAGGCCAGTGTCAGTGCTTCTGAAAGCAGACGTATGCTGGCCAGTGAGATGGCTTTGAAGGCCTCTGTAAGGAAAAGCACATCGATCAGTGAGAAAGCCAGCGTCAGTGAAAGTGTATCTGCAAGCGAGAGCGCAGTGAGCGCGTCCGAAAGCAGAAGCATCTCGTCCAGTGAGAGTGCAAGTGTAAGTAAAAGCATATCTGCAAGCGAAAGCGCAGTCAGTACTTCGGAAAGCAGAAGTGCATCGCTCAGTGCAAAAGCCAGTACCAGTGAAAGCGTGTCGGTAAGTGAAAGTGTATCTGTAAGCGGAAGCATGTCTGCAAGCGAGAGCATATCGGCAAGTGAAAGTGTATCTGCTAGCGAGAGCACATCAACGGCAAAGAAGGAAGAAACGGCGAAGGAAGAACTGTCAAAAGCGGACAGTCAGGAAACTGCGGGAACTGCCGGGAAACACACCGGATACGGATGGTGGCCATTGTCGATTCCGGCGATTGCAGCGGCACTTGTGGGAAAAGGTGCTTATGATAAGAAAAATAAAAAGGGTATCTTCTCGGACAAAAAGGATGATGAGAAATAACGCTTTACAGCAGACAGGATACCAGATGGGACGATAAAGGAACATTGGTGACCATTTCGCCGGCCGAGGTGGTCACTAATTTCGTATTACAGGAAGATGTTTCACATTTTTCTGTGGTGCAAAAAGCCTTCCGGACAGGGGAACATTGCACCGGAGGGGAATTCGAGGTACAGTTCATTGCAGGCAGAAAAACGGGACGGCATTCTTAAAAAAAAGTTTATATATACAGCATTTATCCTGGTGCTTTTTACAGTGGGAAAAAGTATTCCGCTCTGTGGAATCGATGTGGATATGTATCTTCACCGGACCGCCGCGGCAGAGGATCTGCTGCTGCAGACGCTCAGCGGAGATCTGTATCGCTGCTCTTTGTTTGCCCTTGGAATTTCACCTTATATAACGGCGTCTGTGCTGGTTCAGATTATGCATTCTATTCAGAGTACAGATCTC
Organism: Blautia sp.; assembly: GCA_022769545.1. GTDB lineage: Bacteria > Bacillota > Clostridia > Lachnospirales > Lachnospiraceae > Blautia_A. The sequence goes on along the minus strand of JALEJS010000040.1, from coordinate 95,571 downwards.
AGAACCAGACATTCACCGAAGAAAATTACGAGGGATACCCTGCTCCTGACACTTCTTTTTTCGCTGCTTCAATCGGTATCCCGGGTACGGGATCTGTCTTTTCGGGTCGGGGACGGAAGAGAACTGGCAATGGTACAGTGCATTGCGGTTATGGAGATGACCGCCGGTGCATTTTTCATATTGTGGCTTTCGGAGCGGAATAAAAAATACGGAATCGGCGGACAGACGGTTTTGATTTTCATAAATATCCTGGATGGAATCAGAGCGGTCGTCTGCAGCAGCCCGGTTCAGAAACTGACGGTGTCGATTCTTATTTCTCTGGTGGTAATGGAAATTGTTCTGATCATGGAAAATACGGAGATGAGAATTCCGCTGCTTCGTATTTCGGTTCATAACCTGTATGCAGATAAAAACTATCTGGCAATCAAACTGAATCCCATTGGTGTGATGCCGGTCATGTTTTCTACAGCAATGTTTATGCTGCCGCAGCTGCTGGTCAGGGCTCTGCGCTGGACGTTTCCGCAGAACCGGTCACTGCTGTGGCTGCAGGAGAATCTGCTGCTGTCGAAGCCGATGGGAATCATGGTATATATTGTCATTTTGTATGGGCTTACAATTGCATTTTCCATGATTTTCATGAATCCGAAGGAGATGACAGAAAGCTTTCTGAAAAGTGGAGACAGTATCGAGGGAATACATGCGGGCCGTGCGACCGGGCGGTATCTGTCCCGGGTGAGTGTCGGTATCAGTGTCTTCAGCGCTACGGTTATGGGCGTGTGTCTGGGGATCCCGCTTGTACTGCAGATGAGCGGGGGTATGGACCGTACGGTCTTTGCGCTTCCGTCTTCGGTTATGATGCTGACCGGACTTTTCTGCAATCTGCAAAGAGAGGCGGCGGCGCTTCGGGATCTTGCGTCTTATCGGTCGTTCGACTTGAACGAAAGCTGACGGTCCGTGTCTGGCCGGATGGAGTCCGGAGTCAGGAGGAAAAATGCTGTACATTATTCCGGCATGGTATCAACAGGATCAATGGTATGAAAAGGAACAGAAATGGTATGAAACCCGTATGCAGTCAGAATTTGATGACAGCGTGGAGCTGATACGGCTTTTTCACCGAAGCGGAAAAGATCCGTACCAGATTCTGCTTTTGAGCTGTGCTCCGAATTTCAGACATTTTCTTCATCGTCAGGGAATATATCATGCAGCATACTGGTCCTGTTTTGATGCGATACAGGAAATCCGCGCAAAACAGGCAAGACCCTTTTCCTTTCACGATCTGAGCTGGCCGTCAGGAACAGAATTTGAATATACACCGTTTGCTGTGACGGCATTGCTCCATGGAAAAAAATATGCACAGGCAGAGTTTGGAGAAGACGGAAACCTGATACAGGTGGATTTTTTCAGAGAAGGTATGAGAGTCCGGCAAAATAATTATGATGACCGCGGTTTTCTCTCCAATACGATGGAATATGAGAAGGGAATTCCGGTATATCAGGATTTCTTGAATGAAAAAGGGAGATGGAAGCTTCGCTGTTTCTTATCGGACGGACATGCAGAGGTGAATTCCGCGGATCCGCATTATCTGCTTTTGCATCAGGGAACAGAGTATCGGAAGTGTTTTCAGAAACGGTCGTATGAAAGCATGGGGCAGGTCATTGCGGAAGTGCTGAAAGAATATCTGCGGCTTTCGGACGGACAGGACATGGTCTGTGCCGCGATGCATGAACAGCATATGGGACTGTTAATGGATACATTGAAAAACAGGAAAAAGATATGGTCTTTTTATGGAAACCGGTTTGATATAAAAACGCATCGGGAAGCACTCGGTGTGATTGCGAAGACAGACTATATCGTGGCGGATTCCCCGGAAAGTGTTTCTCATATACGGAAGGCGGCAGGGATCCGGCCGGACAGAATTACGGCGGTCAGTCCATTTGATACCGGTATGGAGCTGGGAATCAGCCAGCAGCTGAAGGTCCAGAAAATACTGGTGCCGGTGGATGGAATGTCGGATGAGCGCTTTGGGCAGCTGATATCATATTTGGGAATCTATCTGCTTCGAAACAGGAACGCACAGGTCCACCTTTTTACACGGCAGGCTGCGTACGAGCGAAAATCACAGCTGATCCGGCAGACCATATCGTGTTTGAGGCGGGCTGGACTGGAAGAGAAATGGGCGGCGGAGCAGGTGCCGGAGGAGAATAAAAAAAATAATATGAAAGACGGAGCTGCCGTGAGATTTTTTCCGGAACAGTGTGTGGAAGAGTTTTCTGTGTGGAAATGCATGCGGGAACAGAGAATTCTTGTGGATATGCGGGAAAATGTACCGGACCGGTATCTGAGTATCCTGGCGGTCGGCTTTGGAATTCCGCAGATTGTGTATGGGGAACCGAAGCTGGTGGAAACGGGGAAAAACGGTCTTATCTTACAGGATATGAGTGACCTGCCGGATGCGCTGCAGGAGTATCTGGAACGTCTGAACAACTGGAATAAAGCGATGATTCATTCCTGTGAGCTGAAAAAGAAGTATACACCAGAGGCATTATTGGAAACGTGGAGAGAGGTTATCAGGAGTGTCGGAGAAGATTCGGATTCTGCAGCTGGGAACTGCTGACTGGAGAAAAAAATACCGGCTGCCGGAGAATATCGATTATACATATCAGAGCTCTTTTACAGAAGAACCGAAAAAGCGGTACGACCTTGTGTTTCTGGACCGGGGACTGCAGGAAGAGGAGATTGAGCCGCTTGGGCATGCCACAAATCCCCATGCGCTGTACGTGACAGAGCGGGTGGTATGGCAAGGAAGGACGGAAAGGTTCTTTGAGGAAAAAAAGGGGAAACGTATAGCGGAAAGCCAGATTCAGAGCTTTTTGCTGCAGGAGGCCAGAAATTATTTCCCGGGACAATATGGTGAGAAATTCTGTCACCAGGACCTGGTGATCGCCCGGGGATTTACAGGGAAAATCTGCTGGAATGGGAACTGCAGTGTATCGCTGCAGGGAGATTTTGGCAGGGAACTGAGACAAGCCGCATTCTGGAGAAGCAATATCCCCGTCGACAGAGGGCAGGCAATCGAATTGTGGCTGGAGTATCAGAAAGATCCTTCTGTGAGAATTGCGCTTTCGGTGACGCAGTTTGTGCGTGGAAGCGTGTCTGATGTACAGCAGAGATGGTTTTTCTCAGAAGAAGATATGGAGAAACCGGTTCTTCTGGATAACCAGATGAATTACGGGCTTGTCTTTGTCTCGCTGCTTGCAATGGGAAGCGGAAATCTGGAGATCATTGCACTGCATGACCGATATTCCAGGCGGGGACATGGATGTTTTTTGCCGGGAGGAGAGCGCTATGTCACATCAAAGAGAGAGGAAGCCTTCTGTTATTTTGACCCGGGTGACAGGAAGCCGCCGCTGAATATTTTCTTTTCCGGCTATAAGACGAGGCAGGGTTTTGAAGGATATCATCTGATGCAGAAAATGGGATGTCCGTTTCTGCTGATTTCGGAATCGCGTCTGGAGGGCGGATGCTTTTATATGGGCGACCGGGAGTATGAGGATATGATCCGGAAGATGATTTGCAAATATATGACGGAACTGGATTTTACAGGGAGCCAGGTGATTATGGCGGGTCTTTCCATGGGAACCACCGGGGCACTGTATTACGGATGCGACATTCGGCCGCACGCTCTGATTTTGGGGAAACCACTGGCAAGTATCGGGGAAGTGGCAGCCAATGAAACGCTGTATCGCCCGGGGGGATTTCCCACATCCCTGGATGTCCTGAACTATCTGGGGAAAGCTTCGGATGACAGGGCGGTGTCCCGTCTGGATGCCCGTTTCTGGAAGCGATTCGATGCCTCTGACTGGAGCAGGTCAAAATTTGTCGTGTCCTATATGATCGAGGATGATTATGAGAGGACAGCATACGAAAAGATCCTTTCCCATTTGTGGCCCAAAGGGGTCCGGGTATATGGAAAAGGAATTCATGGACGGCATAATGACGATACCGAAGCGGTCGTAACCTGGTTTCTCAATCAGTTTCGAAAGGTACTGCGGGAAGATTTTGGAAGAGGAACGGAAGATTAAATGGCAGGGGAAAAGTGGATTGTTTACTGGAGTGAGTATACAGCAGATACATACCTTTATGGATCTGAAGTGATATTTCATAAAAAGGATGATGTCGAGTTCAGAAATACGCGGATGCCGCCGGGGACGGTGATAAAGCAGTGGTATTCCAGAACAGATTATCAGCGTCAGAAAATTGAGCCGGTGCTGCCCATCATTGACGGGGAAGGTCGCTATCGGATCTGTATGAATATCGACTGCCGCCGGGATGAGAATTATCTGGTGAGACTTGTGTTTTATGACCGGTATGAAAATGAGACCGGGGCGGTGATTCTGCGTGACCGGACAGAGGAATTCCGATGCCCGCCGGATACGTACAGTTATACCATGCAGCTCATAAACGGAGGAGTTACGGAATTCCGTTTTCATTCCATTGAGATTTGGGAAACAGAGGATGAGACAGAGAAATGATAAAAAACGATACAGGATTCTGGAACAGGTAAAAGGGTTCCGGAAAAAGATGGAGCAGCTGTCGGACGAAGCATTGTCCGGCCTCACGGCGAAGTTTCGGAGACGGCTGAAAAAGGGAGAAACGCTGGATGATCTTTTGCCGGAGGCATTTGCGGCAGTTTGTGAGGCAGACAGAAGAATTCTCGGCATGTTTCCCTTTGAGGTTCAGATCCTGGGCGGAATTGCGCTCCATCAGGGGTGCTTTGCCGAGATGAATACCGGTGAGGGAAAGACGCTGACGGCAACCATGCCGTTATACTTGAATGCACTTTCCGGGAAAAGCACGATTCTGGTTACGACAAACGAATATCTGGCGCTGCGTGATGCAGAGGAAATGGGACCGATGTATCGGTTTATGGGACTGACAACGGCAGTCGGTGTGCGGGCGGATGGGAAACCGTTGACCAATAAAGACAAGAAAAAAATATATGCGGCCGATATTGTGTACACCACCAATGGTGTGCTGGGGTTCGACTATCTGTTAAACAATCTTGTGACAAGCGCACAGGATCGTTTCCTGCGGGATTTTGATTACGTGATTATCGATGAGGCGGATTCGGTACTGCTGGACGGTGCACAGATGCCGCTGGTGATTTCCGGGGCACCCAGGGTGCAGTCCAACCTGTACGCGACGGCAGATTTTTTTGTGTCGATGCTGAAAGAAGGAAGAGATTATGAAACGGAAGAAAAAAAGGTCTGGCTGACCGAAAAAGGGGTCGCGTATGCGGAACAGTTTTTCCGGATCGATAATTTTTACAGCAGAGAGCACTTTGAAATGAACCGGCATGTGATTTTAGCCCTTAGAGCACATGTGCTTTTTGAGAAAGGAAAGGAATATCTGGTATCGAAAGAGGGAGAACTGTATCTGCTGGACGGCGGATCGGGACGGATATTGCCGGGGGTGAAGCTCAGGGGAGGACAGCAGCAGGCGCTTGAGGTGAAGGAAAAGCTGCCGGTTTCTTCTGAAAACCGTTCGGTGGCATCGATTACCTATCAGAGCCTGTTTCGTCTGTTCCCCAAAATGGCAGGAATGAGCGGGACGATTTCCGATGCGAAGGAAGAACTGATGGAAGTATATGGGGCGGAGGTCACGGTGATCCCGCCCAATCGACCGGTGCAGAGGAAGGACCTGCGGGACCGGTATTTCCGGAATGCGGAAGAACAGCTGCAGGCGGCGCTGGTATTTGCGGAAGCGGTTCACGCCACCGGAAGACCGGTGCTGATCGTGGCCGCATCGATCCGGGAAACCGAGAGGATATCGGAAGAACTGATCCGAAAAGGGATTCCCCACAATCTGCTGAATGCAAATAATGCGTTCTGGGAAGCGGATATGATAAAAGAAGCCGGTCAGAAGCATGCGGTGACGGTTGCCACTTCGATGGCCGGGCGGGGGACAGATATCCGGCTTGGGAGGGGCGTAAAAAAGCTCGGGGGCCTCATGGTAATCGGAATCGGAAGAATGAAGAACAAAAGGCAGGAAAGGCAGGCACGGGGGCGGGCAGGCAGACAGGGAGATCCTGGCTCCAGCTGCTTTTTTGTGTCTCTCCAGGATGAGGTGGTGCGTGAAAACGCGCCGGAAAATCCGGACCGGTATATAAAAGGGGAAAAAAACCTTCGTGAACGGAAGCTGAAAAAAATCATCGATGCGGCTCCGGAAACGGCGGAAGAATTCGCAGTTCTGTCGCGGAGACAGGCGATGGATTATGATGGGGTTCTGCAGCGGCAGAGAAACCTGATATATCAGATCAGAGACAGTCTGCTGGATGGGAATACTCTGAAACGAAAACGGATTCTGGAGATTGCCTCCGGAAATATCAGGCGCTTTCTGGAATCGGAAAAAGACATGGATATTCATACGGTTGGAAGATATATTCTGGATAACATTTCGTATCGTCTGGATGATGATCTGGACGATATGGTATTGCATGAGAAACAGAGTGTCGGCAGATATCTTCTGAAAAAGGTAAAATCGTCTTTGCAGGAGCAGGAAAAAAATCTTGGGGGACGGGAACCGATGAATGATTTTATCCGGGTGGCCACACTTCGGGCAATGGATGATGCGTGGATTGAACAGGTGGATTATCTGCAGCAGCTGCAGGCGGCTGTATCCGGAAGGGTATCCGCACAGCGCAATCCGTTGTTTGAATATCAGCGGGAGGCAAGGTACTCTTTTGGGATCATGGAAGAGACAATTTACCGGAATCTTATCCGGAATATTTTGCTGAGCAATGTGTCTTATGATGCAGATGGGAAACAGGTAATTCTGTTTCCTTAGGAGGAATTATGGTTTACAATTTTAATTTGGGAATTGGCTGGGCAAGCAGCGGGGTGGAATATGCGCAGGCATACCGTGCCAGGGTACTGAGAAATATCGGTGTGGATGCGAAGTTTATTTTTACGGATATGTTTCCGCAGGAAAACATAGAGCATATGACGAAAAATATCGGATTCCTGGATTCGGAAGTATTATGGTTGTATACATTTTTTACGGACTGCAGAATCGCACCCGTTTCCTATACGTTGAGGCAGCTGGAGCAGTCCTTTGGGAAAAGAGAATTTACTTTTTCCAGAGCCGGAAAGACGGTCCGGTATGTTTTTCCCGGAACCAGTGTCTTTTATACGGCATATCTGACAGATGAGACCGGTGATTTTGTGCACAGAGTGGAAATGGTGTCAAACGGCTGTCTGATCCGGAAGGATTATTTTTCCTACTGCAGAATCTATTCGGAATATTATGCACCGCTGGATCATCAGGCACATTTGTATCAGCGCCGTTTCTTTCATGAGGACGGCTCCGTGGCGTATGAGGAGATTACGGACAACGATATGGTAATGTATCAGTTTCCGGACCGGCTGCTCTGTTCCAAGGAAGAGCTGGTTGGCTATATGGTATCGAGACTTCATCTGACGGAGCAGGATGTGGTGATCATCGACCGCACAACGGGCATTGGTCAGACGATTTTACAGAATGCGGGGAAGGCCAGAATCGGAATTATCATCCATGCAGATCATTTCAGCGAAGAAAGTACGGATGATGAAAATATCCTGTGGAATAATTTTTATGAGTACGCATTTGCTCAGTACCGGAGAATTGATTTTTATATTGCATCAACCGATCACCAGAGTCAGCTGTTAAAAGAGCAGTTTCAGAAGTATCTGGGTGTGACACCGAATATCATTACGATTCCGGTGGGAAGTCTCGGGGAACTGAAGTATCCGGCGGCGGAGCGAAAAAAGCATTCTCTGATCACAGCGTCCAGGCTCGCCAGTGAAAAGCATGTGGACTGGCTGATTGAGGCAGTTGCCGAAGCGAGAAAGACAGTAGCGGATGTGACCCTGGATATTTACGGGGAGGGTGAGGAACGGCACAAGCTGGAAGCGCTGGCACAGCGTCTGCATTGTGAATCCTTTGTCCGGTTTTGCGGACAGCAGGATCTGGAAGAGGTTTATAAAAACTATGAAGCCTATCTGTCCGGCTCTACCAGTGAGGGATTTGGGCTGACCTTAATGGAAGCAGTCGGCTCCGGCCTTCCCATCATCGGTTTTGACGTTCGATATGGAAATCCTACATTTATCGACGATGAACAGAATGGATATCTTCTTCCGGAGCAGGAGGCGATGAGCGGCAGGGCACGGATCGAGAGTCTGGCAAAGAGTATCGTCAGACTGTTTACAGAAGCGGATCTGGAGGCGTTTCATCGGCATTCCTACGAGAAAGCGCAGGCCTATCTTACAGCAAAGGTGGAGAAACAATGGGCAAAAATATTAATTCAGATGAAATAGTGCTGCTTTTTGATTATTATTCAACCGACAGTCGGGATCTTCAGGAATCCTTCCGGAAAGCGGGTTATGATTGCCCGGTTGTGGTGATCGAGGAGGACGGATTTCTTCCGGATGGCGTGCTCTCGGTATTCGGATACTTTTTAGGATCGTTTGAGAACGGAACGCATATCCCCGGGAGACCACGGTACTTTAATCAGATCGAGGTACCGGAATACTGGGAAATCAGCGGGACGAATACCAGCGGCAGGGTACACGATCTGGGGAGAGAGCGAGGCCGTATTTTTTATGCGGAACCGAAGCACAAACGCCTGGTACGTGTGGTGGACTGGCTGGATGACCGTGGAGTGGTGCGGTCCAGTGACCATTATAATCGTTATGGTGCTTTATATGCGAGGACGATTTTTAATGCAAGAGGGCAGAAGGTAAATAGGACGTACTTCTCTGCGGCCGGCAGGGAAATCATTATGGAAAATTATGTGACAGGTGATGTCATATTAAATGAAGGGGAGCAGGTGCTGCTTTTTCATACCAAAACCGAGTTTGTCATATATTTCCTGAAAAAGACCGGATATGACCGGAAACGATTGTTCTTTAATTCCTTATCGACACCGTTTTTTGTATCGCAGCGTCTGGACAGAACGAAGAAGCAGGATATCCTGTTCTGGCAGGAACCGGTCCGGGATGAAATTCCGGGGAATATGCGGATCATTCTGGATGGCAGTCAGACCCGTACGGGCCGGATCATGGTACAAAAAGGGCACGCCTACCGTCGGCTGCGAAAGCTTGGTGCCAGTCCGGAAATTGTACAGAAGCTTGGCTTTGTATATTCGTTTCAGAGAGAAAACCAGGGAAGGCCGGAGGCGCTGATCTGTACGAATTCGGATCATATTGAACACTGCAGCAAACTGGCAGAAGCACTTCCGCAGCTGCACTTTCACATAGCCGCACTGACAGAAATGTCGTCCAGGCTGCTGAGTATGGAACGATATGAAAATGTGACACTGTATCCCTGTGTGAAACGGTCGGTGCTGGATAAACTGTTTGACGGTTGTGATTTCTATTTTGATATTAATCATGAAGCGGAAATCGTGTCTGCTGTCCGCAGAGCCTTTTTGCATAATCAGCTGATCGTCGCATTTCAGGGGACGATTCATTCCCAGGATTATGTGGCGGAAGAACATATTTACGATGCAGAGGCTGTGGACCGAATGATCGGGGATGTAGAGCAATGCATCAGAGAACCGGAATTGCTGCAGAGGCATCTCCGGATGCAGCGGGATGCGGCACTGACAGAGACGACAGAGGCGTACCGGAGATTTTAGGACTTACCGGTACGAAGTGATCTTAGGAGTGGGAAATTACGGATGAAAATTCATATTACAAATCTCTATAATCTGAAAAAAGAGGATCCCATGGTGGCAAAGCAGCACTGCTTTGCCCAGGCAGGGCTGCAGCTTGGCTTTCGGGAAATGGGAATTTTCGGTTATCCGGTGGAAACCGATACAAAGTCGGAATTGTCCAGACGTCTGGACGGAATTATTGCTTCACTGGAGCCGGAGGATCTTGTTTTTATGCAGCTGCCCACGGGGAACGGATATATTTATGAGAGAAGGCTTGCAAATAAAATAAAAGCTTATCAGAATACAAAGCTTGTTCTGATCCTCCATGATGTGCAGGCTCTGGCGGCAGAAAAAGAATTCTGTGCCCGCTATCTTGATTTTTATAAAATGGCAGATGCGGTTATCGTGCTGTCAGAGAAAGACGAGCGGCAATTGAGAGAGCATGGCGTATCGGAAATCCTGACCGGTGACATCATTTTGCCGGGAGCTGCGTTTTCTTCGCCGGATATGGAACCGGAGAATTCTGCTGTGGCGGAAAAAGGCTGCCGTTCGCTCTGCCAGAGCGATTTCTACATAAAAAAGATACTGATGGATGCCATTGAAGCAGTGTTTGCACCGCAGCGGGAGATGATGCGGTCCGCAATGCAGGCTCCGTCAGATGAAATACAGATTGCGTTCGGTCTCCATGATAAAACCGGCGATTACAGCGTATGGGTCGGGACGGCAATGCAGTCGATCCTTGAGCACACAGAGCGTGCGGTCTGTTTTCACATACTGCACGATGCAACCTTAAGCACGCAGAACAAAAGAAAACTGATGCAGGTGACGGCCGGAAAAGGAAGCCGGGTCTGTTTCCATCTGCTGGATCCGGCAGTTTTTGCGGACTGTTCGAAACGAATGAAATATTATACCATCGGTGCGCTGTTTCGGATCATGCTGCCGGAAGTGCTTCCCCAGCTTCCGAAAATCATTTATCTGGATGCGGATCTTCTGGTGAATCGGGATATTCAGGAACTGTGGGATATGAATATGGACGACTGTTATTTTATGGCGGTTCCGGATGAAGATGTGGTAAAGGGTGTGGTAGTACCTGTTCCCGTCAGGAAAAAAGAGGTGGACGCAAAACGTTATTTTAATTCCGGTGTGATTTATATAAACCTGGACCGCATTCGTGAGAAAGGAAATATGCGCAAAGCAGTCCTGGATTATCTGGACAGGACGCCCGAGTCAGATCTGCCGGATCAGGATGCGTTCAATGTGATCTACGGGAAGGGAACGCGGCTTCTGGATGCCTCATGGAACTGCCCGATGCAGCAATTATATCGCAGCGGAGAAAAGAAACTGGAAAAAAGGATTTATCACTATATCGGGATTCGGTGTCTTTTGTATATGTATACAGAGATCGATCAGTTATATTACGAGACGGTCAGGCGGACCGCATGGGGGGAAGAGGCCTGCAGAAAAATTCTGGATCTGTCACTGAGACGGATGATGGATCGCTCGGAACAGCTGGAGAAGCTGATGGGGCAGATTGCCGATCCGGGAAAGAAACGGATTTTTTATGGAGAGGAAACGCAGGCAATGAAAAATCTGTACCGGATTTTAAAACCACGGGAAGGAGATTATCGTGTTCTGGCAGAGACTCCGCCGAAGGAGGCAAATTGCATATTGCCCTGCAGGAATCTCTCTGCAGTGACGGAGGAGGGGAAAGATACGTTTGTGATACTGGTTCTTCCCCAGGCGGATCAGGGAAGTGCAATCCGCCGGTTGGAACAGATGGGGCTGAAAAATGAAACGGATTTCTTTGTGATTCCGCGGCTTCTGCCGTATCTTCAGGGAGGATATATATAATCCTCCCTGAAGGAACGCAGGTTCCTCATGAATTGAGTGATAAAAAAGTTTGAAAAAAATTTATAAAAAGGTATTGACTATTTTGTCCTAAGTGCTATAATGCTTTAAAAATAAATAGTTTAAAAACAAAATGTTTCGCGAGAGACATATTTTTTTTGCGAAACACATTGGCACTCAATAAAAAAGAGTGCTAACAAAGAAAGGCAGGTTATTCATATGAAATTAAGACCATTGGGTGACAGAGTAGTTCTTCAGTATCAGGATGTTGAAGAAAAGACAGAATCAGGAATCATTCTGCCAGACAGCGCAAAAGAAAAACCGCAGGAAGCTGTAGTCGTTGCAGTTGGTCCGGGAAAATGCAAAGACGGACAGGTAACGGCCATGCAGGTAAAGGAAGGGGACAGGGTTCTCATTTCAGAATACAGCGGTACAGAAGTAAAGATCGATAAGGAAGAATTTAAGATCGTAAGCCAGGAAGATATTCTGGCAATTGTGGAAGCATAAACAAAAGAAAGAAGGAATAGATCATGGCAAAGGACATAGATTTTGATATTGACGTCAGAAAGAAAATGGAAGCAGGCGTAGACCGTCTGGCTGATACGGTAAAGGTTACGCTGGGACCAAAAGGAAGAAATGTTGTGCTGGACAAAGCGTATGGTGCTCCGCTCATCACGAATGATGGTGTGACGATTGCGAAAGAAATTGAACTGGAAGACCGTTTTGAAAATATGGGTGCTCAGCTTGTAAAGGAAGTGGCAACGAAGACAAACGATGTCGCAGGAGACGGAACGACAACCGCCACAGTTCTGGCACAGGCACTGATTAAAGAGGGCATGAAAAATATTGCGGCAGGTGCAAATCCGATTATCCTGAGAAGAGGAATGAAGAAGGCCTGTGATGCAGCGATTCAGGCGATTGAAGCAATGAGTCAGCCCGTTACGGGAAAAGAACACATCGCAAAAGTAGCTGCAATTTCTGCCGGAAATGAAGAAGTCGGTGAAATGATCGCAGATGCAATGGAAAAGGTCGGAGAGAATGGTGTCATCACCATCGAAGAATCCAAAACCATGAAGACAGAGACAGATGTGGTCGAAGGAATGCAGTTTGACAATGGATATCTTTCCGGATATATGTGTGATGACAAGGAAAAGATGATCGCCAACATGGAGAATCCGTATATCCTCATGACAGATAAAAAGATTTCCAATATTCAGGATATCCTTCCGATCCTGGAAAATGTGATGCGGGAAGGAAAGGAACTCCTGATCCTCGCAGAGGATGTGGAGGGAGAAGCTCTTACCACATTGATTGTTAACAGACTGAGAGGTACGCTGAAGGTAGTTGCAGTGAAAGCACCGGGATACGGTGACAGCAGAAAGGCAATGCTTCAGGACATTGCAACGCTCACCGGCGGCCAGGTAATCATGGAAGAACTGGGGCTTGAGCTGAAAGATACCAGAATGGACATGCTTGGCCGGGCAAAATCGGTAAAGGTTACAAAGGAAAACACAACGATTGTGGACGGAGCCGGAAGCAGAGAGGATATCGATGCACGTATTGCCAGTCTGAAGAGACAGATGGAGGATACGACATCCGATATGGATAAGGATAAACTGATGGATCGTATCGCCAAACTGGGCGGAGGTGTTGCAGTGATCCGTGTCGGAGCAGCGACAGAAACAGAGATGAAAGAAGCGAAATACCGCATGGAGGATGCCATGAATGCAACGAGAGCAGCAGTGGCAGAAGGTGTTATCTGCGGCGGAGGTTCCGCATATATCCACGCACAGAAGAAGGTAGACGAACTGGCTGCAGCTCTGGAAGGTGATGAAAATACAGGTGCCAGAATTGTTGCAAAGGCACTGGAAGCACCGCTTTATACAATTGTTGACAATGCCGGACTGGAAGGCTCTGTGATTGTCGACCATGTAAAGAAGAGCGAACCGGGGGTTGGTTTTGACGCTGCTAAAGAAGCCTATGTGGATATGATGCAGCAGGGAATCATCGATCCGGTGAAGGTGACAAAGAATGCGCTGACAAATGCAGTCAGTGTGGCAGCTACACTTCTTACGACAGAGGCAGCAGTGGCAGATATTAAGGAAAAGACCCCTGCTTTGCAGCCGCAGCCGGATATGTATTAAAATTATTTCTGAATATGGTTATGAGTGCACCGCCGGGATTTATTCCGGCGGTGTTGTGCTGCAGGAAAAAACGCTTTTTTCGTGTGATATACAATTTCCTTATTATTTTTAAGTGCAGTTAAGGTTACTTTGATAGTATGATAAGATATAGAAATCAGATTTGTTGCAGAAAAGGGGAATATATATGCGGATACTGTTTGCAGAGGATGAAAAAGCATTATCAAAAGCGCTCACGGCGATTCTGGAGCGAAACAATTATTCTGTGGATGCGGTTTTCGATGGACAGGCAGCGCTGGAATATCTGGAGGCGGACAACTATGATTGTGTGATTCTGGACATTATGATGCCGAAGGTGGATGGAATTACCGTGCTCAGAGAAATCAGGAAAAAAGGAAACCGGATTCCGGTTCTCATGCTGACGGCAAAATCAGAAGTGGATGACAAGGTCCTTGGACTGGATTCCGGGGCAAACGATTATCTGACAAAGCCGTTTCATTCCAGAGAACTGCTGGCGAGAATCCGCGCCATCACCAGAACGCAGACGACACAGGTGGACTCCCGGCTTCAATTCGGAAATGTTACGCTGGACAGAGCGACCTTTGAGCTTTCCACCTCGGCAGGCAGCTTTCAGCTGGCAAACAAGGAATTTCAGATGCTGGAGCTTCTGATGAGCAACCCTCATAACCTGATATCTTCCGAGCGGTTTCTGGAAAAGATCTGGGGGTATGACAGCGACGCGGAGCTGAACGTGGTCTGGGTATATATCTCTTATTTGCGGAAGAAGCTGACAGCACTTCAGGCGGATATCCAGATCAGGGCGACGAGAAACGTGGGATATTCGCTGGAAGAAATAAAAGAGACGAAAGATGTCAGCGTAAGCTGAACGGTGGGAGCGATATGATTAAGAAATTACGCAGAAAACTAGTGATCACATCCATGGTATCCTTGCTGCTGGTATTGCTTGTAATTGAAGGAATCGTGGGGGTTTTAAGCTACCGCAAAATTGTGACAGATGCGGACAGGATCCTGAATATTCTGGAACAGAATGATGGAAAATTTCCGGAAATGGTATATAAAGACAAAAATGGAGATAAATTTGCAGAGCCGGGAGAAATTCCGGAAGAAATCCCCGTGGAAAATCCGGGCGACAAAAAGCCGATGGGGCGGGATTTTGCAGGCAAGCTGTCTGCGGAAATGCCTTATGAATCCAGATTCTTTTCGATTGTATTGAATGCGGACGGAGGGCTGGTGACGGTAGATACAGGAAAAATTGCGTCCGTGGATACATCAACGGCAATCGAGTATGCAGAAACTGTGTGGAATAAGGGGAAGCACCGTGGATTTATGAAAGAATGCCGTTATCTCGTGTGTGAATTGGAAAGCGGTTCCGGGGTACGGATCATTTTTCTCGACAGGAGTCGGGAATTGTCTAATTTCAACAGTCTGATTATAACGGGGCTTGGAGTAACGGCACTGGGGCTGGCGGCAGTATTTGTTCTGATGGTATTGCTGTCGGCACGGATCACAAAGCCGTTTGTGGAAAATTACGAGAAACAAAAGCAGTTCATCACAGATGCGGGGCATGAGCTGAAGACGCCGCTGGCGATTATTGATGCAGATGCGGAAGTACTGGAGATGGATCTGGGAGAGAATGAGTGGCTGAGTGATATTCAGAGTCAGAGCAGGCGTCTGGCAGGGCTGACCAATGATCTGATTCTTCTTTCACGGATGGAAGAGAGCGGAAAGGAAACGGTTATGGTGGAGTTTCCGTTTTCGGATATGGTGGAAGAAACGGTGAATACGTTTCAGGCTCTGGCAATGACACAGAACAAAACGCTGGTAAGTGAGATTGCCCCCATGGTATCCATGTGCGGAGATGGGAAGGCACTGAACCGCCTTGTGACGATCCTTCTGGATAATGCGGTGAAATATTCGGAAGAAGGGGGCCGGATTCAGGTCCGGCTGGAAAAAGAGAAAAAGAGAATTCATCTGTCTGTTTATAATACAGCGGAGTTCATTTCCCGGGATCATCTGGATCATCTGTTTGACCGGTTTTACCGCACAGACAGCTCCCGAAATTCACAGACCGGCGGGTATGGTCTGGGGCTTTCCATTGCGGCAGCGACAGTGGAGGCGCACAAAGGGAAGATTACCGCTTCGACGGAGGATGAGAAATCGCTGCTGATTACCGTGACGCTTCCGGTGGGTTAACCCCATCCGGGAGCGTTTTAAAGTTCATTTAAAGTTGGACGTATATAGTAGTGTCAATGAAAAGCAATGAAAGGAGCAGCAAGAATGGCTTATCAGATGACATTTGAGCGTTACGAACTGAAATACCGGCTGAACCGGCAGCAGAAGGCACAGATTCTGCAAAGTATGAAAGATCACATGAAGCTGGACCGGTATGGAAGAGTGACAATACGAAACATATATTTTGATACGGATACATACCGGCTGATCCGGCATTCCCTGGAAAGCCCGGCTTACAAAGAAAAACTGAGGGTGCGAAGCTATCGTCCGGCATCCGGGGATGCCCCGGTGTTTGTGGAACTGAAAAAGAAATATCAGCATGTGGTGTATAAACGCAGACTGGAGTGTCCGGAATCGGAAGTGCGGAAATATTTTTATCATGGAAAACCGCTTCCGGAATCGTCACAGATCGGCAATGAAATCCGATATTTCTGGAATTATTATCAGACGCTTCGGCCGGTGGTTTTCTTGTCTTACGAGAGAGAAGCATACTATGCACTTGACGGGAGTGATTTCCGGGTGACCTTTGATGAGAATATTTTATACCGGGAAAATGATCTGACTCTGGGAAGTGCCGTTTATGGCACGCCGGTTCTGGAAGAAGACCAG
Organism: Blautia sp.; assembly: GCA_022769545.1. GTDB lineage: Bacteria > Bacillota > Clostridia > Lachnospirales > Lachnospiraceae > Blautia_A. The sequence continues at coordinate 79,026 of JALEJS010000040.1, read as the reverse complement.
ACCCTGATGGAGCTTAAGATATCCGGCGGGATTCCGCTCTGGATGAGCGCGGCTCTGACCAGAAATCATTTGTATAAAACTTCATTTTCAAAATATGGAACTGCCTATCAGAAGATGCAGGCAGCAAAAAAAGAAAGAGTACAGGGAGAAATTCAATATGCTTAATACAATATTTCGGGGGATTTTTGATACAGATATGACCAGGGTGATCACATTGCCGGATTTTCTGATATGCGTCGGCAGTGCACTGATCATCGGTATGATCCTGGCAGGATGCTATATGTGGGGAACCCGCTATACCAGGAGCTTTGCGGCGACCCTGGCATTGCTTCCGGCTATTGTCTGTGTGGTGATTATGATGGTGAACGGAAATGTGGGAACCGGTGTGGCTGTGGCAGGCGCATTCAGTCTGGTCCGCTTTCGTTCGGCGGCCGGGTCGGCAAAGGAAATCGGGGCAATCTTTCTTGCAATGGGAACCGGACTTGTGGTGGGAATGGGCTACATCGGATATGCATTTGTGGTGGCAGTGATTCTGGGGGGCATGACACTTCTGTATAACCGTCTGGATTTCGGTGCCGGAAAGGGGATGACGCTTTACAAGACATTACATATTACCATTCCGGAGGATCTGGATTACACCGGGGTATTTAAGGAGGTATTGAAAAAATACACACAAAAATACGAACTGGTACAGGTAAAAACGACCAACATGGGAAGTCTGTTCCGACTGACGTATGATGTGAAACTGAAACGTGCGGGGGAAGAGAAGCTGCTGATCGATGAACTCCGGTGCTGGAACGGCAATCTGGAGATTACCGTATCCAGACAGGCAAATGTGATCGGAGAACTGTAAAAAATCGGGTCGAACGTATGTGAGATTTGGTCATAACAGAATGAAAGGGGAAAAATAATGAGACAGAAAAAACGGATAATATTTCTGCTGACAGGAGCAATGTTTCTGGCAGGATGCGGTGCGGGAAATTCGGTGTCTGCCGTGGAAAATTCGAAGACTCCAGGCACCGCAGAGGCTGAAGAAGCAGCGGCGGAAGAGACAGCCGGTGATCTTTCCGGCGGACTCGACCCTTCCGATATGTTTACAGACCGGGACAGGGAAATCGGTTATGATGAGGAAATGAGTGCACGGATCCTCCTTGCGGATGACCAGAGCACCTGTGATTCCGATGCGGTTCAGATTGACGGAAACACGATTACGATTACCGATGAGGGAACCTATATTCTGTCCGGTGAACTGACGGATGGAATGGTCGTTGTGGACGCACAGGATACGGATAAGGTACAGCTTGTGCTGGGTGGTGTGAAGATTACAAGCGCACAGTCTGCGGCAGTTTATGTGCGTTCTGCGGACAAGGTGTTTGTCACGACGGCGTCCGATTCGGAAAACATTCTGACAAATGGCGGAACCTACACCGCGATTGATGAAAACAACATTGACGCGGTGATTTTTTCAAAGGATGATCTGACCTTAAACGGTTCCGGGACACTGACAATTCAAGCAAAGGCGGGACACGGAGTGGTGTCCAAGGACGATCTGGTACTGACGAGCGGAGTTTATGAAATTGAGGCCGAAAAGCATGGACTTTCCGGAAAGGACAGCGTGCGGATCGCAGACGGAACATACAATATCGTATCCGGAAAGGATGGAATACATGCGTCGAATGAAGAGGATACCAGCCTGGGCTTTATCTATATTGCGGGAGGCAGCTTTGAAATTTCTGCAGCAGATGACGGAATGCATGCAGATTCCGCGCTGCGGATTGACGGAGGAACGATCCATGTGGCAGAAAGCTATGAGGGGCTCGAAGGACTGAGCATTGATATTACCGGCGGCGACATTGATGTGACGGCAAGCGATGACGGACTGAATGCCGCAGGAGGGAACGACAGCAGCGGATTCAAAGGCGGAGGAGGAGATATTTTTGCTGCGGAAGAGGGTGCGGCAATCTGTATTTCCGGCGGAACGCTTCATGTCAATGCTTCCGGAGACGGGATTGATTCCAACGGAGCGCTGACCATATCCGGGGGAGAAACCTATGTATCCGGGCCGACGAACGGAGCAAACGGTTCTGTAGATTTTAACGGGGAGGGAGTGATTACCGGTGGAATTTTTGCAGCAGCAGGTTCTGCAGGTATGGCACAGAATTTCGGCAGCTCTTCCACCCAGGGAGTCCTGATGGTGACTGTGGATACCCAGGCTGCGGAAAGCGTCATTTCTCTCAGGGACAGCAGCGGAAATGAAATGATCTCGTGGACGGCGGATAAGGAATATGCTTCGGTTATTGTAAGCTGTCCGGAGATTGTGCAGGGAGAAACCTACACGCTGGCAGCCGGCAGCAGTACACAGGAAATTACGATGGACACCCTGGTATATGGCAGCGGTATGGGCGGACAGCGCGGCGGTGCAGCAGGAAAAGGCGGAATGGGAGGCCGGCCGGATGGCAGCATGCCGGGCAGAGGCGGTATGAAAGGCCAGATGGGAGAAGCGCCGGAGGGCACAGCCCCGGATCCGGATGAGCGGATGAAAGAATTGCCGGACGGAGCGGTTCCGGGCCAGGAAGGTCAGATAAATGAGATACCGGATGGAACGGTTCCGGGCCAGGAAGATCAGGTAAATGAGATACCGGATGGAACGATTCCGGATCAGGAAGGTACGTTAAACAGTATACCACAGGGAGAGAATCTCCAGATATAGGGTTTCAGGAAATGATATACAACAGATGTGGAATAATTCCGGAAAGTGAGGAGTAGCAAAAAAAAGAGTTTACTGGTATAATTCTGTTGGAATCAGGCGATGCCAGCTGGGTACACGCAGGGAAGAGGCAATCCGGTGCAGAACCTGATAAATGCAAAGATAAAAACGCAACGCATACCATCTGCAAGGGTATGCCAGAGCCGGTAGGTAGCCCGGCCGTCCTGTATGTCACAGGGTAAGTAACCTGCCCCTCCGGGTTGTCCGTTCTTTGCTCATTTCAATCAAAAAGGAGGGATTGTCATGGGCAATGTAAAAAGCAGACTGACGATGTATTTTGAGGATCCGTTCTGGGTGGGCGTTTTTGAGCGGATCTGTGACGGAACACTCTCGGCATCAAAGGTAACCTTTGGCGCGGAACCGAAGGAGTATGAGGTGTGGGAGTTTATCCTGAGACAACATCATCGTTTGTGCTTCAGCCCGGCTGTAACAGCTGCTGTAAAAGAGGAAAAGAAGAATCCGAAAAGGGTTCAGCGGGATGTGAAAAGACAATTGCAGAAAGAGGGAATTGGAACGAAATCTCAGCAGGCCCTGAAATTGCAGCAGGAACAGAACAAACAGGAACGGAAAGTGAAAAACCGGGAACAGAAGCTGGCGGAAGCGGAGCGTATGTTTGATCTGAAACAGCAGAAAAAGCGTGCGAAACACAGGGGGCATTAGCTCCTTGTGTTTTGTGTGTCCGACTTGAATTACAGAAATATGGGAGCAGCTGACAGATGACCAGAGATAACCGACAGATATGGGGACATGTTCTTGCCTGCGGGACACAGATTATGTGGGGTGCGACTTTTGTATCCACAAAGGTTCTGCTGCAGTATTTTTTACCGACGGAGGTACTGTTTACGCGTGCGGTGATCGCGTTTTTGGCATTGCTTTTCTTTTATCCCCATTATCTGAAGCTGAAAAACAGAAAACAGGAAGTGGTGTTTGCAGGAGCAGGCCTTTTTGGCATTGTTCTTTATTTTATGCTGGAAAATACGGCGCTGACGATGACGTATGCATCCAATGTGGGGATCATTGTTGCGTGTGCACCGTTTTTTGTGGCTGTGACGGTCGGGCTTTTCTTTCGGGATGAAAAGCCCGGCAGGAATTTTTTTATCGGCTTTGCCATTGCGATGTCCGGAATTATTCTGATCAGCCTGAACGGACAGAAGGGACTGAACCTGAATCCGCTCGGAGATGGACTGGCCTTTCTGGCAATGATTTCCTGGGGATGTTATTCGGCGCTGGTGCGGAAAATCGGGGAATGGGGTTATCCGGTGATTGCGGTAACCAGAAGAATCTATTTCTACGGTATTCTTTTTCTGATACCGGTTCTGCTTTATCAGGATATTCACTGGGAGCCGGTATTGCTTCAAAATCGGGAGATCATACTGAATTTTCTGTTTCTCGGACTTGGGGCAAGCGCGGCAGGGTTTCTGCTCTGGAATCTTTCCACGGCGTGGATTGGAGCGGTAAAAACCAGTGTATATATCTATGTATCGCCGGTGGTGACAGTGATTCTGTCGGTTCTGATTCTTCATGAGAAAATAACGGCAGTATCGGTCATCGGTTCGCTGCTGATTTTTGCCGGGCTTGTGATTTCTCAGAAAAACTTCTCCGGAAGAAGATGCAGACGGCAGGATTCGGACAATAAAAAAATTTTACCAGGTCATGAGTGAGAGGAGAATTTATCTTGAATAATTCAAAATCAGATTTCACACAGGGAAGTATCATTAAAAAACTGATCGCGTTTATGATGCCGATACTTGGTGCGCTGATCCTTCAGGCTGCGTATGGGGCGGTGGATCTGCTGGTTGTGGGAAGATTCGGCTCGACGTCGGGATTATCTGCGGTATCGACGGGCAGTCAGATTCTTAATCTGGTAACGTTTGTCCTGACACAGCTTGCGATGGGAATTACGGTTCTGATTGCAAGGTACATAGGAGAGAAAAGGCCGGAGCAGATCGGATCCCTGATCGGCGGAACGACGGTTGTATTTACGGTTATCTCTGCGGTATTATTTGTCATAATGGTAAGCTTTGCCCATCCGCTTTCCGTACTTATGCAGGCACCGGAAGAAGCGGTAGGACTGACGACTGTGTATGTACGAATCTGTGGTGCAGGTATCTTTTTCATTGTTGCCTACAATCTTCTTGCCGCTATTTTCAGAGGCTTGGGAGACAGCAAGTCGCCCCTTATTTTTGTGGCAGTTGCATGTGTGATCAATATTATCGGGGACCTGATCCTGGTGGCGGGACTGCATATGGATGCGGCAGGTGCTGCAATTGCTACCGTCTTTGCACAGGCAGTCAGTGCTCTTTTTGCAGTATTTCTTCTTGTAAAAAAACAGCTTCCGTTTCAGATCCGGAAACAGGATTTCCGGCTGAACAGTCAGTGCAGACGCGCATTAAAGGTAGGATTTCCGCTTGCACTGCAGGAGTGCCTGACGCAGATTTCCTTTCTTGCCCTCTGTGCGTTTGTCAACCGGCTTGGCCTGGAAGCTTCTTCCGGCTATGGGGTGGCATGTAAGCTCGTCAACTTTGCAATGCTTATCCCGGGATCTCTGATGCAGTCGATGGCATCCTTTGTCTCACAGAATGTGGGGGCCGGAAATGAAAAGAGAGCGCGCCGGGCAATGCTCACCGGAATCGGTGTCGGTATCGGAATCGGATGCTTTGTGTTTGCGTTCATCATGCTGAAAGGAGATCTTCTGACCGGAATCTTTACATCCGATGCAGCAGTTGTGAAAAACGGTTATGATTATCTCAGGGGATTTGCCCCGGAAACAATCATAACGGCAATTCTGTTCAGCATGGTGGGGTACTTTAACGGACATGATAAGACGCTGTGGGTGATGATCCAGGGACTGACGCAGACGCTTCTGGTACGTCTTCCACTGGCATATTATATGAGTGTCCAGCCGAATACAAACCTGACCAGGATCGGGCTTGCGGCACCGGCAGCCACGGTATTCGGGATTGTGCTGAATGTGGGATTCTATATCTGGCTGAACAGAAAAAATGATTCCGGCAGACAACGCGGGTGAGAGGAGGAGAAATGTTTGGAAAAAAGAAAAAAACGGAAGAAACGGATATGAAATTTGATTCGGCAAAGCAAAAGGCAGTTCTGCGGTGCAGCATCTGCACCGGAGAACAGGTGGCCGGATTTAAAGATAACATCACCGGCCATTTTGAAGAAATTATGCTCATTCGCAATGCAGCGGATCTGGAACAGTTTATGAGGCAGTATGGCATTACGGAAATAAAAAAAGAGTACTGATGGAACCCGTGGTGTGAAAAGATTACAGAACAGGAGATGGAACGATGGCATTGGAAGAAGCCAGAAAATATCTGGAAGATAAGGGATACGGAGACAGAATTCAAGTATTTGACACATCGAGTGCGACAGTTGAGCTGGCCGCACTGGCAGTTGGAACGGAACCGGAGAAGATTGCAAAATCGCTGACCTTTAAAGTGGATGAACAGCCTGTCATGATTGTCTGTGCAGGCGACACGAAAATCAACAATACGAAGTACAAGGCATTTTTTCACAAGAAGGCAAAAATGCTGACCAGAGAAGAGGTAAATGAATTGATTGGTCACGATGTTGGCGGCGTCTGCCCGTTTGGTATTCATGACGGTGTGGATGTATATCTGGATACGTCGCTGAAACGGTTCGGGAAAATATATCCTGCCTGCGGCAGCGCGAACAGCGCGGTGGAGCTGACTCCGGATGAACTGGAGGCACTTTCCGGATGCAGAGAATGGATTGATGTGTGCAAGCTTCCGGGAGAGTAAGTGAGAGGAAATGCAGGAAGATGGTGCAGAGGAGTCTGGTCAGGAGGAAATCGCGGTGAAACTTAAAAATGTTCTGATTGTAGTGAAGGATATCGAAAGAGCAGTTGCATTTTATAGAGATCTGTTTGGCCTGCAGGTAATCCTGGATAATGACGGAAATGTCATTATGAGTGAGGGTCTGGTTCTCCAGGATGCAGCAATCTGGAAAAAGTTTACAGGAAAAGATATTGTTCCGGAAAATAACGCTTGTGAGCTGTATTTTGAAGAAAAAAATATTGAGGCCTTTGCCAGGAAGCTGGAAGAGTCCGGGTATGAGATAGAGTATGTAAACAGGCTGATGGTTCATTCGTGGGGACAGAAGGTGATTCGGTTTTACGATTTGGACGGGAATCTGATCGAAGTCGGAACACCTGTGTGAAGGAGGGGCGAAATCATGGAAAATGGATATGAGGAGTATGTCACATTTCATATTACGGCCAGGGATGGATCCGATGTGGAGATGGCGGTTGTGGACGAATTTGATTTCGAGAAAAAGCATTATGTGGTAGGGGCCGTTGTCAGAGAGGATGTCATTGAAGACGAGGGCAGATATATTTATGAGAGCATAATAGACGGGGATGATTTTACCGTGCAGAAAATCCGGAAGGATTTTGATTACAGGCGGATTGCCAAAGCATATATGGAAATGGATGAGGAAGACAGGTCGTCGGAATGATTATGGAGGAACAGGACAGATGTTGAAAGAAGGAACAAAAGCACCGGTATTTTCTCTGCCGGATCAGAATGGAGATATTCATACGCTGGAAGAATACAGGGGGAAAAAGGTGATCCTTTACTTCTACCCAAAGGACAATACAGCCGGATGTACGAAACAGGCCTGCGGTTTTGCGGAGCGTTATCCGCAGTTTGTGGAAAAAGGAGCGGTCATCCTGGGAGTCAGCAAGGACTCTGTGAAGTCCCATAAGAATTTTGAGACAAAATATGAGCTGCCGTTTACATTACTTTCGGATCCGGAGCTTTCTGTGATTCAGGCATATGATGTCTGGAAGGAGAAGAAAAATTATGGGAAGGTTTCCATGGGTGTGGTGCGTACGACGTATTTGATTGACGAAGACGGCATCATTGTGAAAGCTATGGATAAGGTAAAGGCAGCAGACAATCCGCAGCAGATGTTAGAGGTGCTGGAATGAAAATAATACTGTCACCGGCAAAAAAGATGAATGAGGAGCTGGATGCGCTTGCGTATCAGGGACTGCCGGTATTTATGGAGCAGACAGAGGAAATCATGCACTGGATGCAGGGACTGTCCTATGCGGAAGCAAAGAAGTTATGGGCATGCAATGACAGGATCGCAGAACAGAATTATGAACGATTCCGGAGCATGAATCTGACCAGACGGCTGACACCGGCGATTCTTTCTTATGAGGGAATTGCTTATCAGTACATGGCTCCGTCGGTATTTGCCAATGGTGAATTTGATTATGTTCAGGAACATCTGAGAATCTTGTCTGCATTTTATGGTGTGGTAAAGCCGCTGGACGGTGTGACGCCTTACCGTCTGGAGATGCAGGCGAAGGCAAAGATTGCCGGAAGCAGAGATCTGTATGACTACTGGGGAGACCGGCTGTACCGCGAGGTGCTGGATGACAGCCGCATCATCGTCAGTCTGGCGTCAAAGGAATATGCAAAATGTATCGAGAAGTATCTGACACCGGAGGATCTTTATATTACCTGCATCTTTGGAGAGCCTGCGGGGGAGAAGATTGTTCAGAAGGGCGTCTACGCAAAGATGGCCAGAGGAGAGATGGTCCGGTTTATGGCGGAAAATAGTATCGAAGATCCACAGGAGATGAAAAAATTTGACCGGCTGGGCTATGCTTTCCGGGAGGATCTTTCAGATGAGAGAACCTATGTGTTTGTAAAAGCATAATTGAGTGGTAGAGAAATCATGGAAGAGATTATCATCTCGCTAAACGGTATAAAAAGCAGATCCTGGAAGAGATTGATTTGTCGATAAAAGAAAATTTTAACCCCCTCGAATTCGAGAGGGTTAGAATTGCAAACAGGAGAATTCGGAATGAAAATTGCAGTTTTAATGGAAAATACATGTGGGGCCCGGGACTGCCTGTCGGAGCATGGGCTGTCTGTTTATGTGGAGACAGAACACCACAAAATACTGGTGGACACCGGTGCAAGTGATGCATTTCTGGAAAACGCAAAAAAGCTGGGCGTTTCTCTGGAGGAAGTGGACACGGTGGTGTTAAGCCATGGACATTACGACCATTCAGGCGGACTCCTGGCATTTTGTGAAATCAATTCTGCGGCCAGAATTTATCTGCAGGAGTCTGCTCTGGGAGACTATTACCATGATGAACGGTACATCGGAGTGGATAAACGGATCGGAATGCTTCCGCAGGTCTGCCGGCTGCACGGAGATTGTGTGATCGATGAGGAACTTTCCATTTTTACCAATATCTGTGGCAGAAAATTTTATCCGCAGAGCAACCTGCAGCTGTCCAGGATGGCAGACGGAAAGCGGATGCAGGACCGCTTTGACCATGAGCAGTGTCTGGTAATCCGAACGCAGGAGCATACGGTGCTGCTGTCCGGATGTGCACATAACGGGATTCTGAATATTCTGGAGCGTTATGAAGAAGTGTATGGAGGAATGCCGGATGCGGTGATCAGCGGCTTTCATATGATGAAAAAAACAGATTACACACCGGAGGAAACGAGGACCATACTGGATACGGCACAGGAACTGAAAAAGTGGAGAACCAGGTTTTTTACCGGGCATTGTACCGGGCAGAAGGCACTTGACCTGATGAAGCCAATCATGAAAGAACAGCTGGTGCAGATTCACAGCGGAGACATGTGGGAATATTTCCCCGTCAAACAATAAAGAAAGGATCGGATTTTTATGGAATACAGATTCTGGGGATGGGAGCAGGCGAAGGCTTTGGCACGTACGGATAAGTATCCGGGAATACATACACCGCTGGATTTATATGATGCGCTTTGTGACATCTGGTGCGCTCAGACCTGTCCGCCCAGGCTGAGAAACCGGTGGACACCGGAAAATAAAACATTGGGGCAGTGCTCCATTACTGCTTTTCTGGCACAGGACATCTTTGGCGGAAAGGTATATGGAATTTTGCAGCCGGGCGGAAATTATCACTGTTATAATGTGGTCGGAGACTGCCGGTTTGATCTGACCAGTGAACAGTTTGGGGAGGAAGAGCTGGTTTATGATGGGAATCCGGAGCAGTTTCGGGAGGTTCATTTTGCCAGAGAAGAGAAACGCCTCCGATATGAGTATCTGAAAAAGGAACTGGAAAAATGGAGCACAGACAGGAGAGTAAAAAATGATAAAAGCGATTTTTCTTGATTATACAGGCACAATGGTTCGTGAAGATGATCCCTATACAAAGCAGCTTCTGAAAATATTCATAACCTCCAGCAGCCTGCGGGATCCGAAGGAGGCCCTGCGTGTGGTGTGGGGAATGATCAAAAAAAGTGAGTGGGAGGATTATCAGGAAACCTTTATCAAAAAGGATGAAATGGTAGAGCGCATTCTGGATATCTGTGAAAAAGAGTATCAGCTTTGTGCAGACCGGAAGACGGTACATGATATCTGGAGGGATTCCTGGATCCATGCGCCTCTGTTTGATGATGTGAAGCCCTTTGTACAGAGATGCTCGCTGCCGGTGTATGTGGTGACGAATGATGATCTGTGTTATGTGGAGCAGTCTCTGCGGGAAAAAGAGCTTTCGGTGGCCGGAATTATTTCTGCAGAGTTGGTTCGGGCATGTAAGCCGCATAGAGAAATTCTGGAAGAGGCAGTCCGTGTGGCAGCCGTTGATCCTTCGGAGGCTGTGATGATCGGGGATTCGGAGACTTCGGATGTGAGATGTGCACTGGAAACCGGGATTGTTCCCATTCTGCTGGACAGAAAGGGGACTTCAGACAGAACAGATATTCGGGTGGTGCGGTCTTTGGAGGAGCTTTCCTTCTGAAAGAGACTGGCAGGGAGAAGGTGTCGGAAGAACTTATGGCAAGCCGTATTTTTATTGTGGAGGATGATCCGATCATCCGCAGAGAGCTGAAAATATTACTGGAAAGTGCGCTGTATCAGGCGGAGCTGTGCAGCACATTTGAAGATACTGCAAAGCAGATTATGGAAAAACATCCCGATCTGGTACTTCTGGATGTGAATCTTCCGGGAATCTCCGGGTTTGATATCTGTATGCAGATCCGGGAGCAGATGGAAGTGCCGGTTATTTTTCTGACCAGCCGGAACAGTTCCATGGATGAGCTGAACGGAATGCTCCGGGGTGGTGATGACTATATCACGAAGCCTTATCAGGCACCGATTCTTCTGGCACGAATTGCAGCAGTGCTCAAGAGAACGAAGGGACATGAGAAGGGGGAGGATACGCTGTTTATCCGGAAGGGTGTGGAGCTGGATGTCGCGAAATGCAGTCTTGCTTTCCAGGGAAAAACGGTGGAGCTTACGAAAAATGAGATGAAAATTCTGCATATGCTGTTCCGGAATGCAGGAGAATTTGTGATGCGGAGCGACCTGGTGGAATATCTGTGGGAAAATCAGATTTTTATAGATGACAATACTCTGAGCGTCAATGTGACGAGAATCCGTGAAAAACTGAAGGAAATCGGAGTGACGGATCTGATTGAAACCAGGCGAGGAATGGGGTACCGGGTATGAGTTTTTTCGCGTTTCTGAAAGACAAAAGTCTTCTGCTGCTTCTGCAGGTACTGTGTATGCTTCTGTTGGCAGGGTTTCTGCTGGTTACCGGATATCCTTCGGGAAATATTCTTCTGATTCTGATCTTCTGGATCCTGATTCTGGCAGTGTGGCTGACGACCGTGTATCTGCAGAGAAGACAGTTTTTTCAGGAAGCGGATCGGATCCTGGAAAAGATGGATCAGCGGTATCTTCTCGGTGAGCTTCTTCCCGGATCCTGTCGGCTGGAGGATCAGCTGTATCGGGAAATGATCCGGCGTTCCAACAAATCGGTGATCGAACGGATCCGACAGATGGAGGATGAGCAGAAAGAGTACCAGGAGTATATGGAAAGCTGGGTGCATGAGATCAAGGCACCGATTACCTGTATTTCTCTGTTGTGCGAAAATCGGCGGAGATCCGGTCCGGTGGCCGATAAAAGTCAGGAGACACCGGGGGAGATGCCGGACAGAGAAGTATTTCAGACAATCTGTCTGGAAAATCAGAAGATCGAAAATGCTGTGGATATGGTGCTTTATCTGGCACGTGGGCAGGCTGTCTATAAAGACTATCTGATCCGGGAGACGGATCTTCAGGAGGTGGTCTGTGAGGTTCTGGAAAAGAACCGGCTGCTTCTGATCCGCAATCAGATCCGTGCGGAGGTGGACTGTAATGAGACGGTTTATACAGACCGGAAATGGCTGGCGTTTGTGATCCATCAGATGATTCTGAACAGTGTCAAATACAGAAGAGAGGCTCCGGTGCTGCACATTCTGGCAAAACGGACAGAACGCGGAGTGATCCTGACGATAAAGGATAATGGAGTGGGAATCCGGCAGGAGGAGCTGGGCCGTATCTTTGAGAAGGGATTTACCGGAAGCAATGGGCGTGACCGTGAGCGCTCTACCGGCATGGGGCTCTATCTGTGCCGGAAGCTTTGTGATAAGCTTGGAATCGGGCTGCGGGCAGAATCTGTATACGGGGAGGAAACCAGCATGATTCTGGATTTTCCTGTCAGTGCCTATATCAGATGCGGCGAATGCACAGATGTGATAAACACAGAGACAATCGTCTGAAATGAATATGTCAGTATACCGGAGGATTGGAGTTATCTTTCAATAATGTAAGATAACTTCAATCTGTCTTTATACAAAAAAACAGACAGATCCGGTAGGATAAAAGAAAAACATCTGGAAAGTCAGGAGTGATTGTGATGGGAAATTATATTCGCGTTTGTGATATCGAAAAGTATTATGGAAACGGCTCCAATGTGACGAAGGCCGTGGACCGCGTAAGCTTTGAAGTAAGTCAGGGAGAATTTGTGGGTGTGATGGGAGCCTCCGGTTCCGGCAAGACGACGCTTCTGAATGCGCTTGCAACGATCGACCGGGTGACAGCCGGCCACATTTTTTACGAGGATACGGATATTACGGAGCTGTCCGAGGAGGAGCTTTCAAAGTTCCGCAAAGAGAATCTGGGATTCGTGTTTCAGGAGTATAATCTTTTGGATACGCTGACGATTGAGGAGAATATCATCCTTGCACTTACGCTGCAGGATAAAAGAAAAAAAGAAATTCAGGAAGAGTGTGAGCGGATGCTGCGGCTGCTGGATATAGAAGATATCCGGGATAAGTTTCCCTATCAGGTATCCGGCGGTCAGAAGCAAAGGTGCGCCTGCGCAAGGGCCATGGTGAATCAGCCCCGGCTGCTTCTTGCCGACGAACCCACGGGAGCGCTGGATTCCCGGTCTGCACAGATTCTGCTGGAAACCTTCACAAGGCTGAACCGGATGATGAAGGCGACGATTCTTATGGTGACGCATGATGCCTTTTCTGCCAGCTATTGCGGACGAATTCTTTTTCTGAAGGACGGGAAGATCTTTCATGAGCTGGTGCGCGGGGAGCGGTCCAGAAAGGAATTTCTGCAGGAGATCCTGGATGTCCTGTCTCTGACGGGAGGTGAGTTCAGCGATGCTCCGTAAGCTTATTTTTCGGAATGTAAAACGTTCGGTCTCGGATTATCTGGTATACATGTTTACCATGACGGCTGTGGCGGCGATGATGTATGCGTTCAACAGTCTGATTTTTCAGGATAAAGTGAAAAACTATATGGAAACAGAGAATATGCTTGGCGCGATGATCGGGCTTGCAACGGTGTTTGTTGTACTGATTGTGGCATGGCTGATCAATTATATGGTGCGATTTATGCTGGAGAAGAGGAGCACGGAGTTTGGAATATATCTGCTTCTGGGAATGAAGAAGAAAATCATCTCCAGGATTTATATCCGCGAGAATCTCCTTCTCGGTGCCGCTGCGTTTCTGATCGGAATGTTTGCGGGGGTTCTTCTGGAGCAGGTTTTGCTGGCGATTCTGTTTTCACTGATGCGCATGGAGTATCATCTGAGCTTCGGGCTGAATAAATGGACGATCCTGATGACGGTGCTGTGTTATGAGGGCTGTTATCTTCTTGCCGTTTTTCGGTGCAGGAGAAAGTTTAAAAAGATGAATATCCATGATCTGATGAATGCAGGAAGACAAAATGAAGTCATCCGGGAAAAGCATGAGACGGTGAAAAAACTGCTGCTCCCGTTTTCTGTCCTGTTTATCCTTGCGTTCTGGACGGTGTTCCGTTTCCTGTCGGATATGGTGCAGATCATGCTCTTTCTGACCGGTCTGGTTATCACCATTTATCTTTTTTATGTGGGCGTTTCCGCCTGGATCATCTGTTATGTGAGAAAAAAGAAAAACGGAATCTACAGAGGACAGAATCTGTTTCTTCTGAGACAGTTTGCGTCTAAGGTGCGGACGATGCAGTTTACAATGGGAACGCTTACCGCCCTTTTTACCATTGCTCTGATGGGTGCTTCCATCGCCCTGATGTTTACGGATTATGAAAATGTGATGCTGGAAAAGAAGTTTCCCTTTGACGTGCAGATCTACAGCCCGGATACCGACGAGGACTTTGCCTGGGCCAGAAAAATTCTGACAGAATCGGCCGGGCCGGAGGAAATTTTTCAGTATTCTATTTATACAGACCGTGAGGCACAGGTGAATTTCTGGATGCTGACCAATCTGCGTTCGTTTGGCAGCATTTACCGCAGCCCGGACGGAAGTCTCAACCGGGAAAAAGCAGAGAAGATGCTGGAGACGGAAGGGATATACTGCAGATACGATACGTATATGGGACTTTCTGATTACAATCATCTGCGGAGGATGCTGGGCTACGGAGAAATTTCACTGGGAGAGAAAGAATATGCGGTACAGATCAAAAAACGGCTGGAAGAGGAAGTACAGGGAATCGGGAATGATCTGAAAATTGCAGATGCCTCCGGAAAAGGGTATCTCACCTGTGCCGGAATTTATGCGGATGCTTTTTCGCAGGACGGGCACAATGGCGGGGATTATCTGATCGTGGTACCGGATGAAGTGCTCGTGCGGATGCAGCCCTTTTATTCTGAGTTGACGGCGGATTTAAAGGACAGTCCGCCGGAAGGCCTTGCGGAAAAACTGTATCAGGCCATGCCTGGCGGGCAGCGGGAGGCGAAATATTACAGAGATGCATCGTCGGAAGGAAATAACTGTCTGGGATCCGACAATATTATTTCCTATACGGAGGATGTGCTTGTGCGGGAACAGACGATCCGGAATGTGAAATATCTTCTGGCGTCGATTGTGATTCCTCTGTTTTATATCGGGCTGGTATTTGTGTGTGTGGCAATGACGGTTTTGTCGGTACAGCAGCTCAGTGATTCTGCAAAATACAGATTCCGGTATGATGTGCTGTCCAAGCTTGGACTGGAACGCTCCGGTATCAACCGTCTGATCCGGAAACAGCT
Source organism: Blautia sp. (assembly GCA_022769545.1). Classification (GTDB taxonomy): domain Bacteria; phylum Bacillota; class Clostridia; order Lachnospirales; family Lachnospiraceae; genus Blautia_A. The sequence goes on along the minus strand of JALEJS010000040.1, from coordinate 63,901 downwards.
CACGGCATATTATCTGTGTCCTGCGTTTCTGGCAGCTCTCATAAGCGGAAAAATGATCCTGCAGGTATCAGAAATCTTTGTGCGTGAGACGGGGGTTCCCACATTGGCCGGGATGTATTTTGCCGTCAGCATGGCACTGTTTTTCGGAATTTACCTGATGTATTTTCTGGTGACATATATTGGATTCAAACAGAATGTGGAAGGAAAACAGACGGTACGGTGACCGGGACAAAGCACTGGAACAGCAGAGAAGTCTGAATGTGGAGATGATGAGCATTTTTGCAGAAATCGGAGCACTTCGCGGCGGTGATCCCGAAGGGGAAGATGCACAGAAGCTGATCCGAAAGCTGCAGGATCACATCACAGAGAATTATTATAACTGTACGAAGGAAATTCTCCTGTCGCTTGGCGAAATGTATGCAGACGGCGGTGAATTTACAGCGAATATCGACAAAGCCGGAGGAGAAGGAACGGCGGAATTTGCGTGCAGAGCCATCAAAGCCTGCTGCAGCAGGTGACAGAATAAGGGGTGTCCGGTGGGACACCCCTTTGCTGACCGGTCATTTTATTTTGAACAGGTTGTAGGCGCTGCTGTCGTTGCAGTCCATATCTTCTGCGATTTCCAGGAGTTCCTGATATTCTTTCTGCTGTGTCGAATCGTTTGGATCGAATCTTACATCCGTCGGGAATACGGCAATGTATTTTTTGTTTTCATCCGAGCCGGCGACAGACCAGTCCGGCAAATCCTCGTAGCTGTTATCGCCCCAGTCATAGGCCATGATCGTGACTACGTTGCCGCCGAAACCGCTTTTGGCAGCCGGTGTATAGATAATGTCCAGAGTTGTGTTGTTCACAATCTTGTAATCCCAGTCGATATATGCCGGAAACTGAAGGGAAAAATGGTCTGTTTCCAGAACTTTATCGCCTCCGTCCGGCGTAAATTTGATGTTGGATGCGATATGAAATCCGGAGCCTCCGGCAGGCACAAGATAGTTTTTGTTTACATAGCCTTCTACGCCGGATTTGGTATAACCATACCAGTAATCTCCACTGGGCCACATTTCCACATAAAAGACATCGCCGGTGTACAGCTTGGCCAGTTCGTTGGAAGCATCATAGGACGGAGCAGAGCGCACGGCGAGATAACCGGAGTCAACCTTTACCGTGTAGGCTTCTGCCGCTTTCTGGTCTGCATGAACAGGTATCGTCAGAACCACCAGCAGCAGAAAAACAGAAAATGTTTTCAGAAATCGTTTCATTTTGGGAACCTCCTATTTGCGTGATATTCACAGAATCTTTGGTTACAGTATAGCATAAAGCGTATAGACTGGTAAAGGTTTTACCTATTACAAGGTATCTTTTTTATGTATTGGACAAATAATTCCTACCATGTTACTATGCTTTCAGAAAGAAAAGCAAAGAAGTGCTTGAGAATATGAGGAGGAATAAAAAATGGCAAATATTAAGGATTCTAAAAACTGGGGATTTGAGACAAGACAGTTACACATCGGACAGGAGCAGGCGGATTCTGCAACAGACGCGAGAGCCGTTCCGATTTATGCGACGACATCGTATGTGTTCCACAATTCACAGCATGCGGCAGATCGTTTTGGACTTCGCGATGCAGGAAATATTTACGGCAGACTGACAAATCCGACCGAGGATGTGTTTGAACAGAGAATCGCATCTCTGGAGGGCGGCGTGGCTGCACTGGCAGTGGCATCCGGTGCGGCAGCAATTGACTATACGTTCCAGGCGCTGGCAAAATCCGGAGAACATATCGTGGCATCCAAAACCATTTACGGAGGAACCTACAACCTCCTGGCACACACACTTCCTCTGACCAACGGCATAACCACCACATTTGTGGATCCGGAGGAAGAGGGGGCATTTGAGGCTGCTATCCGGGAAAACACCAAAGCTATTTTTGTGGAAACGCTGGGAAATCCCAATTCGAATCTGGCAGACCTGGAAACACTGGCAAAGATTGCGCATAAACACGGTCTTCCGCTGGTGGTGGATTCCACTTTTGCAACACCGTATCTGATTCGCCCGATCGAGTACGGAGCAGACATCGTTGTGCATTCCGCAACAAAATTTATCGGCGGACACGGAACTGCGATCGGTGGTGTGATCATTGACAGCGGAAACTTTGACTGGAAGGCATCCGGAAAATATCCGTGGATTTCCGAGGCGAATCCCAGCTACCATGGTGTGGCCTTTACGGACGCTGCCGGACCGGCTGCTTTTGTTACCTACATTCGTGCGGTGCTTCTCCGCGACACTGGGGCGACGCTTTCTCCGTTCCATGCATTTCTGTTCCTTCAGGGACTGGAAACACTGTCCCTGCGAGTGGAGCGCCATGTGAGCAACGCGCTGAAAATTGTGGATTATCTGTCGAAGCATCCGCAGGTGGAGGCAGTTCATCATCCGTCGCTGGAAAGTGAACCGACGCATGAGCTGTACAGGAAGTATCTCCCGAACGGAGGCGGATCGATCTTTACCTTTGAGATTAAAGGAGATGCGAAAACAGCTCAGAAATTTATCGATAACCTGGCAATCTTCTCACTGCTGGCAAATGTTGCGGACGTGAAGTCGCTTGTCATTCATCCGGCAACGACCACACACAGCCAGTGCACAGAGGAAGAGCTTCTGGATCAGGGAATCAAGCCAAATACCATTCGTCTTTCCATCGGTATTGAGAAGGCGGAGGATCTGATCGCTGCTTTGGATGCTGCGTTTGAAGCGGTGAAATAACGGTGAAATAACATAGTTGCTTTTTTATATAGATACAGCGGGAGGATCTTTCGGGATCCTTCCGCGTTTTTGCTGTTCCGGTGGCTTTTTCCTTGACGTGCTCCGGCAGGCAGGGGTAATATAAAATGGCAGGAAAAATGAAAATAACGAGATAAAAAAGCTGAAAAAGTTAACAAATTAAACACATTTTTCCCACACATCGAACACAAATGTTTTCTATACTGGGTACAACGAAATGAGGAAGATATCTCAATATGAGGAGGAATAAATTATGGGAAGCTTAAAAGAAAACGAAAAAATGAAAAAAATTCTGAAAAGAGGAGCAGGAATCAGTCTCTGTGCAGTTCTGGCAGGCGGACTTGCAGCCGGAACCTTTGAAGGTGTGAACCGTCTGACCGGCTGGAATGAACCGCAGAGTGTGGCAGCAGCAGAGGAGGAAAAGCTGACACTGATGAAGAACAGTTCCGGCGAAGAAACAGACGACGCGGGCAGCGAAAACGAAAAAGGCAGTGAAGTAAAAGGAAGCCTGGATGTATCTGATATCGCAGCAGCGGCGATGCCTTCGGTAGTGTCCATTACAACGAAATCCGTTCAGGAAGTGGAAAACTATTATGGATTTTTCTATGGTTACGGTTATGCACCGGAAACCGGTGAGCAGGAAGTAGAAGGAAGCGGTTCCGGCATTATCATCGGAAAGAATGACAGTGAACTTCTGATTGCTACCAATTATCATGTGGTTGAGGATGCAGATACTCTGTCGGTGTGCTTCACAGACGGAAATGCTTCCGAGGCAAAGGTAAAAGGATTTGACTCGAACAAAGACCTTGCCGTTGTATCGGTTGCACTGGATGACATTTCCGATGAGACGAAGGATGTGATCACCATTGCAAAGATCGGCAGCTCAGATGATCTGGTTGTCGGGGAACAGGTCGTTGCCATCGGAAATGCCCTTGGTTACGGACAGTCTGTTACCACCGGTATCGTCAGTGCGAAGAACCGCAGGATGGATTCTGACTCCGGCTATTTCCAGACGGATGATGAGGAGAACCTGAAAAACGGAATTAACCTGATCCAGACAGATGCAGCAATCAATCCCGGAAACAGCGGCGGCGCACTTCTGAACATGAAAGGTGAGGTCGTAGGAATCAACTCTGCAAAGCTTGCATCCACAGAGGTAGAAGGAATGGGTTATGCCATTGCCATCTCGGATGTGGAGGACATTCTGGAAAATCTGATGAATGCAGTGCCCAGAGATCAGCTGGAGGATGGTGAGCACGGTGTGCTTGGCATTATGGGAAGTACTGTAAGTGACGAGGCGATTCAGGTATATGGAATTCCGCAGGGTGTATTTGTATCAGAAGTAACCGAAGGCGGTGCGGCAGAGAAGGCCGGAATTCAGAAGAATTTCGTGATCGTAGGATTTGACGGCAAGACGGTGACAACCATTGATCAGCTGATCGAGCTTCTTACTTATTATGAGCCAGGTGAAGAAGTGGACGTTGACGTACAGGTTCCGGACGGAAATAGCTATAGAGAAGAAACTATCACAGTTACGCTGATGGAAAGCACCGATGATGAGGATGAAAAATCTTCTGACAAGAAGAGCAAAAAAGAAGAAGATTCCGACGCTCCGGACGGAGATGAGGAAGATCTGGAAGAAGTTCCCGATGAGGAAATGGAAGAAGAGGAAGAAGACGGATGGGCCGGCCTTTTCAAAAACTGGGATGACAGTATGAACGGGGACGGTATGTATGAAAGATTCTTCGGAATAAATTGATAATGAGCCGGTAACCGGCAGGGAGGACAGGACGTGCAGTCAGGAAACGACGCACGGCCTGTCTTTTTGATTTCATAGGAAATTCCTTTGGAATTCTCTGCGGTATTGTCCCGGCGTATACCCGGTTATCTGCCGGAAGATTTTTCCGAAGTGACTCTGGGAGGAATAGCCCAGATATGCGGCAATCTCACTGTATGTATAGCGGGAGTAGATCAGCAGGTTTTTGGCCAGCTTTATTTTTTCCTCGTGAATGTAGGTCTTCAGGGTAATCCCCTCACATTTATGGAACAGCTCGGACAGATAGTTGGCGCTGATGCATAAACCTGCTGCAATATCTGCGACTTCAAGCCGGTCATGAAGATGGGAAAAGATATAATCCTTGCATTGCTCCACGCAGGGATTTTCTTTTGCCGGATTTTTTTTTCTGGTGTGCCTTTTGTTCCTGTACCATCCGGGCAAACTGAAATTCGGCTGAGCGCATGAGCCGGGTAATCTGGGACTGGGAACTGCTTTCGTCGATTTTCCGGATATAGGAATCCGAAAGAGAAAATGCCATTTCCGGTGCGAGACCTCCGCGGATGGCAGAGCGGCTGGCAAGGGTGATCACGACGACAGCGAGATATTTCCGGTTCTGCAGAGGATCCGCAGATAATGTTCCGAGCTCACCGATGTAATCTTCTTCGATACTTTTCTGCAAAAGCTCCGGATCTCCGATCTCGATGCTGTGCTGCTCCCGCACCTCCTGGCTGTAGGGATTGTGCTTCCGTCCGTGCTCCTGATTCCGGAAAACCAGATCGGAATATGCTTTGAGCGGGGCAGCGTCTGCCCCGACAGAGTGGCTTTTCATAAAATCAGATGGTTTCATGGCAATTCTCCTGTATGAGTCTGACGTCGATTTTTCCCTTGGCTCATAGTATAACACAGATTCTGAGAAATGTGATAAAAACATGAGAAATATGATATATAGAAGACGCAGGAGAAGATAAACTGTTCTTGAAAAAAGGGATCAGAAAAAGATATTACGGAAAAATGCTGAAAAACAAATCCCCAAAAGTGTGAAAAGGAGAAAAACATGGAAATCAGAGGAGTAAATCTTGGAAACTGGCTCGTGCTGGAAAAATGGATGAGCCCGGCGTTATTTGAGGGTACGACAGCGGAGGATGAATATTATCTTCCCACTCAGCTTTCCCCGGAGGTTTATGAGGCAAGAATAAAAATGCACCGCAGCGAATATATTACCGAGCGTGATTTCGCCACAATCCGCCGCATCGGCCTGAATTCGGTCCGGATTCCCGTGCCGTATTTCATTTTCGGGGATCGTCCTCCTTTTATCGGCTGTATCCGTGAATTGGATAAAGCTTTTTCCTGGGCAGAGAAATACGGGCTGAGTATCCTGATTGATCTGCATACGGCGCCGATGAGCCAGAACGGGTTTGATAACGGCGGACTGAGCGGGGTATGCCGTTGGAGTCAGCTTCCGGAGGAGGTAGAATTTGTTCTGAATGTTCTTGAGAAGCTGGCACAGCGCTACGGGCACAGAAAAGGGCTCCTGGGAATCACGCCGATCAATGAGCCTGCCACAGAACCGATGTGGAGCATGATGAAAGTTCCGGAGCGCTACCCGGCAGTGGATCCGCAGCTGGCGGAGGGAACGGCACCCAACACCATGGAATTCCTGAAGAAATTTTACCGGGATGCTTATGACAGGATTCATCCGTATCTGGCGGCAGACAAATATGTGATCTTTCATGACGCGTTTCGCCTGAAGGACTGGAGGACGTTTCTGGAGGAATCCCGGTTTGAGAATGTGATCCTGGATACGCACCAGTATCTGATGATGGCAGAAATGATGGGGTGTCCTCAGACACCGGACGGATATCTGGACTACATCCGGAATGTTTTTGCCAGAGACATCGAAGAGGTGCAGCAGTACGTGGATGTGATATGCGGAGAGTGGTGTCTCTTCAACAGCTGTGCCGTGGGAATGGATACCCGGGGCGGACAGTCTGTGCTGAATGGTGTGGATTTCTCCGGGAATACCAATGCCATGGATCAGGATGCGAAAAAGCAGCTGTACCGGCAGCTTGCGGAGGCACAGCTGAAGGCATGGAAGCAGGGGGCAGGGTATTACTACTGGAGTTATAAGCTGCTACTGGATACGGTAAACGAGCCGGAATGGGCCAACTGGGACAGCTGGGATCTGGGCAAATGCGTGGATGAAGGCTGGTTTCCCATCGGGGGCTGAGCATTTTCAAAGAAAAAAGCCTGCCGGGAGAAAAACATACAGAAGAATCTGTCAGAAAAACATACAGAAAGATCAGGAGGAACCATAATATGATCAGAAATCCGATTTTTCCGGGCTTTAACCCGGATCCCTGTGTCTGCAGAAAAGGGGACGATTATTATGCTGCTGTTTCCACGTTTGAGTGGTTTCCGGGCATTCCGGTATACCATTCCAGAGATTTAAAAAACTGGGAACTGTATACCCATGTGCTGACCGATGATGAGACTGTGGATCTGAAGAAACTGCCAAGTGCAAAAGGAATCTGGGCGCCATGCCTGACATATTGCGAGAAAGAAGACCTGTTTTACGTGGTGTATGGAGTCATGAATTCCATGAATGCCAGATATTTTGACGTGGATAATTTCCTGATCACGGCGAAGGATATCCGTGGTCCGTGGAGTGAGCCGGTTTACCTGCACTCCGCCGGATTTGACGCTTCCTTGTTTCACGATGATGACGGAAGAAAATATGTGGTTTCGCTGGAGTGGGAAACCAGGGAAGGGTATGAGAAGCCGGGAGCGATCTGTATGGCAGAGTACGATCCCAAGAAGAAGGAGATCGTGGGATATCCGAAACGCATGTGGAACGGCGGGACAGACCGTGGATGTATCGAGGCTCCCCATCTGACAAAGCGGGGAAATTACTATTATATCATGTGTGCGGAAGGCGGGACCGGATACAATCACTGTGTGACAATGGGGCGTTCGGAGCATGTCTGGGGACCGTATGAGAGTGATCCCGGGAATCCGATTGTCACAAGTGCACCGGGAGAGTCCAACGAACGTCATGATCCGGATCACTTAAAACCAAAGTATTTCAATCCGGAGTCTGTGCTGCAGAAGTCCGGTCACGGAAGTTATGTGGAGCTGCCAACCGGGGAGGTTTACCTGCTGCATCTTTGTGCAAGACCTTTTGTGCCGGAGCTGCGGTGTACTCTGGGAAGAGAGACGGCAATCCAGAAGATGATGTGGACACCGGACGGCTGGCTGCGGATGGCGGACGGCGGAAATCTTGCCAGAGCAGAGGTGGAAGAGAGCGCACTTCCGGAGGCACCGGTGCCGGGAATTCCGGAGTTTGATGATTTTGCTGGGGAGGAACTGGGGAATTTCTACTATGCGCCGCGTATGATGCCGCAGAAATTTGCGGATGTGAAGGCAAGACCCGGGTATGTGCGGATCCGTGGGCAGGAATCCAGGACATCGCTGAACAAAGTGAGTATTCTTGCAAGGAAGCTGACCTCTGTCCATGCAAGAATTACGACAAAAATGGAATTCCGGCCGGAGGTATATCAGCACAGTGCAGGTCTGATCCTGTATTATGACAATATGAATTACATCAATCTGAGAAAATACTACAGTGAGACACTGGGGCAGAGTGCAATTTCCGTGATTCAGCTGGAAAATGGGGAAAAGACAGAATACCTGGATACGAGAATCCCTGTCGAGGATCGGCCGATTTACTTCCGGCTTTATGTGGAAGGCCGCCGTACCTGGTTCGAGTGGAGCTATGACAATGAGAATTATGAAAAAATCGGAAGAGAGTTTGATACGACCAGATTTTCGGATGAATACTGCAAATACGGGGAATTCACGGGAACCATGGTGGGAATTACCTGTGCGGACCGATTGAAGCATCAGCATTATGCGGATTTTGATTTCCTGGAATACTGTGCGGATGAGACAGGGGAAATTGTGTAAACCGCAGCAAAAGCCTGCACGAACCGGCAAAGAGAAGGAAATTGGATTGACAACCGAAAGCGCCCGGAAGTATAGTGATAATGACATGAGATGCTTCCGGCATCAGAAAGCTTCGATGCCGGAAGGTGAAAACAATCAGAAGTGAGAGGTGGAGGATGAACAATGTCATTGGAAGATTATAACAAAGCGCATAAACTTGGAAAACGGGATTATCAGTCCAGACTGATGCGGGGAGAAAAGCCCACACTGGAAGTTCTGGACGATATTCTGCCATCCAAAGGATCCTGCTCGGAAGTTTCCCTGGGACTCGTTCAGATTCCCATTGATCAGATCGTCGGAACGAAAACCGAAGGCAGAAGCAATGCATTTGCCGGAAATTTCATGCCTATTCTGGATTCCCGGTCCGAGTTTGGAGAGAAATGGACCAAGCTCAGCATCATTCATGAGGAAGAAGGGATCCGCGATCCCATCAAGGCTTATGAGTATATGAACCGGTTCTATGTGGAAGAGGGAAACAAGAGGGTCAGCGTGCTGAAATATTTCGGCGCTGTTTCGATCCCCGGGATAGTTACCCGGATCATTCCGCCGAAAACAGAGGAAAAAGAAAATAAAATTTATTTTGAATTTCTTGATTTTTATGAAAAGACAAAGATCAATTATATCTGGTTTTCCCAGCTGGGGAGTTTTCAGAGACTATTGAAGGCAGTGAAAGGAAATACGGAGGACCTGTGGGATGATGACGACCGCATGCTGTTCAGTTCTCAGTACAACCGTTTTACCGCAGAGTATGAAGCCAATGGAGGAAATAAGCTTTCCATCACACCGGGAGATGCGTTTCTGGCATTCATCCGCCTCTACGGATATCAGGAGCTGGAAAACAAGACCGTCCGGGAAATGAAAGAACTGATCATCAAATCCTGGGAAGAATTCAAGCTGCTGGAGGCAGGAAAAGAGGTTACATTGAAAATGGAACCTTCACAGGAGAAAAAATCCATTCTGAGCAGACTGATTCCCACAGGAATGTCCAGAATCAAGATTGGATTTATCTATACGAAAACACCGATGTCCTCTGCGTGGATCTACATGCATGAGCTGGGACGGATGCATATTGAGCAGAAATTCCCGGATGAGGTATCCACCTGCTGTTTCGAAAACATTACCGAGGAGATTGCGGATACCGTTCTCGAGAGTGCGATACAGCAGGGCTGCAAAATTATTTTTACCACGTCCCCTTCCCTGGCAAAAGCCAGTGTCAAGGCGGCGATTGCCCATCCGGAGGTTCATATTCTGAACTGTTCACTGAATACTTCGCACCGCTATATCCGCACGTATTATGCCCGGATGCATGAGGCAAAATTCCTTATGGGAGCAGTGGCCGGCGCCATGGCGGAAAACGACAGGATCACATATGTTGAGGACTATCCCATTTACGGTTCTATTGCCAACATCAATGCATTTGCGCTTGGTGCCAAGATGGTCAATCCGCGGGCGAAGATCTATCTGGAGTGGACTTCCCGCAAGGATACCGACGTGTATGAGAGTATCCGGCAGGTGCAGCCATCCTGTATTTCCGGAAAGGATATGGTAATCCCGGAGGAGCAGTCCCGGCTGTTCGGCGTGTACCATGTGGAGGGCGATCGAAAACACAATATTGCCATGCCGCTGGTTCACTGGGGGAAATTTTACGAAAAGCTGATCCGGAATATTCTGGACGGCACCTGGAAATACGATGACAAGCAGCCGGAGAAAAAAGCCATCAACTACTGGTGGGGCATGTCCTCCGGTGTGGTGGATATCATCTGCTCCAACAATCTTCCCATCGGAACAAAGCGTCTGGTGGAGCTGCTTCGAAAAGATATCGCGTCCGATGATTTCTATCCGTTTGCCGGGGTGCTGTATTCCCAGAACGGAATCATCACAAGGGATCCCTGCAGCCGCTTAACGGCAGAGGAAATTGTTACCATGGACTGGCTGGCAGAAAATGTGATCGGCTCCATTCCCAAAAAGGATGAACTGCAGGAGGCTGCCAGACCTGTGGTGAAACAGCAGGGTGTAAAGACATCAAAGGAAGGATAAGCGGCAGATATGCGAATACTTGCAATTGCAGATGAAGAGTCCAAATATCTGTGGGATTATTTCGACAAAAGTAAGGTGGAAGATATCGATCTGATTATATCCTGCGGAGATCTGAGCCCGGAATACCTGTCCTTTCTGGTGACTCTGGCGGCAGTCCCGGTGCTGTATGTGCATGGAAATCATGATGATAAATACGAAAGGCGCCCTCCGGAGGGCTGTACCTGTATTGATGATGATATTTTCGTGTACGAAGGTGTGCGGATTATGGGACTGGGAGGCTCCATGCGCTATCGCCCGGGGATGCATCAGTATACGGAAAAGGAGATGCGCAGACGGATTTTCCGGATGGGCTGGAAGCTTTTTTACCGGAGAGGCTTCGACATTCTGGTGACACATGCGCCGGCATATCAGCTGAATGACGGGAGGGACCTTCCGCATCAGGGATTTCGCTGTTTTCTCCGGCTGATGGAAAAGTACAGACCCAGATTTTTTCTCCATGGGCATATGCATCTGAGCTACGGAAGAAATCTGAAGCGTTATGATAAATATGAGGATACTCATGTAATCAACGCGTATGAGAAGTGTGTGTTTGATTTTGAAAAGGAAGAGAATCCGATTGTACGTTAATGCGTCCGTACCTGTTCTTCGGGCAGGTACGGACGCATGTTATGTATTCAGTCCTCGCGGCATGCCAGGATATCCTGGTAGAATTGATCCATCTCCTCCCTGGTGGGGAAGGTAGCCATGTACATCTGATTGCCCATGGCGGTGGCGAGAACATCCGGAAGGCGGTCGGTCATTTTGATGTGCTCCCCGTATTTTTCCATGATCTGTTCGTGGCTGAGTACGAAATCCTTTCCGTCACGGAGACCGGCGAAGGCACAGTATTCATCGTCATAACCGGTGAGCTGTGTCGTGTCATAGGCAATCATGTCGGCCCAGATCTTATATACGTCGGTGTTGTGAGCAAAATTGATCATATCCGGAGTAAAGCCGCCGCAGGGACGCATATTTACTTCCAGGGCGACAATCTGACCTTTTTTGCCGATGGCCTGATCCTCCTGCAGGCGGAAAAACTCAAAATGTACGAAACGGCTTTTTACGCCAAAGCTTTTTACCGTGGCACGGCCGGCTGCCCGGGTATCCTCCGGAAGATCCTTCAGAATATAATATATGGAATTGTCCTGGTTGTTTACGATATCCATGATGGACATGGGGGTCACATTTCCGGTTTCAAATAAGGGCTCTCCGTGAGAGTCGATGATGGCGTCATAGGAATTTACTTCACCGCGGATGAACTCTTCCATGATGTAGGAGACATCCGGATCCTTTTTCTCGAAAAAGGCAGCCATCTGTTCTGGGGATTCGATGCGGAAGGTATCGGCAGCCCCCACGCCGTTGTCCGGCTTGGAAACGACCGGGTATCCTACTTCCCGGGCAAAAGCCAGACCGTTTTCCAGCGTATCTGCCATATGGTAGCGGGCAACCGGAATGCCGGCTCTTTCATAAAATGCCTTCATGTTTGATTTGAACTTGATGCTGGGAATGTCCTTTGCCTGGAAACCGCTTCGGATGTTAAAGTCGGTGCGCAGACGGGCATCGCGCTCCAGCCAGTATTCGTTATTGGATTCCAGCCAGTCAATGCGGCCGTGTTTGAAGATAAGAAAGGCGACGGCTCGGTAAACTTCCTCATCGTTTTCCAGATTGCTTACTTTATAATATTCGCTGAGACTGCGGCGAAGCTCTTCATTCAGTTCTTCGTAGGGCTGATCGCCGATTCCGAGCACATTGATCCCGTTTTTCTGCAGTTCACGACAGAACAGCCAGTAATTGGTCGGGAAGTTCGGGGAAATAAAAATAAAGTTCTTCATAAAGTTTCTCCTTCTCTGAAATATATATAAATGTGTATCTGTGGTTCAGTCTTCCAGCAGACGTGGAATAAAATATTCCATCTGCCTGTACCACCAGGGCCAGTCGTGGGAACAGTCATATCCCCAGTAGTCCACCCAGGCATGGATGCCCTTCTGTTCCAGAACAGACTGAAGCTGGCGGGTATATTCCGGTTTTTCCCAGGGCCCCTGTCCGCAGCAGATAATGATGCGCTTCTGGTTATACTGCTCTATGTATGGGTGATCTTCAGGCATTCCGCCCAGATAATGAACCGGAGAGTTGAAATAGACCAGATCATCCATATAAGTACCGAAGCCGTATTCGGAGTTGTACAGGCCGCTCAGCGCCAGCACACTGTCAAAGAGGTCCGGCCGGCGGAAAAACAGATTTGCAGCATGGGCGGCACCGAGGCTGCAGCCGGTGACGAGGACACCCGGCTGCCCATCCCAGCCGTTTCTGGTATTGGCGATATCTGCGATAAAAGGTACCAGCTCATCGGTGATACAGCGGATCCAGCTTTCATAGCGTTCGATGCGCCAGCGGGCATTTCCCCAGAAATCAGACCAGGTTTCCCGGTCAATGGTGTCGACGGAGAACACCATGACCTGCCCGGATTCGATCCATGGAGCCCACACATCTGTCATATGAAAGTTTTCAAAGTCAAAAAAGCGGCCGTCCTGGCAGGGGATAAAAATCACAGGCTTTCCCGCATGGCCATAACGTTTAAATTCAATTTCCTGTTTCAGGTTATCACTGTATTCTCTGTAGTATTCTGCCTCCATATCGAGCCTTTCCTTAATTTTTTCCGTACATCAGCGTGTTCATCATAATCGGCAGCTGTTTTTCCCAGCTGGCTTCACAGTGCGTCCCGCCGGGAACGATCCTGCAGGTGAGATAAACCTGCTTTTCCAGCAGAAGATCGGCTGTTTTCTTAAAGGTTCTTTGCATGGCATTTCGATTCCCCATTTCCTCAGAGCCGTAATCCAGATAGAGGATCGTATTTTTATTCAGACGGGACCTGCGGATCAAAAGCTCGATTTCTTTTACATTGGTCCAGATGGAAGGCGAAAGGGCGGCAGCTCTGGAGTAAACCTGGTTGAAGGCGAGCAGTGCATACAGGCTCATCAGCCCTCCCATGGAGCTTCCGGCGATAAAGGTGTTGGCCCGGTCGGGGAGTGTGCGGTAGTGGCTGTCGATGTAAGGCTTCAGGGTACCGGTCATCCATTTCATGGTGATTTCCCCTTTCCCTTCGATTTCGCCAAACTGGGGATCCCGGAAAGAGAAGGGGGAGTATTCCTTAAGACGTCCGAAATCAGGACTGTGGTTGCATTCCACCGCCACAATGATCAGCTGCGTGGCAGTGCGGTCCATGTACTCTTTCATGCCCCAGCTTTTTCCGTAAGTGGCATGGGAATCGAAAAAGACGTTATGTCCGTCAAACATATACAGGACCGGATACCGTTTCTCCGGCTGCGTCTGATAGGATTCCGGCAGATAGATATATGCATTTCGTTCCTCCTTGTCTGTGAGCGGAGGAATTGTAATTTTCCAGGTATTGACCATAATAAACCATCCTTTCTGTTTATGATGTAAGAACGATATGCAGGGAGGTATCTGTAAAAAAGGTGTTTGCGTTATAAAGGTAAAGAACATCCTGGATATTTTCCACCTGAATCAGCTGCTCCAGATCTCCGTAATAATACCGCGGATCGATCATGATGATGGTGCGGTAATAGGGGGTCAGAAACGGCACGAAGCAGTTGGCATAGGAATCCTTCAGTACCAGAAGGCTTCGGTCACTGTCCACGGGGGTGCTGATCTTGATCTGCGCATGATTTCCGTCAAAAAACAGGGCATATTTATCGCGCTCTTTCAGATGGGAAGTATCGTAAAAGCTGGCTGTCTTTTTCTGTTCATCGACATAATTGACAACGGAGGACGGAACGGACTCATCCGGAAAATAAACATCCAGTTCTTCTTTATCCGCGCTGCAGAAACCGCTCTTGGCAGACAGGGTTCCCTGGAAGGAGTAGCTGACCGGTTCGGAATGAAAGGATACGCGCGTGTGATCCAGATTCATGACTTCGGCAGCCTCATGATAGGCATAATATGCGCCAAGTGTGGTCCAGTGATGATCTGTGTGATAATAAAGTGTCTCATTGTCATGCTCCGAAAGTGTTTTCCGCACATCGATAGAAGTGATTCCCGCTTCGGACAGGGAAGTTTTCAGGCTGTCCAGATAGGAATTCTGATTCTGAACCGGTGCGTGTGCAGGAAGCTTGCTCTGCAGAATATTTACTGCCGTGGGAACAATGAGGGAATAGTGATTCAGATCGCTGTGCTTTTTTGCGAAAGCGGTTACGGCATCGGTGGTGGCATCGATGCGGTCCTGTCCGGCAGGCTGAAAGGCCTCCATGAGATAACGGTCCTTTCCCAGATAAACCCCGTTTTCCTCACGACGGCCGAGAAGATAATCGGCGGTGGCTTTTGTGGTCACCCAGAAGTCGCGCAGAAGAAACTGGTCATTTACATAGGTTTCGTATTTGGTTTCATATTTTCCGGAGAGAACCTGGGACAGACTCAGCTCCGGAGAGGAAGCCAGCACCCGGTTTTCCCGGGGGGAAAATCCGCGGTCCGGCAGCAGAAGATTCAGGATCAGCACTAGGATCAGAAGGAGCGCGAACAAAAGTCCGGTGCTTTTACAGAAGCTGCGGTAATTGTAGTTGCGTCTGCTCTTTTTCATAGTTGTACCTTTTAAAATTTCAGATATAAAAACGGAGTGTAAGAGTTATAAACCATATATGCCGTGCACACAAACAGCAGAATAAAGTTTGCGGCTACTGCCATGGATGGATGCCGCTGCAGCATGCGCCGGAAGGAGCGATACAGTCCGTCGCGGCAGGCCAGGATGCAGATGATAAAAAGAATTGCACCGGCACGCAGATAATACAGTGCCGTGCTGTCCACCAGGCCGTTGGCACCGATTCCGATCATCTGAAGGAGGTACTGCCCCATGGCACCGAAATCGGTCTGACTGAAGAAGACCCATCCCAGAGAAATCAGAAGCATGGTGTATAGATTGGCCAGCCATCCGGGAATTCTTGCGAGGATATCCTTCAGGAGGAATTTTTCCAGGAGAAGAATGAGACCATAATAGAGTCCCCAGATCACGAAATTCCAGCTTGCACCGTGCCACAATCCTGTGAGTATCCATACCACAAGGATATTGCGGATGTGTTTTCCGGCGGAAACCCGGTTTCCGCCCAGTGGAATATAGATGTAATCACGGAACCAGCTGCCCAGAGAAATATGCCAGCGGCGCCAGAACTCGGAAACGCTTCGGGACATATATGGATAGTCAAAGTTCTTTGCAAAGTCGAAGCCCAGCATTTTTCCAAGACCGATGGCCATATCGGAATAACCGCTGAAATCGAAATAGATCTGCATGGTATAGGTAAAAATTCCGAGCCATGCACTCAGTACGGAAAGTTCGCCGGAACCGGCTGTAATGCCGGTGTATATGACAGAAAGGTTGTCGGCCAGCAGAATTTTTTTGGCAAGCCCCCGGATGAAAAGATCGGCACCCTGCCCAAGCCGGAGGATATTTACAGACCGCTTGTTCAGCTGTTCCCGGATATCTGCATACCGTACAATGGGCCCGGATGTCATGTGGGGAAACATGGTACTGTATACGGAAAAGGTGAGAAAATGATGCTGCGCTGAGGTCTTTCCGAAATAAATATCCAGAATATAGGAAAGATTTTTAAAGGTATAAAAGGAAATTCCAACAGGCAGAGCCAGCTGGGGATGCGGCAGGGATATGGAAAAAATTCCGTTTACGGTATCCAGAAGAAAACCGAAATATTTAAAGAAACAGAGGATGAAAAGATTTACCACGATCGTAAATACAAGGTTTCTTTTTTGCTGCCGGCGGTTTTTTGCAAGCCGTTCAAGCTCCAGGCCCATGTAGTAGTTGAAGATGACGGAAAAGAGCATCAGAACAATATATACCGGTTCTCCCCAGGCATAGAAAACAAGACTGCCTGCAAGCAGTACCGGATTTTTCAGTTTTTGCGGTACCAGATAATACAGTACCAGAAAAACGGGCAGAAAGACAAAGAGAAAGAAAATGCTGCTGAATATCATAATAATGGCTCCGTTTTGTGTTAGACTGTATCGATGAAGTTTCTGAATGATACATCAGATTCGCGCAAGCAGCTGCTGGCGCAGGGTATCGGCATATTCGCCGCAGAAATACCAGGTGTAGATTCCTTTGGATTCTACGACAGCCTGATTTAAAAGACCCATCTGGGTTGTACCGTAGCCTTCGAAGGTTCGTTTCTGGCTGCGCAGATGCTCTTCGGCCAGCTCCAGAAAGTGTCCGGCATCTTCTCTGCTGCGGGCTTTTACCACGAAGACCTCGTCCACAGCCATGGGGGAGGCCGCTTTATAAAAGAGATATCCGTCCGTGTCGGATTCCTCCAGCTGATAAAAGCGTTTCAGGCCGGCCTTATTCTGCTTTTCCAAAGCGGCGGTATTTCCGCCGGCTTCCAGTGCAGAGGCCAGCTGCTCTATGGGAAGATTTCGGGTACTGTCGGAAAGACAGAGAAGGCAGAGGTAAGCTGCCAGAAAAAGAATCATAAAAATTTTGATCAGTAAATGTCTGTCTGCTTTCATATTATAACCCCGCAATTTCGGCCATGTAGGTGAGCCAGATCGGATAATAACTGCTGGTTACATGTTCCCCGTCCGGTTCATATATAGAGGCGTCGTTTTCCACGATAAAGGCATTGTCAATGTATGTCAGTCCCTCCTTGCTGCAGAAGGCCTCCAGAGCTTCATTATACTGGGGGTAGTACTGCAGCTCCGGCTCCAGTTCGATCCGGGACGGCAGGATGGGAAGGATTCCGTTAATATAAACAGGAACGTCCGGCAATGCTTCCTGAAGCTTGTGGACCTGTGTGCGGTAAGCATCAATGAAGGCTGCCGAATCTTCGAAAAACATGGAAAGATCATTGGAGCCGAATGCCATGAAAATAACGGAAGGATTCAGTCCGATGGCAGTGGCAATCTGGCTGTCTGCATCGGCAATACTGAGCCCACGCTTGCTGACAACCACATCTTTGTCCAGATAGCCGTATTCCATAATGGATTCTGTGATGGAGTCACCGATGATAACGGTTCCCTGAAATGCCTGCCGGATCTCCACCCCACTCAGGACAGAGTCCTCTGAATTCATGAGCTCATCCCGGGTCTGGCTCAGGGATATCTGCCGGTCCTGCTCCTTCAGGTCGCGAAGAAGGGATTCGGTTTCCGAGATATCCGCAGCTTCCATTTCGGTCAGCCGGGCCACGGCATGATCACAGCTCTGCGTGGAGGTGGAAGATGTGCGGGGCATCAGAAAAAAAACAGCGGCAGCTGCTGTTATGAGAACGGCGGCGGCCACCAGCGGCCCGCCGGAACTTTTTTTGCGTTTTTTCTTTTTCAATGGAGGTTCCTTCCCGGAGACAGGCCTGCAATGAGCATTGCAGGCCTGTCTCACATTCGAGATATTTCGTTAATCATTATAATACCATAAAAGAAAACGTCAAGAGAAAACCGCGACTTTTATCGGATCTGAAGGTCGGATACAATCTGTGCCACCGTCCGGGAAATGTTAAAGTCATCGTTTGGAACGGTGATCCTGGCATACTGTTCATAAAGGGGAACGCGTTCCTGATATAGATCCTCCAGTGTCTGGCCCGGCCTAAGAACAACGCCTCGTTTGTTCAGATCGCCCAGCCGGTTTTTCAGCACCTCGTAGCTGGTGCGCAGATAAACAATGGTGCCGATTTCGGAAAGATGTGCCATGGACTTCGGACTGTAGACAGCACTTCCGCCGGTGGCGATTACGGTATGATGGGACTGTATGGTGCTGTTTACCTGCTCTTCGATTTCGTTGAACCGCTGGATTCCCTGTTCCTGCATGATCTGCCAGAGAAGCTTTTTTTCCTGCTTCTGGATCAGAAGATCCGAATCAATGAAGTCATATCCGAGAACCTTGGCAAGAACGATACCGATGGTGCTTTTTCCGGCACCCGGCATGCCGATTAATATTACGTTATCATTCATAGAATTTTGCGACCTCTTCCAGTTCCTTCCGTTTGGGGCGCTTGGGATCGTCGCCTGCTTTTCCGACAGCAAGGACGGAAACGATGATCTCATCCTCCGGAATCGAAAGAATCTCACGGATTTTGCCGGCATCCCGAATTCCCATTACCAGCGTGGCGTAGCCCAGTTCTGTGGCTTTCAGCAGGAAATTTTCGTTCTGCAGTCCCAGGTCATAGCATCCCCAGCCGTTTCCCAACTCGTTGTCCGGTGTCCCGTCTATCTGGAAGCCTGCTTTGTCTTTTACATAAGTGGCAACAACCAATGCGGCATTTTCTGCCTTTGCACAGTTTGCCGGAGGAAGGCACTCGGTGCGGACCCGGTCGATCAGACCCCGGGAAAGGATACAATGGTAGCGGCCGGTTTCCGTATTTTTCCAGGACGGAGCTTCCAGTGCTGCGCGGATCATTTCTTCCAGATCTTCCCGGCGGATCTGTGCCGGTGCATATTTACGAACGCTTCTGCGTGTTTCCATTAATTTTTGAAAATCCATAATCTTGACCTCCTGTAGAAATTTGATAAAATAAAAGTTGAAATCCGTAAACATTATGACACTATTCGAAAAGAATTGCAATCTTTTTGCCGAAGGGAGAAACCGAATGGAAATCATAGAAGCACTGAAACGCTTTTCCCCCTGCAATGAGCAGGAGGATGCGGATAAAAAGAACCTTCTTCATTATCTGGAACAGTTTCCGGATGTTTTTTACAGAGAAAATGAGGCTATGCATATGACGGCGTCTGCCTGGGTGGTCAATCCGGACCGCAGCAGAGTTCTGATGGTATATCACAATATTTATGATTCCTGGTCCTGGCTGGGCGGCCATGCAGACGGGAATCAGAATCTTCTGGAGGTTGCTGTCCGGGAAGTGCGGGAAGAGAGTGGTATCCGGGAGGTACATCCTGTCTCGGAGGACATTTTTTCTGTGGAGATCCTTACCGTGGACGGTCACTGGAAACGGGGAAAATATGTTTCTTCGCACCTTCATCTGAATGTGACATACCTTCTGGAGGCGGATGACAGACAGGCTCTTGCGGTGAAACCGGATGAAAACAGCGGGGTTCAGTGGTTCCCGCTGGAAAAAGCGCCGGAGGCATCCTCTGAAATCTGGTTTCGGGAGCATATATATAAGAAGCTGAATAAAAAACTGCGGCGGGAATGACGGAAATCCTGCCGTAAGTCAGCCTTGCGTTCCAATGCGCCATGTGATATAAAAAGCAGAGGAGAGCAGAAGGAGTGAATAAACATGAAAAACAGAGCACGGAACCGTATAAAAGGAGTGCTTCAATTACTGGCCTGTAACTGGCGCGTTCTGCTGGGCTTTGAGCTGGTATACAAATTTCTTACAAAAGCTGCCATAACACCTCTTTTCTGGGCAGTGTTTAACGGAATCATGAAGCTTACGGGCTATCCATATCTGACCTATGAGAATGTGACGCATTTTCTGCGCAATCCGCTGGTTATGCTTCTGCTGCCGGTCCTGCTGGGATGCGTTGCGGTATATTCTGTGGCAGATATCGGAGCCGTTGTATTTATTCTGGATCAGTCATATCAGAAAAATCAGGTAAATCTTTTTCAGGTCATACAGTTTTCCATAAAAAATGCCGCGCGGACCTTCCGGCGCAAAAACTGCAGGATTGCCGGACTCATTCTGTGCCTGCTGCCGTTTCTGAATGTGGGCGTGGCGTCCGGCTTTTTCGGGACGATTGCATTTCCGCAGTTTCTGACATCCTTTATAGAACGAAATCATACGCTTCTGCTGGTTCTGGGAGCCGGAATGGTGGTTCTGGCTGTTTTTCTGCAGCGCTGGATTTATGTATTTCACTATTACACACTGGAAGAGTGTGATTTTTCGGAAGCGGGAAAAAGAAGCAGCGCGCTGGGAAAAGGAAGACGCTGCCGGGATCTTCTGGTGCTGGTCCTGATACAGGTATGCAGCTATCTGCTGTACTTTGTGCTTGCTGGTGTGGGGATTCTTCTGATCATTGTTCTGGAGAGGGCGTTTGGCCGTATGGAGCTTTTTCGTGTGGTGTCCACGACGCTGATCTGGGGGCTGCTTGTCTGTGCCATGGCACTGGCCAGCGCGCTGAGTACACCCTTCGGCTATGCCTGTATCAGCGTGATGTATTACCTTCACAAAGAGGACAGGGGCGAAGAGGTAAAACACCGGGAAGTGGTACCGTATGTACTGAAGGATAAGACGAAGGCGCAGATCCGGAGAATGGAGCTTCTGCTTTTGCTGGCCGGCATCGGGATCGGCGGATTTCAGTTTGGCCGTATTGCACAGGAAAAGGCAGATATGCAGGTGGAATATCTGAAAACCATGGACGTAACGGCACACAGAGGTTATTCCGCGAAGTATCCGGAAAATACCATGGCAGCGTTTGAGGGGGCGGTGGAGGCCGGTGCAGACTGGATCGAGCTGGATATCCACCAGAGCCGTGACGGACAGATTTTCGTGATGCATGACCGGAATTTCCGCAGGACGACCGGTGTGAATAAGAATGCCTGGGAGCTGGATTTCGATGAGATTGCCCAGCTGGATGCGGGAAGCTATTTCAGCAAAACGTATGCAGGAGAAAAAATCCCGCTTCTGTCAGAAGTGCTGGAATTTGCAAAAGAAAAGGAAATTTGTCTGAATATAGAACTGAAACCGACCGGACATGAAACGGAATTTGAAAAAGGCGTGGTAGATCTGATCCGGGAATCGGAAATGGTGGAGCAGTGTGTGGTGACATCGCAGGAATACCGTGTCCTGGAGAAAATCAAGTCGCTGGATGAGGATATCAGAACGGTGTATGTGATGGGGCTGGCCTACGGGAATGTGGATCGTCTGGAGGATGCAGATGCGTTCAGCATCGAGGCGTCCAGCGTCACCAAACGGATGGTATCCCGGGTGCACAATGCCGGAAAACAGATTTTTGTATGGACTGTCAATACCGAATCGGGAATTCGCAGAATGCTGGATCTGAAGGTAGACAATATCATTACGAACCGGGTGATACTTGCGAAGAACTGTATTTATGAGAGCAAGACCAGCAGTGTGATTCAGGAATACGTGAAGTTCCTGAGAAACCAGTAAAAACAGGCCTGCCGGCCGGAATGAGGAGGAAGAACATGGATCAGAGTACAATGAATGATATGATGGCGACCTATACAGGGCTGCGCTTCTGCCCGATGGACATGAAGCCGGAGAATGTCAGACTGGAGGACATTGCCCATGCTCTGAGCCTTCTCTGCAGGGGCGGCGGGCATTTGAAATATTTCTACAGTGTGGGGCAGCACTGCATCAACTGCGCGGCGGAGGCCGCTGCCAGGGGATGGTCAGAGCGTGTGGTGCTGGCCTGCCTTCTTCATGATGCCAGTGAGGCTTACATTTCAGATATTATCCGTCCGGTGAAAAAACATCTCACCAATTATGTGGAAATTGAGGATGGGATCCTGAAGGTGATTTTTGTGCACTTTGGCCTGAATGAGATCACGCAGGAGGAGTGGAGCCAGGTGCGCCGGATCGACGATGAAATTCTGGCGCATGAACTGAAGCAGCTTCTGTGCGGAGACTGGGAGGGGACGCTCCCGGTACTGTATGCCGAGCCGGATCTTTCCTGCAGGGATGTCAGAGAAATCGAAGAAAGATATCAGAAAGTCTATGAAAAAATCCATGAGAAAATATAATTAATTTGATTATCAAAATACTTGACAGGAAATCATTTTTGATATATAGTTTGATGGTCAAATATATTTAAAGTCAAAATAAAGAGACGGACAAGAGGACGTATGAGAGCAAGAATTAGCGGTACGGGTTCCTGCATTCCGCTTCACAGGCTGGATAATGAAGCGATTTCCAGAATGGTGGACACAAGTGATGCGTGGATCCGTGAAAGGACAGGAATTGAAAGCAGACACGTGATCTGTGAGGAATCGACGGTTTCCATGGCGGCGGAAGCGGCTGAAAGGGCGCTTCAAAATGCGGGTATGGATCCGGAGGAAATCGATATGATCCTGGTTTCCACGATTTCATCGGAGGTGATCCTTCCCTGTACGGCATGCGAGGTGCAAAGGCGGATCGGAGCGGTGAATGCGGCAGGATTTGATATCAATGCGGCCTGTGCCGGATTTCTGGTGGCTTACCAGACGGCAGAGATGTACATTGCATCCGGGATGTACCGGAATATTCTGGTGATCGGCAGCGAAGGACTGTCTCATCTGGTAAACTGGAAAGACCGGGGAACCTGCATCCTGTTCGGGGACGGAGCCGGTGCAGCCGTTGTCACATCCCAGTCGGGCGAACGCCTGGAGGGGGCATGTCATTCTGACGGAAAAAAGGGGACGGCGCTGACCTGCCGCACCAGATACAATGAGGATGAAATGCCGGATGACCGCTGTTATATGCAGATGGACGGACAGGCCGTATTCCGGTTTGCGGTGAAGAAGGTTCCGGAAGTAATCGAGGAGGTCCTGGAGAAAAACCATCTTTCGAAGGACGAGATAGACTGGTTTATCCTTCATCAGGCAAACGGGAGAATTCTAGAGTCTGTGGCCCGGCGTCTGGAGGTGGGAATCGAAAAATTTCCCATGAACCTTCAGGAGTATGGAAATACTTCTTCCGCCAGTGTGCCGATCCTTCTGGATGAGATGAACCGCAAGGGCTGCCTGAAGCCGGGACAGAACATTGTTATGGCGGCATTTGGCGCCGGACTGACTTGGGGGGCAAGCATCATACAATGGCAGTAGAGCAGTATATCGTCCGAAAAATAACCGGACCGAATACGCAGGCCGTTTCCGAAAAAACAGTATAAGAAAATTTAAGAAGAAAAAGGAGAAATATCATGTTAGAGAAAATCAAAGAAATCACAGTGGAAAATCTTGGAATCAGTGCAGACGAAATTACAGAAAACACATCCTTCAAGGAGGATCTGGGTGTGGATTCTCTGGATCTTTTTGAACTGGTGATGGCACTGGAAGAGGAATTTGAGGTGGAGATTCCGGCAGAAGATCTGGAAACACTGGTAACGGTAGGCGACGTTATGAACTACATCAACGCGCACAAAGAATAAGAGAGGAAAGAGCGATGCAGACAGCAATAACCGGATTACTGGGAATTGAATATCCCATCATTCAGGGCGGAATGGCCTGGGTGGCAGAATATCATCTGGCAGCAGCGGTGTCCGAGGCCGGCGGTCTGGGACTGATCGGAGCTGCCAGTGCTCCGGCAGAATGGGTGCGCGAGCAGATTCGCGAAACCAGGAAATGCACGGACAAGCCGTTTGGCGTAAACATTATGCTGATGAGCCCTTATGCAGATGATGTGGCAAGAATTGTTGCGGAAGAAGGCGTCAAGGTAGTTACGACCGGTGCGGGAAGCCCGGAAAAATACATGGAAATGTGGAAAAAAGCCGGCGTGAAGGTAATCCCGGTGGTTGCATCTGTGGCGATGGCAAGAAGAATGGAGCGCTGCGGTGCCGATGCCGTTGTTGCGGAGGGCTGTGAATCCGGCGGCCATGTTGGCGAAACCACTACGATGGCACTGGTGCCGCAGGTTGTGGATGCTGTGAAGATTCCTGTCATCGCAGCCGGCGGAATTGCTGACGGAAGAGGTGTGGCAGCTGCTTTCATGCTGGGTGCAAAAGGGGTGCAGATCGGAACACGCTTCGTGGCATCGGAGGAAGCGCAGGTACACGAAAACTACAAGGAAAAGATTCTGAAGGCCAGAGATATTGACACCCGCGTGACAGGAAGAAGCACCGGTCATCCGGTTCGTGCCCTGAGAAATAACATGACCAGGAAATACCTGGAGCTGGAAAACAGCGGCGCTCCGTTTGAAGAGCTGGAGATGCTCACACTGGGCGGCCTTCGTAAGGCTGTGGTAGAAGGCGATGTGGCAGACGGAAGCGTGATGGCAGGACAGATTGCCGGACTGGTAAAAGAAAAGCGGTCCTGCAAGGCAATCATTGATCAGCTGGTACAGGAGACCGACGCACTGCTTAAAGGAACAGGAATTTATGAGTAAAACAGCATTTATTTATCCCGGACAGGGTGTTCAGACCTGCGGAATGGGAAAGGACTTTTATGAGAACAGCCCTGCGGCGCGGCAGATCTTTGATCAGGCATCGGAGGTGCTGAAGCTGGACATGAAGGCGCTGTGTTTTGAAAAAAACGATCTTCTGGATCAGACGGAGTATACACAGGCGGCACTTGTGACGACATATCTTGCCATGACCAGAGTGCTCCTGGAGAAGGGAATCCGTCCGGACGTGACGGCCGGACTGAGCCTGGGAGAATATGCAGCCATTGCCGTAAGCGGTGCGGTGGAGGACCTGGATGCCATCCGTCTGGTCCGCAAAAGAGGAATTCTGATGCAGAATACCGTTCCGGCAGGGGAAGGAGCCATGTGTGCCGTTCTCTCAATGGACGAAAAAAAGATCGAAGAGGTTCTGGAAAATTTCGAGGATGTGACCATTGCCAATTATAACTGTCCGGGGCAGATCGTGATCACCGGAGGCAAAAAAGGGGTGGAGCAGGCAGAAAAAGCGCTGAAGGAACAGGGCGCAAAGCGTACGGTTATGCTGAATGTAAGCGGCCCCTTTCACTCACCGCTCCTCAAGCCGGCAAAGGCAGAGCTTGAGGCGGCACTGGCCGGGACGCAGATCAGACCGCTGCAGATTCCGTATGTGACCAATGTGACGGCGAAGCAGGTCACACAGGCCTCGGAAATCCGCGGGCTTCTGGTTCAGCAGCTCTGTTCACCTGTGAAATGGATGCAGAGCATGGAGCAGATGATCGAAGACGGAACAGATACCTTTGTGGAAATCGGTCCCGGCAAAACACTGACCGGTTTTATGAGAAAGATCAACAGAAACAGCAGAGTATACCATATTTCCACGTGGGAGGAAATGGAGCAGGTGGTCTGTGAGCTTGGGCAGGCCGGAAAGGAGACAGAATGCTGACAGGGAAAACAGCTGTGGTAACCGGAGCCTCCAGGGGAATCGGGAGAGCCATCGCACAGAAGCTGGCACAGCAGGGGGCGCAGGTGGTGATCAACTATCAGGGCTCCAGGGAAAAAGCCGAGGAGGTTCAGAAGGAAATTCTGGAAAAGAGCGGAAAAGCCATGATCTATCAGTGCGATGTCTCAGATTTTGCGGCATGTGAAGCATTTATCCAAAATGTAATTGAGAAATGCGGCAGCCTGGATATCCTGGTGAATAATGCGGGCATTACCAGAGACGGTCTGCTGATGCGGATGAAAGAAGCGGATTTTGACCAGGTGATTTCCACCAATCTGAAGGGTACTTTTCACACGATCCGCTTTGCGGCACGTCAGATGATCCGCCAGAGAAACGGAAGAATCATAAATATGGCATCGGTTGTGGGTGTGGCAGGAAATGCAGGACAGGTCAATTATGCCGCATCGAAGGCAGGAGTGATCGGCCTGACAAAATCTGCGGCGAAGGAGCTGGCATCCAGAGGAATCACTGTGAATGCCATCGCACCTGGGTTTATTGAGACAGATATGACAGGAGTGCTTTCTGAGAAGGTGAAGGAAGCAGCCATCGGCCAGATTCCTCTGGGATATATGGGAACACCGGAGGATGTGGCGGCAGCGGCGGCGTTTCTTGCATCGGAGGAAGCACGATATATCACCGGACAGGTCATTCATGTGGATGGCGGAATGGTAATGTAGAGGAGAGAACAAAGAAATGAAAAGACGAGTGGTGGTCACAGGACTGGGGGCGGTAACGCCCATCGGAAATGATGTGCCCGATTTCTGGCAGGGTATCAAAGAAGGTAAAGTAGGAATTGACCGGATCACACGATTTGATACCACAGATTATAAAGTGAAGCTGGCTGCAGAGGTGAAAGGCTTTTCGGCAAAGGAACGGATGGATTTCAAGGCGGCCAGAAGAATGGATTTATTTGCCCAGTACGCCGTTGCGGCGGCAAAGGAAGCCTTTGAGGATTCCGGTCTGGATATGAGCAAAGAGGATCCCTTCCGGGCCGGTGTGATCGTGGGCTCCGGTGTGGGAAGTCTTTCCCGGGCAGAACAGGAGACGGAAAATATTCTGAAAAAGGGTCCGTCAAAGGTACATCCTCTGATGGTGCCCCTGATGATTTCCAACATGGCGGCAGGAAACATTTCCATCCAGCTGGGCTTCCGGGGAAAGTGCACGGACGTGGTGACTGCCTGTGCGACCGGAACAAACAGCATTGGAGATGCATTTCGGGCGATCCAGTACGGGGATGCGGACATCATGCTGGCAGGCGGCTGTGAAAGCTGTATCTGCCCCACCGGTGTGGCCGGTTTCACCAGTCTGACAGCGCTGTCCACGTCCGAGGATCCTCTTCGGGCATCCATTCCGTTTGACAAAGACCGGAAGGGCTTTGTGCTGGGTGAGGGGGCCGGAGTTGTCGTGCTGGAAGAACTGGAGCATGCAAAAGCCAGAGGGGCAAGAATCTATGCAGAGCTGGTGGGCTATGGATCCACGGCCGATGCCTTTCACATTACTTCTCCCTGTGAGGACGGAAGCGGAGCAGCGAAGGCCATGACGCTTGCCATGGAAGAGGGGGGAGCAGACCCGTCCCAGGTAACTTATATTAATGCACATGGGACAAGCACGCATCACAACGATCTTTTTGAGACAAGAGCGATTCATCTGGCTTTTGGAGATGCGGCGAAGAAGGTGCATGTGAATTCCACCAAATCCATGATCGGACATCTGCTGGGAGCTGCAGGCGGAGTGGAATTTATTGTCTGCGTCAAGGCAATTCAGGAAGGATTTATCCATCAGACGGTGGGTACAAGGCAGACAGAAGCGGAATGTGATCTGGATTATACCATCGGAGCTCCGGTGGAGACGGATGTGGAATATGCACTGACGAATTCTCTTGGTTTCGGCGGTCATAATGCATCGCTTCTCGTGAAAAAATATGCGGAATAGAAAGGCGGATACGGTATGAATGTGGAACAGGTTCTGAAATTGATCGATGCGGTATCCGCATCAGAGATTACCGGCCTGGAGTACGAAGAGGACGGGACGAAGCTCCATCTGGTGAAAAAACAGGGAAAGGTGCAGGCTGTGACTGAGACACTGCAGCAAATGACTCAGATGGCACCGGCTGAAGCGCAGCCTGCGAAGACAGAGGAAAAAGAAGGAAAGCTTGTGAAATCACCGCTGGTAGGTGTGTTTTATGCAGCTCCGGCAGAAGGTGCGAAGCCCTTTGTCTGCGTGGGAGACACAGTGAAAAAGGGACAGACGCTGGCCGTTGTGGAAGCTATGAAACTGATGAATGAAATTGAAAGTGATTACGACGGAACTGTGCTGGAGATCCTGGCAGAAAATGACAGGCCGGTGGAATACGGACAGCCCCTGTTCCGGATCGGATAAAACGGACAGAAAGAAGGATACAGGCATGAATCATCTGAATATCAGACAGATTCAGGAAATCATTCCCCACAGACATCCATTTCTTCTGATAGACGAGATCGAGGATTATGAACCGGGGGAATTTGCGGTTGGATATAAATGTGTAACTTACAGAGAGGACTTTTTTGCCGGACATTTTCCGCAGGAGCCGGTGATGCCGGGCGTTCTTCTGGTGGAGGCGCTGGCACAGGTCGGTGCGGTGGCAATCCTCAGTCTGGAAGAAAACAAAGGTAAGATTGCCTTTTTTGGCGGAATAAAAAACTGCCGTTTTCGCGGGAAAGTCGTTCCGGGAGACAAGGTACGTCTGGAAACCCGGATCATTTCCAGAAAAGGTCCCATCGGCGTGGGTGAAGCGGTTGCCAGCGTGGACGGGAAAACGGTGGTAAAGGCAGAACTGACATTTGCAGTTGGATAGGTGAGCGCATGATAAAAAAGATATTGATCGCGAACAGAGGAGAAATCGCAGTCCGCATCATCCGGGCATGCCGGGAAATGGGAATTGAAACTGTGGCGGTATACTCGGAGGCGGATAAAGAAGCGCTGCATACAAAGCTGGCAGATGAGGCCTTCTGCATCGGTCCGGCTCCATCGTCGGAGAGTTATCTTTCCATGGAACAGATCATCAGCGCAACGATCGTATCCGGAGCAGATGCCATTCATCCGGGCTTTGGCTTTTTGTCGGAAAACAGCAAATTCGCAGAGTTCTGTGAGCAGTGCGGGATCACCTTTATCGGTCCCACCTCCCAGGTGATCGCACGGCTGGGAAACAAACAGATTGCCAGAAATACCATGGAGGCGGCCGGTGTTCCGGTGATTCCCGGAAGCAGGGATCCCATATATGACGCGGCAGACGGTGCCAGAGCAGCAGGAAAGATCGGCTATCCGGTGATCGTGAAGGCAGCGCTGGGCGGCGGCGGAAAGGGAATGCGGGTGGCCCGGGATCCCGGAGAATTTGAGCAAAGCTTTCGGATGGCCCAGAAGGAGGCACAGATGGCCTTCGGCGACGGTACCATGTACATCGAACATTTTGTGGAAAATCCCAGACATATCGAATTTCAGATTCTGGCAGATACGCAGGGGAATGTGGTTCATCTGGGGGAACGTGACTGCTCCATACAGCGGAACCATCAGAAGCTGATCGAAGAGTCTCCCTGTCCGGCGCTGTCTGTGAAGCTTCGGAAAAAGATGGGGGAGACCGCTGTGAGAGCCGCAAAGGCAGCCGGCTATATGAATGCGGGAACCATTGAATTTCTTCTGGAAAAAAACGGGAAATTCTATTTCATGGAAATGAACACACGGATTCAGGTGGAGCATCCGGTCACAGAATGGGTGACAGGGATCGATCTGATCAAGGAGCAGATCCGCATTGCCTCCGGATGTCCGCTCTCATTTGGCCAGAAGGAGATACAGCTGAAGGGGCATGCCATTGAGTGCCGCATCAATGCGGAAAATCCACAGAAGGGCTTTCGGCCTTCGCCGGGAACCGTCACCGGGGTATATTTTCCGGGCGGAAACGGTGTGCGGGTCGATACGGCCGTATACAGTGGTTATACCATCCCGCCGTACTATGACTCCATGATCGCCAAACTCATCGTCTGGGGACAGGACCGCCAGGAAGCGATCCGCCGAATGCGCAGTGCGCTGGGGGAAGTGATCATTGAAGGTGTGGATACCAACATTGATTATCAGTATGATATTTTGAATCACCCGGATTATCAGGCGGGGAACATCGACATCGGGTTTATCTCAGTCGAGTAGCAACAATGGTTCGACTTGAATGAAAAATGGTAAGGTGAAAAGATATGAAGCTGGATAATGTATTCAAAAAAACCAGACAGACGGAGCACAATCCAAAGGAAAACACATCCGGGCCAGGGCGTCCGGAGGTTCCGGAGGGACTGCTTCGAAAGTGTAACAAATGCGGAAAAGCCATTATCACCGAAGACGTGGAACGCGGATATTATATTTGCCCGAAATGCGGAGGGTATTTCCGCGTACCGGCTTACCAGAGAATAGAGATGCTGGCGGATGAAGGCTCCTTTGTGGAGTGGGATGCCGGGCTGCAGTCTTCCAATCCCATGGGATATAAGGGCTATGAAGAAAAAAAGAGAGCACTCCGGGAAAAAACAGGACTGAGCGAAGCAGTCGTCACAGGTGAAATTTCCATTAAAGGACAAAGAACCGTGATCGGTGTCTGTGACGGAAGATTTCTGATGGCAAGTATGGGAGAGGCAGTCGGAGAAAAAATCACCCTTGCAGTGGAACGGGCAACCAGGGAAGGGCTGCCCGTTATTTTATTTGCCT
This sequence comes from Blautia sp., assembly GCA_022769545.1. Lineage (GTDB taxonomy): Bacteria > Bacillota > Clostridia > Lachnospirales > Lachnospiraceae > Blautia_A. Next base: position 33,549 of record JALEJS010000040.1, on the reverse strand, counting down.
GTTCCGGCGGGGCACGCATGCAGGAGGGAATTGTATCGCTGATGCAGATGGCAAAGACCTCCGCCGCACTGAAGCGTCACAGTGATGCCGGACTTCTGTATATCAGTGTTCTCACGGATCCTACCACAGGAGGCGTCACGGCAAGCTTTGCCATGCTGGGAGATGTGATCCTGGCAGAGCCGCAGGCACTGATTGGATTTGCCGGTCCCAGAGTCATCGAACAGACCATTCGCCAGAAACTGCCGAAGGGATTTCAGCGGGCAGAATTTCTTCTGGAGCATGGTTTTCTGGACGGAATTGTGGAACGGCCAAAGCTGCGGGATACGCTGTATGAGATTCTCCGGCTCCATGAGAAGAGCGAACTGCAGCCGGAAGAAAGTCCGGATCCGGAGACGGCGGTTCCCGAAAAAGCCCAGGAAACGAAAACGGCCTGGGATCGTGTTCAGATTTCCCGCAGGAAAGACCGGCCGGTAGGGAGTGATTATATCCGGGAACTGTTCGGCGGATTTGTGGAGCTTCACGGCGACCGCCGTTTTGGAGACGATCCTGCCATTGTGGGAGGCATTGCGTGGTTTCACGGGCGCCCGGTGACGGTGATCGCCCAGGAAAAGGGAAACGACACCAAGGAAAACATCCGCAGAAATTTCGGAATGCCGGGCCCGGAGGGCTACCGTAAGGCGCTGCGCCTGATGAAGCAGGCAGAGAAGTTTCACAGACCGGTCATCTGTCTGGTGGATACGCCGGGGGCATTCTGTGGCATCGGTGCAGAGGAGCGGGGACAGGGCGAGGCGATCGCGGAAAATCTCTATGAAATGTCTGCGCTGAAGGTTCCAATCCTGTCGGTGATCATCGGAGAGGGCGGAAGCGGAGGGGCTCTGGCAATGGCCACTTCGGATGAAGTATGGATTCTGGAAAATTCGGTATACTCTATATTGTCCCCGGAAGGCTTCGCAAGCATCCTGTGGAAGGACAGCACAAGGGCAAAGGAAGCATCAGAGGTTATGAAGATGACGGCGGAGCATCTCTATGAAGGAAATATCGTGGAAAAGGTATTTTCCGAGCCGGACCATCTGACTGTGGAGACGCTGCCGTATGTGACGGAGCCGCTGGAGAAGGAAATCGGAGCATTTCTGGCACGCTATGAGGCGCTGTCTGAGGAAGCGCTCCTGGAACATCGATATAATCGTTTTCGAATGCTATAAAAGGGTTGCTACCGGCAGCCGGACGAGTGTATAATAATGGTGTGACAAAAGTTTGGATGAGAAGAGGTCTTGAGATGGATACAGCGTACAGAAAGATAAACGATGTATTGGTAAACTTAATAAACGAAATATGGGAGCTGGAAGAAAAGGCGATCATTACGGAGGAATTTCAGGATCTCACCAACAACGATATGCATGTGATTGAGGCCATCGGACCTGGTCCGGGCAACAATATGTCAGCGATTGCAAAGAAGCTTAATGTCACCGTCGGAACACTGACGACAGCTATGAATCATCTGGTGAAAAAGATGTATGTGGAAAGACATCGAAGTGAAAAAGACCGAAGAGTGGTGATGGTGAATCTCACGCCGAAGGGCGAGGGAGCCTACCGACATCATGAAGATTATCACCGGCAGATGACGCAGGCGGTAGTGGACCGGCTCAGTGAGGAGGAGCTTCCGGTTCTTGTGAAAACACTGGATGCGCTGACGGATTTCTTTAAGGGATACAGCGAGAAAAGCTGATCCTTACGATCTTATCAGACAGGGAGGACATCAAATGGCAATTGTATTTTTCATCATTATTATACTGATCGTGTGGATGCTTCTGGCAAACATCCGTATCGTGCCGCAGGCGTATGCCGTGGTACTGGAGCGTCTGGGGGCATACCGTGCCACCTGGAATACCGGAATCCACATCAAGCTGCCGTTTATTGAGCGTGTGGCAAGAAAGGTAAATCTGAAGGAACAGGTGGTGGATTTTCCGCCGCAGCCGGTTATCACAAAAGATAATGTTACCATGCAGATCGATACCGTGGTATTTTTCCAGATTACGGATCCAAAGCTGTTTGCATACGGCGTGGAAAGTCCGATCATGGCAATCGAGAATCTTTCAGCCACGACGCTGAGAAATATCATTGGTGACATGGAGCTGGATGAAACGCTTACTTCCCGCGAAGTCATTAACACCAAGATGCGTGCATCGCTGGATGTTGCGACCGATCCGTGGGGAATCAAGGTAAATCGCGTGGAGCTGAAGAACATTATTCCGCCGGCAGCGATTCAGGATGCCATGGAAAAACAGATGAAGGCAGAGCGAGAGCGCCGGGAAGCCATTCTGAAGGCGGAAGGAGAGAAACGGTCTACCATTCTGGTGGCAGAGGGTCATAAACAGTCCGCCATTCTTGATGCGGAGGCAGAAAAGCAGGCTGCGATTCTTCGTGCGGAGGCACAGAAGGAGCGGATGATTAAGGAAGCGGAAGGTCAGGCCGAGGCGGTGCTGAAAGTGCAGCAGGCGACGGCAGAAGGTCTTCGCATGATCCGGGAGGCCGGAGCAGATGAATCCGTGCTCACCCTGAAGAGTCTGGAAACTCTCGCCAAGGTTGCGGACGGACAGGCAACCAAAATTATTATTCCGTCAGATATCCAGGGAATTGCAGGACTTGCCACATCCCTGAAGGAAATTGTATCGGATAAGCAGTAACATAAGCCCGCCGGTTTTCGGCGGGCTTTTTCTATTTCCGGTTTCTCAGGAGGAGACGAGCGATTGTACTGAAAAAAATACAATTCTGTATACTGTTTTATTTTGTGTTTAGTCTAATAAAAAATCCTTATAAAATATGGAAATATTTGATATTGCGGAAAAAATTGTACAGAATATAGTCTATACTGCGTTCTGATTGATGATGCGGTTGTTTTCTGCTATACTCTATCATTGTACAAGCTGTATCGCGGGCAGGGAAAGACCGGGTGCCCGGGATACGAAGGAGAGGAGAGAAAATATGACACAGTCAAAAATTTGTATTATGATTTCGATCATCGTCTATCTGGCGCTGGTTTTGTATATCGGGTACCGCTGCTCCAAACAGAACCGGAACACAGATGATTTTTATCTCGGAGGACGTAAGCTGGGACCATTTGTCACAGCCATGAGTGCAGAGGCCTCGGACATGAGCAGCTGGCTGCTGATGGGTCTTCCCGGAGTAGCTTACTTAAGCGGTATTGCAGATGCAGGATGGACGGCCATCGGTCTTGCCATCGGTACTTACATCAATTTCCTGGTAGTGGCAAAAAGACTGCGGCGCTACACAAAGGTGGCAAATAACTCCATCACGCTGCCTCAGTTTTTCAAAAACCGTTTTCACGATGAAAGCGGGACGCTGATTCTGATTTCAGCAGTTATCATTGTTATTTTCTTTATTCCGTATACCGCGTCCGGATTTGCTGCATGCGGAAAACTGTTTTCCAGCCTGTTCGGAGTGAGCTATACGACGGCAATGATCATCAGCGCGATCGTTATTGTGGGTTATACTACCCTGGGCGGATTCCTGGCGGCATCCACCACAGACTTTATTCAGAGCATTATCATGACCATCGCTCTGGTAGTGGTACTGGTATTCGGAGTTCAGACAGCCGGCGGTATGGGCGCGGTGATGGACAATGCGAAATCGCTGTCCGGTTATCTGACAATGTTTGCATCTCATGATGCAGTGAGCGGCGGCTCCGCATCCTACGGATTTATTACCATTGTCTCTACCCTGGCGTGGGGACTTGGATATTTCGGAATGCCGCATATTCTTCTTCGTTTCATGGCAATCGAGGATGAAAACAAGCTGTCCCTTTCCAGAAGAGTTGCGATTATCTGGGTTACGATTTCCATGGCAGTGGCAGTGCTGATCGGTATCGTCGGCCTGGGAATGAGCAGCACAGGTGCGATCGAACTGCTGGAGGGTTCCAATTCCGAGACAATTATTGTCAAAATTGCAGATCTTCTCAGCTCCCACGGTGTGGTTCCGGCTCTGCTGGCTGGTGTGATCCTGGCAGGAATTCTGGCTTCCACCATGTCTACTGCGGATTCTCAGCTTCTGGCTGCGTCTTCCGCCGTATCTTCGGACCTGCTGGGAGAAAAGATTCAGGGAAAAGATAAAAGCGGTATCGTGGCAGCACGTATCACGCTGCTTGTGATGGCGGTATTTGCAGTGATTCTGGCAAAGGACCCGGGAAGCTCTGTATTCCAGATCGTTTCCTTTGCATGGGCCGGCTTCGGAGCATCCTTCGGCCCGGTAGTTCTGTTTTCGCTGTTCTGGAAGCGGACCAACCGCTATGGAGCTCTTGCCGGAATGCTTTCCGGAGGCATTATGATTTTTGTGTGGAAGTATCTGGTTCGTCCCATGGGCGGTGCTTGGAATATTTATGAACTGCTCCCGGCATTTATCGTGGCATGTGTCATGATCGTGGCAGTCAGTCTGGCAACACCGGCACCGGATCAGTCCATCATCAATGAATTTAATGAAGCGGCAGGGAAATAAAATGATTTCCGGCTAAAGTAAAAACTCCCCGGAGGCACAGACGCAGATATATGCGTTTGGCCTTCGGGGAGTTTTTTGTGCGACCAGATGCGGACTTGTCCGCTTTATTCCGGGACCAGATGAGTGTGTATTTATGACAGGATATCCCGGGTCAGATCCTTCACCCAGATGTATTTTCGGTAGTGAATCATTACCCACGGAATTTTGCCGACCTCGTCCAGACAGGTGCAGGCGTACACGACCAGAACCGGCCAGTGAAAAAGGAAGGTTCCCGCTGCGGCCAGCGGGATGGCAATTCCCCACATACAGATTGCCAGACTGTACATGTCAAACAGAGTATCTCCGCCGGCGGCGAAGATTCCGTTGATAATAATGGTGTTGATGGCCCGGCCGATCATGTAAACGGCCATGATCAGCATCATGCCGATCAGATAGGAGCCGGCCTGGTCTGTCAATTCTACAAAACGGATCACCAGAGGAATGACAGCAAGCATGATTGCGGTGGAAAGGATACCGCACAGGAACGCCAGCTTCACCAGCCGGTCTCCGTACAGTCTGCCCTTTTTCAGATTTCCGGCACCCAGTTCATTTCCTACCAGAATTCCGCCGCCGCTGCTGATTCCATTGCACAGACAGCAGATCAGGTCCCGGATGACCGCTGCCACAGAGTTTGCGGCAGCGGCGTCGGTTCCCATGTGTCCCATAAAGGCGGTGTAGGAGGTGAAACCGACTCCCCAGAACAGGCCGCCGCCCAGAAGCGGGAGTGCACATTTCCGGAAGTCGGAGGCCAGCAGTGCGTTGCGCTTCATAAAACGGCTCCAGTCCGGATGAATATAACCTTCTTTTCGGGAACAGAAAACACACCATATCAGCTCGATGATACGTGCAGTCAGCGTTGCCAGTGCAGCGCCCTGCACGCCCATTGCCGGAACGCCAAGGAGACCGAAAATGAATACTGCATTCAGAACAATATTAATGATTACCGTAACAGAACTGATCAGTGCCGTTTTGGAAGCGTGCTCGCTGACCTTCATCACTGCCAGATAACACTGGGAAATACCGGTCAGAAGGTAGGACCATCCGGCAACGCGCAGATAGTGGATACCGATATCGATCAGTACGTTTTCGTTTGTAAAGACCATCATCAGATACCGCGGAAAGAAAACGCAGCTGATGAAAAACAGGAAAGAAGTAATTCCACAGTACCGAAGCGCCATACAGAAGATGTCGTTTACCGTTCGTTTGTCACCCTTTCCCCAGTACTGTGCGCCCAGAATGCCGGTGGCAGACACAAATGCAAGCAGTATCATATTCTGGATAAACTGAATCTGTGTGGCAAGAGAGACGGCAGCCATGGAATTCTGATCGGAGCTGCCCAGCATGATCGCGTCTGCCGCTGCCACAGAGGCAAGCATCAGACTTTGCAAGGCAATCGGTGCCGTCAGCTGCAGCAGCTTTCTGCAGAAAAATTTGTCGGAAAACATATGGTCTTTCATAGTGATAAGCCTTTCTGATCTGTGATATGTATCGTAAGGCACACGAGACGAATATTTGCCTCGAGGCGCATTAGTGATATCGTATCAAATATATCTCCGGTATGCAAGCAGAGAAATATTTTCAGCCATTTTGATGCTTATCTCATATTTGACAACTTTTTTTGTCAAATGTATTGACAAGTATATTTGTCAATGCTATAGTAAGGATGACAAGGAAAGTTGTCAAATGATTCCGCGGAAAATGAATAGAAGGAGATGGTACATTGCCATTATTGAATAATTTGAAGGAATACAGATCAAAACTGGGAATCAATCAGACAGAAATGGGAAAGCTGGCCGGCGTATCCAGGCAGACCATCAGTCTGATCGAACGGGGAGATTATTCACCGTCGGTTTCGCTGGCGCTGAAGCTGGCGAAAATATGTCAGGCGACAGTGGAGGACATATTTGTTTATGAGGAGGATGAAGTATGAACAGGAAACAGACAAATTCATATCTGAAAATGGGGGTCATTATACTGCTGTCTGCAGTCGCAGGGGGAATCCTTGGTTTTGGATTTTCATTCATCGGCAGCCGGTCAGGTGCTGACATCGGCATGGCAGCGGATTTTGCGCTGGCCTGGATGCAAAGGATGCTGCTGCCCATATTGGGAGGGCTGACCGTACTCACGGTTCTGGCCGGAGAGATCAGTCTTGGAAGACTGAAAAAGATTGGTGCGGAAGTGCTCCGATCGGAGGATGAAGAGTGTGATTACTGGGAATATGAGGAAGAGCGTGCAGGTGCTTTTGGACTGAATATGAACATCCTGTCACAGGTACTTAGCATTATTGTCTTGTCTGTGGGGTATTCCTTTCGGTATATAGACAGTTCGGACGGGGCGAGGAATAATCTTCTGTATGCCAGTATTGTTTTCATATCCTGCTGGATCTATGATGCATTCTGGCAGATCCGGTATATAAAGAGAATTCAGAATACACATCCGGAAAAGCAGGGAGACCCCTCCTCGCTGAAGTTCCAGAAGCAATGGCTGAACAGCTGCGATGAGGCCGAAAAGGAAGTGATTTTCCAGAGCTCCTACAAGACATATCAGATGATGAACAAGGGGATTCCGGCATTTCTTCTGATAACCATGCTGATGCATCTGTTTTGCAATACGGGACTTCTTGCCATCATTGTGGTTGCGGCGATGTGGCTGCTGATCACTGTGACGTACACCCATTCCTGTGTCGTATTGAAAGGGAAGAAGGCAGGAAAGCTTCGGAGATAAAATCGTATTCTGCTTTGACGGACGCCGTGCGTCACGCCAGCAGTCCCAGCACCGGTATGGTGAAAATGGAGAACAGCGTGGATACGAAGATGATCTGGGAGGCAAATACGGGATCGCATCCGTATTTGTCAGCCAGGACGGAAGTGGTGCTTCCGGCCGGCATGCCGGACATGATCACGCAGATGCTTACCAGCAGCGGATCCAGATGAAACGGCTTCAGAACCAGAAAGATAAACAGCGGGAACAGGATCAGCCGCAGTAAGGTAAAATACAGAGTTTTTTTCGTGAAAATCGTCCGGATGTCCGCATCTGCAAGAATGGCTCCGATTACGAACATGGACAGAGGAATGGTGCAGCGGCTCACGGAGGCTATGGTGTTCTGCAGAAAGGAAGGCAGAGACACCGGCAGCAGCATCAGGAAAAAGCCGACAAAAATAGCAATGATACAGGGATGCTTTGCAAGTTTTCTGCAGGCATCCTTTTTATCTACCTGGGTAAAGAGGGACAGACCTGCAGTCCACATGGTAAAACGGATGGGAATCTGGTAGATGGAGGTGTACATGACCCCCAGACTTCCGTAAAGGGCTTCTGCGACGGGGATGCCGATGAAGCTGGAGTTGGAGCAGATCATGCCGTAGGTCATGATGCTTTTCTCGTTTTTTTTGAAGCGCGCAAAAAGGAACCGGCTGATAAAGGGAATGAACAGCTGTATGCAGCAGGATAAAAGAATGGCCAGAATACAGTTGTGAAAAAATTCTCCCGAAATGTCCACCTTGCTCAAAAAGGAATTCACAATATTGCAGGGGAGCACAATATTGATCAGAAGATCGGAGAAAGACTTCCGGTTTTTGGATGTAATGATATTCAGTTTGTTGGCAATGATCCCTGTTATGATCAGAGCAAACAGCATAAACTGCAGGTTCAGCATCTTAAAAATAAAGTCCATATTCGGAATTCCTCTTTGAGCGTCGGTGTGTGTTAAAAGGTAAAAGATTCTCCGTCGTTTGGAACCATCAGATTTCCGTGATAATATTCCTTTCCCTCGGCGGTATATTTTTCTTTTCGGTGCGCGATGTCCTTGTCTTCGGTGTGCCAGAGAATCAGATTGGGGATCTGAAGCTCTTCCGCCAGGCGGCATGCGTCCATAACCGTGCTGTGGTGCTTTTCATAAGGTTTGAAAATATCCCGCTGATCATACAGACAGAAAGCTTCGTGCAGGAGCCAGTCCGCTCCCTGCACATAAGGAAGCAGCTCCGGATGATAAGGTTCATCTCCGGGAAAGGCGAGGGTCACGCCGTTGTCCATGTGTATGCTGTAGCCAAACTGTTTTTCCTTGGTGGAGCCGATATCAAAGAAGGTGAAGCGGTCACCCAGAATTTCCATGGATTCGTTGTCGGATACCACGTGGAAAAGAATGCGGCTGTCAAAATGCTTTGTAAATTTTTTTCCCACCGTCAGGCAGGAGAGGGTTTTGATGGTTTCTACCAGCTCGTAATGGCAGTAAATGTGCAGATCGCCTTCATATTTGCCTTTGTTCATACTGGTGGCGATCATGCGGATCATCCATACCATTCCAAGAATGTGGTCATTGTGGGCGTGGGTCACAAAAATATGATGGATCTTTTCCAGCGGAATATTCTGATTTTCCAGTGCAAGAAGAATTCCGTTTCCGCCGCCGGCATCTGTGAGAAAATATTCCTCGCCCTTTTTCATGGCAAAGCAGGTGTTGTAGCAGTGAATGGCCTGGGCATTTCCGGTGCCCAGAACGATCAGTTTTTCCATATTCAGGTACCTCCTGGTGATTTTCTATTATCATAAACGGAATCGCACCGGTATTCAAGCATAAGCCTGAAAATACCGGTGCGAGAGGAAATATATCATACTGGTGTGCCGCCTTCCGGCAAAAGACTGTCAGAAGGAGATACACTGGCTGGCGAAAGTTTAGTCCGGCTCTTCTGTCAGATTCAGGGATTCTACGATTTTGTTGAAGCCGGATAAATCATAGGTGGTACCCTCATGATTCTGGATTCTCTTCAGGAGCACTTCTTCCTTCTGCTCTCTGGCAAGTGTGATGTCATAAACCTGCTGCGCGATTTCCTTCGGAACAACAACGACATCATCGTTATCTGCAAATACAAGGTCTCCTGGATTTACCGTTACACCGCACATGGTAACCGGATGGTTGATTTTTCCCGGGAATGCTTTGGTGGTTCCGACTACGTTGATTGCCTGGGAGAATACCGGGAAGTTTAATTCCTTCATCAGCATGGTATCTCTTACGGCACCGTCTGTGATCATTCCGACACAGCCCTTTGCCTGCGCGGAAGCGCTCATCATGCCGCCCCACATTCCGCCGGTACGTGTGTCACCGGAATAAGCGATCATCAGTACATCGCCTGGCTTTAACATATCAATGGCTTTGTGGATGATAACATTGTCACCAGGTCTTGCTTCTACAGTCATTGCAACACCGCAGATTCTGGATCCCGGCCATACCGGATGGATTTTTCCGCCCATGGCACCGGTTCTGCCCATGCTTTCATGGATGGAAGCGCTTTCTTCAAATTTGGAAAATTTCTCAACTAATTCGGGAGACACTTTGTCATAGTGTTTTATAATATCGAACATGTCTTTTACCTCCGTGTTTTTGTTTTCTGGTATCAATATAGCACAGAAGAAAACATATGAAAAATGAATTAATTTATTTAATAAAATTAATGTTGTTTATTATTGAAAAAAAGGATATAATACACCAAAAAGCAGCACCATGACGAGGCAGACAGGCCGGGAGAAGACCCGGACAGATACATAGAAATAACGAACGGAGGGAATTATGAATCAGGCAGATATTGAAACCTTTCTTACGCTGGTAAAAACCAGGAACATTACAAAAACGGCGGAAAGTCTTTTTGTCTCTCAGCCAACTGTCAGCCATCGGCTGAAGCTTCTGGAGGAGGAACTGAACGTATCCCTTCTGATCCGAAAAAAGGGATATAAAAAGGTGGAACTCACACCAAAGGGGGAAGAATTTATTCCCATTGCCCAGAGGTGGCTTTCTCTTATGAAGGAAACCATGCTGCTGAAAAATTCCAGTGAGGAAATGTACCTGTGCGTGGGAAGCACGGATACCCTGAACAGCTGCATTCTCAGAGATCTGTATCGTTCCATTTTAAGGGATACACAGCTGAATCTGAAACTGAATATCTCCACGCATTATTCCTATGAAATATACGAGCTGCTGGAGAAGCGTACCATCGATGTGGGGTTTGTTTACCATCATCTGCATTTTAAGAATATTATTTCGGAACCGGTTCTGCGGGAAAAAATGTATATCGTGCAGGAGTGGGACAGCGCCATCCGTAAGAATCAGATCAATACGGAGGAACTGGATCCGGAAAATGAAATTGCTTTTTTGTGGGAAACCAATTATCAGATCTGGCATGAGCAGGTGATATCCAAGGGGAAACGAAACAGTCTGGAGGTGGATACCTATTCCCTGCTGTCGGAATTTCTCAGGGACAAGGGGCGCTGGGCAATCGCCCCGGTAACGGTGGTAAACCGCCTGCAGAACGAACAGAAGGTGTTTGTCAGCGAAATCGGTAATAAGAAGAGGCCGCCGGAAAGAATTACCTATATTGTAAGGCATAAGGATATGAATGAGGCAAAGCTGGATACCTTAAAGGTGTTTGAGGAGCGGATCAACCAGTACTTTACCGACAGCGGTCTGGACCGCTACATGGATCGATACACAGAGGCGGATGCATAGAAAATGCATCCCCTTTTTTGCTTATATATAATTATATATAATATATATAAATTATGTTTATAAAAGATGAACAAATAATTTATTTTTATTTATTTAAAGATTATGGTATATTTTGTTTAGAAAAAAGTACGTAAAAATCATCAGGCAAACATGAAGTGCCGGTAAAGTTTTTGTGAAATTTTGTTTATTGACCGGAGGTAAAAAAGAAGGATGGATGTAAAAATTTTAATGTCCGGAGATCAGGCGGTTTCCGTTCAGATGGGGGATGAAATCAGCCTTGAGGTAAACCGGAAGGTTCTTATGCTGCATGAAGAATTAAAGAATAAGCCTGTGAACGGGATTCGTGAAATGGTTCCCACCTATGCATCACTGATGATTCACTATCGTCCGGATGTGATCAGTCTGGAACAGCTGAAGGATGAAATATATCAGCGTGTGGACAATATGAAAGATATCGCAGGCACGAAAAAAATCGTCCGTGAGGTTCCCATCCTCTATGGCGGAGAAACAGGACCGGATCTGGAGCTCTGTGCACAGCTGGAGAATACCACTGTGGAAGAAATCATCCGGAAGCATTCTTCTCATGATTATTATGTGTATATGCTGGGATTTGCACCCGGACATCCCTATTCTGCCAGATTTGAAGAACCTTTCTCCTTCAAGAGAAGAGATACTGCCAGAGTGAAAATTCCGGAGAGATCTGTTGTGGTACAGTTGAATCTGTCGGATCTGATTCCTTTTGAACAGCCCTGTGGCTGGAATATCATCGGTTCCACACCTTTGACCATTTGTGATTATAAAAAAGAAGATCCGTTCCTGGTACATGCGGGAGAATGGGTCCGCTATGTTCCGGTCAGTCAGAAAGAATATGACGCTATCCGCCGGGCGGATGAAGCCGGTACCTATCAGGTTAAGGTTCACGTAGAAGAGTAATCGAAATCATTTGAGACAGAAATCATTCAGATAAGGCATGGAGGTCAGATATGGGAATTCTTGTAAAAGATCCTGGTCCGCTTACAACCGTACAGGACGAGGGTAGATTTGGATATCAGCAGTATGGCGTTACTCCGTCGGGACCGATGGATGCCAGAGCTTTTCATATTGCAAATATTCTTGTGGGAAATCCACAGGGAGAAGGGGCGCTTGAGATTACATTTAAAGGTCCGGATCTTGAATTTGATCAGGACAATGTGATCGCAGTCACAGGAGGTGATATGCAGCCGTCCGTAAACGGAAAGCCGATTCCCCGGTATGCGGCAGTCGCAGTTCACGCAGGAGATGTGCTTCGGTTTGGATTTGCAGCAGGCGGCGGATGCCGTGGATACATCGCCTTTGCAGGCGGTCTGGACATTCCGCTGGTGATGGAATCCAAGTCCACTCTTGCAGCGAAAAAGCTGGGCGGCTTCGAAGGAAGAGCCCTGAAAAAAGGTGACCGTATTGGATTCACAGCACCAAAGGCAGAGCTTCCGGCAATGGAAAAAAGACATTATCCCATTCCGGTATATCCTACGGATGAGGTGTCTCTGAGAGTGGTGTTGGGCCCCCAGGAGGATGCTTTCTCCGAAGAAGAACAGAGAAAATTTTTCTGGTACAGTTCCAAAGTGACCAATGAGTTTGACCGTCAGGGGTGCAGACTGGAGCGCGAAGTTCCGATCAAACACATCAAAGACGGAAATATCATCAGTGACGGAATCGCTTTTGGTTCTATCCAGGTACCTACCACAGGGCAGCCCTTCATCATGATGGCTGACAGACAGACGGTAGGCGGCTATACAAAAATAGGAACCGTCATTACAGCGGATCTTCCCAAGATTGCACAGGCGAAGCCGGGCATGAGGGTCCGTTTCATTCACGTCAGCATGGAGCTGGCACATATGTTGTACATCAGGGAGCTTGAAGAGATGAAAGCTCTGGAGCAGTCCCTGAACAGTTAATTCTGGTTACATCTGTATACTTACTGCGGACGCGCAGGATTCCTGTACAGATGCAATATACATCGGTACCGAACAGTAAAAAATTTAAAAGACCAACAGTGACACAAGGAGGAAAAGGGTATGTATTCAGTAGATCTGAACAGCGACATTGGCGAGAGCTTCGGCGCATATAAGCTTGGTGATGATGCGGAAATCTTAAAATATGTTACCGCAGCGAATGTGGCATGCGGTTGGCACGCAGGCGATCCCATGGTTATGGAACGGGTTGTAAAAATGGCTGCGGAAAGAGGCGTTGTAGTGGGAGCGCATCCCAGCTATCCGGATCTTCTGGGATTCGGAAGAAGAAAAATGTATCTTTCTTTTGAGGAAGCCAAGAACTATGTGAAATATCAGATCGGTGCGCTTTCTGCATTCACCACCAGCTACGGAATCAAAATTCATCATGTGGCACCCCATGGAGCGATGGGAAATATGTGCCAGAATGACAGACAGCTGGCAAGGGCTATCTGTGAGGCATGTTATGAAATTGATCCGGACATCATTATGTATTATTGCGCAGGCGCAGTTCTCGGAGAAGAGGCTGAGAAGATCGGACTTCGCACTGCATGTGAAATTTTCGCAGACCGTGCATATGAGGACGACCTTTCTCTGAGAGGAAGGAAACTGGAAGGTTCCATGATCACGGATGAGGATGAAGCAATCAAACGGTGCATTCGCATGATCAAGGAAGGAAAGGTTACCGGATACAGCGGAAAGGAACTGGATATCAAAGGGGATACTCTTTGTGTACACGGAGACGGACCAAAGGCAATTGCCTTTGTTCAGAAAATTTCGGAAGCCTTCAAAAAAGAGGGAATTGAAATCAGGGCTTTTCGATAAGCGTTTCCGGGAGCCTTAAAAAAACTACATAACAGGAGAGGGAAAATGGGAAAAACGAAAAAACAGGAAAGACCGATCGCCCAGAAAATGATTGCAGCTCTGGTTGGTGGTATTGTTGTCGGTCTGATCTTTATGATGATTCGCCAGAATCTGTTAAATAACGGCGGCGAAGCGACCTGGAAAACCATCAATAACATTCTGTTCCAGGATATTACAAGCGCAGATGGCGTAAAAGCAATCGGTATCTTCTATATTATTGGTCAGTTGTTTATGAAAGGTCTTCAGGCTGCCATCGTTCCGCTGGTACTGGTATCCTTAAGCCTGGCACTCTGCAGCATTTCCAATTCTACAAAGCTTGGAAGAATTGCAGGAAAAACACTTGCCGGATTCTTTGCATTCTATGCAGTTGGTGCAGCAATTGCCTGTGCCGTTGCCTACATTATCAAGTCTGTCGGACTGTTTAATGTAACACTTGTGGCAGATGGCCTCAGTGAAGCAAGCACCATTGATGCATTTAACCCTCTTGCAGTAATTGTCAATGCAGTGCCCAATAACATTACTTCCGCGTTCAGCACAAACAACAGTATCCTGGCAGTTGTATTTACCGCAGTTGTCATCGGTATCTGTATGAACGCTCTGGGAGAAAAGGCAGCAGCACTGAAGAAGGTATTTGAAAGTGCCAACGAAATCATCCAGATGTATCTGAACTTCCTGATCAACAAGATCGGACCGGTGGCAATCTTCTGTCTGGTATCCAGAACCTTCGCAATCTACGGAGCAGAATATCTGAAACCGGCGGCTGCTTACATTGTTGCAGCCATGGCTACACTGCTGATTACCTGCTGTGTACTTTACCCGATTGGTATTTTTGTTACAACCGGACTGAACCCGTCCAAGTTCCTGAAGAAGATGGCTAAGGTTGGCGTTTTCGGATTCTCTGTAAACTCCTCCGCAGCAACACTTCCGCTGAACACAAAAACCTGTCTGAATGAGCTGGGATGTTCTCAGGAAATCACAAGCTTTGTACTGCCGACCGGTATGACCATCAACATGAATGGTACTACCATGATGCATATGTTTGCGGTAACCTTTATTGCAACCGCAGCTGGCATCAATGTCACACCGGCAAACATGATCGTAATGGCACTTCTTTCCATCTGTGCCGCTGCCGGAACACCGGCTATTCCGATCGCCGGAACAACCATGATCTTTACCGTTCTTTCCGGTATGGGCTGGACATCTGATCTTTGCCTCCTGGGCTATGCTCTGGTAGTTGCAATCAACAGACCGGTTGAGATGTCTCTTCTGCCTCTGAACGTTATCGGCGACGCAGCAGTTAACGTGATCGTAAACGCATCGGAAGGACAGCTGGATAAAGACGTATATAATTCTTAAAGGAATACGGAAAATCTGATTTTCGGACAAACCCGGAAACTGCAGTATGATACCTTACAGAAGAAGGAATGCCGGAAATGGCATTCCTTTTTCTGCATGATCCGGGTGTCAGAATCCTGTGCAGAAAACGGTCCGGCACAGCTTCCTGTGCAGAATTCTGACACCTGCAGAAGAAAAAAGGAAATGAGGAAAAGAGTTATGAGGGACCCAAAAATGATTACGGAATATGAAATGCCGGAAGAAGGCGTAAACCTGAGGCAGGTGCTGGAACTGTGCCGGCCGTACATGGAACAGATGTGTGAAAAAATACCGGAAGAGGGATGGCTTGACTATGTATTCCACTATCTTCTGGCAGAATACTTTCCGGAAAATTATACCGTGAAAAAAATCCGGGGTGCGCAGCAGGCGGTTTCATATTATATGGAAATCCTGACCGCCCTGTTTGAGCGGGAAGCGGCAGAACGGCCTTTTGACCCCTGTCGGAATTTTGCCCTTCTGAAAAAAGAAGAAGAAAAATACTGCAGTATTCTACCGGAATACAGACGTTTTCTGGAATGCTTCGGTGCGGGGGGAGTCTATGCCTTTATGCGTCTTTCTCAGGTATGTACACCTTACAACACGCTGGGACATATTGCCGGAGTCCATCATGTATCCATGTATATGGCAAGACAGCTGGCAAAAAAAGGGGTTCCGGTGGACCTTGGTCTGATGTCCGGTGCGGCACTGATGCATGACATCGGAAAGTACGGATGCCGTCCCCAGGAGGGAAGAAGGGTCCCGTACCTTCACTATTATTACACCTTCCAATATTGCCGCAGCAATCACCTGGAGGCCATCGGAGACATTGCCTCCAACCATTCCGTATGGGATCTGGAGCTGGAAAATCTGTCTGCAGAAAGTCTTCTTCTGATTTATGCCGATTTCCGTGTGAAGAGCATTTATGATGAAAACAAAAAAGAGCATATCCGTTTCTGGAGTCTGGATGACGCCTATGAAGTGATTCTGGGAAAACTGGACAACGTGGATGAGGCGAAGAAGCAGCGTTATGCCAGAGTATATGCGAAGCTGAAGGATTTTGAGGATTACATGATTGCGCTGGGATGTTCGGTGGATCTGGTATCCGGAGCGGGCGAGCCGGCAAAAGAGAATTATGCTTCTCTGATGAGCAAAGAGGAGCTTGTCTGCCGGTTTAAAAATCTTGCCATCCGGTCAAATCTTGCCATCATGAGCACAACCATCCGGGAGGAACAGTTTATCAGTCTTCTGGAGAACATCCGGTCCGAACGAGACTGGCGCCATGTGCGGGCTTACCTCACCGCTATTGAGGAATATTCTGCGTATCTACCGCAGAATCAGAAACAGGTGATTCTGGAATTCCTTTTTGACATGCTGTCCCATAAGGACGGCGATATCCGCCGGCAGGCTGCGGAGATTGCGGGAATCCTTATGGCCGGTTATGAAATCAATTTTGCGAAGGAAATTCCCAGCGGCTATCAGGCGCCGAGGGTGGGAGGAACTCTGGAAGAAGTTTTCCAGAGCTTTCTGGAACGACTGGTATATCCGGAGGTGCATGCGGCGGAGCGGGAGCGCCGTTATGCGGGCTTTGCCATGAAACGGGTGCTGCATACGCTGCTGAAAAAGCTGGATCAGGGGAAACAGAGTGGTGTCCTGGATGCCTATATCCGGCAGTGTCACACGGGCTGTGACAATCTTACCATGTTTTTTCTGATGGACTGCTGCGCGGAGATCCGATATGAACAGTGCAGCGAAAGTCAGGTGAAAACGCTGGCAGAATTTGCTTATGCGCTGGTCACAGGAGAATGCGGGGAAGAAAGTCAGGTGGCTGCCCTTCGTTTTATTCTGCTTTGGATGCGTCAGGGATGGAAGCCGGACCGGAATGTGTCTGATCTGATTACGGAAAGCATTCCGGGTATGAAGCAGAGACCTTACAGTGTACAGTATCTGGCAGCCAGAATCCGGGAATTCTATCATATTCCCAGCGAACAGGGCATGATTTATTATGATATGACCAATCTGTATATGGAAAATCAGCGTTCGGAGGTTCCCTGGATTTACAAATTCATGAATCTGGAAATTCTGAAAAAAAGACAGGGCGTGGAGGACAGCCCGGAGGAATTATATCAGTATGCCTCGCATTTGCTGCATATGCTGCAGTTTTCCGGTCAGATCGTCAACCGTCTCCAGGCAGGGGACAATCTGCTGGCAATTCTGCCCTTTCTTACGGAGACACAAAGCCATGAGATCGTCCTGGAGCTGATCCGGGCACTGGAAATCGAAGAATATGCTGTTTCCAAATATATTCCGCCCTGCCTGGGCAAAATGTTTGCACTGCTTCATGAGGGAGAACGGGAATACGTTCTTTGTCAGCTTCGCAGGCTCTGCAGCGGAGTACATACCAGGACGGTAATCGCGGCACTGGAAACGGCCGGAAAGATTCTTCACAATTGTTCGGGAAAATTGTCGGAGAAGGAGCGTTCTCAGGCAGAGGGGATTCTGTGCATCGGTATGGCAGATTATCGGGACGAGATCGCTCAGGAGGCGTTTTATATTACCGGCTATGAATTATTTGGAAACCGCAGTCTGACGCTGGATGAAAAGCAGAAGAATTTTTCCGGCCTTGCAAGAAAAATACTGACTCTTCTCAACTGGGAGCGTCTGGGACTGTATGTATATTTTAACGGTGCAGCCCTGAACCGGATTTATCGATTTATCAATGATTACCTTACCACAAAGGGAACGCTTCCTTTTGAAGAGAAGAAACTTCCCACAGCCTTTTTCCCGGGGACCTTTGATCCCTTCTCTCTGGGTCATAAGCAGATTGTGGAGAAAATCAGAGAAATGGGCTTTCGGGTTTATCTGGCACTGGATGAATTTTCCTGGTCCAAAAAACCGCAGCCTTTTGAAGTGCGAAGAAAAATTCTTTCCATGTCAACTGCAGATATGGAAGAGGTCTATCTGTTTCCGGAGGAGATTCCTGTAAACATTGCAAATCCGAAAGATATGAAAAAGCTGTCCGGTATGCTGAAGGATCGTTCGATCTATATTGTGGTGGGCAGCGATGTGGTTCAGAATGCATCAGCGTACAAAAAAGTTCCTGAAGAATATTCCGTGCATCAGTTCCCGCATATCATTTTTTCCAGAAATGCACAGGAAAACGGGGAAGAGAAGGACGAAGAAATCAGAATCTGCCGGGAACGCATCCTGGGAGAAAGACGATTTATGAAGCTGCCGCCCCTTCTGGAGACGGTGAGTTCCACAAGGATTCGGGAAAATATCAATGCAGGAAGAGATATTCTGGGACTGGTGGATGACGGTGTACAGAATTATATTTATCATCTGGGATTATATACCATGGAGCCGGTTTACAAGAAAACCGCCAGATATTTTCCTGTTGATGCAGAATTTTCGACAGGAGAAGGGGAGAACCGGAGAATGACACTGTCCAATACAGAGACGGTTTTTTCCAGTGTGGAATTCCATGATGTGGACCCATCTGAGTTAATGCAGGAATGCGGAAGTATTGAGCAGGCGGAACTGCTTCGAAGTCTCATCTCCGGCAGAACGGCGATGATTACAAAGATCCAGGGGGAGGTCAGCGCTTCGGATGACGGAAGACTGACGGTTCTCAATGAGGTGCTGGAATATTTCCAGGAAAACAGCTATTCTTTTGCGCTTTGTGTGGATGAAGGAGAGAATCGGGAAGCGCTGAAGCTGCACGGTTTTCTTCCGGTTCGCGGGCTGGAAAACATGTATCTTCTGGATCTGCGTCATCCGCTGGTGATCTTTTATGATACGCATTCCTCCGTCAAGGAGCCCATGGCAGACAGCGAGGCGGTGAGATTTGTCATAAGAAAGTGCCACATCCGCCTTCTGGAAGCACTGACAAACCTTTATCCGGGCCGGCTGATCCTGTGTTTTGCATCCGAGGTGATGAATTATCGGCTGATCCGCCTTATCACGAAAGAAAACGGAGTTTCCATGGAGCAGGAGGAATCCGGGGGGAAAGGAGAAAAAATGTGTGTTCCTTTTGGCAAGATTCTGAAAGGGGTACGGATTCCCAACACGGTTACCAAAGGCCTGGATACGGAGAAGGTATATGAGAAGGATCTTTCTTCCTTTACTATTTCCAGCTTCCCGGGATATGCTTCCCTTCCGGTTCAGATCCGGACGGTACGCTCGTTTCGCAGACCGGTACTTCTGGTGGACGATCTGTATCACAGTGGCTACCGGATGAAGGAAATATCCAGACACCTGCAGGATGAGGGAATCGAAGATGCGGAGCTGATCGTGGGAGTCATCTCCGGAAGAGGAAGGGACCTGGCACGGGTAAACGGACAGAAAATCAAAGCGGTTTATAATGTGCCAAACCTGTCCTCCTGGCTGATCGAGTCGGATCTGTATCCCTTCCTGGGAGGAGACGGAGTGCGCAGCAGAACAAAAGCGTCCGATATGCTGATGGCAATTCCTTCGGTAAATACCATTCTGCCGTATGAGATACCGGCATTTCTGGAGGATGCATCTCTGGGTGCTCTTTACCAGCTGTCGCAGGTTTGCCTGGAAAATGCCCGTGATATCTGCCGGGTGCTGGAAAAAGAATACCGCCGTCGGTATGGAAGACAGCTGACGATGGATCGGATCGGCGAGGTGACAGCGGAACCCAGATATCCGGACGGCATAGGACTGACCCGGGAAAAACTGCAGCAGGCGCCGTCCCGGATTCTGGAGGAAGAACTGGAAAAACTTTGCCGTCTTCGCCGACTGACTGGAGCGGTTGGCGCGAAAAATAACAGAGAATAAGGGGGACAGATATATGAAGACAATTTTGGAACTCGGATGTGCAGAAGCGCACAGAAAATATGATTGTCTGGAACAGACGAAGCCGGTGTGGATGCAGACAGAAAGTGGAGACAGAAAACGGGTCCATCTGGCCGGTCTGGGGGATGTGGGACGGAATGTGGCCCTGGGGCTTGTGCTTCTGGGAGAGGAACTGATTGAAAAAATCGGACTATATGATCTGAGCCCGGAACAGTGTAAACGGATGGAGACGGAGCTGTCTCAGATCGCTCCGCCTCCGGGAGGCAGACGGATTCCTGAGGTATCTGCCGTTTCCTGGGAGGAAATGTTTGACTGTGATGTGTTTTTGTTCTGTGCCACGAAAAGTGTACCTGCCCTGGACAGTGATGTGAAGGATGTGCGCATGGCGCAGTATGAGGCAAACAGGAAAATTGTTGCCCTCTATGCACGCCAGGCGGCTCGGGTGGGATACCGGGGACTGTTTGTGGTGGTATCGGATCCGGTGGACCTTCTCTGTATGGAAGCGCTTCGTTCGTCGGCAGAGGAGGAACAGGGGGAGGGCCGCCGCCTGACACCGGATCAGATCCGGGGCTGCGGCCTGGGTGTGATGAACGCCCGTGCTGCTTACTATGCGAAAAGACACCCGGAGTTTTCTCTGTATCTCACGGAGGGGAGAGCCTTCGGGCCTCATGGGAAGGATCTTGTCATTGCCAACAGTACAGATCCGGCCCACTATGATGACAATGCTTCCCGTGCTCTGACGGAAATGACGGTAAAGGCCAATCTGGAGGTGCGCCGGCTTGGGTTTAAGCCCTTCCTGGCACCGGCGATCTCCTCGGCAGTTCTGACACTTCTGGCAATGCTGAAGGGGGAATGGAATTACAGCGCGGCTTATCTGAACGGTCTTTATTTTGGGGCTCTGAACCGGCAGACCCCGCAGGGAGTTCAGTGGGAGGAAGTGCCCCTTCCGGAAGCCCTTTTTGACAGGCTGGAAAGGTCATACCGCGGACTGGAGGAAATATTATGGAATGGATTCTGATCTGGCCGAAGTATAAAGAAGAAAAACGGCTGGAAGCAGTAGTTGAATATGCGTTGAACGGAACGATTCCCGCAATGCAGATCCGGGAGCCGGAGATGCTGGAACAGATGGCTTCCCGGGGAGAACTGCAGAATAAAAGAATTTTGTTTGCTGCAGCACTGGGAAGCTCCGGGATTAACCTGAAGCTGTATACCATGATGGAGATTCTGCGGATGCATCCGGGGTGCCTCAGAGGCAGCGTGGCCGGGATTCTGGTAGATGGCAGTGGAGAATACTACACGAAGGCAGTGGGGCGGGAAGTGGTACAGGCTGCCAATCAGGCCGGCTGCTGGTTTGTGGGCCGTCCGCTCACAGAAGGAACCGGGAGTCTCCAGAATTACAAAGTCATAGCGTCCAATCAGAAATGTAGTCTTTATGAAGCGTATCTCTGGTCGGCCAGAGATCTTGCGGAACGTATCCTTTCTTTTGAGCGGCCGAAGAAAAAACAGGCCCGTCTGTTATGCGTTCATTCCTGCAACCCGGAAACCTCCAACACACTGCAGCTCTGGAAGGAAATAAAGGGAAAGCTGTCGGACCGGATCACTGTCCGGGAAATTTCTCTCCGGAATGGAACGGTATCGGACTGTGCAGGCTGCCCATATGATATGTGTATGTATTTCAGCCGGAATTCCAGCTGCTTTTATGGCGGCCCTATGGTAGAGGAAGTATATCCGGCTCTGGAGGTGTGTGACGGGCTGATCCTTCTGTGCCCCAATTACAACGATGCCCTGGGGGCAAATCTGACCGCTTTTATCAACCGGCTGACAGCGCTGTTCCGCAAAAAACCGTTTGCCGACAAATGTCTGTTTGCGCTGATTGTGTCCGGGTACAGCGGAGGGGACATTCTGGCCAGACAGCTGATCGACGGGCTGAATATGAATAAATCCTTTATCCTGCCCGGAGATTTTGCGCTGATGGAGACGGCGAATACTCCGGGAAGCATTATGGAGATCCGGGAAATCCACAAAATAACTTCTGATTTTGCGTCCCATATTTCCTCCTGTATGGGACTGGAGCAGAAAAACCGGCTCACCCATAATTATTAAAATAGTAAATGATTTAAATAGAATTAATTCATTTTACTTTATTATTAACAGGGCATATAATGAGGTCAGAAACAGGGAAGAGAGCCCTGGAAATAAACTTACTGACAATGAACCAGTACACATCAAGGAGAGGAGATAACAGATATGTTTAATACAGCAGAAAGAATGGAAGCACTTCCTTTTTCCGGAATCCGTGTCATGATGGAACGTGCAAACAAAATGCAGAAAGAGGGACAGGATGTCATCCATATGGAAATCGGCCGTCCCGATTTTGACACCCCGGAGGTTATCAAAAAAGCAGCATATGACAGCCTGGAGAAGGGCCATGTTTTCTATACATCCAACTATGGAACACCGGAGCTTCGCGCAGCCATCGCAGAGAAGCTGACCAAGGAAAACGGTGTGGAATACAAGCCGGAGGAAATTCTGGTTACCATCGGTGTAGGTGAAGGAACTTATGCATCTATGGCAGCATTCCTGAATCCGGGAGATGAAGTTCTGGTTCCCAATCCGGTATGGCTGAACTACATCCATGTGCCGAATTTCTTTGGTGTTGTTCCGGTTACCTACTCTCTGAAAGAAGAGAACAACTACCAGATCAACATGGAAGAGATCGAGAGCAAGATCACAGATAAAACCAAAATGATGGTTATCAACACACCGGGAAATCCCACAGGTACTGTACAGAGCCGTGAGACACTGGAAAAACTGGCAGATATCGCAAAAAAATATGATCTGATCGTAGTGGCAGACGAGATTTATGAAAAACTGGTTTACGGAGGAACGAAGCATGTCAGCATCGCATCTCTTCCGGGAATGAAAGAAAGAACCATCACTCTCAACGGATTTTCCAAATGCTACTCCATGACGGGCTGGAGACTTGGTTACTGTGCCGCTCCTGTGGAGATGATCCAGGGCCTGGTACGTGTACACCAGTACATCAATACCTGTGCAGCTTCCTTCGTTCAGGACGCAGGTGTGACAGCACTTCGTGAGGCTGAGCCGGATGTACAGATGATGGTGAAGGAATACGAAAAGAGAAGAAATTATGCCGTAGAAGCACTGAATGCCATGGAAGGCATCAGCTGCAAGGTTCCGGAAGGCGCGTTCTACATTTTCGTAAATGTGAAATCCCTGGGTATGACATCGGCACAGGTTGCAGATTATCTTCTGGATCATGCAAAAGTTGCAACCGTTCCGGGTTCTGCGTTCGGAACAGAGGGAGAAGGATATATCCGTCTTTCCTACGCATGCAGCTATGAGCGTATTGTGGAAGCTATGGACAGAATGGCAAAAGCATTTGAAGAACTGAGAACAAAATAAAAAGCAAAAAGCAAAAAGCAAAATGGATGAGGATTGCTTTAGGAGGAAAGAGACAATGAATGCATATATCAACAGAGTAATTGAAGGTGTTAAGGCAAAATATCCGGAACAGCCGGAATTCTGCCAGACGGTAGAGGAAGTACTTTCTTCTCTGGAGCCGGTTGTGGAAAGACATCCGGAATATGAAAAAGTAGATCTTTTAAATCGTATGGTAGAGCCGGAGAGAATGTACACATTCCGCGTGGTATGGCAGGATGACAACGGACAGTGGCACACCAATACCGGATACCGCTGCCAGTTCAACGGCGCCATCGGACCGTACAAGGGCGGCCTTCGTTTCCAGCCAAATGTAACACCCAGCATCATGAAATTCCTTGGATTTGAGCAGACCTTTAAAAACAGCCTGACCGGGCTTCCCATCGGCGGCGGTAAAGGTGGTTCCGACTTCGATCCGTCCGGAAAGAGTGATGACGAGATCATGCGCTTCTGTCAGAGTTATATGCAGGCACTGTATCGCTACATCGGACCGGACGTGGACGTTCCGGCAGGTGACATGGGCTGCGGCGGAAGAGAGATTGGATATCTGTTCGGTGAGTACAGAAGACTGAAAGGCAACTTCGAAAACGGTGTACTCACAGGAAAGGGATTCTCCTACGGCGGAAGCCTGATCCGTCCGGAAGCTACCGGATACGGTGCGGTATATTATCTGGAAAATGTTCTTCGCGATGACGGACAGGACATCAAGGGCAAGACCATTGCCTGCGCAGGTTTCGGAAATGTTACCTGGGGAATCTGCAAGAAAGCAACCGAGCTTGGCGCAAAGGTTGTGACACTTTCCGGACCGGACGGATATGTATACGATCCGGATGGCGTAAACACACCGGAGAAGATCGAATATCTGGTGACCATGAGAAATTCCGGAAGAAACAAAGTGCAGGACTATGCAGACAAATTTGGTGTGGAATTCTTCTCGGGAGAAAAACCGTGGGGCGTAAAAGTAGATATCTGTATGCCGTCTGCAATGCAGAATGACGTACATATGGAAGAAGCAAAGAAGATTGCAGCAAATCATATCCGTTATTATATTGAGGTGGCAAATATGCCGACCACAAACGATGCACTTCGTTTCCTGATGGATCAGGAAGACATTATCGTTGCTCCGTCCAAGGCAGTCAATGCCGGCGGTGTGGCTACATCTGCTCTGGAAATGAGCCAGAACAGCGAGCGTCTTGTATGGTCGGAGGAAGAAGTTGATACACAGCTGCACAATATTATGAATACGATTTACAAAAATTCAGTTGATGCTGCAAAACGGAACGGTTTAGGTTATAATTTAGTTGCAGGAGCAAACATTGCCGGCTTTGAACGTGTTGCGGATGCAATGCTTCAGCAGGGCGTATTCTAAAAAAGAAAGGGATAAACGTATGAAGATTGTAGTTCTGGATGGATACACAGAGAACCCCGGAGATCTTTCCTGGGATGAGCTTGCGAAACTTGGAGAACTGACTGTATATGACCGTGTTTCCTATGTGGACGCACCGGTGATCCGCGAAAAAATCGGTGATGCAGATGTGGTGATCACAAACAAAACACCCATAACAAAAGAGACGCTGGATGCATGCCCCAATATTAAGGCAATCGCAGTGCTGGCTACCGGCTACAATGTGGTTGACTACCAGTATGCAAAGGAAAAAGGAATCCCGGTAATGAATGTTCCGACCTACGGAACACAGATCGTGGGTCAGTATGCAGTGGGACTTCTTCTGGAAATCTGCTCCCATTTTGCACACCATGATATGGCTGTCAAGGAAGGACGCTGGGAGAACAACGATGACTGGTGCTTCTGGGACTTCCCGATGATCGAGCTGTACGGAAAAACCGCCGGTATCATCGGACTTGGAAGAATCGGACAGTCCACAGCGAAAATTCTGAACGCGATGAATATGAAGGTTCTTGCCTTCGACGCATTTGAGTCTGAGGCTGGAAGACAGCTGGCAGAATATGTGGATCTGGACACACTTCTTGCACAGTCTGACGTGATCTTCCTTCACTGCCCGCTGTTCCCGTCCACAGAGGGTATTATCAACAAGGATAATATCGCAAAGATGAAGGACGGCGTGATTCTGATCAACAACAGCCGCGGACAGCTTGTGGTAGAGCAGGATCTGGCAGATGCCCTGAACAGCGGAAAGGTTTATGCGGCTGGTCTGGACGTTGTATCCACAGAGCCGATCAAGGGTGACAACCCGCTTCTGAAAGCGAAAAACTGCCTGATCACCCCGCACATTTCCTGGGCGGCACAGGCAGCAAGACAGAGAATTATGGATATCACTGTTGACAATGTAAAATCCTTTGTGGACGGAAGTCCTGCAAACGTGGTGAATAAATAAGATGAATCAGTTATTGAGACAGAAAGCAGATCAGATCATCCGGGAGGCTCTGGCAGCAGTGATGCCGGACAATGCCGTGGAAAAAGCGCTGAAGGATTATCACGGGGCCGGCGGCCGCACCGTTCTGGTGGCGGCCGGCAAGGCTGCCTGGCAGATGGCAGCTGCGGCAGTGCGTGTCCTCGGACATGTGGATGACGGAATTGTCATTACCAAATATGAACATGTAAAAGGGGAGATCCCCGGAGTGGAATGTCTGGAAGCCGGTCATCCTGTTCCTGATGAGAACAGCTTTGCGGCAACCAGAAAAGCACTGGAAAAAGTGCGTGGACTTGCGGAACAGGATACGGTGATATTCCTGCTTTCCGGAGGCGGAAGTGCACTGTTTGAGGATCCGCTGATCCCGGGAGAAGAGCTGCAGGATATTACCAGACAGCTTCTCGCCTGCGGGGCGGATATTGTGGAGATGAATACCATTCGTAAGCGTCTTTCTGCAGTCAAAGGAGGACGGTTTGCCCAGGCGTGCATGCCGGCACAGGTTTATGCCATTGTGCTCAGTGATATCCTGGGAGATCCGCTGGATATGATCGCATCGGGACCGGCTTATCCGGACTCTTCCACCTGTGCACAGGCAGAGGATATTCTGAAAAAGTATGATCTGAAGCTGTCAAAGCGGGCACAGGAGCTTCTGAAGCAGGAGACACCGAAGTGTCTTACCAATGTTACCACACGGATTACGGGAAGTGTACGTGAGCTCTGTGAGGCGGCGATGAAAGCTGCGTCCGGACTGGGATATGAACCGGTTCTTCTTACCGATGAGCTGTGCTGTGAGGCGAGAGAGGCGGGCAGTATGCTGGCAAGCGTTCTGCGTACGCATGCAAAAGAAGGCCGCAGGCTGTGCTATATCGCAGGCGGAGAGACGGTAGTCCACCTTACCGGAAAGGGAAAGGGCGGACGGAATCAGGAACTTGCGCTGGCGGCAGCACCTGGCATTGCCGGAATCCGGAATGCCTGTGTATTTTCGGTGGGCAGTGACGGTACCGATGGCCCTACGGATGCAGCCGGAGGCTATGTGGACGGTGAGACGATGGAGGCGCTCAGAGAAAAGCAGCTGGATGTATTTTCGGTTTTGCAGAACAATGATGCATACACAGCGCTGAAAGCGTCGGATGGACTGATCGTGACAGGTCCGACGGGAACCAATGTAAACGATGTGGCAGTGGCGCTGCTGGATTGAGGCTATATATGAAAAATGATGTTATCTCGGAGAAAGGTACTTCGCGTAGTGTATCCTGCGACAGGTACGCCGGGGCGGACCTGATCAGGTCCGGAATGACAGGCCTTGATAAAAAACTGGATTTTATCAGAGCGGGCGAAAATGTTGTATTTCGTGTAACACAATTGCAGCATTTTCGCTTTTTTTCGGACGTTTTTTTACAGGAACAGCTTCGCGAAGGAAAAAAAATAATATATCTGCGTTTCGGCAGCCAGGAACCGCTGACCGATCGCACAGAAGGAATCACGATCCGCCAGGTGGACCCGCGAATGGGCTTTGAGCTGTTTACGCTTGCTGTCCATGAAATCATCGAGGCGGCAGGGGAAGGGACGGTCTTTCTGTTTGACTGTCTGTCACAGCTGCAGGAGGCCTGGTATTCGGATCTTATGATGGATAATTTTATGCGGGTGACCTGCCCTTTTATCAGAGAGTGGAATTCCGTGGCGTTTTATCCCCTTATGAGGGGAATACACTCTTATGATTCGGTATCGCGGATCCGGGAAAGCGCCCAGATTTTTCTGGACGTATTTTTTTCCGGAATCAGTTACTATCTCACTCCGCTGAAGGTGGAAAACCGCTATCACGGAGAAATGTTCCTCACGCACAGAATTGATCTGGATGAGAGCTTTCACCCGATGACGTATTCCACCTCACTCAGCCGTTATTATACGGTTCTGGACGAGGCGGGATCCGGAGAGCAGATGCAGGATTCCTGGGAAGATTTCTTTCTGCAGATGCGGCTGAAGCTGGCGGAGGGAAAGCTGGAGGAGAAGGATCTGGACAAACTATGCGGTATGATGATGACCAGGGACAAAAAGATCCGCGGACTGATCCGGCGTTACTTTACGGTCAGAGATTACATGACGGTGAAGGAGCGTATGGTGGGATCCGGAATGATCGGAGGAAAAGCCTGCGGTATGCTGCTGGCCCGGAAAATTGTCCGGGAATTCTGTCCGCTGGCAGAAAAACATCTGGAGCCTCACGATTCCTATTATATTGCTTCTGATATTTATTATACCTACATTATTCACAACGACTGCTGGCGTCTGTGGATGTATCAGAAACGCCACCCGGAAGACCGGGAGGCGGCAAACCGGCTGAGAGACAAGCTGCTGACTGGTGTTTTTCCGGGAAATATCCGCCGGCAGTTTAAGCGGCTTCTGGATTATTTCGGAACCAGTCCGATGATCGTGCGTTCCAGCAGCTTTCTGGAGGACGGCTTCGGCAATGCGTTTGCCGGAAAGTATGATTCGGTCTTCTGTATCAATGCGGGAACCATGGAAGAGCGGATGGAATTTTTTCAGGATGCGGTGAGAACCGTGTATGCCAGTACCATGTCTCCTTCGGCACTGGAGTACCGGAAGGTGCGGGGGCTTCTGAAGAAGGATGAGCAGATGGCTCTGCTGGTGCAGAGAGTGTCCGGCTCCAGATGGGAACAGTATTATTTTCCTATGGCAGCAGGTGTGGGATATTCCTACAACAGCTATCCCTGGAGTAAGGAGCTTGATCCAAAGGCAGGAATGCTCCGGCTGGTGGTGGGACTGGGAACCAGAGCAGTGGACCGTACGCCGGGAGATTATCCGAGGCTGGTGAATCTGGACCGACCGGATCTGACGACCTTTGCTTCCGTGTCCGACCATCATCGGTTTTCCCAGCACCGGATGGATGTACTGAACCTGGAGAAAAACTGCCTGGAAAATCTGCCGGTGGAAGAGCTGGTGCCGCTGATTCCGCAGTGGCAGCGAAAATACATGTTTTCACATGACTGGGACACCGAGAGAATGTTTCGGGACAGAGGTGTGTACAGGGACATTCTGTTCACGGACTGCGGTCATCTGATTCAGAACGGGGAGTTCACGGACTGTATGCAGGAGATGCTGACTGCACTTCAGAAGCATTACGGAAAGGCTGTGGACATCGAATATACGGTGAATATTTCGGAGACCGGTGAATTTCAGGTAAATCTTCTTCAGTGCCGTCCTCTGCAGACCGGG
The DNA here is from genome assembly GCA_022769545.1 of Blautia sp. GTDB lineage: Bacteria > Bacillota > Clostridia > Lachnospirales > Lachnospiraceae > Blautia_A. The sequence continues at coordinate 4,384 of JALEJS010000040.1, read as the reverse complement.
GAGCATGCTGCAGTGCAGATCCCGGTATGCAAGGAGGAGGATACACTGTTTCATATTGTAAAGAATGTGATGGGAGCATCCCGGAAACAGAAAATAGATGTGGTTGTCTATGTGGATCCTCACGCGTATTACAGCTTTCCGTACGCACAGAAGACCAATATTGCGAGAGCCATCGGCAGTATCAACCGGTATTTTGAAAACCGGGGGAAAAAAATGCTGCTGATCGCGCCGGGACGGATCGGAACGTCCTCGCCGGAGCTGGGTGTGCCTGCGGCCTATGCAGAGCTCAGCCATTTCAGTGCTGTCATGGAGGTGGCATACAGTAAGGCCGGCTATATGCCGGAGCTCTCTTTCGGAAGCCATATGTTTCAGGATCTGGTGGAGGCGGATATTCTCTACATTGCCTGCATGGAAAAGGCGGAGACGGTCTGCTATCGTCCGGAATTCCTGAAAAAAGGAAGAGAGATCTGTCAGGAGCTGCTGGACGAGTCCGTGCGGTCGGTCATGAAGGTGTATGATACCACGGGGCTGGATCTGACACTATGCATGGATGCCCTGAACCAGGAGGTGATCTGCGGCTGCTGTTAGGGTGCTTTACAGGACTTTTTCCGTCTGTTATACTGGATGAAAAGATGAGACGTGAGAAGGAAAGAGAATGGATTATATTATCTTTGATCTGGAATGGAATCAGAGTCCTGCAGGCAAGAAATATTCAAATCAGCGCCTGCCCTTTGAAATTATAGAAATCGGTGCGGTAAAACTGAATCAGAAGAGAGAGTTTGTGGACCGCTTTCAGAAACTGATCCGTCCGCAGGTGTACAAGTGGATTCATAACAGCATCCATGAGGTCATTCATGTGGATTACAAGGATCTGAAAAACGGAGAGCCGTTTGAACAGGCAGTGAATGAATTTCTGGAGTGGTGCGGAGAGGACTTCTGTTTTTTTACCTGGGGAAATCAGGATCTGACAGAGCTGCAGAGAAATATGAAATATTACGGGGTTCTGCAGATGCTCCCGGGGCCTGTGATCTATTATGATGTGCAGAAACTGTACGCGATCCGGTATGAGGAGAGGCGGAACCGGCGGTCGCTGGAATATGCCATCGATCAGCTGGAAATAGAGAAAAAATACGGGTTTCACCGGGCGCTGGCAGATGCCTTTTATACGGCAGAGGTCCTGAAGACGATAGAGGATTCCTGGGTGTTTCCGAATTCCTCGGTAGATGTGTATCAGAATCCGAAATCGAGAAAGGAAGAGCTGCATCTGAAATATCCCACATACGACAAATACGTGTCCAGAGAGTTTTCGGCGCGGGAAAAAGTCATGAAGGACCGGGAGGTGACCAGCACCAGATGTCCGGTATGCCAGAAGGCGGCAAAGCGGAAAATCCGCTGGTTTACCAATAATACAAAAAATTTTTACAGCGTATCTCTTTGTGAGGAGCATGGACTGATAAAAGGGAAAATCCGTGTCCGGAAAAACGATGAGGACAAAGTGTATGCGGTTAAGACACTGAAACTGATCAGTGAAGAAGAGGCGGAGGAAATCCGTGGAAAACGGGAAAGCCTCCGCCTCAAAAGGCAGTTAAAGAGACGGAATCAAAAGGAGGTCTGAAAGGATCTCCCTTTCTTTTTGGACTCCGTAGCCGACATAATAGCCGTTGAAATAGTAGGTGTCCTCCTTGATGTACGGACCGGTGCACAGCCTGGTGACGGAGGACTCTTTTGTCAGGCTGTCAAACGTGGTGCCGACAGGAACTGTGGCATAGTATTTGCGGGTGGCGTAAAACGGGTAGGTGTTTCCGCAGTTTCGCAGTATGAACCGTTCACAGGGAAGAAATTTCTTTGGAACAGGATTTTTCTTGTATTTCAGACTGATCCGCTCAAAATTCCGGAAACTGTAATCCAGAAGGGAAGCTGTATCGGGGTAGGCACCGTTTATGGAGTTCAGCACGACGGTGATGATGCCGAGCTTTCCGTCTGTGGCGTAAGTGACCAGCGTGTTGCCGGCAGCTACGGTATAGCCGGTTTTGCCGCCGAGGACGCCCTCGTAGGCGTGATCATGTCCGGACATCATGCCGTGATGATTCCGCAGGTACCGGGTCTCCTGCATCACGTTGGTGGGAGGGATCTCGTAAGTGTCAGTGGTGGCATATTTGCGGAAGGTGCGGTTGTTCCATGCAGCCTTCGCAATTTTTGCCATATCGCTGGCCGTCGTATAGTGGCTTTCATCCGGCAGACCGTTGGGATTATTGAAATGTGTGCCGGTACAGCCAAGCTGCCTTGCCCGTTCGTTCATCATTTCCACAAATTTTTTTACGGATCCGGCGGTCTGTTCTGCCAGTGCCAGAGCAATCTCGTTTGCCGACTCCAGCATGAGTGCCATCAGCTCCTGCTCTACGGTAAATATCTCTCCGGTATCTGCATAGATGCTGGAACTTCCCGGCTCGATTCCGTACGCCGCTGATTCGGAGATGGCATAGGTATCCTCAGGATGGAGGTTTTCGCAGGCGAGCAGTGCGGTCATGATCTTTGTGATGCTGGCAGGATACATCCTGGTATCTGCATTTTTAGAATAGAGGATCGCCCCGGTGGAGGCGTCCATGGCAATGGCGGCACCTCCTTCAATGGCGGGACCTGCAGGCCAGCCCTCAACTGAATCCGTGGAAACCGGTTCGTAATAAGCCGGCATATGCGGATCCGGAGTGGGAGTGGCTGCGGCAGATCCGGAAGAATCGCTGCTGTAGGAAGAATCACTGCTGTAAGAGGAATCACTGCTGTAGGACGAATCGCTGCCGGAAGCCGGATCAGAACCATACGGAACCGGTTCTGCGCCGTCCGGATGGAAATTCTCATCGTAGTAAACGTACTGGTTCAGATAGTCATCAAAGTAACCGATGTCGCCCCATTCGTCATAGTAGACCATGGCCGGAGGACTTCCCGCATCCTCCTGGGAAGCGAGACAAACGCCTGTCTGTGAAAACAGCAGGCTGAGACACAAAATGCCGCTTACGGCGGTCTTAACTGTTTTTCTGAATCTGTTCATGTTTGATTACCCTTCGTAAAATTGGAATATACTCTCCTGAATCACCGTGTCTGCAAGCGTGGGTGATTCATTACGTTATTATAGCCGTTTTACGGCACAAAGTCTACACTGACGGTATGAAATTTCCATAAAAAGCTTGACATATGGAAATTCCTGCATTTATAATATAGCAGCATAAAGAGAAAATGAAAAAACGATGATGGAGAGAGTATGCTGTGTCGAAAGGTGCAGAGAGCCGGGGCAGGTGGAAGCCCGGTACAAGTAAATGCAGCGGAAAATCACTCCGGAGTTTCAGTTCTGAGCGTTCCTTGTCCGGTGACAGGTAGGGACTGACGGCTTTCCTCCGTTACAGGGAACTTGTATCGGCATTTGCCCGTACGATGTAACAGGTGGTATAGCGAACACAGCAGGTCTTCGTCCTTTTACGGGACGGGGATTTTTTTGTTGTAAGGGAAATATTTTTACTTAAATTTGTAAGGAGGTTAAAACATGTACCAGAAAGTTGATACGAACCTGAATTTTGTGGATCGTGAAAAGAAAATCGAACAGTTCTGGAAAGAAAACCATATCTTTGAAAAAAGTATGGACAGCCGTAAAGAGGGACCCACGTATACCTTCTATGACGGACCGCCTACGGCAAACGGCAAACCCCATATCGGTCACGTGCTGACCCGTGTCATCAAGGATATGATTCCTCGGTACCGCACCATGAAGGGCTATTATGTGCCCCGTAAGGCAGGCTGGGATACCCACGGGCTTCCGGTGGAGCTGGAAGTAGAAAAGCTGCTGGGCTTAAACGGAAAAGAGCAGATCGAAGAGTACGGAATGGAGCCTTTCATCAAAAAATGTAAGGAATCTGTATGGAAATATAAGGGCATGTGGGAGGACTTCTCCGGTACTGTTGGCTTCTGGGCAGACATGGATGATCCCTACGTGACCTATGATGACAATTTTATCGAGTCTGAGTGGTGGGCATTAAAAGAGATCTGGGACAAAAAGCTGTTATACAAGGGCTTCAAGATCGTTCCCTATTGCCCGCGCTGCGGAACCCCGCTTTCTTCACAGGAAGTGGCACAGGGCTATAAGACTGTCAAGGAACGCTCCGCAGTTGTAAGATTCAAGGTGGTAGGCGAGGACGCATACTTTTTGGCATGGACAACCACACCCTGGACACTGCCCAGCAACGTGGCACTCTGCGTAAATCCGGATGAGACCTACTGTAAGGTAAAGGCTATCGACGGCTACACCTACTACATGGCAGAGGCACTGCTTGACAAGGTGCTTGGTTCCCTTGCCACCGAGGAAGGACAGAAGGCTTATGAGGTGCTGGAGACCTAC
>JALEJS010000030.1 GCA_022769545.1 Blautia sp. | reverse complement strand
AAGGGAGCACCAAAAGCGATCGTACATGTGTACAATTCCACATCGGTAGCGCAGAGAGAGCAGGTTTTCCGCAAATCCAAAGAAGAAATCCTTCAGATTGCGGTGGACGGTGCAAAGCTTCTGAAAACACTTGCCGATGAGACAGAAGGAAACTTCCAGTTTGAGTACAGCCCGGAAAGCTTTACGGGAACAGAGCCGGAATATGCGCTGGAGGTATGTAATGCAGTTCTGGATGTATGGCAGCCGACTGCGGACAATAAAGCAATCATCAACCTTCCGGTTACCGTGCAGCATTCCATGCCGCATGTATATGCAAGCCAGATTGAGTATTTTCATAAATATATGAAATATCGTGAGAATGTTGTGTTATCTCTTCACCCGCACAATGACCGTGGATGCGGTGTGGCAGATTCCGAGATGGGACTGCTGGCAGGTGCAGATCGTATTGAGGGAACACTGTTTGGTAACGGAGAGCGTACCGGTAATGTGGATATTGTCACGCTGGGCATGAACATGTACTCCCAGGGCGTGGATCCGCAGCTTGACTTTTCAAATATGCCCCATATCTGTGAGGTATATGAAGAATGCACCGGCATGAAGGTGGATGAGAGAAGCCCATACAGCGGTGCACTTGTATTTGCTGCTTTTTCCGGATCTCATCAGGAGGCCATTGCAAAGGGAATGCACTGGAGAGAGGAAAAGGATATGGATCACTGGAATGTTCCATACCTTCCCATTGATCCAAAGGATGTGGGCAGAAATTACGATGCGGATGTCATCCGTATTAACAGTCAGTCCGGCAAGGGCGGTGTAGGTTACATTCTTGAGACGAAATTCGGTCTGAATCTTCCGCCGAAAATGCGTGAAGCAATGGGATACGCAGCCAAGGCTGTATCGGATCATAACCATAAGGAACTTCATCCGGATGAAATTTTTGCACTGTTCAAAAACACGTTTGAGAATGTTACAGAACCATACAGCATCAATGAAGTACATTTCCAGCAGAAGGACGGCGGCATTGTGACACAGGTAACCTCCACCTTCCGCGGACGTACCATCGTTACAGAAGCAGGCGGAAACGGACGTCTGGATGCGGTCAGCAATGCACTTAAAAAAGCGTATGAGCTGAAGTATACCCTGGAGACATATCAGGAGCATGCACTGGAGCGTTCCTCCAGTTCCAAAGCGATTGCGTATGTGGGTATCCGCAAGCCGGATGGTTCTCTTTCCTGGGGAGCCGGTGTGGATCCGGATATTATCCGTGCTTCCATCGATGCTCTGGTGACAGCGATTAACAACCGCTGATGGACTGAAAAAGATTATGGTGCCGGGAACATTTGTTTCCGGTGCCGTTTTCATTTCATAGGAAATTCCTTTGGAATTTACCTGTGAAATAAGAAGTTCAATTGTCTTTCGGGGAAAAAACACCGGAAGATACGCGTGTAAAAGCGCGGGATAATGCCGTGTGAACAGTAACGATTGCTGTCAGATGCTGTCAGGGAAAACTGCTTGACGATGAACGGAAATCAGGCTATAATCAGACTAAAGAAAGACACAAAGTCTTCAGGGGAGAAAGAAAAAAGGGGACACACAGGACATTTGGATCTCAGTCGGAAGGGTAACGACTGCGGAAAAACAATGTCTGAGTGTTCTTTTTTTATGAATCAGAGACATTATTACGATTTTTTTACATAAAAGAGGCCGTTTTTGGAAGGTTTTAACAAAAAAAGCTTGACATATTTAATCTTGTTAAATATAATTTTCTCATACGTTACAAAAGTGTTACAATTTATATATATTTTAAGAAAAAGTATGACAAAGTAATAAGGACATGGAAGATATGAAAGTGAAAAAAAACTTGCGGAGATTCAGGAGACGTATACTGAAGATGAAAGCAGGAGGCGGGAATTTTCGAAAGGTGATTCTGGCCGGTGGATTGTTTCTGATTGCAGCTTCCGGGATGATTGGAATCCGGGCATTGGTAAAGGATGGGAAAAATGAAGTATATGCCGCTTCGGACGGAGCGTATCAGGAAGAATTGACAAATACGTCACTTCCTACGGGTCTTGCCGGAGTCATGGCCGGGGTACAGAACACACCGGCTCCTGGCAGCACAGTTAACAGAATCGGATCATCCTGCGAAAAAGTGATGGTCGGACAGCGAACCAACACAATACGGGGCGATGTCACGGAATTTGATATCAGCAGATCCATGCGGGACCGGGTGGATGATATGGATGCCAGAGCGGTTTCCAGCGCAGCATCTGCCAGAATGATGTCGGACAGGGATTATGAAAACCTGCTCGCGATTGTTGAGGCTGAGGCCGGAACAGAGGATATCAAGGGGCGGGTTCTGGTTGCCAATGTCATCATGAACCGTGTGAAGCATTCCGAGTTTCCGGACAATGTCACGGAGGTCGTATGGCAGTCAACAAACGGTGTTCCACAGTTTTCCCCTACCTATGACGGAAGAATCAGTCAGGTGACGATTACGGATGAGACAAGAGAAGCGGTCAGACAGGCTCTGGACGGAGTGGACTATTCGGAAGGTGCTTTATTCTTTATTCAGAAATCGGCTGCGGAATCTCACAATGTGAAATGGTTTGAGAAGGATCTGAAAAAGCTGTTTAAATACGGCGTACATGAATTCTATACCTATCCGGATGAAAATGACAGGAAGGAAAATTCTTCTGACAGTGACAAAGAAAAAATTGTGCAGATGGTAAAAAAATAAAATAACAGAATTGTGAGACGGGATCGCATGTAGATGTGATCCCGTCCGTTCATTTTCCGGGTAATTGATTTTGTAAAAAGTCAATAGGAAATTTTTGTAGCACGAAAATAAATCCCGGAAAAAGAAAAACAGGACAATTACAAAAATTTCCTTTATGATGACAATTAAATCCAGATAGACCTGTGATAGAATAAAATCATCAAAAAGATACCGTTGGGTATGAGACGAGAAAAGGAGGAACTATTAATATGAAAAGAAAAATGCTCGCAGCTGTTTTATGCGCATCTATGGTAGCTGGTATGGTGGTAGTACCAAGCGTAGCAGCACAGGCTGAGGAAAGCAAGGGACTGATCGGTGTGGCAATGCCTACACAGGATCTTCAGAGATGGAATCAGGACGGCGCTAACATGAAAGCAGAACTGGAAGCAAAGGGATATGAAGTAGACCTTCAGTATGCCGGAAATGATGTTGCTACACAGGTTTCTCAGATTCAGAACATGATCGCAAACGGTGATCAGCTGCTGGTTATCGCTTCTATCGAAGGCGATTCTCTCGGAACAGTTCTTGCAGAAGCAAAAGAAGCTGGTATTCCGGTTATTTCTTATGACCGTCTGATCATGAACACAGATGCAGTTTCCTACTATGCAACATTTGATAACTATCTGGTTGGTAAAACACAGGGCCAGTTCCTGGTAGATGCTCTGGATCTTGAAAACGCTGACGGCCCGTTCAATATCGAGTTCGTAACCGGTGACCCGGGCGACAATAACGTAAACTTCTTCTTCGGCGGTGCTATGGATGTTCTTCAGCCATACCTTGATTCCGGCAAACTTGTATGCCCGTCCGGACAGGTTACAAAAGAAGAAGTTGCTACAGCTAACTGGGCAACAGAAACTGCACAGTCAAGATTTGAAAACATTCTTTCTTCCTTCTATGCAGATGGAACAAACCTTGATGCAGTTCTTGCATCCAACGACTCTACCGCTCTTGGTGTAGAAAACGCTCTGGCAGCTAACTACACAGGAGAATACCCGATCATCACCGGTCAGGACTGCGATATCGCAAACATGCCGAACATCATCAACGGCAAACAGGCTATGTCCGTATTCAAAGACACACGTACACTTGCATCCAAGGTTGTTGAGATGGTTGACGCTATCATGGCAGGCGGCGAAGCTCCTGTAAATGATACCGAAACATATGACAACGGAACTGGTGTCATCCCGTCTTACCTTTGCGAGCCGGTTGCTGTTACAGTAGATAACTATAAAGAAATGCTTGTTGATTCCGGATACTATACAGAGGATCAGCTTCAGTAATCAGTCTGTTGACACAGAAACGTAATTTTTAACAGGCGGGCAAATCGCCCGCCTGTTATTTCTGAGTATGATTTCATAAGTTTGGAGGGAGAAATTTTGGCAAAGATACTACTTGAAATGAAAAATATCACCAAAACATTCCCTGGTGTAAAAGCACTTGACAACGTAAATCTTCAGGTGGAAGAAGGCGAAATTCATGCGCTGGTCGGAGAAAACGGTGCCGGAAAATCTACACTGATGAACGTTTTGTCAGGAATTTATCCTTATGGTACTTATGAGGGAGACATCATCTATAATGGTGAAGTATGTAATTTCCATGATATTAAGGACAGTGAGGGAAAGGGTATTGTTATCATCCACCAGGAGCTTGCTCTGATTCCGTATATGACCATCGGTGAGAACATGTTCCTTGGAAATGAACGTGGAAAAAAAGCTGCCATCAACTGGGATGAAACCTATGGAATGGCAGAGAAATATACAAAACAGGTAGGATTATCGGATTCTACCAGAACACTGATCAAAGATATCGGTGTCGGCAAACAGCAGCTGGTTGAAATTGCAAAAGCACTTGCAAAGAATGCAAAGCTTCTGATTCTGGATGAGCCGACTTCATCTTTGAATGAGTCGGATTCCAAAGCGCTTCTGGATCTGATGCTGAGACTGAAAAAGGAAGGTCTGACGTGTATTATCATTACACACAAGCTGAATGAGGTGTCTTATGTTGCGGATAAGATTACCGTAATCCGAGACGGTTCCACCATCGAGACACTGGTAAAGGGTGTGGATGACTTTTCGGAGGATCGTATCATCAAAGGTATGGTTGGACGAGAGATTGCCGACCGTTTCCCGAAACGACACGGAGTGAAGATCGGAGAAGTAAACATGGAAGTGAAGAACTGGAATGTTTATCATCCGCTGTATTCCGAGCGAAAAGTGGTTGACAATGTATCGCTGACGGTTCACAAAGGCGAGGTAGTCGGTATTTCCGGTCTGATGGGAGCCGGACGTACAGAGCTTGCCATGAGTATTTTCGGAAAGAGCTATGGTACCAATATCAGCGGACAGCTTTTCCTGAATGGAAAGGAAGTTCATCTGAAAAATTCCCGGGATGCCATCGAGCACAAGCTTGCGTATGTGACAGAAGACCGGAAGGGAGACGGACTGATCCTCAGCAATCCCATTAAGATCAACACAACGCTTGCAAATCTGAAGGGTGTCAGCAATGGAATCGTGATCGACAAGGATAAAGAATATGCTGTGGCAGTGGAATATAAGGAAAAATTGAGAACAAAATGTCCATCCGTTGAGCAGAACGTGGGAAATCTCAGCGGCGGAAACCAGCAGAAGGTTCTGCTTGCAAAATGGATGTTTGCAGATCCGGATGTTCTGATCCTGGATGAACCCACCAGAGGTATCGACGTAGGTGCAAAATACGAAATTTACTGTATCATCAATGATCTGGTTGCGGCCGGAAAATCCGTTATCATGATTTCATCCGAGCTTCCCGAGGTACTGGGAATGTCAGACCGGATTTATATCATGAATGAAGGAAGGATTGCCGGTGAAATGAAAGCGGAAGAAGCTACGCAGGAAAAGATCATGGCATGTATTCTGAAATCGAGCAAAGGAGAGTAAACGATGGATAAGACGAAATTTAAAGCAGGGATTCAAAAATATACAATGATTCTTGTCCTTGTACTGGTAACACTGTTCTTTACATGGGGAACACAGGGCAAGATTTTATATCCGCAGAATATCACGAACCTTATTTCTCAGAACGCATATGTGTTTATTCTGGCAACCGGTATGCTGTTATGTATTCTGACTGGTGGTAACATTGACCTTTCCGTCGGATCGGTTGTGTGTTTTGTCGGTGCCGTAGGCGGTATCTTTATGGAAACCATGGGACTTCCGGTTCCTGTTGCCATTATTCTTTCACTCCTGATCGGTGCACTGATCGGTGCATGGCAGGCATTCTGGATTGCATATGTCAGAATTCCTCCGTTTATTACGACTCTGGCAGGTATGCTTGCATTCCGCGGTCTTTCCAACGTGGTTCTGAAAGGACAGACTCTTCCGATTAAATCCGAGGGCTTTATCAAAGTATTCGGCGGCGGTGCAAACTGTTATATTCCGGATTTCCTGGGCGGTGGAGAAGGACTGAACCGTGTGGCTCTTCTTGCAGGCATTGTTGCATGCGTGATTTATGTGGCAGTTACCATGAAAGGATATCTGAACCGGAAAAGCAAGGGCTATGAGACCGGCAGCGTCGGTGCAATGTACGGAAAAATGGCAGTGATCGTTGTAGTTGTGATGGCAATTTCCATCAAGCTGGCACAGTACAAAGGTATCCCGACTTCTCTGATCTGGGTTCTGCTTGTGGTTCTGGTATATGGGTATATTACCAGCAAGACAACGATCGGACGTTATTTCTATGCAGTCGGCGGAAATGAGAAGGCGACAAAGCTTTCCGGTATCGATACAAACAAAGTTTATTTTATCGCATATACCAATATGGGATTTCTTGCTGCTCTGGCAGGCCTTCTGACAGTGGCGCGTATGACATCTGCACAGCCTACATACGGTACAAACTACGAGATGGATGCCATTGGTTCCTGCTTCATTGGTGGAGCTTCCGCATATGGCGGAACCGGTACCGTACCTGGAGTAATCATTGGTGCGGTTCTGATGGGTATCATCAACCAGGGTATGAGTATCATGGGTACAGACCAGAATATGCAGAAGGTTGTAAAAGGCCTGGTACTTCTTGCTGCTGTAATTTTCGATGTAGTAAGTAAGAGAAAATCCTTTATTGCGAAATAAGATACAGACTTGATCAAGCCGCAGATTCAATCTGCGGCTTGATTATTATATGCAATATTGATAAGATAATTTTATCTCAGTCGAAGAAGATTCCCACTTCTGTAAGTGGTGAGTAGAATCATAACAGGTTTCATGTGCGTTCGATTTGAACATAAAGGGGAAGAGAATGAAAAAACAGGTGTGTTTTCTTCTTGCAGGAATGTCATGTCTGATGTTCCTTCTGGTTGGAATGGGAATATTTTACAGAAAAATGGAGAGCGACTGGACCGGACAGAGCTCCGGCGGACGTGTCTATGACCGGCATTATGTACTGATCTCCAACGATGATTCTGTCTTGTGGCAGTCCATATATGAAAGTGCAAAAAAGAAAGCGGAAGAAGAAAATGTTTATCTCGAATGGATGGGGAAAAATATGCTTACTTCCTATACCAGTGATGACTGCATGAAAATTGCGATTGCGTCGGATGTGGACGGAATCATTTTGTATCCGGATGACAGTATCCGGCAGAATGAACTGATTGAGAAAGCAAAGGAAAACGACATTCCTGTGGTTACGGTTCTGGCGGATGCTCCGGAGTCTGCGAGAATCAGTCATGTCGGAATCAATAATTATCAGATGGGAGAAATTTACGGAGAATGGCTGCTGGATTCTCTGAAACCGGGAATGAACAATGTCATGATTCTGATGGATGAGCAGTCAGAAGAGGTAAATAAAAACCTGATCTATTCCAAACTGTACAGCATCGTGGAGGATGGAAAGAGAGAGGATCAGGAGGTGGAAATAAGGCTGTATTCTGTGGATGCGTCACTGAATTTTGAGGCGGAAGAGGTAATCCGTGATATTTTCCTGAGCGGAGAGCCGACACCGGATATTCTGATCTGTACGGATTCGGTTTCCACAGAACGTGCTTTTCAGGCAATCATTGATTTTAATAAGGTGGGAAGTGTGGAAGTGCTGGGATATTACGTCACGGATACGATCCTGGATGCGATCAATAAGGGGCTGATTCCGGCCACTCTTGTGATAGATACGGAGCAGATCGGTATTCTCTGCGTGGATGCGCTGAACGAATATCTGCAGTATGGCCATGTGAGTAACTATTATAATGTACAGCTGAACTGGGTTACCAGACAAAACGTACAGCAGTATATAGAACAGCAGGATGCACAATTATGAAGGATCGAGAAGGAAAAAAAATCCCCGGATTTAATTCCATTCAGAAAAAGCTGATATTGACAGTCGCTCTTACACTGGGGATTATTCTGTTTGTAAATCTCTGTATTTTTAATCAGATCAGCCATATGCTGACACAGGTTGATTCTGTGTTTGCGAGCAATGTGGAAATTGTGGATCTGAAGGAGAAGCTGAATCTGGTTCAGAATCGGGTATATGAGTATCTGAATACAAAAAGCTCAGCGGCCCTGGAGGATTATTACCGGTATGAACAGGATTTTCGGATGCTGCTCACCGAAATGAATGATGTAAATATGGACAGCTCCATGAAGATTCTGGAAAAGAATATACGCCGTATGTCGGAAAACTATCTGGAAACAGCGGCGCAGACGGTTCAGGCGAAACGCGGAAGAAATGTGGAACGATATAAGACACTGTATGAAGAAGAAACCGATTTGTATCAGTATATCAGCTCCTATATCTATGAATTGAACAGTCAGCAGTTTCAGCAGAACTCCCGGAATTACCAGATGCTGATTGCCTCCATTAATGTGATGAAGCTTTTTACGGTGGCAGTTTTCGTTCTGGCCTTCCTGATCGGGCTGATTGTGATTTCCGGTATCATCCGTACAATGATCAAGCCGCTTACCAAGCTTTCCACAGCTGCACATCAGGTGGCAGATGGGAATTTTGATGTGGAAATTCCCATGGTGTACAGTCAGGACGAGATTGGAATTGTGACCAGTGCGTTCGGGCAAATGGTGGAAAGCATCCGTCGTTATGTGGTACACATGCGGACCAGTCTGGAAAAGGAAGCACAGATGAAAGAGCGGGAGCTTCTGATGGAGACAAGGCTGAAGGAGGCACAGCTGAAATACCTCCGGGCGCAGATCAATCCACATTTCCTGTTCAATTCCATCAATGCCGGTGCACAGCTGGCCATGATGGAAGATGCAGAGCAGACAGGGGTGTTTCTTGAGAAAATGGCAGATTTTTTCCGCTATGATGTAAAAAAAATGAAGGAAGATACCACACTGCGTGAAGAAATTCAGGCAGTGGATAATTATATATATATTCTGAATGTGCGTTTTTCCGGCGATATTATTTATGAAAAACATATTCTGGACGATATTGATGAGATGATGGATTTTCGTATGCCCAGCATGATTCTTCAGCCTCTGGTGGAAAATGCCGTGCAGCACGGCATTCGCGAGATGCTGGGAGACGGTGTGATTTCTCTGATTATTGAAAAAGAAGATGGATATATCCGGATTGCAGTCAGTGACAATGGTGTCGGAATGACAGAAAGCCAGATCAGGGCGGTTATGAATGGCGAGAGCTACTCTGACAGTACAGACAACGACTCCAATGGAATTGCTCTGGACAATGTGATGCATCGTCTGTCATTGTACTATAACCGGGATGATCTGTTTCAGATCAGCAGTGAGGGAGAAGGAATGGGAACGGAGGTTGCAATCCTGCTTCCGGTAGAAGAAAGGGGATCGTAAATGTATCGGATTTTGATTGCAGATGATGAGGGGATTATGCGGGAGTCTCTGAAAAATATTATCCTGCAGAATTTTGAGGACTGCTGTGAAGTGATGACAGTGAAATCCGGTCGGGGAGCCATTGAGCAGGCGGAATCCTTTCATCCGGATATCGTTTTTATGGATATTCAGATGCCGGGGATCAATGGAATCGATGCCCTGAAGGAAATCAGAAAAACCAATCCTTCCATATTGTGTTATATTCTTTCCGCATATGACAAGTTTGATTACGCGAAGGAAGCGATCAGCCTCGGTGTGGAAAAATATCTGATGAAACCGATCAACAAAAAAAGTATGATCTCAGCGGTAACGGAAGCGATTGATAAGGTGGAACTGTATCGTCGTCAGAGAAGTGATCAGCTGAAAATACAGGAAAAACTGGAAACCATCATTCCCATTGTGGAGAACGGATTTGTGGGAAGTATTCTGATGCAGAATGAAGGACAGGATACAGACTATTACCAGCAGCTTCTGGATGTCACGGAAGAATACGGTTATGCTATGATTATCCGTTATGGGAACGATTATCAGGACGGCAGACTGGTAAGCTCTGTGGGAATGACCGTCAAAATGCAGGAGTTCTACCGGGAGATGTGTTCGATTATCAAATCCTATTTCCGGTGCTGTATCGGGTCGCTTCTGTCGGGAAGTCTGGCAGTGATCGTGCCTGTAAAATGCGCGGTGATGGATTATGAGGAACGTATCCGTGTCATTGAAAACACCAGAAAAATGGTCAGAAATATGGAGGAACGGATCGATGCGCGCTTCCGGGTGGGAATCGGAAGAGTGAAAAGGATCAAGGAACTGCATGCATCCTATCATGAAGCATTCCAGGCGGTAAATGAAAGCCGGAGCAGGGTGATACATATGGATGACATTTCATTTCGCGGAATTTATAAAGAGGAATTTCCGGTGGAAACAGAAGAAAATCTTTACCGGTGTACAATGGCCGGTGATGTTCAGGGAATGACGCAGGAAGCAAATGCATTTTTTGACTGGATGGTGATCCATTATCCGGATAATATGAACAATATCCGACTCAAGGTTCTGGAATTTATTCTGACGGCGGAGAAAGAGGCGTTTCATGCAGGTGCCATGGATTACGGCTTTGATGACAGGAGGAATTACCTTACAGATATTATGAAGCTGCAGGATTATGAGGAAATCCGGAGGTGGTTTCTGGACAAGATGACGATCGTCTGTCTGAGTATTCAGAATAAGCAGGAAAACCAGTCGGAGACAGTTGTGGAAAAGGCCATGAACTATATTCAGGCAAATTTCGGAGGGGACATTTCCCTGGATGATGTATCGAAAGAGGTAAATGTCAGTCCGTATTATTTCAGCAAGCTGTTTAAAAAGGAGACCGGAGAAAACTTTATTGAGTATCTCACAAAGCTGCGCATTGACCGTGCCAAGGAAATGATGAAAAATCCGGAGCTTTCCATTAAGGAGATCAGCATGGCATGCGGGTATGTGGATCCGAATTACTTCAGCCGGATTTTTAAGAAGCAGACGGATGTGACTCCGAGAGAATACAGGGAGAAGAACAGCTTATGAAAAAGAGACAGATGATTTGGAGTGTACTTCCGATGATGCTTCTGGTGCTTTTTCTTACTTCGTGCGGATCGAAGGAAACGAAGGAAGTATCAGATGCGTCGCAGGAAGAAAGAAGGATACAGATAGGCCTGAGTTTTGACTCGTTTGTGATTGAGCGCTGGATCCGGGACAGGGATGTGTTTGTTTCCACTGCGCAGGAGCTGGGGGCCGAGGTCAATTTTCAGACGGCAAACGGCGATGTGCAGGAGCAGATTTCCCAGATTGAATACTTTATCCAGAAGAAAATGGATGTGATTGCCATTATAGCCATTGACGGGGAAGCGCTGTATGACGTGGTTCAGAAGGCAAAGGAAAATGGCATCAAGGTAGTCTGCTATGACCGGGTGATCCGGAATGCCGGAACAGATCTTTACATATCCTTTGACAATGAGATGGTCGGTGAGCTGATGGCACAGTCCATGCTGGATTCGCTGTCCGGAAAAAAACATATCTTCATTATCAACGGGTCGGAATATGATTACAATATTACCATGGTGAATGACGGAATCCGGAAAAAACTGGAGAATTCTCAGCTTCAGGTGGATTATACGGCGTATTGTGATAACTGGCTGGCGGAACTGGCTTTTGATGCGGTGAACGAAGGACTGGAAAAATATGAGACGGTGGACGGGATCATTTTTGGAAACGATGACCTTGCGGGACAGGGAATCCGTGCGCTGACAGAGCATCGGATGGCCGGAAAAGTAGTGGTGGTTGCGCAGGATGCAGAGCTTTCCGCCTGTCAGAGAATTGCAGAGGGAACACAGAAAATGACGGTGTATAAGCCGGTTGACGAGCTTGCAAAGACGGCAGCCATTCTGTCTGTCGCTCTGGCAAAGGGAGAGGATATCACTTCGGCGGAATCTGAAATCCCGGTTACAGCGTCCTTTGATGACGGAAAAAATCAGATTCCCTATCTGGCGATTGAACCGGTGGCGGTGACCAAGGACAATCTGGATGAAGTGATCATCGGCAGTGGCTTTCATGCAAAAGAAGATGTATATTTGAATGTGCAATAGACTTTTGTGTAGACGGGAAAACAAAAATGTGCTAGAGTATGAATTAAATTTTCAGACAGATAAGAGAAAGGCAGGAGCGATCATGCAGGTATTATACAAAAGTACCAGAGGGAAAGAAAAGAAGGTAACGGCATCGGAAGCCATACTGAAAGGACTTTCCGAGGACGGCGGACTGTTTGTCCCGGAGAAAATCCCGGCTTTGGATGTTCCGATGGAGCAGCTGGCAGACATGTCCTATCAGGAAGTTGCGTTTGAGGTGATGAGCCGTTTCCTTACAGATTTTACGGAAGAAGAGCTTAAGGAGTGTATTTCACGGGCTTACGATGAAAAATTTGACACAAGTCAGATTGCACCGCTGCATGAGGCAGACGGAGCATATTTTCTGGAACTGTTTCACGGGGCCACGATTGCTTTTAAAGATATGGCACTTTCCATACTTCCTCATCTGATGACGACAGCGGCAAAGAAAAATCAGATCAAAAATGAGATCGTAATTCTTACAGCTACCTCCGGAGATACCGGAAAGGCAGCGCTGGCAGGGTTTGCGGATGTGCCGGGAACAAGAATCATCGTATTCTATCCGAAGAACGGTGTCAGCCCCATTCAGGAGAAACAGATGGTGACACAGAAAGGACAGAATACCTATGTGGTAGGAATCACCGGAAATTTCGATGATGCACAGACTGCGGTAAAGAAAATGTTCAATGACCGTGAGCTTGCACGGGAGCTGGATGAAGCCGGTTTCCAGTTCTCGTCTGCGAATTCCATCAATATCGGGCGTCTGGTTCCGCAGATCGTTTATTATGTATATGCATATGCCACACTGTTCCGTGAAGGAAAAATCAAAGACAGAGAAATGATCAATATCGTTGTCCCGACCGGCAATTTCGGAAATATTCTTGCTGCATTTTATGCAAAACAGATGGGGCTTCCGGTGAATAAACTGATCTGTGCATCCAATGAAAACAAAGTGCTGTTTGACTTTTTCGGAACGGGTACCTATGACCGCAGAAGAGAATTTGTGCTCACTTCTTCGCCGTCTATGGACATTCTGATTTCCAGTAATCTGGAACGTCTGATCTACCGGATTGCAGGAAATGACGCCCAAAAGTGCAGCCTCCTGATGAAAAATCTTTCGGAGCAGGGGGAATATACCATCACAGAGGAAATGAAAGGACAGCTGGAAGATTTCTGCGGATATTTCTGCAGTGAGGAAGAGACAGCAAAAACCATTGCACGGATTTATCAGAACAGCAGCTATGTGATCGATACACATACGGCTGTGGCAGCAGGCGCTTACAAAAAATATGTGAACGATACAGGGGACGGTACGCCGGCAGTTATCGCGTCGACAGCAAGTCCGTACAAATTTACCAGAAGCGTCATGGAGGCGCTGGGTGTTTCCACGGCAGGGGCGGATGATTTTGCTCTCGCAGATCAGTTAAGTGTGATATCCAAAGTGGCAGTTCCCCGTGCGGTCGAGGAGATCCGTACAGCTCCGGTACTTCATGACAGAGTGGTAGATGCACCGGATATGCCGGCTGCCGTAAAAGAGATTCTGGGAATCCGGTAAGATAAAGGATAGATTATGGAATGGAATAAGCTGCTCTCCCCGAAAAGAGTGGGGGTTTATACAAAAAATTCAGGCGGCCGTTCCGGAGATCTGAGAAGTGAATTTGAGAAGGACTACCATAGAATTATTGGTAGTTCTTCTTTTCGAAGACTGCAGGATAAGACACAGGTGTTTGCACTGGATAAAAGTGATTTTATCCGGACTAGGCTGACACATTCCCTGGAGGTCTCTTCCTTTGCGAAATCTCTGGGACAGAATATTGCCCAGTATTTAATTGAAAACAAAAAAGATCCGGAATTTACAGTGCAGACCAAGTCCGATATCTGTGATATTCTGCAGTGTGCCGGACTGATTCATGACATTGGAAACCCGCCGTTCGGGCATTTCGGAGAAGAGGCGATCCGGGACTGGTTCGGCCGGAAGATGCGTACTCTGAAATTTAAAGGACGTCCGGTTACCGAGCTGCTCAGCGATCAGATGCTGCAGGATTTCTACCATTTTGAGGGAAATGCACAGGCTTTGCGGCAGGTGTGTAAGCTTCATTTTCTCGTAAACGAGAATGGAATGAATCTGACGTACGCTCTTTTGAATACGATTATCAAATATCCGGTCTCGTCACTGAATATTCAGACAAAAAGCGGGAACATCAAAGATAAAAAGATGGGCTATTTCTATGCGGAGCAGGATCTGTATGATAAGATCTCGCAGGAGACCGGAACACAGGGAAAAAGGCATCCACTGACATACATTCTTGAGGCGGCGGATGACATTGCCTACTGTACGGCGGATATTGAAGATGCTTTTAAGAAGGGCTTCATTTCCTACGAGAAGCTTCGGGAGGAACTGGTGGATGCACAGCGCCTTGCTAAGGCGGATACCACGAAGCTGGATCCGGTGGGTATGCTGGACCATCAGTTTGATAACGCGCTTGCCAGAAAAGTGGAAAATCCGCAGCTGTATGCGGTACAGAATTTTCTGGTCCGCATTCAGAGTGCTCTGATTTTCTGTGCGACATATGGTTTTACATCAAACTACAGCCAGATTATGGATGGGACCTATCCGTATGATATTTTTCACCATACCTACGGAGAGTGGGTGCGTAAGGCGCTGGGAGATATCGCATACCGCCATGCGTTTATGTCTGCGCAGATTCTGCAGATGGAGGTTGCGGCAGGAAATATCCTGGAATTTCTTCTGGATCGTTTCGTACCGGCGGTGTTGTATTACGATACCGATCTGGAACTGAATATGATGGAAAAAAAGCTGGTGCGTCTGATCTCGGAAAACTACCGGCAGACATATCATCTGTATGCACGGAAATGCAGGACGGAAGAAGAGAAGCTGTATCTTCGGCTGCTGCTGGCAACGGATTTTATCAGCGGCATGACCGACAGCTATGCGAAAGATCTGTATCAGAGGCTGAACGGGATTATCTGAAAAAACATTGTACACTGCTGTGAATGAAGTGTACAGTCAGCTTTGTACAGAAAAGAATACAATTTACTTGTTAAAGTATTGACATTTTTTTGGGAAAATGCGATAATACAAATGATTTTTGAAAATTTAAAGGAGGAAAATCTGTATGGCAACAAAAGCGTATTATCCGCTGAATGAGATCGGTGCTGGCAAAGTTGGTTTTTCCAAAACACGTACCATCATCGAAACTGCATTTTATGGAAACAATGTAGTGAAAGTAAACACTCTGAAAGAGGCTTATGATCTGGCTAAAAACTCTCCAGGAACAATTGTTACTGATATGCCGGTATATAGAGGAGAAGAATTCGGTCTTGAGAAAGATGCAAAAGTGCTTCTTTTTAACGATGGTGCCGTAACAGGACGTTACGCAGTTGCACGTCGTATCAAAGGCGAGCCGGGCGTTGACGCTGCCAAGCTTGACAAAGTAGCTATGGATGCTGTCTATGAGGCAAGATGGAAAACCATGTATCATGCAGAATGCTTCGTAGGTCTGGATCCGGAATTTATGGTAAAAGCACACCTTCTTCTTCCGGAAGGAGAGGAAAATCTTCTTTACAACTGGATGCTGAACTTCCAGTATATGTCTGACGAATATGTTAAGATGTATAAGAAATCTCAGCCGGTTGGAAACGGAAACGAGCCGGATATCTATATCTTCTCCGATCCGCAGTGGGTACCGCAGGAACGCCCGGATGTTGATTACAGCTGCCTGAGCGATCCGCTTACTCTTTGCTACTTCGATACAAACGAAAACTGTGCATGTATCCTTGGTATGAGATACTTTGGTGAGCACAAGAAAGGTACTCTGACAATGGCTTGGGCAATTGCAAACCGTAACGGATATGCATCCTGCCACGGCGGACAGAAAGAATACCTGCTTCCGGATGGAAGAAAATACGTTGCATCCGTATATGGTCTGTCAGGATCCGGTAAATCCACTCTGACACACGCAAAACATGACGGAAAATATGAGATCAAGGTTCTCCATGATGACGCATTCATCATCAATACAGATACCTGTGCTTCTATCGCTCTTGAGCCGACCTAC
Source organism: Blautia sp. (assembly GCA_022769545.1). Taxonomy (GTDB): domain Bacteria; phylum Bacillota; class Clostridia; order Lachnospirales; family Lachnospiraceae; genus Blautia_A. The sequence goes on along the minus strand of JALEJS010000030.1, from coordinate 37,723 downwards.
TTCGACAAGACAGCAGACTATCCGACCGGATGCCCGGACAACAAGTATCTGCTGACCGTTCAGAACGTAGGTGCTACGATGGATGAAGACGGAAAGATCCAGATCGTTACAGAGGATATCCGTAACGGTAACGGACGTGCCATCAAGTCCAAACTCTGGAGCCCGAACCGTGTGGACAAGATCGATGCTCCGGTTAACGCAATCTTCTGGATCATGAAAGACCCGACCATCCCGCCGGTAGTAAAACTGAAAGGTGCTGCACTTGCATCTGTTATGGGTGCTACTCTTGCAACAAAGACATCTACCGCAGAGCGTGTAAAAGCAGGTACCGATATGAATGCACTTCGTATCGTTCCATATGCAAATCCGTTCAGAACCTATCCGCTGGTTAACGATTATGAAAAATTCAAAAAACTGGTAGAAGAAAAGAACGTTGACTGCTACATTGTTAACACCGGTGATTTCATGGGCAAGAAGTGCCAGAAAGAAGATACACTGGGAATTCTGGAAACAATCGTAGAAGGAAAGGCAAAATTCGAGCAGTGGGGTAACTTCGAGGATATCGAAATTATGACAGACTGGATTGGAAAGACCGGCGATTTCACACCGGATATGAACGATCCGGAATACAAAGCCGCACTGAAAGCAGCTATGCAGAACCGTGTAGATGCAGTTGAGAAATTTGCAGTTGATAAAGAAGGATATGACAAACTTCCGGATGAAGCACTTGCTGCTCTGAAGAAAGTTGTAAACGAACTGTAAGAAAAATTGATTTTTACGGCACTGTCTCATGGCAGTGCCGTTTTTGTGTATTAAAACCATAAAATTTGTTTTACATACGCATTTTTTATTGAAATCTGATATATACTAGAGTATAATATCCGTAGAAAGTTCATAAATGCTATGTAAATATCCTGGAATGTGCGATGCCCCTCTTTATTTTGAACCTACAAAGACATTCAGGGAATCCAATATCGCAGGTCGGATGTCAGACCTCTCGTCGTGGTAGGCAGAACATCTGTTGAGGATACCCACCTAGCAGAATTGCTAGGCGTCAAAATTGAGGGAACGGCATTCCGGGATTATTTTAGTCTGGAGGAAAAAATGAGTATTTCAATTCGAGATTTCGGAGATCTTTCCACGGGAGAAACGGTTCATATCTATCATCTGGAGAATCGTTCCGGTGCATATGCGGAAGTGACAGAGTATGGAGCCATTCTTGTCAAGGTGGTTGTCCCGGATCGGGAAGGTACATTGACGGATGTTGTACTTGGCTATGATGATGTGAAGCAGTATGAAGTGAACGGCTGCTTCTTTGGTGCAACCATAGGCCGCAGCGGGAACCGTATTGCCAATGGCACATTTATGATTGATGACCGGAAGGTTGTTCTGGCACAGAATGAAAACGAAAATAATCTTCACAGCGGTCCGGACGGAATGGAGAAAAAAATCTGGCAGGTGGAAGAACAGGATGGGGACGATAACAGCGTAACCTTTTACAGAATCAGTCCTGACGGGGAAAATGGTTTTCCGGGTGAATTCCGGATTTCTGTAAAATATGAAATGACAGAAGAAAATGAGCTGAAGATTATTTACAGAGGAATCGCAGAGGAAACGACCGTAGCGAATTATACAAACCATTCGTATTTCAATCTGGCAGGAGAAGGCAGTGGTTCCATTCTCGATCAGACGCTGAAAATCTGTGCGCAGACTTATACGCCGGTGATTGACAGCAAATCGATTCCGACCGGAGAGTATGCACCGGTGGCCGGAACACCGATGGATTTTACGCAGCCCAAACCGATTGGACAGGATATTGAGGCGGATTTTGCACAGCTGAAATATACCGGAGGCTATGATCATAATTATGTCACGGATCATTATGCAAGAGGAAACTGCAGAAAAATTGCATCTGCATACTGTGAAGCAACCGGAATTGCAATGGATGTTTCATCGGACTGCCCATGTGTACAGTTTTATGCAGGCAATTTTATTGTGGAGGAAAAAGGCAAGAACGGACATGTTTACCGGAAACGTGACGGATTCTGCCTGGAGACACAGGTAGAGCCTAATGCGGTTAATGAAGAAGATTTCCATTCGCCGATTGTGGAGGCAGGAGAGAGTTACAGCTCTGTGACAGGTTATCGGTTCTATGTGAAATAAATGACCGCCGGGATTTGCGGCGGAATGAAATCTGATTTTTCTCATATAGTGTTATATGAGAAAAATCAGATTTTTTTTGGAAAGATATTATTTTCTTCTGGTGCTGCTGATGTGGGCGGTTCTTCTGAACCAGGCGGTGATTCTGAAAAAGGCAGATACACGGAAAAAAGAGACATCCGAGGCGCAAAAGGAAGAAGAAAACAAAGCGGGGGCAGGAGGAAACGAAGAAAAGATCCGGGTACTTCTGATGGACAGCTCTTATGAAAGATACTATCATCAGGAAGTAACTCTTTCCTTTGACGGAAAAGTGGAAATGTATGTTCACGGACAAATGAAGGCGTCACTGGTAACGGTGGAACCCTGCAGCGGTGAAACACAGGTGCTGTCCCTGAAGCGTCAGCAGGGATGTCCCCGATACCCGGGAAAACTTCTGCTCAGAGACTGCGAAGAAGGGATTCTTTTGATCAATGAGCTTGCTCTGGAAGAATATCTGGAGCGAGTGGTGCCAAGTGAGATGCCTGCAACTTACGAAACAGAAGCACTGAAGGCACAGGCAGTCTGTGCACGAACCTATGCCAGAAAAAAGATGGAGGAAAGCAGATTCGAAGAATACGGAGCAGATCTGGATGACAGTGTAAATGATCAGGTCTATAATAATATTTCTCCGCAGACAGAAACATCCGAAGCCGTGAAGGAGACGGAAGGGGAGGTACTTTGTCAGAACGGAGAACTGATAGAGGCGTATTACTTTTCCACATCGGCAGGATTTACAAGCACCGATGAGATCTGGGGCGCCGTGCCGGCAGCATCGTTTCTGAAAAGTGTGGAATGCAGCTTTGATAAGGAGGAGCCGTGGAGCAGGTGGGAGGTGAAGATTCCGTGGGATTTTCTGGAGAAACAGGCTGCCGGGAAATGGGAAACGGATTGTAAAGTGAAAAATATTGAAATAGTCCGAAAGAGTATAAGCAATGCAGTGACCGGCCTTCGGATTCAGACGGAAAACAGCTGGTATATACTGGAAAACGAACTGGAAATACGTCGTTTTCTTTCACCCTGCGGACTGACTGTTACAAGGAAAAACGGAGAGCAGGTCAAAGGAGGAAACACTCTTCCCAGTGCATATTTTACGCTGGATGTGGACAGAAATGTGTCGGTAACCGTTTCGGGCAGCGGTTACGGACACGGTGTGGGGATGAGCCAGAATGCGGCAAATCATATGGCGGAACAGGGGAAAAGCTACCGGGATATTCTGAACTATTTTTTCAAAGATGTGGATATTATACGATTGGACACAACATCCTGCATGTGAAAAGCCAAAGATTTACGATGAGATTTACAGCCTGCATTTTTCTTGTATCCGCTGTGATTCTATGGTAAAATGTAGTATCAACATAAGTTGTTAAAAATGATGTAGGAGCAGCTATATGGATGAGAATAAAAAAAACAGGAGCATCATCAGACTGCTGCAGGGGTTTCTTCAGCGCTCCGTTGGTGATCATATCAGTGCACATGCAGCATCGACCGCATACTTTTTTATTTTGTCATTTATCCCTTTTATATTGTTTCTGACAGCGATACTACGGTATACACCTTTAACATATAAGATGGTTCGTGAGACACTGATCGGATTTGTTCCGCAGAATCTTCAGAGCTTCATCCTCGGAATTCTGGCGGAGGTTTACGGAAGGAGTACGGCGGTTCTTCCGCTTTCCGTAGTGACGGCACTGTGGTCTTCGGGAAAAGCGCTTCAGTCCATGATCAACGGACTGAATACCATCTATCATGTCAAGGAGACCCGTAACTGGCTGATTACAAGGCTTCGTGCCATTTTATTTACGTTTTTGTTTGCCGTTGCCGTAATCGGAAGTCTTCTGATGCTGGTCCTCGGCAACCGGATTCAGGAGGTGGCTGCCCGACATGTTCCTGCACTGGGACGGATCATTGCCGGCATTCTCGGAACCCGTACACTGACGGTTTTTGCGGCGCTGTTTCTGATTTTTATGACGCTTTACAAAGTTCTTCCAAACCGGCGTGCGACGTTTCGCAGCCAGATTCCCGGGGCGCTTTTTACAGCCACACTGTGGTCTGTTTTTTCGTATTTCTTTTCACTTTATTTTGAAATTTATCAGAATTTCAGCAATATGTACGGAAGTCTGACCGCGTTGGTGCTTGTGATGATCTGGCTGTATTTCTGTATGAATTTTGTTCTCTATGGTGCGGAAATCAATGCGTATTTCGAGAAAGAATTCCGGGCGGCAAAGAGGTCGGTGCAGGAAATACTGAATCATAAGAAAGAGGAAGCCGATGAATGATGGAAATGGAAGCGCAAAGTTTTTCTTGACAGATATTTTCGACTGTGGCATATTATTATATAGTGTTAAATGCTATGAAGGCGTCAGTAGAAGATCATTTTCGGCCAGAGAGAGGGAGTCACCGGCTGTAAGCTTCCTTCCGTTCAGATGGTTTTTGAATTTCCCGCCGGAGCTGCATTTCTGAACCATTCAGTAGGAAGTGACGTATCTGCGCGTTAAGCAGTCAAGAGCCCGCAGCATAGATGCGGGAAGCAGGGTGGTACCGCGGATATTGCTTCGTCCCTATGGGGGACGGAGCTTTTTTTATTTCTTGGGAAATAACTCCAATTTGTTCTATGGATAAGATAACAGATTTCCTGAGAAATTTCATTTCATACACAACAAAGGAGAGATAACCATGGATATGAAAGAAAGACTTCAGGAGCTGCATGACGCGGCAAAGAAGCGTATCGAAGAGTCCGAAGGGCTGGAAAAGCTGAACGATGTCAGAGTTGCCTATCTTGGTAAAAAGGGCGAGCTGACAGCGATTTTAAAGGGAATGAAGGATGTTGCCCCTGAGGAACGTCCGAAGGTAGGACAGCTGGTAAATGAGACCAGAGCCAAAATCGAGGAACTTCTGGATGAATCCAGGAAGAAACTGGAAGAAGCTGTCCGGGAAGAAAAAATGAAAGCGGAAGTGATTGATGTCACACTCCCGGCGAAGAAAAACCGGATCGGTCACCGTCATCCGAATACCATTGCGCTGGAAGAAGTAGAGCGTATTTTTATCGGCATGGGCTATGAAGTGGTGGAAGGTCCGGAAGTGGAGTATGCGGATTATAACTTCACGAAACTGAATATTCCGGAAGATCATCCGGCCAGAGATGAGCAGGATACGTTTTTTATTAATGATTCCATTCTGCTTCGTTCCCAGACCTCTCCGGTTCAGGCTCGTACGATGGAAAAAGGAAAGCTTCCGATCCGAATGATCGCACCGGGCCGTGTGTTCCGTTCCGATGAAGTAGATGCAACCCATTCTCCTTCCTTCCATCAGATCGAGGGTCTTGTTATTGATAAAAATATTACGTTTGCCGATCTGAAAGGTACTCTGCAGGAGTTTGCACAGGAACTGTTCGGACCGGAGACAAAGACGAAATTCCGTCCTCATCATTTCCCGTTCACAGAGCCAAGTGCAGAGGTGGATGTCTCCTGCTTCAAATGTGGAGGAAGCGGATGTCGTTTCTGTAAGGGTTCCGGCTGGATTGAGATTCTGGGCTGCGGTATGGTTCATCCCAATGTCCTTCGCATGTGCGGAATTGATCCGGAGGAGTATACCGGATTTGCTTTTGGCGTAGGTCTGGAGCGAATTGCCCTTCTGAAATATGAAATTGATGATATGAGACTGCTGTATGAGAATGATATTCGTTTTCTGAAACAGTTCTGATAAAGATGGTTCTGAAAGGAATCTGACCTGTCGTGTGAAACAGACAGAAGGTCAGAAAACGATGGAGAGGAGAAATTGAATGAATACTTCATTATCTTGGATTAAAATGTATGTGCCGGACCTGGACTGTACGGCACAGGAATATACCGATGCAATGACACTGTCCGGAACAAAGGTGGAGGGCTATGAAAAGCTGGATGCGGATCTGGAAAAAATTGTCATCGGGCAGATTCTGAAAATCGAGCCACATCCGGACGCAGATAAACTGATCATCTGCCAGGTGGATGTGGGTACAGAAACAACACAGATCGTGACAGGTGCTCCGAACGTAAAAGAAGGAGATAAGGTTCCGGTTGTTCTTGACGGCGGAAGGGTAGCCGGCGGACATGACGGAAAAATGACACCTGGGGGAATCCGAATTAAAAAAGGAAAGCTCCGCGGAATAGAATCCAATGGAATGATGTGCTCGATCGAGGAGCTGGGAAGTACCAGAGATATGTATCCGGAGGCTCCGGAATATGGGATCTACATTTTCCCGGAGGATGCAGTGGTCGGATCCAGCGCCATCGAAGCACTGGGACTGAATGATGTGGTATTTGAATACGAAATCACATCAAATCGTGTGGACTGTTATGGCGTCATCGGAATTGCCAGAGAAGCGGCAGCGACGTTTGGCAAAAAATTCTGTCCTCCGGAAGTAAAGGCTACCGGTAACGATGAGAATGTATCGGATTATATTCATGTGACAGTGGAGGACAGACAGCTGTGTCCCCGGTATTGTGCCAGAGTTGTAAAAAATGTCAAAATAGGCCCTTCTCCCAAATGGATGCAGAGATGCCTTGCGGCAAACGGAATTCGCCCGATCAATAACCTTGTGGACATCACAAACTATGTGATGGAAGAGTTTGGCCAGCCGATGCATGCGTATGACCTTGATACCATTGCAAACCATGAAATTGTGGTGCGCCGTGCCGCAAAGGATGAAAAGTTTGTCACGCTGGATGGACAGGAGCGTGTTCTGGATGATTCTGTCCTGATGATCTGTGACGGGGAAAAGGCGGTTGGTATCGCGGGTATCATGGGCGGAGAAAACTCCATGATTACAGACAGTGTAAAGACGGTTCTTTTTGAGGCGGCATGCTTTAACGGTACAAATATTCGTCTTTCTTCCAAGAAAATCGGTCTTCGTACAGATGCCTCCGGAAAATTTGAAAAAGGTCTGGATCCCAATAATGCGGAAGCGGCCATAAACCGTGCCTGCCAGCTGATGGAAGAGCTGGGTGCCGGAGAAGTGGTCGGAGGTATTGCAGATGTCTGCTATGAGACCAGACAGCCATCCCGCGTTGCTTTTGACCAGGATAAGATCAATGGCCTTCTGGGAACCGATCTCACGAAAGAGGAGATGCTGGGATACCTGGCAAGAGTTGAGCTTACCTATGATGAGGAGACAAATGAGATCGTGGCACCGACGTTCCGCCAGGATATCGGATGTCTGGCAGATGTGGCAGAAGAGGTGGCAAGATTCTTCGGATATGATAAGATTCCGACCACATTGCCTACCGGTGAGGCTACTACAGGAAAGATGCCGTTCAAACTCCGTGTGGAATCCATTGCAAGAGACATTGCAGAGTACTGCGGTTTTTCCGAGGGGATGACCTACTCTTTTGAAAGTCCGAAGGTGTTTGAAAAACTGAGACTTCCGGAGGACAGCAGTTTGCGTGAGGCCATCACCATCAGCAATCCGCTGGGTGAGGACTACAGTATTATGCGTACCACAACGATCAACGGTATGCTGACCTCGCTTGCGACAAACTACAACAGACGAAACAAAGATGTTCGTCTTTATGAGCTTGGAAATGTATATCTTCCCAAAGCATTGCCTCTGACAGAACTGCCGGATGAACGCATGCATTTTACACTTGGAATGTACGGAAACGGCGATTTCTTTGATATGAAGGGTGTCTGTGAGGAGTTCTTCGAGAAGGTCGGAATGAAGGATAAGGTGGTATATTCTCCGGACAGCCGGAAACCATATCTTCATCCGGGACGTCAGGCAGATATGATTTACGGAAATAAAAAGGTGGGATACCTTGGTGAGGTGCATCCGATCGTGGCAGATACCTACGGAATCGGAGAAAAAGCATATATAGCTGTGATTGATATTCTTTCCGTTCTGGAATTTGCAGGTTTTGCACACAAATATACAGGTATTGCCAAATATCCGGCAGTGACCCGTGACCTGAGCATGCTGGTTCCGAAAAATGTCCTGGCAGGGCAGATTGAGGCGGTGCTGGAGCAGAGAGGCGGAAAGATTCTGGAAAGCTATGAGCTTTTTGATATCTATGAGGGCAGCCAGATCAAAGAAGGTTATAAATCGATGGCATATTCTGTAGTATTCCGCCATCACGATAAGACGCTGGAAGAGAGTGAAATTACAGCTGCGATGAAAAAAATCCTGAACGGACTGAACAGCCTTGGAATCGAGTTGAGAAGCTGATGAGAATTTACGTACTGAGACATGGTGTGACGCAGTGGAACCGTCTGAAAAAGGTACAGGGGATCATGGATATTCCGCTTGCCGAAGAGGGGATTTCCCTTGCGAAAAGAACCGGAGAGTGTCTGAAAGAGGTTCCGTTTGATATCTGCTATACCAGTCCGCTGATACGGGCGCGGCAGACGGCAGAATGTGTTCTGGGGAACCGGAATATTCCGGTGATTCCGGATCGGCGGATTCAGGAGATTGATTTCGGAGAACTGGAAGGAACTTGTTTCAAAGATGAACAGGGCCGGGTGATCGATGAAAATATGCGTCTGTTTTTTGAACGGCCTCAGGATTATGTCCGTCCAAAAGGCGGGGAGTCTATCGGAGATGTTCTGAACAGAACGGCGGATTTCTGGAAGGAGATTACCACAGATCCTGCGCTGCAGGAGAAAACGATCCTTGTTTCCACGCATGGCTGCGCAGCCCGTGCACTTCTGCAGAATGTCTATCAGAATCCGCAGGATTTCTGGCATGGCTGTGTTCCCCCGAACTGCAGCATCAATCTTGTTGAGGTTGTGAACGGAACAGCGAAACTGATTGAGGAAGATAAAGTATATGCATAGCGGCAGGGGATATCCCGGAAGATGCCCTGCAGAGTGAATGAAAGACCTGCTGTCTTCGGATGGCGGGTCTTTTCTGCTGCAAGTAAACTTGTGCATTCTGCTTTCAAATATCTTTGCATGGCTGAACTGTTATAAAATTCCGATAAGTTCTCTCTACACAAAAATGACAGTTGTATGATATACTTAATAATATATTATGTATTGCGATATGTATTTGAAGAACAGGAGGTACGATCATGGGGAAGAGAATCGTGAACCTGCTGCTGTTTCTGGCTGTAGCGGCAGCGGCAGTGGGAATGACCATCTATGTGGGGCAGGGTGCTTCTGATGTTATGGTCTATAATTTTGTGTTTCTCGCTTTGATGTGCGGGATTTATCTGGTGGGAATGTTCGGCGGTATGTTTCGGATGAATGGAATCGCAGCGGCATTTAAGAGAGCATCGGAGGAACTGCACGATCTTTTCAAGATTCCGGGGAAGACGAATCCTAAGAACCTTTCTTATCTGAAAGGAATTTTTGAAAATAAATATCTGGACAGAAAAATCGACAATTTTTCCACCAGTATTGAGAACAGCAAGGAAGGACTGGGGGAAATCGATGAATACATAAATGAAGATGAACTGGATCTCTATATTCATAAGAGACTTCTGGAAATGGTGCCGGATATTCTGACCAGTCTGGGTATCCTGGGTACATTTATCGGCCTTGTATGGGGACTGAAAAATTTCAATCCCAATAATTATGAGGCGATGACCACATCGGTGGCATCTCTGGTGGATGGAATCAAGGTGGCATTTCTTACCTCTATATATGGTATTGCATTTTCCATCGTGTATACATATGGGATGAAAACGGAATATTCGGGAATGGTCCAGCAGCTTCAGGCTTTTCTGGAACGGTTCCATGCGTACGTGATGCCTACGGCTGAGAATGAGTCCAGAAATCTTCTTCTTTCCAGTCAGAAGATGCAGGCACAGGCAATGGAAAAGGTTGCCAATCAGATTTCCGAGCAGCTGGCCGGAAGCTTTGAAAAGGTGATCACGCCGACGTTCCGGAGAATGAATGATTCTCTGGATCTGATGGTGACTTCTGTGACAAGATGCCAGCAGGATGCGATCCGGGAGATCCTGGATGCATTTATGAAAGAGATGCACAGTTCCTATGAGAAACAGTTTCATGATTTTGGCGATACTCTGACAAAACTGAATCAGGCACAGAAGGAAAATGCGGAATATACGAAAGAACTGTATCAGAGCCTGAGCCGTCAGCTGAGTGAATCCTACATGGCACAGGAAAAGACCATGAAAGAAAGCATTACCCAGCTGACCAGCCTGCAGACCCGATATATGGATTCGGCGAACCGTGTGATTCTGGATAATCAGACGATTCAGAAAATGCAGCAGCAGGATTACAAAAATGTGATCGCGTATCTGAAGGAAGCCGAGCAGACCTCTGCGAAATTCTGGGTTGCCTGTAATCAGGCCATGCAGAAGTATGTGGAAACTGCGGCTTCGAGCATGCAGAATGCAGGCAATGCAAATCAGAATCAGACAGAGCTGCTGAAAGCGAACCGGAAGGTTGTGGAAACGTTTGATGCCCATCTCAGGGAATTTGCTCAGTATCAGAAACAGTCTTATGAGACCATGGAGCAGGTAAGGGCACTTCTGGCGGATGTGACGCTTGCCAAGGACCGCAAGGATATTTATCTCATGGGCGGACGCATGAGTCAGATGTCAGCACAGAATGACGCTTTGGAAAAGCTGCAGGATATTATGGAAGCCCAGGGAGAACGGCAGGAGAAGCTTCTGGAAGAGATGACAAAGAATATGCGGGATCTGACCAGGGCGGCACAGAAAGGTAAATTCAGCCTGTTTAAATAAAGGAGATAAGCATGCGCAGAAGAAAGAAATCAGAAGATTACGGCTTTAATGTCTGGCGGTCTTATTCTGATATGATGGCAGGAGTATTGCTGCTGTTTGTGCTGATCATGTGTGTGACTCTTTTTCAGGCTCAGAAGAGCTACAATGAAAGTCTGAAGGAACGGGATGAGAAGCTGGCCATGCAGGAAGCTTATACGCAGGAAATCCTGGATCAGCAGAATGCACTGAATGAAAAAGAGGGACAGCTTCAGAGTCAGAATGAACAGATCAAGAGTCAGGATGAATTGCTGGCGCAGCAAAAGGCTATGCTGGATGAGCTTGCGATACAGCTCAAGGATCAGGAGAAAACGCTGAATGCGCAGCAGACGGCACTGGATGAAAAGACGGCACTGCTGGCAGATCAGCAGAAAAAAATCGACAATATTATTGGCGTCAAGGCGGAGGTCGTGGAAGCTCTTCGGCAGGAATTTTCACAAAATGATATCAATGTGGATATTGATGCGAAAACGGGAGCCATGACACTGGACGCAAATGTCATGTTTGATGTAAATGAGGCAGAGCTCACAGAGGATGGACAGGAAGCTCTGCGAAAGGTTCTGCCGATTTACTGCAAGGTACTTCTGGAAGAAGAATACAAGCCGTATCTGGCAGAGATCATCATTGACGGTTACACGGATACCGACGGAGATTATACATATAATCTGGAACTTTCCCAGCAGCGCTCGCTGGCTGTGGCAGAGTATCTTCTGGAAATACAGTATGAGTTTCTGAGTGCAGATCAGTCGCTTGATCTGCAGGATTACCTTACAGTAAACGGGCATTCCATGGCAAATCCCATTCTGGATGCGCAGGGTAATGTAAATAAAGAGGCATCCAGACGTGTGGAAGTAAAGTTCCGTCTGAAGGATGATGAAATGATCAGTGAACTGAGTGAGATCATGTCGGACACACAATCCTGAGAAAGGGATACTGCTTCTGAAATGCAGGAAAAGAGGGAGCCCCGTCTCATAACAGACAGATGTTCTGTTATGAAACGGGGCTCCCTACCTGGCGGTAAAATTCTTTGAATAGAGGTAGATATTTTGAAAAAATGTGGTATGATAAATGTGTTTGTATTAAGAAGAATGAATGTGGGAGTAATGACGGGATGAAACGACTGGCACCGGTGTTTATTTTATTGGCAGGAACTTTGTGGGGTGTGATGGGAATCTTTGTGCGCAGGCTGGGAGAGTACGGCTTTTCTTCTATTCAGATTGCATCCCTCAGAATTATATGCGGTGCTGTCATTTTTCTGATGATTGTTTCTGTGCGGGATCGGCAGAGTCTGAAAATAAGATTCAGAGATCTGGGATGGTTTCTCGGGATGGGAATTGGCAGTCTGCTTCTTTTTACAGTCTGTTATTTCACTGCAATCTCCATGGCATCCCTTTCGGTGGCCGCCATACTTCTATATACGGCTCCCGGTATGGTGATGCTGATGTCGGTCATTTTTTTCAGAGAGAAACTGAATGGCAGGAAGCTTGCGGCACTGGCGCTGGCATTTCTGGGCTGTGTGCTGGTGACGGGGACCGGGGAACGCGGCGGAGTGCCTGCTGCCGCGGTAGGATTTGGCTTCGTGTCTGCGCTTGGATATGGTTTATACAGTATTCTCGGGACAGTTATGCTTCGAAAATACAAGCCGCTTACGGTGACGACCTATGCCTTTGTCTGTGGAGGTGCGGGAGCTATGTGCATCTGTCATCCGGCAGAAATTTTTCATGTGATTCAGAATGCGGAGAATCGGGCAGTCCTTGTTTTGCTGATTTTTGTTACAGCGTTTCTGACAGCAGTGCTCCCCTACCTGTTTTATACAGTGGGACTCTCTTTTGTCAGAGCGAGCTCTGCCTCGATCATGGCTTCCGTGGAGCCGGTGGTGGCAACGATCGCAGGTGTGGCTGTGTTCCGTGAAAAACTGACACTGGCAGCGTTTGGTGGAATCCTGATGGTTCTGTGTGCAATCATTCTTCTGAATCTTCCGGCGGGAAGAATGACAGAAGAAAGGTAACTGTAAACTGTTTGAAAAAGAAGGAATAGAAGATGGCTTTAAAGATCGGAAGAAATGATCCGTGCTGGTGCGGCAGCGGAAAAAAATATAAAAAATGTCATGAAAATTTTGATGCAAAAGTGGAAATGTATCGTCAGAAAGGCTATGCTGTTCTGGATAGAAACCTGATCAAGACACCGGAGCAGGTGGAAAAGATTAAAGAAAGCTGCAGGATCAATGTGGCTGTACTTGATTATGTGGAAAATCATATTCGTGCCGGAATATCCACACAGGAGATTGACCGGTGGGTTCATGATGAGACTGTGCGCAGAGGGGCGATTCCGGCACCTCTGGACTTTGAAGGATATCCAAAGAGCGTATGTACTTCCGTCAATCAGGTAGTGTGTCACGGAATTCCATCGGAGGATGAGATTCTGAAAGAGGGAGACATTATCAATGTGGATGTTTCTACCATTTATCATGGGTATTATTCCGATTCCTCCCGCATGTTCTGTATCGGGCAGGTCAGCCCGGAAAAGAAGAAACTGGTGGAGGTGACGAAGGAATGTGTGGAGATCGGAATCTCCAAAGTCAGACCATGGACTCCTATCGGCAATATGGGGCATGCGGTACACGAACATGCGCTGGCGAATGGATTTTCTGTTGTTAAGGAAATCGGCGGGCATGGGATCGGTCTGGATTTCCATGAGGATCCGTGGGTCAGCTATACCTCGGTGGAAGGAAGCGGAGTGCTGATGGTTCCGGGCATGATGTTTACCATTGAACCGATGGTCAATATGGGAAGCGGCGAGATATGGACGGATGAGACGGACGGATGGACGGTCCGCACAGCGGATGGCTTGCCTTCGGCGCAGTGGGAAGTGACGGTCCTTGTTACGGAGGATGGATGTGATGTGATCTGCTGGTAACAGAATACGACAAAAACTACTTGCAATACGCGGAAGGATAGTGTATAATAACTTACGTTGTGAAAAAAGATGGTCCTCTGTTACGTGATAGGTATTAAGAACATCCATATTAGATAGGAGAGAATAAGATGAACGAAATTATCAAAAACATTGAATCTGCTCAGTTAAAGGCAGAAGTTCCGGAGTTCCGTGTTGGTGATACCGTAAGAGTACACGCAACCATCAAAGAGGGAAACCGTGAGAGAATCCAGGTATTCGAAGGAACCGTGCTGAAAAGACAGGGCGGAAGCACAAGAGAAACTTTCACAGTAAGAAAGAATTCCAACGGCGTTGGTGTTGAGAAAACATGGCCGCTGCATTCTCCGCATGTAGTAAAGGTAGAAGTTATTCGTTACGGTAAAGCACGTCGTGCGAAGCTGAACTACTTAAGAGATCGTGTGGGCAAATCTGCGAAGGTGAAAGAACGCATGAAATAATTTCATAGGTTTCAAAGGCAGGGACAATAACGGTATGCTATTGTCCCTTTTTTTCTAAAGAGGCGGTGAATTTATGGAGATGAAAGGCTGGAAGGATGAACAGCGGTTTGCGTCCGCAAAAGAAAAATTACAGAATGAGAAATTCCGAAGTATCAGCAGGTTTCTTTTTGAGCTTGTGGTAGTGCTGCTGTTTGCCGCGCTCACGGCAGTGCTGATGTTCCAGTCTGTTACCATGCAGGAAAGTTCGATGGAACCGACGATTTCCGTAGGTGATAAGTTCTTTATGAACCGACTGATTTATAAGGTGTCTTCTCCCAAACGAGGGGATATCATTGTATTCCGCACAAACGCAAGTGATGACGCGGCGCTTCATATCCGACGTGTGATTGCTCTGCCTGGAGAGACGGTGCAGATTTCAGATGGCATGATCATCATTGACGGAAGGCTGTATAAAGAGGGAAAGGGATTTCCGAGCATCAGCAATCCCGGTCTGGCAGCCAGCCCCATTACGCTGGATAACAACGAATATTTCGTTCTTGGTGACAATCGGAACAACAGTGAGGACAGCCGTTACGGAGACATTGGTTTGATCAATAAACGATATATTGTGGGTAAACTGTGGTTTACAGTTTCTCCGGTAAAAAAACTGGGATTTTTGAAAGGTTAGATAATATATGAATGTACAGTGGTACCCGGGACATATGACAAAGGCCAGGCGGCAGATGCAGGAGGATATCAGACTGATTGATCTGATCATTGAGCTTGTGGATGCACGTGTGCCTCTTTCCAGCCGGAATCCGGATATTGACGAGCTGGGAAAAAACAAGGCGAGAATGATTCTGCTGAACAAATCAGATCTGGCAGATGAGAAACAGAATGAAGCCTGGAAAGAGTATTTCTCTTCTGCGGGATTTCACGTTGTGAAAGTGAATTCCAGAAGCGGAGCAGGGATGAAAAACATACAGGATACCATACAGGAGGCCTGCAGAGAGAAAATTGAGAGAGACCGCAGGCGGGGAATCAAAAACCGTCCGATCCGGGCCATGGTGGTGGGAATTCCGAATGTTGGAAAGTCTACGTTTATCAATACGTTTGCCGGAAAGGCATGTGCCAGAACAGGAAACAAACCGGGTGTGACAAAGGGAAAACAGTGGATTCGCCTGAACAAAGGGGTGGAGCTGCTGGATACACCGGGGATTCTCTGGCCAAAATTTGAGGATGAGGATGTGGGAATCCGTCTGGCTTTTATCGGCTCCATCAAGGATGACATCCTGAATCTGGAGGAGCTGTCACTGCTTCTGATCCGGTATCTTCAGGGACACTATGCGGGGGCTCTTCAGGCGCGTTACGGTGTGGAAGAAGATGGTGAACCGCTGAAAGTTCTGGGGGATATTGCCCGCGTAAGAGGCTGTATCCGCAAGGGAGAAGAACTGGATTACGGGAAGGTTTCCGCACTTCTGTTTGATGATTTTCGAAGCGGAAGGCTGGGAAGAATTACGCTGGAATGGGTGCAGGAGCAGAAATGAAAACAACGGAAGAAATAAAAAAAGAATTTGCATGTGCGTCACCGGGGGCATATGCAGAGTTATTTGAAACATATCAGTCTGACAGCCGTGCCGGTGTACAGAAGCTGCTGGAACAGTATCGAAAGAAAGAAGCTGCTCTGAAAAAGGAATATGAACGTATTGAGACCATGAAGCAGTACGAAAAAGAGTATGCCCATATGGGATATCTGTGTGGAATCGATGAAGTGGGAAGAGGGCCTCTGGCAGGACCGGTGGTGGCCTGTGCCGTCATTCTTCCGCAGGACTGCGATCTTCTGTATCTCGATGATTCAAAAAAGCTGACCGCGAAGAAGCGGGAAGAGCTGTATGACCAGATCCTGGAGCGGGCAGTGTCTGTGGGAATCGGAATGGCCGGTCCGGCCAGGATTGACGAGATCAATATTCTGCAGGCAACCTATGAAGCCATGAGGATGGCTGTCGGCAGGCTGAAGGTGCAGCCGCAGCTTCTGCTGAACGATGCAGTGACCATCCCTGATGTTGCGATTCCGCAGGTTCCGATTATCAAGGGAGATGCAAAAAGCATATCCATTGCGGCAGCCAGCATTGTGGCAAAAGTGACCAGAGACCGGATGATGGTGGAATATGATAAAGTGATGCCGGAGTACGGCTTTGCGGCGAACAAGGGATATGGGTCAGCGGCGCATATTGCAGCGCTGAAGAAATACGGATCTTCGCCGATCCACCGCGCAACTTTTATTAAAAATTTTGTCTGAAACAAAAGATACCGGCGATGACACGGCCGGAATAAAATACCTGAGATGCCGACACAAAACAGTTGCAGAGGAATGCAGATTTGGGGAATAAACGTAAGCTGGGAAGCGGATATGAAGAGATTGCAGCTTCTTTTCTGCAGAAAGAAGGTGTCCGGATTCTGGAGCGGAATTTTCGCTGCCGTATGGGAGAAATCGATCTGATCGGCCGGGATCGGGACTGCCTTGTTTTTGTGGAGGTCAAATATCGCCGGGGCTGTCGCAGCGGAAGTGCACTGGAGGCAGTGAATTTTCGTAAGCAAAGAACGATCAGCTGTGTGGCGGGATATTATCTTCTGAAGCATCAGCTGCCGGCGGATATTTCCTGTCGGTTTGATGTGGTTGGAATTGACGGAAATCAGATTCGATGGGTAAAGAATGCGTTTGAATATTGTGACGGAAAGGGTAAAACATGGAAATAAAGTGGCAGGATAAGAAAGCACAAAAGATGAAGGTGGTACAGGAAAAAGGCGTTACGTTTCTTCGATACCCCGCCCTGGAACGGATTCCGGGAATCGTGCATGGTTTCAGTACCAGGCTGGGAGGAGTCAGCGAAGGGATGTATGCGTCTATGAATCTGAGTTTTTCCAGGGACGATGAGATAGAAAACGTCAGGGAAAATTACAGAAGACTGTCCGAAGCCATGGGCTTTTCGGCTTCCGATATCGTGACGTCGGATCAGACGCATACGACAAATGTGCGTGTGGTGACGGAAGAGGACAGAGGCTGCGGGATTTCCAGGCCGAGAGCCTATACGGATGTGGATGGTCTGGTCACGGATGTAAAGGGACTGGTGCTTGCCACGTTTTATGCAGACTGCGTACCGCTGTATTTTGTGGATCCCGTACATCGGGCGATTGGACTGTCTCATTCCGGATGGCGCGGTACGGTAGGAAAAATGGGTGCTGTGACTGTTGAGAAAATGCAGGAACAGTACGGTACACGCCCGGAAGATCTGTATGCTGCCATCGGCCCTTCCATCTGTCAGGCGTGTTATGAAGTCAGTGAAGATGTGATCGAACAGTTTTGCCGCGTATTCCGCCGGAAGGACTGGGATGCGCTGTTTTATAAAAAAGGCAATGGACATTATCAGCTGAATCTGTGGGAGGCAAACCGCAGGATCCTGCTGGAAACAGGAATTTTGGAGGAGCACCTTTCCATGCCGAATCTTTGTACCTGCTGCAATCCGAACCTGCTGTTTTCACACAGAGCAAGCAAAGGAAAACGGGGAAATCTTGGTGCGTTTCTTGGGATAAAGAGAGAGTAAACGCAGAATAAAGAAAGAATAAGAAAAGCAAAGAAAAGACCTTCCCGGGCAGGCAGTCTGCACGGAAAGGTCTTTTTGTGACTTATTCTTTATTTACTTTTTTCATCAGATTCATGATCTTTTCGTTGCTGGAACGAACCTTTTCCACAGAGACATCATGGTTGATGATATCAATGATGCTGGCAAGATATTTGCTCATATTGGCTTCCAGATAATACGGTTTGTCCAGAAGTTCCGGCGGACGATAGTTCAGATTTGTGGTTATGACACGGTCAATGATACCTTTTTCATAATACTCATCAAATTTTTTCAGTCCATCGGTGAAAAGCCCGTATGTGGTACAGACAAACACGCGGTTGGCATTTCGGTTTTTCAGCTGCTTTGCCACGTCCAGCATACTTTCGCCGGAGGAAATCATGTCATCGATGATGATCACATCCTTGCCTTCCACGGAATCTCCCAGAAATTCGTGTGCGACGATGGGGTTTTTTCCGTTCACAATGGTGGAATAATCGCGGCGTTTGTAGAACATGCCCATATCTACCCCAAGGATGTTGGAAAAATAGACGGCCCTGGACATGGCGCCTTCATCCGGACTTATGATCATCAGATGATCGTTGTCCACCTTGAAGTCCGGAACGTTTTTCAGCATCGCCTTCAGGAACTGATAGGTCGGGAAAAAGTTGTCAAATCCGCTCAGCGGAATGGAATTCTGTACACGGGGATCATGTGCGTCAAAAGTGATGATATTGGCCACGCCCATGTCACTCAGTTCCTTCAGCATCAGTGCGCAGTCCAGGGACTCACGTTTGGAACGGCGATGCTGACGGCCTTCATAGAGGAACGGCATAATAACATTGATGCGATGTGCTTTGCCGGTGGCGGCAGCAATAATTCTCTTCAGATCCTGATAATGATTGTCCGGAGACATATGATTTTCATGTCCGCAGACACTGTAGGTCAGACTGTAATTGGTAATGTCTACCATGATAAAAAGATCTACGCCGCGTACGGATTCCTTTATATAGCCCTTGCCTTCTCCGGTGCCGAAGCGCGGACATTCGCACTCCACCAGGAAAGATTTGGCATTATATCCACGGGGAATGATGCTGAGCTGTTTCTTGGCAATCAGCTCTTTCCGGAATTTAACCAGCTTATGATCAACCTCTTCGGCGAGCTCCCGGCATCCGGCCAGGGCGGCAATGCGAATGGGTGCCAATGGCATGGATCTTTCCAGTAATTCTATGTTCGGCATGATTTTCCTCCTGCGAAAATTGTATTTTCATGTAATACCTATCTACATTTATATCATTTGGCCGAAATCGAGTCAAGGAATTTATTGATTTTTGGGTTTGGAATTGGTATGATAGAAACAGTATGATAATCATGGGTGAACATGCCCATTTATCTCAGTCGAAGAAAATTCCCGCTTCTGTAAGTGGTGAGTGGTAAAAAAATCATCTCGGTGGGAGTTCGGCTTGAAATATGGAGTTAAAAATGAAGAGAAAAAAACATGTTATATCCCGGATTTTGCCGGGAAGTATTGCGGAAGAACTGGAGCTGGAGCCGGGAGATGTTCTGGTTTCTGTGAACGGTCAGCAGGTGGAGGACGTTTTTGACTACCGTTATCTCATGAATGAGGAATATGTGGAGCTGACGGTGGAAAAGAGGAACGGAGAGCTCTGGGAACTGGAAGTGGAAAAAGAGTTCGAAGAGGATCTGGGAATGGAATTTGAGAATGGTCTTATGGATGACTACCGCACCTGCTCCAATAAATGTATCTTCTGTTTTATTGATCAGATGCCGCCGGGGATGCGGAAGACGCTGTATTTCAAAGATGACGATTCCCGGCTGTCTTTTCTCCAGGGGAATTATGTGACGCTGACAAATATGAAAGATCGTGAGATCGAGAAGATTATCCGGTATCACCTTTCTCCCATAAATATTTCATTTCAGACAATGAATCCGCAGCTTCGCTGTCAGATGCTGAATAATCGTTTTGCCGGAGAGGCGCTGAAAAAAGTGGATCGCCTGTACCAGGCGGGAATTCAGATGAACGGACAGATCGTTCTGTGCAAAGGAATCAATGACGGGGAGGAGCTGGAGTACAGTCTTCAGGTGCTCTCCGGTTATGCGCCGGTTCTTCAGAGCGTTTCCGTTGTCCCGGTGGGACTTAGCAGATTTCGGGATGGTCTGTATCCTCTGGAGCCTTTTGAAAAGGAAGATGCGAAGGAGCTTCTGAGGCAGGTGCACCGCTGGCAGAAGCAGATGTATGAGCTGCATGGCATGCATTTTGTACATGCATCCGATGAGTGGTATATCCTTGCGGGAGAGGCGCTTCCCGGGGAGGATTCCTATGACGGATATCTGCAGCTGGAAAATGGTGTCGGCATGCTGCGGCTGCTGGAAAGTGAAGTCGATGCTGCTCTTTCCGGGCGGGCAGGCGATGACCGGAGGGTCCGGGCATCCATAGCGACAGGAAAACTGGCGGCACCGTACCTGCAGGAGCATGTCCGGAAAATTCAGGAAAAGTATCCGAATGTTCAGGTGCGTGTTCAGGCAATTCAAAATGACTTTTTCGGACCGAGCATCACCGTTTCCGGACTGATTACCGGAGCGGATCTGTACCGGCAGCTTTCCGGGACGGATCTGGGAGACAGACTTCTTCTGCCCTGCAGCATGCTGAGAAGCGGGGAAGAGGTTTTTCTGGATGATATGACTGTGACAGAACTGTCAGAGAAACTGAAAACTGAAATTGTGATTGTGGACGAAGAAGGGGAAGACCTGGTGGAGGCTATTCTCAACCCGTCCGGTCAACACAGATATAAAAGGAGACAAATGTATGAGCAAACCGGTAGTAGCAATTGTGGGGAGACCGAATGTAGGGAAGTCTACCCTGTTTAATGTACTTGCTGGCGACCAGATTTCCATTGTAAAAGATACTCCCGGTGTGACCCGGGACAGAATTTATGCCGATGCGACATGGCTTGACCGGTCCTTCACGCTGATTGACACGGGAGGAATCGAGCCGGAGAGCAATGATGTGATCTTATCGCAGATGCGGGAGCAGGCGCAGATCGCCATAGATACGGCAGATGTGATCATTTTTATCACGGATGTGCGTCAGGGACTTGTGGATTCCGATTCCAAAGTGGCAGACATGCTTCGCAGAAGCAATAAGCCGGTGATCCTTGTCGTGAATAAAGTGGACAGCATTCAGAAATATATGATGGATGTCTATGAGTTTTACAACCTTGGCATCGGAGAACCGATTCCGGTCTCTGCGGCAAATCGCATGGGACTGGGTGATATGCTGGATGAGGTGATAAAGGCTTTCCCGGAGGATTCCGCCGAAGAGCAGGAGGATGATATTCCGAAAATCGCCGTGGTGGGCAAACCGAACGTGGGAAAATCTTCCCTGATCAATAAGCTTCTGGGGGAGGATCGGGTGATCGTATCGGATATCGCCGGAACGACCAGAGACGCTATCGACACAAAAGTTGTGTGGGATGGCAGGGAATATATATTTATCGATACGGCCGGCCTTCGCAGAAAGGGAAAGGTGAAGGAGGATATTGAACGTTACAGCGTGATCCGTACGGTGACTGCCGTGGAGCGGGCAAGTATTGTCGTGATCATGATCGATGCGACGGAAGGTGTAACGGAGCAGGATGCAAAAATCGCCGGAATTGCCCATGAGAGAGGCAAGGGTGTAATTATTGCGGTGAATAAATGGGATGCCATTGAAAAAAATGACAAGACCATCTATAAACATACCAACCGTATCCGCGAGGTACTGGCGTATATGCCGTATGCGGAGCTTGTATTTATTTCGGCAAAAACCGGACTGCGCATTTCCAGATTGTTTGAGACAATTGACACGGTAATTGAAAACCAGACACTGCGGATTCAGACAGGTGTGCTGAATGAAATTCTCTCGGAAGCGGTTGCCATGCAGCAGCCGCCCTCTGACAAGGGAAAACGGTTGAAAATCTTTTATATGACACAGGTAGCGGTTCGTCCGCCGACATTTGTGATTTTTGTAAACGATAAGGAACTGATGCACTTTTCCTATACCAGATATCTGGAAAACAAGATCAGAGATGCCTTTGGTTTTGCGGGGACACCACTAAAATTTATTGTACGGGAACGGGGAGAAAAAGAGTAAATGGAACGATTGATCTGTCTGCTGATCGGTTATGTCTGCGGTCTGTTTCAGACCTCGTACATTATCGGAAGAATTTACAAAACAGATATCAGAGAGCACGGAAGCGGAAATGCCGGAACGACCAATGCGCTGCGCACGTTCGGCAGAAAGGCCGGGGCACTGACCCTTCTTGGGGACTGCCTGAAATGTGTTGCGGCCATGCTGATTGCCAGAGCGGTATTTCGGGGAAGCTGCCAGGACATCCTTCCGCTTTTGAGCCTGTATGCTGCAACAGGATGCATACTGGGACATAATTTTCCCTTCTACCTCGGATTCCGGGGAGGAAAGGGATTTGCGGCATCTGTCGGAATGGCACTGGTCTTTGACTGGCGGATTCTGCTGATCTGTGCTGTGGTGTTTTTTACGATTTTTTTTACGACGCATTATGTTTCGCTGGGGAGTATGACCTGTTATCTTCTGGCACTGGTTCTGATGGTGGTATTCGGGACAGCCGGAGACTACGGTATGGATGCGGCACATCGAATGGAACTGTATTTGCTGATGGGGGCATTGACGGTGATGATCCTTGTGCGTCACAGGACGAATATCGTTCGCCTGCTGTCGGGGAAAGAAAATAAGATTTATCTGGGAAAATCCGGAAAAAAAGAATGAGAGAGGTGTTATTATGGCAAAAATCAGTGTACTTGGAGCAGGAAGCTGGGGAACAGCACTGGCACTGCTTCTTTACAACAATGGCCATGAGGTTCGCTTATGGTCCGCACTGGAAGATGAAGTAAAAATGCTTTCCGAAAAAAGAGAGCATGAGTCCAAGCTTCCGGGGGTACGTCTTCCGGAGGATATGGAGATCACGACAGATCTGGAAAAATGTCTTGCCGGACCGGATGTGGCAGTGCTTGCGGTTCCGTCTCCGTTTACCAGAAGTACATCCAGACAGATGGCACCTTATGTGCGGGATAGTCAGATTATCGTAAATGTGGCAAAGGGCGTGGAAGAAACGACACTGATGACACTGAGCGATATTATTGAGCAGGAAATTCCCAATGCGAATGTCTGTGTCCTTTCCGGCCCGAGTCATGCAGAAGAGGTTGGCCGCGGGCTGCCTACCACCTGTGTTGTCAGTGCCGGAAAGAGAGAAACGGCAGAATATCTGCAGGGGATTTTTATGAGTCCGGTATTCCGTGTCTATACAACACCGGATATGCTTGGTGTGGAGCTGGGAGCTGCATTGAAAAATGTGATCGCACTTGCGGCGGGCACAGCGGATGGCCTCGGGTATGGCGATAATACCAAGGCAGCACTGATCACGCGTGGAATGGCGGAAATTTCCCGCCTGGGAATTAAGATGGGCGCGAAAGCAGAGACCTTTTACGGCCTTTCCGGAATCGGCGATCTGATCGTGACCTGTGCCAGTGTGCACAGCCGGAACCGTAAGGCAGGATATCTGATGGGAAAGGGCTACACCATGGAAGAAGCCATGAAGGAAGTGAAAATGGTTGTGGAGGGCGTGTATTCTGCAAAGGCAGCCAAAGCTCTTTCTGAAAAATATGAGGTGGAAATGCCCATAATTGATGCTGTGAACAGAGTGCTTTTCGACGGAGAAAGTGCTGCGGAAGCAGTGAAAAATCTGATGATTCGTGACAGGAAGGTTGAGTCACCTCTTCTTCCCTGGGATTAAAAAGTGAGGCGGAAAACTATGGAGGTTTTCCGCCTGTTGTGTTTAACGTGTATTTTGGTTCTTTTCGATACGTATAGAAATAGAAATGTTCCTCTTAGAACGGAACTCCGCGAAGATCCTCCGGGATGTTTGAACTGCGGAAATTTTCATTCATTGTGTCCAGAAGGGCCATGTCTTCCGGCTGAATCTCGAAACTGAAGAGATCGGCATTTGCGGCAATCCTGTCCGGATTTGAAGATCTGGGAATGACAGAGATTCCCTTCTGAATAGCCCATCGAAGACCGATCTGTGCAGGTGTCTTTGCGTATTTTACTCCCAGAACACACATGATGTCATTGTCAAGATAGGCGCCTCTGGCCAGAGGGGCATATGCCTGAACCTGAATTTCCCGATCCTGGCAGTATTCGATCAGCTTTCTGGGATAGCAAAGGGGATGACATTCGATCTGATTCACGGCAGGGGTTACGCCGGAAACCTCCCTGAGTTCCTCCAGATGCCGGATGTCAAAATTGCTGACACCGATAGACAGCGCACGTCCGGACTCCTGAATCTTTTCCAGCTCTTTCCATGTGCTCAGATAGCAGCCGGGAACAGGCCAGTGAATCAGATACAGATCCACATAATCCAGTTTGAGCCGGTCCAGGCTCCGGTGAAAGGCCCCGCTCACATCCCCCAGTCGCTGGGCGGTATTCCAGATCTTGCTGGTGATGAACAGATCCTTTCGATTGATGCCGGACTGTCGGATGGCACGTCCGACACTTTCTTCGTTTTTGTATACGGAAGCGGTATCGATCATACGATATCCGGATTTTAATGCAGATATCACGGAGTTTTCGGCTTCTTCACCATCTGCAAGCTTATATACGCCAAATCCGAGAAGCGGCATCTCTCTGTCCGTATTCAGATAGACAGTCTGTTTCATATTCGTCTCTCCTCCATCTGTTTTCTTGCATACACTTTTACGACTATACCATAGAAATATGAAGTCTGCGTTTCTACTCTGTTACAATTATATTACGCTGCACACAGCCTGGACTGTTAAGAAAATCACTTTATTGTTAAGAACATAACAAAAGATAGGGAAAAAGTTTGAAAATAGTTGTGTTATGACACAAAAAATTAGTAGATATGTAACATAAAATTCTTGCTAAATACGGGGGAAAGATGTATAATAAAATTAATTGATAAATTCTTGTCATTTTTATGCCCATTTTCAGGCATGAAATACAGACTTCGGGATTTGTCGGAAAGGAGTAGCAGAATGCACTTGATGAAAGATGAAAACGGCAATCTGATTCCGCATGGACATGAACATACTCATGAACATACACATTCAGATGGAGTGACGCACAGCCACGAGCACAGCCATGACAGTCATGGCGAGGGACATGAGCATTCTCATTCGGACGGATGTGCACACAGTCATGATGGACACTGCGGTTCCTGCAAGGAAGGCGACTGCAAGAACGAGACGGTTGCGCTTCTTACCTATATGCTTCAGCACAATGAACATCATGCGGCAGAACTGGACCAGATGGCAGAGAATCTTGCAAAAATGGGTATGGATGCAGCTGCCAAAACGATCAAAGAAGGCGTTGCGGATTTCCAGAAAGGAAATATGCGTCTCAGCCTTGCGCTTACTCTGGTAAAAGAAGAACTGAAATAAAGTGTTGATGATTAGGAGGCATGCAATATGTGTTTGGCAACCGTATACAGACAGAATGATGATTCCGTGATCTTCCGGAATGTGAGCCGGATCGATGTGGACGGAGAGAAAGTAATTCTGCGTGACATCATGGGAGAGGAACAGGTTGTGGAAGGAAAGATTCTTTCCGTGGATCTTGCAAACAGTATTGTGAAGCTGATCTGCGAATAGCAACATCAGGATTTTAGCGAATATGCAGGAGGCACAGTGAAATGGCACATGTAATTGCTGTCGCGGGTAAAGGCGGCGTTGGAAAAACGACATTATGCGGAATGCTGATTCAGTATCTGTGTGAGCAGGGAAAAGGTCCGATTCTTGCGGTGGATGCGGATGCAAATTCTAATTTAAATGAAGTTCTCGGAGTCAAGGTGGATACCACACTTGGCGATGTGCGCGAAGAGATTGCTCACGCGGAGCTGTCGAAAGAGAATCCTATTCCGGCAGGCGTATCAAAGGCGGATTACGCGGAAAGACGATTTGAAGATGCTCTGATCGAGGATGATGACTTTGATCTTCTGGTAATGGGGCGGACACAGGGAAAAGGATGTTACTGTTTCGTGAATGGTCTGCTGCAGACACAGCTTGCAAAATATCAGAACAATTATTCCTATTTTGTGGTGGATAATGAGGCCGGAATGGAGCATATCAGCCGGGGTGTTCTGCCTACGATGCAGACGGCGATTCTGGTCAGTGACTGTTCCCGCCGCGGTGTGCAGGCAGTAGGACGCATTGCAAAACTGATCGGGGAATGCGAGATGCATCCGCAGACGGTGGGACTGATTATTAACAGAGCACCTGCCGGAGAATTGAATGAAGGCATCAAAGAAGAAATCGAACTGCAGGGACTGAATCTTCTGGGTGTGGTTCCGCAGGATCAGGCAGTTTATGAGTATGACTGCGCCGGAAAGCCGACGGCATCTCTTCCGGAGGATAATCCGGTGAAGATTGCGCTGAAGGCAATCGTTGAAAAACTTGCATTATAAAAGAAGTACGGAGACCTGCCGCAGCTGCAGCAGGTATTTCCAAAATGGGGTGCAAAGTTTCGTTGCCCGTTTTATACGCAAAAATAACCCATGGGAGGGGATGGGTTCCCTTCCTGGGATATTATAAAATGAACAACAAAAAGTACATCCTGAGAAAGGTGTACACAATTAAAGGAGGTCTATAATGAGTGAATTCAAATTAACTACAGTGGAAGAATTTGAAGCGGCCACTAACCGACTTCTGGAGACAGGAGCAAAGGTTGGCGCAGATGCATGGCAGATTCGAGTGAAGAATCAGACCCCACACTGTAAGTTCGGTGAGCAGGGTATCTGCTGCCGCATCTGTTCCATGGGTCCGTGCCGTATTACTCCGAAGTCGCCGAGAGGTATATGCGGATGTGATGCTCACGGTATCGTAGGAAGAAACTACCTGAAGTTTACAGCAGGCGGTTCCGCAACGCATTCCGATCATGGACGTGAAATCTGCCACACACTTTACTGCGCAAGCCCGGACGGAGATTACAAGGTAAAAGATCCTGAGAAACTGATCCGTATCGCAAAAGAATGGGGCGTAGAGACAGAAGGAAAAGATATTTACGATCTGGCTCATGAGATGGCTTACAAGGGAATGGAAGAGTACGGTAAAGTATTCGGCTTCCAGAATTTCCTTAAGAGAGCACCGCAGCACACCCAGGATATCTGGATGAAACAGGAGATTGCTCCCCGTGCAATCGACCGTGAGGTATCCTGTTCCTTACATATGGCTCATATGGGATGTTCTTCCAAACCGGAAGCACTGATCCGTCAGGCTTTGAGATCCGGTCTTTCCGATGGCTGGGGCGGATCCATGGCTGGTACAGAATTCTCAGACGTGCTGTTCGGAACACCGAAACCCATCGACACCGAGGCAAACCTTGGCGTTATGGTGGAAGAGAATGTTAACATCGTTGTTCACGGACACGACCCGAGCCTTTCTGAGATGATCTGTGAATATGCAGACAGCAAAGAGATGATCGATTACGCGAAATCCGTTGGTGCAAAAGGTATCACCGTTTCCGGTGTCTGCTGTACTTCCAACGAGGTTGCAATGCGCCGCGGTATTCCGATGGCAGGTAACTTCCTGCAGCAGGAAAATGTGATCCTTACCGGTGCGTGTGAAGCAATCGTCGTGGACGTTCAGTGTATTTTCCCGGCACTTGGACCACTTTCCAAATGCTTCCATACAAAATTCATCACAACTTCTCCGATCGCACAGATGCCGATGTCTGATTTTATCAGATTCTCACCGGAAAACGCAGGAGAAAATGCAAAAGCTATCGTAAAACTGGCAATTGACAACTTCAAAAACAGAAAACCGGAGCTGGTTCACATTCCGCAGATCAAGCAGAAAGCAACCGTTGGTTACTCTGTAGAAGCAATTGTGAAGACGCTGGATGGCGTAACAAACTCTCAGGTTGACGAGACAGGAACCACCAAACCGCTCATCGAATGTATCACCTCCGGTGTTATCCGTGGTGCGGTTGCTATGGTAGGATGTAACAACCCGAAGATCCGTCCTGACGTGGCACACATTGAACTGATGAAGAAACTGATTGCCAACGATATCGTTGTTGTTGCATCCGGATGTTCGGCACAGGCAGCTGCAAAGGCTGGTCTGATGGACAAGGCTGCGAAGGAAATCTGCGGCGACGGTCTGAAGAGAGTCTGCGAACTGGCTGATATCCCGCCGGTACTGCATATGGGCTCCTGTGTAGATATCTCCCGTATGATGATCCTGGTTGCAGAGCTTGCAAAGGATTCCGGACTGAATATTTCCCAACTTCCGGTAGTAGGATGTGCTCCGGAGTGGATGTCTGAAAAAGCGGTTTCCATCGGTAACTATGTAGTAGCAACCGGTATCGATACCTTCCTTGGTGTAGATCCGTATGTATCCGGATCCTCTGAAATCGCAGGGCTTCTCACCGACGGTATCAGAGACTGGGTTGAGGCTGCTTTCACAGTGGAAACAGATATCGAAAAACTTGTTGACAAGATGATTGAACGAATCGAAGAAAAGAGAACTGCAATCGGTATCTGATCGGCTGATCTCAAACCGACGGCAGCAAAGGAGTAAGTAATGAAGATTGCAGTCACTGGCAAGGGCGGAGTGGGAAAGACTACGTTCGCCGCAACACTTGCACGTTTATATGCAGCAGAGGGAAGACCGGTTCTGGCGGCAGATGTGGATCCGGATGCAAATCTGGGTCTGGCCCTGGGATTTGATGAAGAAACCCTGGATTCCATCGTGCCCATATCAAAAATGCGAAAGCTGGTGGAAGAGAGAACCGGCGCCACAGCCGGAAATCAGTTTTATCACCTGAACCCAAAGGTGGATGATATTCCGGACAAATACGGAAAGGTATGCAACGGTGTCAGACTTCTGGTTCTGGGAACCGTTGAGACCGGAGGAGGCGGCTGTGTCTGTCCCGAGCATGTGATGCTGAAGAGGATCATCAGCAACCTGGTACTGCGCCGCGAGGATGTGGTCATACTTGATATGGAAGCCGGCCTGGAGCATCTTGGCCGGGGAACCACGGAAGGTGTGGATGCTTTTATCGTGGTGATAGAGCCGGGAGCAAGAAGTGTACAGACCTATAAAAATGTCAAACGTCTTGCAAAAGATCTGGGAGTGACTCAGGTGAAGGTCGTTGCAAATAAAGTGCGTGATACAGAAGACGAGGAATTTATCCGAGAAAAAATTCCCGCGGACGATCTGCTGGGCATGATTCATTATAATACAGAGGTAATCGATGCTGACAGAAAAGGAAAATCCCCTTATGATTTCAGCGAGACGGTTACAGAGGAAATTCGAAAAATAAAAGAGAAGATTGATCGTTCAGGATCAGAACATTAGGAGGTATAACCGTGACATTATTTGAAACCGTATTTTCAGGAAATGATGCAGTTTATGGTCTTACCGAGCAGGCCATTGACAATGCGATCAGCCAGTATGGTGCAGACAAGGCAGTATCCTTCCCGAATACCGCTTACTCCCTGCCATGCTACTACTCTGTAACAGGAGTAAAAGTCGGAACACTTGCAGAACTGAAAGAAGCCCTCGGCGTTGTAAAGACACTGATGACCAGAGAAATGAAAACACATGATGTGTTCATGTCCGGTGTTGCAACTGCTCTTTGCGCGGAGTTCATTGAAGTTCTGAAATATATTGACGGCGCTCAGCCATATGAAGAGCCCTGCTACGGACATCTTGCAGATGCAATCATCCGTGAGCTTGGTGTGCCGCTTGTAACAGGCGACATCCCCGGCGTTGCTGTTATCCTTGGAAAAGCAGCTTCTCCGGAAGAAGCAGCAGCTCTTGTAAAATCCTATCAGGCACAGGGTATCCTGGTTACTCTGGTTGGTGATATCATCGATCAGCTTGCAGAAGCAGGAATGAAGACAGGCGCAAACCTTCGTGTCATCCCGCTGGGCAAGGATGTGACATCCGTTATCCATGTAGTATCTGTAGCACTTCGTGCAGCACTGATCTTCGGTAATGTGGCACCTGGAGATGCAGGCGCGCTGATGGAATACACAATGAAGCGTGTACCGGCATTCGTAAATGCATTTGCACCGCTGAACGATGTGATCGTAGCATGCGGCGCCGGCGCAATCGCTCTTGGCTTCCCGGTAATCACAAACCAGGCAGATGTTGCAAGAGTTCCGAAGAGCCTGATCTGCCAGACAGATGTATCCAAATGGAATGCAACCTCTCTGGAAGCACGTGACATCAAGATCAAGATCACAAACGTGGATATCCCGGTAGCATTCGCATCCGCATTCGAAGGAGAGATCATCCGTCGTAAGGATATGCAGGTAGAGTTTGACGGCTCCCGCGTAGACTGTGCAGAGCTTGTTCAGAGCTGTGATGCATCGGAAATCGAAGACCACAAGATTACCGTGATCGGACCGGAAGCAGATGAGATGGAGCTTGGAAGCAAAAACTCCATCGCATATGTGGTAAAGGTGGCAGGAAAGAAAATGCAGCCTGATTTCGAGCCGGTTATCGAACGTAAATTCCATAACTACATCAACTGTATCGAGGGTGTATACCATACCGGACAGAGAGATATGCAGAGAATCCGTATCAGTATCGATGCATTTAATGCAGGATTCCGTATCAAACATATTGGTGAGGTTCTCTACAGCCAGGTTAAGAACGAGTTTGATGCAGTCGTTGACAAATGTGAAGTTGTTATTTACACAGACCCGGCAGAATGTACAAGAATCCGTCACGAAGTTGCAGTTCCGATCTTCAACAAACGTGATGAGAGACTGGAAACTCTTACAGACGAGTCTGTAGATGTATACTACAGCTGTATCATGTGTCAGGCATTCTCCCCGAGCCATGTATGTGTGGTTACTCCGGAGAGACTTGGACTTTGCGGTGCCGTTTCATGGCTGGATGCAAAGGCAACCAACGAGCTGGATCCGGCAGGTCCCTGCCAGGTTATCACAAAAGAGCGCGTGATCGATGAAAACGTAGGATCCTACGAAGACGTCGATGAAGCAGTGGCAAAATTCAGCCGCGGTGCTCTGGAGCATGTTACTCTGTACTCCATCATGCAGGATCCGATGACATCCTGTGGATGTTTCGAATGTATCTGCGGTATTGAGCCGTTCTCCAACGGTGTTGTTATCGCAAACCGTGAATATTCCGGAATGACTCCTCTCGGAATGACCTTCCCGGAAATGGCTTCCATGACCGGCGGCGGTGTTCAGACACCAGGATTTATGGGACACGGCAAACATTTCATCGCTTCCAAGAAGTTTATGAAGGCAGAAGGCGGTATCGAGCGTATCGTTTGGATGCCGAAGGATCTGAAAGAGTTTATCAAGGATAAACTGAATGCATCTGCAAAAGAACTCTACGGAATTGAGAACTTTACAGATATGATCGGTGATGAAACCGTTGCGGAAGATCCGGAAACACTGGTAGCATTCCTTACCGAAAAAGGACATCCGGCACTCGGTCTGGATCCGATGATGTAATAAAATAGTTTTTTACCTCCAGGCGAAGGACTCGGGTTCGGGTCCTTCGCCGCAGGCGGTTAAAAAAGGTCATACTGTCTTGTCAATGGACTGTGTGATGTGATAAAATTGTTTTGAAAAATATAAGAGGAGGCTAATGAGAAATGCCGTTTAATCAGAAACCACAAAAGTTTAATGCAAAGATTAACACAGTGACAATCGGAAGCGGAGATAAGACTGTATCAATCGGTGGGAACAGCACATTTCCATTTTATTCTTTTGATGCTCCTACCGAAAATACTGCAAAAGTAGGTATCGAAATTTCCGATATGGGACTGGAAGGTATGCCGGAAAGCATTAAAGCGTTTTACGGAGAAGCAGCTTCCATGGCTGATATTGCGAAAAAAGCAGCAACTGTAGAAGGTGCAGATTTTGTAGTTCTCAGTCTGGAAGGCGGAGATCCGAACGGAACGAACAAATCTGTAGAAGAGCTTCTTGCTGTTGTAAAAGAAGTTGCAGATGCAATCGACTGCCCGCTGGTAGTGGAAGGCTGCAAGAATGTTGAGAAAGATGCAGAACTTCTTCCGAAGGTTGCGGAAGCACTTCAGGGACGCAATGTTCTTCTGATGTCTGAGAAAGAAGAAAACTACAAGGCAATCGGTGCTGCTGCAGGTCTTGCATATGACCAGCTGGTAGGTGCTGAGTCTGCCGTAGATATCAACCTTGCAAAACAGCTGAATGTTATTACGACACAGCTGGGTGTTAATGCACAGAAGATCGTAATGAACGTTGGAAGTGCAGCTGTCGGATATGGATATGAATATGTTGTATCCACGATGGACCGTATCAAAGCTGCAGCGCTTGGACAGAGCGACAATATGCTGCAGATGCCTATCATTACACCAGTTGCTTCCGAGACATGGGGCGTAAAAGAAGCATCCGCTTCTGAAGCTGATATGCCGGAATGGGGTTCCGTTGAGGAACGTGGAATTGATATGGAAATTATGACAGCAGCTGCTGACCTGGCAGCTGGATCCGATGCAGTCATCCTGCGTCATCCGGAGTCTGTTAAGACAATTTCCGCAATGATCAAAGCACTTGCGTAATGGAATAGGAGGAAGAAGATATGGCACTGAATGGTATTCAGATCTTTAAATTAACACCAAAGAAAAACTGTAAGGAATGTGGATGCCCGACATGTATGGCTTTCTCTATGAAAGTTGCTCAGGGTGCAATGAAAATTGAGCAGTGTCCGCATATGTCTGACGAAGCAATCGCTTCTCTTTCCGAGGCTACCGCACCGCCTATGAAGACCATCAAGATCGGTACAGGCGCAGAAGAGTTTACACTCGGCGGAGAAACTGTATTATACAGACATGAAAAAACATTTGTGAGCAAGACCAGATATGCAGTTGCTCTGTGCACTTGCATGGACGATGCAGCGGTTGACGCAAAACTTGCAGAGATCCCGAAGGTTGATTATGACCGTATCGGTGAAAGAATGTATACAGAACTTGTATATGTGAATTGTGATGAGACTGCAGACGCAGCAAAATTCACTGCACTGGTAGAGAAGGCGGCAGGCCTTGGAAGAACTCTGGTACTTGGATGTACAGATCCGGAAATCGCAAAAGCGGCACTTGCAGTATGCAAGGACAGCAAACCGGTATTAAACGGCGCAAATGCATCAAACTATGAAGCTATGAACGCAGTTGCTGCAGAGGCAGGCGTTGTTCTGGGCGTGTCCGGCAAAGACCTGAACGAACTGTACGATACGGTTGCAGCAATTGAAAAACTTGGAAACAAAAATCTTGTTCTTGATGTGACAGGTGCTGACCTGAAAGAAACCTTTGCAAATGCAGTACAGGTTCGTCGTGCAGCTCTGAAAGATCAGGACAGAACATTCGGATATCCGTCCATCGTTAACACAGTAAAAATCGCAAAAGGCGATGCTCATATGCAGGCAGCTCTCGCAGCTCTGTTTACCATGAAATATGGTTCCATCATTGTTATGGAACAGATGACATATGCAGAGGCACTTCCGCTTTACGGTCTGCGTCAGAATGTATTTACCGATCCGCAGAAGCCGATGAAAGTGGAACCGGGTATTTATCCGCTGAATGGTGCAGATGAGAACTCTCTGGTTGTTACAACCGTTGACTTCGCTCTGACATACTTTGTGGTATCCGGCGAGCTGGAGCGTTCCGGTGTTCCGCTGAACCTTGTCATCAACGATGCAGGCGGACTTTCCGTACTGACCTCCTGGGCAGCTGGTAAGTTCTCCGGAAACAGCATTTCCAAATTTATCATTGAAAATGTTGAGCCGAAGGTGAAATGCAGAAGACTTCTGATCCCGGGAAAAGTTGCAGTTCTGAAGGGTGACCTGGAAGCAAAACTTCCGGGATGGGAAATTATTGTAGGACCAAGAGAAGCAGTTCAGCTTGTGAAATTCCTGAAGGACATGCAGTAATCCGAAAATGGCGGTGCCGGGATTTTCGGTACCGTTAGCAAAATATTAAAAGGAGAATATGACAATGGCAAAATTCATTACTATTGGAGAAAGACTTTCCACTACAGCACCTGCAGTAAATAAGGCATTTACTGAGAGAGATCCTGAGCCGATCATCAAAAGAGCAAAACAGCAGCTGGATGCCGGAGCTACATATCTTGATGTTAACATCGGGCCGGCAGAGAATGACGGTGAAGATCTGATGAAATGGGCAGTTCAGCTTCTTCAGTCTGAATTTGACAATGTTCCCCTGGCTCTGGATACTACAAATATGAAAGCTATCGAGGCTGGTATTTCCGTATATAACAGAGCAAAAGGAAAACCGATCGTAAACTCTGCAGATGCAGGCGACAGAATTGGAAACATTGATCTTGCTGCTGCAAACGATGCAATTGTTATCGCTCTTTGCTCTTCCGGTATGGTTGCAGCTGACAATGATGAGCGTATGATGCACTGCCAGAACATGCTGGAAAGAGGTATGATGGCAGGTATGGATCCTTCTGATCTGTGGTTTGACCCGCTGTTCCTGGTTGTAAAGGGTATGCAGGACAAGCAGATGGAAGTTCTGGAAGCAATCAAAATGTTCTCCGATATGGGACTGAACTCCACAGGCGGACTTTCCAACAACAGTAACGGTATGCCGAAGCATATCCGTCCGATCATGGACTCTGCACTGGTTGCCATGGCTATGATGAACGGTCTTACTTCTGCAATTGTAAACCCGAATGACTTACGTCTGATGGAGACCATCAAATCCTGTGATGTATTCAAAGGAAACACACTTTACGCAGATTCTTATCTGGAACTGTAAAATAATATGTCGGCGGCAGGGCGGCACGGGCTGTCTTGCCGGTTCTGACAGCGTCAAAGGATGAAAAGCTGTTACCGAACGAAACCGGTAACAGCTTATTTCATAACTGGAGAAAAGGCTATAAGAGAGGTGGTTACCCGATGTTTAAGGTGACATTTTCATTTGAAGACGGCAGTGTGGTAGAAACATTTGCGAATGCGGGGGATAATTTGCTTGAAATTGCGCGGGACCATAATGTTGCAATCGATGCGCCATGTTCCGGAAATGCATCCTGTGGAAAGTGCCGTGTCCGGCTGTTAAGCGGAGAGCTGGATTCGAAAAAGACACTTCATATATCCGATGAGGAATATGATCAGGGATGGAGACTTGCGTGTGTCAGCAAAATTAGTTCGGATGTCACGGTAATGGTGCCGGACATTGCATCTGCCTATAAAAGCAGAATGAAGGTGGCGGATTTGAGTTCACCGGAGGAAATAGCCATTTTTGAACATGCAAAAAGAGATATTCAGCTGACAGGGATCGAACTGAAAAACAGTCTGGATGTCATTGAAGTGACGATGGAGGAGCCCAGTCTGGATGATACCATGCCGGACAATGAGCGTCTGACAAGAGCGCTTCGAAAATATGTAAATATTGGCAGAGTAAATATTCCGTATGCAGTACTGCGGAAACTGCCGGATGTATTAAGATCGAATCATTTCAGCGTGAAATGCGTGGTTCGTACGACATCGGAAAACATGTTTGTGTATGATGTATTTTGTGCGGATGAAGATGTTGTCATTGCCGGTCTTGCAGTGGATATCGGAACGACCACGGTTTCCGGTGTGATCATAAATATGGAAAATGGTGATATTCTTGCGAAAGGTTCTTCCGGAAACGGCCAGATCCGTTTTGGTGCGGATGTTATCAACAGAATCATTGAGCAGCAGAAACCGGGTGGTGTGAAAAAGCTTCAGGATGCCATTATCAAGGAGACCATCAACCCGATGATCCGCGAAATGTGCAAAAGTGCTAAAATATCATCGAATCAGATCTACCGTATGTGTGTGGCTTCCAATACCACAATGAATCATCTTTTTGCAGGGATCAATGCGGATCCGGTACGTACGGAACCATACATCCCGGCATTTTTCAAGACAAACTCGCTGTTTGCATCCGATGTGGGAATCCACATCAATCCGGATGCGCACATTATCATGGCTCCAAATATCGGAAGCTATGTGGGCGGTGATATTACGGCGGGCACGCTGATCAGTATGATCTGGAACCGGCCGGAGTTTTCGCTGTTTATTGACCTTGGAACCAATGGTGAGCTTGTCTTTGGAAACTCTGATTTTATGATGAGCTGTGCCTGCTCTGCAGGACCGGCCTTCGAGGGCGGAGATATCAGCTGTGGAATGCGTGCGACGGACGGTGCGATCGAAGCCTGCACGATAGATAAGGAGACCATGGAGCCTTCCTATCAGGTCGTTGGGGATCCAGGCACAAAGCCGATCGGACTTTGTGGTTCCGGAATCATTGATGTCATCAGTGAACTTTTCGTGACGGGAATCATCAATCCCAAAGGAAAGTTTGTGAGAGAAGGCAGACGAATCCGTCACGACCAGTATGGCATGGGCAGCTATGTGATTGCATTTGAGGAGGAAGCCGGTTCCGTAAAAGATGTGGAAATTACGGAAGTGGATATTGACAATTTCATCCGTGCAAAGGGTGCAATTTTTTCGGCCATCCGGACAATGCTCAGCTCTCTGGATTTTGATGTATCCATGATTGACGATGTCTATGTCGCAGGTGGTATCGGAAGCGGCATCAACATGCAGAATGCTGTGAATATCGGAATGTTCCCTGATATACCGATTGAGAAATTCCACTATATTGGAAACTCCTCTCTGACCGGAGCATATCTGATGCTTCTTTCCACACCGGCTGAGAAAAAGACGTATGAGCTTGCCAATAATATGACATATATGGAACTGTCTACGGTTCCGACTTATATGGATGAATTTGTGGGAGCCTGCTTTATTCCCCACACAGATACATCCATGTTTCCCTCAGTGATGGAAAAACTAAACAGCTAGAGGGAGAAAAATACATGACAGAGGTGACATATGGCTTTTCGTATTGAGGATTTAAATTATGATAAGGACAGCAAGGAGAAAATGCCCTGGGAGCATTATCTGGCGGAATACCAGGCGATGGATCCGTTTCGGATTGCGGAGAACCTGAAGATTCCCTATGATCCGGAGACCGGAACATTCACACTGGTATTTCTCGGAACAGAATATCAGATAACCCATCCGGATTTTCAGGTGACTCATACCCCCGATCACAAAGGCTTTTATCCTCTGGAAGAGAATATGAAATCCAGAATCCTTGTGGTGCGTTTCCTGATAAACGGAAGCGCGACAAAAGGTTCCGGAAAGTACAGAACTTACAGAGAAATGCCGTGGGGAGAGGTCTACGAGAGACAGTTTGACGGAAGATGCATCAAGCGTCTGGCCTTTTCCTACGGGAACCGTCTGGATGACTTCCGGGCAGTTATGGAGCATATGGGAGCTGTTCCGGTCAAACATGGGGATGCGGCGTATGAACTGGAGGTTTTTACGGATTACCGGATTCAGATGATTCTCTGGGAAGGAGATGACGAATTTCCTCCCTCAGCGCAGATTTTGTTTACCGACAATTTCCCGGCGTCTTTCCATACAGAGGATCTGGCAGAGATGGGAGATGTGGTAATCGGCTCTATGAAAGGGTATCTGCAGGTTCTGTGACAAAACAAGTTCATTGACACGCGCAGGCGTGGAAAAGGAATATAAGGAGGTATACTATTATGGGATTCAAAAGTGACATCGAGATCGCTCAGGAGTGCGTGATGCAGCCGATCACAGCGATCGCAGAAAAAGCAGGGATTGATGACAAGTATCTGGAGCAGTACGGAAAGTACAAAGCCAAGATCGACTACAATCTGCT
>JALEJS010000025.1 GCA_022769545.1 Blautia sp. | reverse complement strand
CAGGGATCAGCTTACCGAAGACAGGATACGAA
Organism: Blautia sp.; assembly: GCA_022769545.1. Classification (GTDB taxonomy): domain Bacteria; phylum Bacillota; class Clostridia; order Lachnospirales; family Lachnospiraceae; genus Blautia_A. The sequence continues at coordinate 75,247 of JALEJS010000025.1, read as the reverse complement.
ATATCAATCGTCTCCATAGAGAACTGAAAATCTATTTTCCGGAATATATGGACGCATTTGGAAAAATAGATGGTGCATTCACACTGGAAGTACTGAAAGTATCAGCCATTCCATCGGATATTGCAACACTGGGAGAGGAAGGCATAAAAAACATCTGGCATAATGCAAAACTAAGAGGACGCGGTTACAGCAGAGCCGGTGAGATTGTGAGTTATGCAAAGAAAAGTGTGGGGCTTAAGGATGGGACTGATGCAGGCAGGGAGGCAGTGAAATGGTACGCAGAACAGATCCTGAAGCTGGGAGAGCAGCTTGAAGTGATTGAAAGTGCTTTACACAGGAAATGCAGGGAAATACCTTATGCAGAAAACATACTGGCAATCAATGGTGTAGGCGAAAACATACTGTCTGGAATACTGGCAGAAATGGGAGATATCAGCAGGTTTGATGATGTGAAGGAAATCCAGAAGCTAAGCGGGATGGGTCTGGTGGCGTGCAGTTCCGGCAAGCATAAAGGACAGACAAAGATCAGCCACAGAGGACGCAAGAGGCTCCGGTACTGGCTGTTCCAGGCAGCAAAATCGGCGGTGTCGTCGACATTGGTGCCAGGTACTCGAAGTTTTTGATGAATAATCTAAAACTGGTGTGAAATTTCTATTAATTGATGTTTAGAGTACCTGGCACCTCCTGGCCCTGGCACCTCCTGGCCCTGGCACCTCCTGGCCCTGGCACCTCCTGGTCCTGGTTACCTCCTGGACCTGATCCGATGCCGGATAACGTACTGTATGCCGATTGATTTTCTTCGGAGAATCAGTCGGCTTTTTCTATGCCAAAAGGAGGTGACACAGCTTGACCAACGAAGAATTCTATACCTATAAAATGGACACATACACATACAAAAAGGGCCTATATGCAACCAGTGCACTCTTGTAAAATATAGAGTGTAAGCTGAAAGTAAATTCAAATACTCGGTGATTCAAGAAGAAAAAAGATATGGAAAAGAAGTCGATTCGTGAGATCATTTCTGTCATTTTCAAGGCTGTGACCCTGGCTATGGGTGTTGCAGTTGTGGCGCTGTCGTGTCTGGGAAGTCTGGAGACGCACGGGGGAGTAACGCTGGTTTTGTGCGCTCTGCTCTGGCTCTGGATGAAGAATATGGGCTGCAGCTGCTTTGCTTCGCTGTAAGAATCAAAAGGAGAGAAATAACATGAAAGATCGTTTCGAGGTAATATATAAAGAGATTCATTCCGCTGGTCTGGAAAAGAGAATTATTTATGTGGACAAGGAAACCGGCGTGAATTACCTGTATGTACAGAACGGCTACAGCGGCGGATTGACGCCGCTGCTGGATGCCGGCGGAAAGCCGGTCATAACAAAATAGGTATACTGCACCAATGCCACAAACGCCGACGAATATGGTGTTGTGGGACTGGAAAAGTGAAAGGAGATTTGATATGAAAAAGCGGTTCTTTATCCCGGCCTGCGTACTGGTGGCTGCCGCCATCGGCTTTGTCATTTATGCCGTGGGACACCCGGAGCTGTCGTTCCCATGGAGCATCCAGATCATTCACAGCCTTTACGGGCTGTATGTGGATGCGGTGATGCTGCTGTTTGTGCTGGCGTTTTGGAAAAAAGTGACCTGTCTGAATCTTCTGACGCTCCTGTTCGAGCTTGGTGCGGTCTTTTTCCTGGTGCAGTCCATTCTCACCGTTTTCCAGGAGGGGGAATCCAACTGGTATCTTCCCCTGGCACTGGGACTGAACTGCGTCGCGCTGTTCCTGAACGCGGCTCAGCAGAGAAAACAGAAAGGAGAAAGCGAAAGAATGAAAAGGGAGGAACACAAATGAACGTTACATATGAACACAAGCCCGCCATGACCTTTATCGGCTTTTCCACCTCCATCCGTCCGGAGGAGGGGAATCAGAAGTGCCCTGAATTTTGGGACAGAGAGTATGCGCAGAAGTACGCGCGGCTCTGGCAGACCATGCAGCCGGAAACTCCGGTGGAAAAAGCCATTCTTGAAAACGGTGTGGGTCTGTTTGCTATCTGCGACGAAAAAGAAGGCTCCTTTGAATACTGGATCGCCGGACTATATAAGGGCGGTGACGTGCCGGAGGGCTTGAAGCTCTATACCTTCCCGGAGAGCGACTGGGCGATGTTTTCTGCCAGGGGTCCCCTGCCCGGTTCCCTGCAAGAGCTGAACACCCAGGTCTGGCAGGAGTGGTATCCCACCGAAGGGCAGAAATATTCAGGCAACGGCAGCGCCATGCTGGAGGTCTACTCTCCCGGCGATATGCAAAGTCCCGATTACGAATGCGGCATCTGGGTGCCGGTCTGTAAGCCCGAAAAGCAAAACGAGTACGAAACGGCTGAGATCGTTTCGACCATGATGATCACAGGGATTCTGTGAGCGGTAGTGTTTGGATTAAGGCGCAGGATTTTTTGAACCTTACAAATGCGGTTTGTAGATGAATTCACCGACAATGAAGGTGAACAGACTGTTGTTTATGCCATTACACGAAAAGAATGGCAGACCTTATTATAGTTTCCCGGTCCGGGGAATAGAAAAGGAGGATTTACATATGAGCTTCCCACTGGAAGAATCCATCCCCTACCACATACTGGCGTTGTTGGTCCTGGCGGTGTTTTACGGAATTTATCTTATCAAACAGTGGAGACAGAAGCGCTGTGGCATCCAGACCATGCAGATTGGGCGCGGAAAGGACGGACAGACCCACACAGTGGAAACGCTGATGGGGATTGCCACCGTGGGGATTATTCCCGCGCAGCTGCTGTCCATCGCATCTGGCTGGAGCCATCTGCCTGCAAACGCCCGCTTCACCGGATTCTGCGTCGGTTTTGTCGGTGATCTGATCTTTTTGATCTCCGTATTCTGCATGAAGGATAGCTGGCGCGCCGGTATCCCGGTCAAAGACAAAACAGAACTCGTAACTGACGGCATTTACGCTTACAGCCGTAACCCGGCATTTCTTAGCTTTGATTTGCAGTATATCGGCCTTCTGCTCATGTACTGCAACCTGCTGACAGGGATGTTCACAGTTTTTGCAATTACAATGCTGCATTTGCAGATTCTACAGGAAGAGCATTATCTGACCGCCGCATTCGGCGCAGAATATCTGGAATACCGTCATCAGGTGTTCCGTTATCTGGGACGGCGCAAAGGGAAAACCGGATTTTAAGGATGTACAAGTGTGAAACTAAGAGGTAGCGGATAGAGTATAAATCTTAGCATTATTAAAATAAGCCATCACATGGTGGCTGAAAATTGAATATGAAATCAACACCTGATCAAGAAGCAGGTAAGTCAAAGGGCATCAACCGTAAAAGTTGGTGCCTTTTGCTTTGGGATTGGAAAAGCAAACGGCGTGTGCTATACTTAACGGGACAAATATAATAATGCGGCGGTCATGATTCCGGTTTATTCCAATGAGCTTCTTCATTAATTGCAGCCAAATGCGCCCAGAAACAGAAATCGAGGAAATATACCCATAAATGAAAGAGGAAAAACAGAATGGAACTTATAATTGCGGTTTTGCAGAAACGGTCACTGGATCGGCAATATGAGAAAAGTACAGAGATCATCATAGAAAAAATGGAAGAGGCAGCAGAGAAAAAAGCAGATATACTCTTGCTGCCCGAAGTATTTTTGACCGGTTATGAACTCCCTATGACGAACGAAGAAGCCGTATCGGAGGACAGCCCTTATATCCGGCAGGTGTGTGATGCTGCAAAAAGACTGCACCTGGGGGTGGTGCTTACTGCGATGACAAAGGGTATGGAAAAACCGCAAAATTCAGCATTCGTAATCAATAAGGACGGAGAGATCCTGATGAAGTATTCCAAAGTCCATACCTGCGATTTCGCGGATGAAGCCTGTCTGGAAAGTGGGGATGAATTTCGCGTCTGCGACTTCCATGGGATCAGACTTGGCATTATGATCTGCTATGACCGTGAATATCCGGAAAGTGCCAGAGTACTCATGATGAAAGGAGCAGAGGTCATTCTTGTCCCAAATGATTGCGGGGCCATGAGGCCGCGTCTGAATGCATTATCCACGAGGGCTTATGAAAACATGGTAGGAATTGCAATGGCAAATGCAAACGGAGAAAACGCAGGTGATTCCTGCGCCTTCAGCCCAGTCTGCTGGGATGAAAACGGAGAGTGTGTGGACAACGTTTTATTGATGGCAGATGATCTGACAGAAGGGTTGTTTTATGCGGAATTTGATATGGATGTGATTCGCGCTTACCGGGAGCAGGAAATGATGGGAAATACCTTTCGGAAAGTAAAAGCGTACAGTGAATTATTAAGTGAGAAGGTGGAGTATCCATTTATTCGTGAGGATGTTTAGAGTACCCGGCACCTCCTGGCCTCACATAGATCATTCCCATTGAGGAGGATATGAAGATGAAATATAGAAGACTATCCGTGGATGAAGCGGAACAATTTTGGCATCTGATGAATCAATTGGATTATGAAACAAAGTACATGCTATACGAGCCAGGTGAACGGACAAAGAATCTTCCAAGAATTGAGTTATTAATACGAGATTCCCTGGAGGGAGAAGACTTCCTTCTCGTTGCCGAAACAGATAATAAGCTCATTGGATACATATCAGCACAAAAGGGCAGATTGAATCGCATCGCTCATTCCGCATATATTGTTGTTGGTATATTAATGGATTATCGTGGCAAAGGAATTGGAACAGAATTTTTCAAAAGATTGAATGTCTGGGCTGGGGAAAAGAAGATTACCCGTCTGGAGCTAACTGTAATTTGTGAAAATGAGGCCGTTAAACGCTTGTATACAAATAGTGGCTTTGAGATAGAGGGTATTAAACGAAAATCGGTTTGCGTCAATGGAAAGTATCTGGATGAATACTATATGGCCAGGGTCAGATAGAGGCCAGTTTTTACTATAAAAGTCCCGGACAGCAGCCATGTGACGAAGCATGCTTGCATGCGCAGACATTTCCGTTTAGATTTGGATCAATTCTTTAGGTTAGAATCGATAATGGGGTAAACGAAAAATGAACAATAAAACAAGACAGCAGATAATGAAAAACAGAGAGCTCCTGAAAGGATACTCCGGTGCTGATGTCGGTGCCGAAAAGACGGATCAGCAGCAAAGAATTCCTGGACCAGTCCCGGTAAAGTCATACAATTCGCCGATACAGATACGGCTTCCGGGAGATTTTTCCTCACTAAAAATGATGAGCAATCTGGACTGCTGTATTTCCGGAAGAAAAAGCAGACGAATATTTGCAAAAAAGCCTGTAACACTGACGGAGCTGGCGTATCTGCTATGGGCAACGCAGGGAATCAGAAATACTGTGCAGACAGAAGTGGAGATTACCTTTCGCAATGTTCCCTCCGCAGGCTCCCGTCACCCTCTGGAGACCTATCTGTTTCTGAATCAGGTGGAAGGGGTGCAGCCGGGACTGTACCATTATCGACCGGATCTGCACCTGTTGGAGAAACTGGATTGTGATGTACCCTATACGGTAGAATTAAAACGTGCCCTCTGTGATCAGACATTTGCGGCCACGGCTCCGGTGCTTTTTGTGTGGAGTGCCATACCGTATCGCTGTGAATGGCGATACGGTATGAAAGCAGCAAAGTACATCCTGTTGGATGTCGGGCATGCCTGTGAAAATCTGTATCTGGCAGCAGAAAATATAGGCCTTGGCGTGTGTGCCGTAGGAGCATATGATCAGGATCTTCTGGATGAACTGCTGGGTTTTATGCCGGGACCATCGGCGGAGCCGGAGTATGAGTGTGCCGTGTATACGGCAGCAGTGGGAAGAGTAAATTAATACAGCGTTTCGAAAAGTAAACAATGGTGCCTAAACAATGGGGTGCCAACAATGGTGCCAGGTACTCGAAGTTTTTGATGAATAATCTAAAACGGGAGTTAAATTTCTATTAATTGAAGTTTAGAGTACCTGGCACCTCCTGGGCACCTCCTGAGTACCTAAGGGCATCAACCGTAAAAGTTGGTGCCTTATTTTTTTTTAAAGTGATGAATCCTGATGCAGCATCTTATTATTTTGTGTATAATTAAATGTAACATGACACACAGGTGTCGTGTTACAGGTGATATGATAAAACAGGAAGTGAGGGTGATATGAAAATAGACAGGCTTATCGGTATTCTTTCTATCCTTTTGCAGGAAGAGAAAGTTACCGCGCCGGAACTGGCAGAAAGATTTGAGGTTTCAAGAAGAACAATAAACAGAGATATTGAAGATTTATGCAAAGCCGGTATTCCGATTTTTACATCACAGGGTGCAGGTGGTGGCATTCGCATAATGGATGGCTATAAGATGGATCGGACGATTCTGACATCGAAGGATATGCAGATGATTATGGCAGGTCTTCGAAGGCTTGACAGCGTAAGCGGCAGCCATTATTATGGACAGCTTATGGAAAAACTCAAGGCTGGATCATCTGGTTTTGTCAGTGGAAATGAGTCTGTTCTTATCGATCTGTCATCATGGAATAAGGATGCCCTGTCTCCAAAGATTGAACTGATTCAGGATGCCATCGAGCTTGGGAAGACACTAAAGTTTAAATATTATGCTCCGGGCGGTAACACGGAGAGGAAAATGGAACCGTATTTTCTGATTTTCAAATGGTCAAGCTGGTACATTTATGGATATTGTCTGCTGAGAAATGACTATCGAATGTTCAAACTGAATCGAATGGCAGAGCTTGTGCATGCCGGGAATTTTGAAAAAAGAAGTGCAGTGCCGATGCCGGACTTATCAAATGAGAAGGTGTTTCCGCCACAGGCAAAAGTAAAAGCGGTTTTTCATCCGTCAATGAAATGGCATCTGATTGAAGAATTTGGAATAGAGTCTTTTACAGAGATGCCGGATGGAAAGCTTCTGTTTGAACATGATTATGCGGATGATGAGGGTCTGCTGTCCTGGATGCTTTCATGCAGGGACACGGTTACTGTTCTTGAACCGGAATCTATAAGAGAGGAACTGTTTCGTATCGCTTCTGAGCTTGCAGAAAAATACAGGAAAGAAGGGCGAAAATGACAACGGTATATGTTTATGTAATGAATACAATGGTCGATTGGGAAATTGGCTGCTGTCTTGCGGAACTTCATTCAAAAAGGTTTTTCAGGAAGGACGCCGGAGAGATTTCTGTGAAAACAGTATCTTTTTCAAAGGAGCCGGTTTCTTAAATATGTTTTGCCCGGAGTATTTCAGTACAGGCAACACAAATGAATATTTTGCTATGATGCAGAGTCTGCAGGAATAAGGGAGGCTAAGGTAATGAAGAAATGGTACAACGAAGAATACAAATTTTCTGTAGAGGTAACAGGTTTTCTGCGAGGCGACCATACAGAACACCTGTGCAGGAACGGTGAAGAAATAGGCGATAAATACACCTGTACCTACGGCTGTCCTGTGAATGAACAGGGTTATGGAATATGTTCTAAAATGATGCAGATCCTTTACGGTGATATGCAGGCTGTCAGAAGTGGAGGAGATCTGACATTTGTTGGAGGAACAGCGGCAAATGAGAAGAACTATGTTTGTCCGGACGGATGTGTATGCTTTCGATTGACAGTCGAAAAGACAGGCGCAGAGAATTTTTACAAAGGAAAATATTATCAGGAGCAGAGAGAAAATGGCATTTGATTTCAAGAAAGAATTTAAAGAATTTTACATGCCAAAGAACAAGCCTGAAATAGTGACTGTTCCGAAGGCAAATTACATAGCCGTGAGAGGAAAAGGAAATCCGAACGAAGAAGGCGGCGAATACCAGCAGGCGGTCGGTATTTTATATGCGATCGCGTATACTTTGAAAATGAGCTATAAGTCAGATTACAAGATGGAAGGATTTTTCGAGTATGTAGTCCCTCCGCTGGAAGGGTTCTGGTGGCAGGATGGAGTGGAGGGCTGTGATTACAGTATCAAAGCGGAATTTCATTGGATATCCGTAATCAGACTTCCCGATTTTGTGACAAAAAAAGATTTTGACTGGGCAGTGGAGACCGCATCTGAAAAGAAAAAAATGGACTGCTCCGGGGCTGAATTTCTAACAATTGATGAAGGCTTGTGCGTTCAGATTATGCATCACGGATCTTTTGATGATGAGCCCGCAACGGTTGCGATTATGGATAAATATCTGGAAGATCATGGATACCGCAATGACTTTAGCCATGGCAGACTTCACCATGAGATATATATGTCTGATGCTAGAAAGGTTGCTCCTGAGAAGTGGAAGACTGTAATCAGGCATCCAATATGTAAATTTTAGAGGGAGGGGATGCCAAATGGAATTTATACAGGTTACAAAAGAAAATCTGGAGAAAGAGCACATCTGCTGCGCAATTACAAATAATAAGGATGTACAGGTTTCATCGAAAAAATCCTGGCTGGAACAGCGCTTTGATGAAGGACTGGTTTTCTTAAAAAGTACGGAGCGAGGGAAGTGTTTTATCGAGTATATTCCTGCAGAGTATGCATGGAATCCAGTAGATGCCAAAGGGTATATGTATATTGATTGTTTGTGGGTTGCGGGTTCTTTCAAGGGACATGGATACGCAACCGAACTGCTCAATTATTGTATTGAAGACAGTAAACAGAAAGGAAAGAAAGGACTTTGTATTTTAGCGTGTGCGAAAAAGAAACCATTTCTTTCAGATCCCAGGTTCCTGAAATATAAAGGATTTCAGCCCTGTGATGAAGCAGACAATGGCGTACAGCTCTGGTATCTGCCATTTGAAAAAGAAGCAGAGCCGCCTAAGTTTAAGGAAAATGCCAGGCATCCGCACATCGATGAAAAGGGGTATGTTCTTTTTTACACCTGTCAGTGTCCTTATAACGCAAAGTATGTCCCTGTTTTAGAGAATCTTGCAAAAGAGAAAGATATTAAATTTAAGGCGGTACATATTAAGTGCAGAGAAGAAGCCCGGAATGCACCAACACCGATTACAACCTATGCATTGTTCTGTGATGGTGAGTATGTTACAAATGAGCAGATGAATGATAAGAGATTTTTAAAACTGATATCAAAAGCGGCTGGCGGCCATAACCTGGAAAACATATAGAATAATGGATTATTTTATGATATGATGTTGGGGTCAAAAAATACCACACGGATTGTTTCGCATTTCATGCTCTCACAATCCTGCAAAACATTCGGAATTCGTGAGGCCCCTGCCCCACTTCTTCCTCATGTTTTGGCGGGTCCCAAGGTCATTCCTCCACAATCGTGCAAGCACGATGTGGTTTCAGACCTTTTGACCCTGGTATCATGATATATTGTGGTATAAATCAATCAGGGAGGAAAAATCATGTATCAGGCATCAACACAACGCTATCAGTCTATGATATATCATTCCAGTGGAAAGAGCGGATTAAAACTGCCTGTCATTTCCATGGGATTGTGGCATAATTTCGGAGACACCGCATCCTATGACAATATGAGACAGCTTTGTTTTACCGCATTTGACCATGGCATCACCCATTTTGATCTTGCAAACAATTACGGTCCTGAACCGGGCAGCGCAGAGATTCACTTTGGTCGTATTTTTAAGGAAAATTTCAAACCCTATCGGGATGAAATGCTCATTAGCACAAAGGCAGGATATGAGATGTGGGAAGGCCCTTATGGCAACTGGGGAAGCCGCAAGTACCTCCTTGCCAGTCTGGACCAGAGTCTGCAGCGTATGGGACTGGAATATGTAGATATTTTTTACCATCACCGCATGGATCCGGACACACCTCTGGAAGAAACCATGGGTGCTCTGTCCCAGGCAGTAACCAGTGGGAAGGCGCTGTATGCAGGTCTTTCCAATTATAACGGCGAGACTCTGGAAAAGGCTGCTGCAATTTTACAGGAGCTGCACTGCCCATTTGTCATAAATCAGAATCGTTATTCCATTTTCGACAGAACCATTGAGAATAACGGCTTAAAAGAGACTGCAGCCAGGCTTGGAAAAGGAATTATCGCGTTCAGTCCTCTTGCTCAGGGTATGCTGACGAACCGATATCTGAATGGGATTCCGGAAGACAGCCGAATCAGAACGGATGGACGTTTCTTAAAAGAAACAGCCCTTACAGACGAACGTTTGAACCAGATCCGGCAACTGAACGAGCTTGCCTCACAGCGTGGACAAAGCCTTGCGGAGATGGCGTTAAGCTGGATTCTCAGAGATGGGATTGTCACCAGCGTCCTTGTCGGAGCCTCCAACCCTGCTCAAATTCTTGACAACCTTGGAGCTTTGAAAAATACAAGGTTTACAGAGGAGGAGCTTCAGAAAATCGATGAAATCACTCTTTGCCCAAAATGAGAAACAGTGCAGGCCAGCAGGAGCAAGGACACTGAAAATCCGATGAAAAGGGGAAAGGTTCCGTGACGTTTTGCGTCACAGAATCTTTCCCCTTATGAATTTAACCTCTGTTCTGCTGTGCAACCAGCTGATCGGCTCCGTATTTCTTACGAAGAGCCGGCTTTTCGATTTTGCCGGTGGCATTTCTTGGAACATCTGCAAAGATGATTTTCTTTGGCCTTTTGTATCTGGGAAGACCTTTGCAGAATTCTTCAATCTCTTCTTCTGTACAGGTCATGCCTTTTTTTATGGAAATGATCGCACCTGTGATCTCGCCGAGACGTGGGTCTGGGAGTCCGATAACGGCAACGTCATTGACTTTTTCAAAGCCGCTCAGGAAGTTTTCAATCTGTACCGGATAAATATTTTCGCCGCCGCTGACGATGACATCTTTTTTGCGGTCTACCAGGAAGTAGAAGCCGTCCTCATCCTGCATAGCCATATCGCCGGTACGAAGCCATCCGTCCACGATGGTTTCCGCGGTGGCTTTGGGATCATTGTAATAGCAGGTCATAACGCCGGGTCCTTTTACGCAAAGCTCTCCGACGGTACCCTGTGAAACCTCATTCATGTCTTCATCAACGATCTTGCACTCCCAGCGATAGCCGGGAACACCGATGGCACCTACTTTGTGAATGTTCTCTACACCGAGATGCACACATCCGGGACCGGTGGATTCGGACAGTCCGTAGTTGGTGTCATAGAGATGATGGGGGAAGTATTCTTTCCAGTGCTTGATCAGTGACGGAGGGATTGGCTGAGCACCGATATGCATCAGTCTCCACTGACTTAACTCATAATCTTCCAGCTTCAGTTCTCCGCGGTCCAGTGCATTCAGGATATCCTGTGCCCACGGAACCAGAAGCCATACGATCGTACATTTTTCTCTGGAAACAGCATCCAGAATAATCTCCGGAGTCGTGCCTTTCAGAAGAACTGCCTTACTTCCGGCACAGAGACTTCCCATCCAGTGGAATTTTGCCCCGGTGTGATAAAGAGGCGGAATGCAAAGGAAGGTATCATCCCGGTTCGTCAGATGATGTTTCTGTTCCATTTCAGCAGCCTGGGTCAGGCTTTCGTGGTTATGTAAAATGGCTTTTGGGAATCCTGTGGTTCCGGAAGAAAAGTAGATGGCTGCATCGTCTTCTTCTTTCAGGGGAATCATAGGAGACTGGCTGGAACAGTCAGCAACCATTTCATGATAGCTTTCGGAAAAAGTCGGGCAGGTGTCCCCAACATAAATAAGAAGTCGTCCCTTGGACAACTCATCTACAATCGCTTCTATTCGTCCGATGAATTCCGGACCAAAGAATAAGACATGAACTTCTGCCAGGTCTGCACAATATTTGATTTCATCGGAATCAAAACGGAAGTTAAAAGGAACTGCGATGGCACCGGTTTTCAGAACACCGAAGTAAATCGGAAGCCATTCCAGACAGTTAAACATCAGAATTGCCACGCGGTCTCCTTTTTTGATCCCTCGATGGATCAGCATGTTTGCTACGCGGTTTGCTTTTTCATCGAAGACACTCCAGGTGATTTCTCTGCGGTAGGGTTCGTAGGAAGTGGGCTGTACCAGACTGTATTCCCGCCAGCTGGTTCGTGGTGTATCTTTTATAGAAGGATTTAATTCCACCAGGGCAACTTCATCCCCGTATAATCTGTGATTTCGCTCAAGTAAATCAGTAACAGGCATTTTTTTTCCTCTCCATTCAAACTTTAAGACTTTAAATCAAGATAGCATATTTGCAGGATAAAGTCAATATTTTGACCGGATACTTTAAAAGTAATCCATAATAAAATCGAAATAGGTTGTTTTTTTGTTTATTTTAACTATTTAACCTTTTAAAGATGTAAAATAATTGTTTACCATGCAGGATAAAAATGGTACAATATAGCAGTAAAGCGTGTCTATGATGCAGAAAGAAGAGGTTTACATGAAAAAGAATTTTCAGAGAACCAGAAAAGAAGATATGTACAAGGCAATTCTTCAGTTGGAAACAATGGAAGAATGTATGGACTTTTTTGAGGATATTTGTGCTGAAACGGAACTTCGTTCCATAGAGCAGCGCTTCGAGGTGGCAAAAATGCTTTCACAGGGAAAGGTCTATTCGGACATTTTGAGTACAACGAGTGCCAGTACAGCGACCATCAGCCGCGTGAATCGTGTATTGAACGGTGGAACGGGTATGTTGGAGAAATCTATGAAGCGTTTGGAAGAGAGCGAAGCAAAGGAAGAAAAGTGAAAGGAGAGATACGATACCGATGAAACAGTTAATGCTAGGTAATAAGGCACTTGCCAGAGGGTTATATGAGGCAGGATGCAGTGTGGTTTCCAGTTATCCTGGAACTCCAAGTACAGAGGTAACCGAAGAAATTGCAAAATATGATGAGGTTTACTGCGAGTGGGCGCCAAATGAAAAGGTAGCCATGGAGGTGGCTTTCGGAGCCTGTCTTGCAGGAAAAAGAAGCTTTTGCGGTATGAAGCATGTCGGTCTTAATGTGGCGGCGGATCCACTTTACACATGTTCCTATACAGGTGTCAATGCCGGTATGGTGATCTGTGTGGCAGATGATCCGGGAATGCACTCCTCTCAGAATGAACAGGATTCGCGTCATCATGCAATTGCAGCCAAAGTACCGATGCTTGAGCCATCCGATTCCGGGGAAGCGCTGGAATTTGCAAAGACTGCATATGAGATTTCGGAAACCTTTGACACTCCGGTCATAATAAAAATGTGTACCCGTGTAGCGCATTCACAGAGTGTGGTCGTTCCGGGTGAGCGTGTGCTTCCGCAGCAGAAACCATATGAAAAGAATATTCAGAAATATGTGATGATGCCGGGCAATGCAATCCGCCGTCATCCGATCGTGGAAGAGCGTACCAGAAAGCTGATCGAATATGCAGAGACCAGCCCGCTGAACCGGGTGGAGATGGGAGAAACTGCTCTCGGTATCATTACTTCTTCCACCTGTTATCAGTATGCGAAGGAGGTTTACGGTGACAGCGCGAGTATTTTGAAGCTTGGTATGGTAAACCCTCTGCCGGAAAAACTGATCAGAGATTTTGCAGAAAAGGTTGAGAGACTGATCGTTATTGAAGAACTGGATCCGATTATTGAAAATCACTGCAGACAGCTTGGTCTGACCTTATCCGGAAAAGATCTGCTTCCGATCTGTGGTGAATTCTCCCAGAATCTGATTGCAAAGAAGATTGAAGGAAAAGATGCCAGCTTCTGTTCCCTCGAAGAGCAGCTTCCGGGAAGACCTCCCGTGATGTGTGCAGGATGTCCTCACAGAGGATTGTTTTATACCCTTTCCCGGAATAAATGTACGGTTCTTGGCGATATCGGCTGCTACACACTTGGAGCGGTTGCGCCTCTTGCTGCTATGGAAATGACTCTTTGTATGGGGGCATCCATCAGTTCCATCCATGGATTTAACAAAGCACTGGGCAGGGAAAGTGAAGAAAAGACGGTTGCGGTAATCGGGGATTCCACCTTTATGCATTCCGGTATGACCGGTCTGGCAAATGTCGCATACAATCAGAGTAACTCCACGATTATTATTCTGGATAATTCCATTACCGGTATGACGGGACATCAGCAGAATCCTACCACAGGATACAACATCAAGGGGGATCCGGCTGGAAAGATCGATCTGGAAGCGTTGTGCAGAGCGATGGGATTTGGCCGTGTAGCCGTTGTGGATCCGTATAATCTGGAAGAATGCGACAGAGTACTAAAAGAAGAACTTGCGGCAGACGAACCGTCTGTGATTATCAGCCGCCGTCCATGTGCACTTCTCAAATATGTGAAACATAAAGCTCCTTTGAAAGTTGCGGCAGAAAACTGCGTGGGATGTAAATCCTGTATGCGTCTTGGATGCCCGGCAGTCAGTGTCAGGGACAAAAAAGCGGTGATCGATACAACACTGTGTGTTGGCTGTGGTGTATGCCAGCAGCTGTGTAAGTTTGATGCATTACAGAGCGGGGAGGAATAAAGAAATGACAAAGAATGTAATGATTGTTGGTGTGGGGGGCCAGGGTTCACTTCTTGCCAGCAAGCTTTTGGGCTATCTTCTGCTGAATGAAGGATATGATGTAAAAGAATCTGAGGTACATGGAATGAGTCAGCGCGGCGGAAGCGTGGTTACATATGTAAGGTTTGGGGAAAAGGTTAATTCACCGGTCATTGACAGAGGGGAAGCAGACTTTATTGTATCCTTTGAGAAGCTGGAAGCGGCACGCTACGTGGAATACCTGAAAAAGGGCGGTCGTATTGTGGTTAATACACAGCAGATCGATCCGATGCCGGTCATTATCGGCGCTGCTTCTTACCCGGAGAACCTGATTGAAAAAATGCAGGAAAAAGGAATTGCAGTGGATGCAATGGATTGCCTTTCTCTCGCAGAGCAGGCCGGTTCTGCCAAAGCCGTAAATCTGGTTTTGATGGGCAGATTATCCAGATATTTTGAGATCCCGGAAGAAAAGTGGATCGCTGCCATTGAGCAGTGTGTTCCGGCAAAATTTGTGGAGATGAACAAAAAAGCCTTTGCTTTGGGAAGAGGCTAAATGACAGACAGAAATCACGGTATGCCTGAATAAGCAGTGATAAATAAAACAAAGCAATTTATACAAAGTGAGGAGAAGGAAAAGAGATGAGCAGATATTTTCAGCCAGAGATCGAGTGTGCATCCAGGGAAGAGATTCGCAGAATCCAGAGTGAGAGACTTGTGAAACAGGTAAAGAACGTTTGGGACAATGTGCCGATGTACAGGAAAAGAATGGAAGAAAAAGGCCTTACCCCTGACGATATCAAGTCCGTGGATGACCTTTCCAAATTGCCATTTATAGAAAAAGATGATCTGAGAGATCAGTATCCATATGGACTGCTTGCGCGTCCGCTTTCCGAGTGCGTTCGCATTCAGTCTACCAGTGGTACGACCGGGAGACGTGTGGTTGCCTTTTATACTCAGCATGATATTGATCTCTGGGAAGAGTGCTGCGCCAGAGCAATCGTAGCTGCCGGGGGAACCAAAGAAGACGTCTGTCATGTAAGCTATGGCTATGGATTGTTTACCGGCGGCCCCGGACTGAACGGAGGATCTCATAAAGTAGGATGTCTGACACTTCCTATGTCCTCCGGAAATACGGAAAGACAGATTCAGTTTATGACAGACCTGGGCTCCACGATTCTTTGCTGTACTCCGTCTTATGCGGCTTATCTTGCAGAAAGCATCGAAGAGAGAGGCGTTCGCGATCAGATCAAATTAAAGGCGGGTATTTTCGGAGCGGAAGCATGGACAGAGGAGATGCGCCGCGATATCGAAGAAAAGCTTGGCATCAAAGCATATGATATTTATGGCCTTACAGAGATTTCCGGTCCGGGCGTATCCTTTGAATGTGAAGAGCAGACCGGTATGCATGTAAATGAGGATCATTTCATTCCGGAAATCATCAATCCTGTTACAGGAGAAGTCCTTCCGGATGGTGAGAAGGGAGAGCTTGTATTTACCAGTATTTCCAAGGAAGCGTTCCCTCTTATGAGATATCGTACCCGTGACATCTGCATATTAAGCAGAAAGAAATGTTCCTGTGGAAGAACGCATGTGAAGATGACCAAACCGCTTGGCAGAAGTGATGACATGCTGATCGTTAAGGGTGTAAATGTATTCCCGTCCCAGATCGAGACGGTTCTTATGAACCAGGGATATCCGGCAAACTATCAGATTATTGTTGACCGCGTAAACAACAGCGATACGATTGAAGTACAGGTAGAAATGACACCGGAAATGTTCTCCGACAATTTAAGTGTCGTATCAGAAAAAGAGAAAGAACTCGTGAACGGACTGAAAGCGATGCTTGGCATTTATGCAAAGGTGAAGCTGGTTGCGCCTAAGTCCATTGTAAGAAGTGAAGGCAAAGCAGTTCGAGTGATTGATAAACGAAACCTGTATCAGGGTTAATGAATAGGAGGAAAAATTCATGGCAGTTAAACAGATTTCCGTATTTCTTGAAAATCAGCCTGGAAAACTTGCTGAGCTCGCAGCAGTCCTTTCCACACAGAAGATTAACCTTCGTGCCATTTCGGTGGCAGAAGCTTCGGATTTTGGTATTGTCCGTATCATCGTGGATGATGTTTTCAATGCGGTTACCGGTCTGAAGAGTGAAAACTATATTTGCTCACTTACCGATGTTCGTGCTGTGGAGGTTCAGGATGAGGCTGGCATGCTTGCGAATATGCTCGGTGTCCTTGGTGCGGAAGGAATCAATATCGAGTATATGTATACTATTCTGGGAAAGAAAACAAACGTTGCATATATGATCATTCGAACGAATGCCGATGCACAGGCAGCAAAGATTCTGGAAGCGAAGGGATTTAAGAGCGTAGATTCGGAAGCAATGAAGTAAGGTGAATAAAACAGTAAACCCACTGAAAAATCTCCGGTGGGTTTCCTGTTTTTCAGGAAACAACTCTGCTTTGTTCCTGCGACTGTTTTATGCCAAGTAATTTGCCTGCATTTGCAGATAAAATCAAATTTTTCTCCCAATCGGTGAGGGGAGATTTTTTTAGTATCTCGACGCATGTTTTCTGCTCTGCCCAGGGACAGTCGGTGGCAAACAGAATTTTGTCTGCTCCGTGTTTGCGCACCATACGGACAAACCGGGCTTCGCTCACATGGGTGATCGAGTAGGCTGTGTCAAGGTAGACATTCTGACCGCAGAGCTTTTCTTCGGCCTCATCATAATTTTCGTTGCATCCCAGATGTGCGAGAATCAGATTTTCCGGCGCGACATCCCTTAACACATCCAATATCATGTCCGGAGTACAAAACTCATGATCCGGCGTATAAGGATCAAGACCGGTATGAGTGATGACCGGAAGACCGATTTCGGATGCGGCATAGAGGATGTTTTTCATGCGGATGTCGTTGAATTCCACATTCTGGTAATTCGGATGAACCTTGATTCCGACAAATCCTTCACGTTTTATCTGTGCCAGATGAGCCTTGTAGTCAGGGTCATCCGGATGGATGCCTGCAAGGGAAATCAGCCGCTGCTCCGTTACAGAAGCGTAGGTTTCATTGATTAAAGATGCAAAACGAAAGATGGAATCAAACTGTTTTACGTCGGTTACGACAGGAAGTACAATACTTATGTCGATGCCGGCTTTTTTCATGGAAGCCCGTAAGCCCTCTGCACAGCCGTCAATACTGGGGGTGATGTTTACGACTGCTGCCAGTTTGGAAAGTGCACGAGCTGCGATCTTCTCAGGAAATATATGAGTATGAAAATCAATAATCATGGATGTTTCTCTTCTAAGCATAGGTTGGTTGAGGTCAAAAGGTGCTATTTATACGACTCTGCCAGTTTTCTGAACGCGGGCAGAGCACGTTCGATTCTTTCGGTAGGTACGCAGTAGGAAATACGTGCATGTCCCGGACAGCCGAAACCGGTTCCCGGAACGATGAGAATATCATACTGTTTTGCTCTTTCACAAAAAGCAATATCATCCTCTTCCAGCGTTTGCGGGAAGATGTAGAAAGTGCCATCCGGTTTAACCACTTCAAAGCCAAGATCACGAAGTCCGTTGTAAAGAAGATTGCGGTTGGTCTCGTAGACAGTGATATCGGCAGTCATATCTGCACACATAGCACATACCCGCTGGAAGAGGCCTGGTGCATTTACATATCCAAGGGAACGTCCGGCACCTGCAACCGCTGCGTATACCAGTTCATGTTCTTCTACTTCATCCGGAACAAGAACATATCCCAGACGTTCTCCCGGAAGGGAAAGGGATTTGGACCAGGAATAGCATACCAGAGTATTGCAGTAATATTTCGGAAGATACGGAACTTCGATACCATCGAAAACAATTTCCCGATATGGCTCATCTGCAATAAGATAAATGGGATGCCCCACCTCTGCGGATTTTTCCTTCAGAATCTGTGCAAGCCTGGTGCAGGTCTCGTGGGAGTACACGACACCACAGGGATTGTTGGGAGAGTTTACGATGACTGCTTTTGTCTTCGCATTAATAGCAGATTCAAATTTTTCAAAGTCAATCTGAAAAGCTTTGGTATCTGCAGGGATGAGCTTGATTTTGGCGCCTGCCCCTTCGATGAATACTTTATATTCCGGAAAATACGGAGCAAATACAATCACTTCATCATCTCTGTTGCACAGACCGTTCAGACAGCAGCAAAGGGCTGCAGCAGCACCAACGGATACATAAAAATTATCAGGTCCGAAGGAGGTTTCAAATCGTTTGTTTACGGAATCTGCAAGAAGCTTCCTGACACCGATGTCTCCCTGTGCGCTGGTATATCCATGAATGACCACAGGATCGGTTTCCTGGAGAAGTTTGATTGCAGTTTCATTGACTGCGTCCGGGGATGGAACACTTGGATTTCCGATGGAAAAATCAAATACATTTTCTGCGCCGACGATTGCAGCTCTTTGTTTTCCATATTCAAAAAGCTCGCGGATTACGGAACGGGAAGTACCCAGAGCAACCATTCTTTCATTTAAATCTGCCATGACGATTACCTCGTGATTCTGTTATTTTTTGATGCTGTTATTGCTGTACATTAACGCATTACTGTAATAATGATAGAGCAGTTTTTTTTATTTGTCAATTAAAGAATCCCGGTGGAGCTGCATTTCCATTTCCGGAATAGATAGAAAAAAGCAGTAATACGGGCAATTGGATTGACAGATAATGATCGGTATGTTACAATCAAATTGCTTTAATAATTTAAAGTTTAAAACTTTTTTGCATTAAAGAAAAATACAAAGACTGAGAAAACAGGTCTTAGGGAAAGAGGAAAGAAAAATGTTAAAAGTAATATTACTCCTGGCATACTTTGGACTGATGATCGCAATCGGACTGTATTGCCGCAAAACAGCAACAGATGTAAACGGGTTCGTATTGGGCGGCCGTTCCGTTGGTCCGTGGCTCACTGCTTTCGCATACGGTACCTCTTATTTTTCCGCTGTCGTATTTGTAGGATACGCAGGTCAGTTTGGATGGAAATATGGTATTGCTGCTACATGGGCAGGTATTGGAAATGCCATCATCGGTTCCCTCCTTGCGTGGGTAGTCCTTGGAAGAAGAACCAGAATTATGACCCAGCATCTCGATTCAGCGACGATGCCGCAGTTTTTTGGACAGAGATATAACAGCAAAGCGCTGAAGCTTTGTGCCTCTCTGATTATCTTTGTATTCCTGATTCCGTATACAGCATCTCTGTATAATGGTCTTTCCAGACTGTTCGGAATGGCGTTTGACATTGATTATTCCGTATGTATTGTTCTGATGGCTGTTCTTACCGCTGTTTATGTAATCGCCGGCGGATATATGGCAACGGCAATCAATGATTTTATTCAGGGTATGGTTA
Source organism: Blautia sp. (assembly GCA_022769545.1). Taxonomy (GTDB): domain Bacteria; phylum Bacillota; class Clostridia; order Lachnospirales; family Lachnospiraceae; genus Blautia_A. The sequence goes on along the minus strand of JALEJS010000025.1, from coordinate 55,472 downwards.
TGCTGATTGGTATTGTTGCAGTGATCGCAGCGGTTCTTGCCAGCAAAGGCGGATTTATGGAAGCATATCGGGGGCTTGCGCAGATTTCGGATGAAACAGTTGCTTCCACACCTGGTATCTTTGCTTCCTTCTTTGGACCGGATCCTCTGAATCTGATGTTTGTGGTAATTCTTACTTCCCTTGGTACATGGGGACTTCCTCAGATGGTTCAGAAATTTTATGCGATCAAAGATGAGAGCGCGATCCAGAAAGGAACGATTATTTCCACTCTGTTCGCCCTTGTTGTAGCCGGCGGATGTTATTTCCTTGGCGGTTTTGGCCGTCTGTTTTCTGACAAGATCGATATTGCTGCGAATGGATATGATTCTGTGATTCCGACTATGCTGGAGAGCTTAAGTCCGATGCTGATTGCACTGGTGGTAATCCTGGTACTGTCCGCATCCATGTCCACGCTGTCTTCTCTGGTAATTGCATCTAGTTCGACTCTGACGATCGACTTTATTAAAGATAATGTCGTGAAAGATATGGATGATAAAAAGCAGGTTGCAGTGATTCGTGGATTTATCGTAGTATTTATTGCAATTTCTGCGATTCTCGCATTGATTCAGTACAAGAGTTCCGTGACGTTCATCGCACAGCTGATGGGTGTGTCCTGGGGAGCACTTGCAGGTTCCTTCCTGGCACCGTTCCTGTATTCGCTGTACTGGAAGAAGACAACCGTAGCATCCTGCTGGGTATCCTTTATCTGGGGCTGTGGTCTTACTTTTATCAATATGTTTGCAAGATCGAGCCTGCCGGCAATTATGCAGTCTCCGATCAATACAGGAGCAATCGCTATGCTTGGCGGACTTATCATCGTACCGATTGTCAGCCTTATCACTCCTAAGCCGGACAAGAAGCTGGTAGACGATGCCTTTGCATGTTATGATAAGGCAACTGTCGTTTCACAGAAAACAGCGCTTGGAAAATAGTGTAAATATCCATGTGTCTGCGCATGCAGGCATGCTCTGTCACATGGCTGCTGTCCAGGACTTTTATAGAAAATAGCTAAAATCAGGATGAAACTGGTTTTAGCTATTTTTTTGGTATGAAGGTGTTTACAGTGACCGGCACCGATTGCTATAATGAACACGGAAAATGGCAGTTCTTAAAAAATTGAGAAGGAGGAAAAGGAAAAATGAAATATAAGGCAGTATTGTTTGATATGGACGGTGTTTTGATTGAATCAGAAGAACTGATTGCAAAATGTGCCATTCTGGCACTTGCTGATTTCGGAGTGCATGCAAAACCGGAGGATTTTATTCCCTTTGTCGGCAGTGGAGAAGACAAATATATCGGAGGCGTATCCGAGAAATATGGTGTAAAATATGATCTTGCCATGAAGAGACGTTGTTATGAATATTATGGTCAGCTGGTTGCAGATGAGGCAAAACGTCCGGAACGTATTCTCGAACTGCTTGACACCTTAAAAGAACGGGGTTACAAACTTGCCGTATGTACTTCATCGGATTACATGAAAGCATCTGCAAATCTGCGTGCCATCGGTGCACGTGAGGATATTTTTGACGCGTTCATCACCGGTGATGACATCATAAATAAGAAACCGGATCCGGAAATCTATTTAAAAGGATCAAAGATGATTGGGGTTGCACCGGAAGAATGCATGGTTGTGGAGGATGCCCCAAACGGAATCCAGGCAGCGCACGCAGGTGGAATGAAGGCCATCGGCGTCGCAACCAGCTTTTCAGCTGAAACACTTACCGAGCAGGCAGGACCGGATTATCTGGTCAGCAAAGTGATAGATATTCTTACGATTTTATAAACAGATTCCGTATTTTTTCTGCGGTTATAAGAATGCTCTTTATGTGGCTCATCAGATCGAAAAGATGAAACAATGTCAGAAAAACGCCCAGAGTAGTGCTCTGGGCATTTTTTGCGCGTTTTTTCAGACATATTTTTGTGTGGAGAAGTTCTCCGATATGTGATATGATAAATCAAAATATGAAAAATACAGTCATGTGGAGGAATCGAAAATGAAAATAGCAGTTACATACGATAATGGAAAAATATTTCAGCATTTTGGAAGAACAGAGTATTTTAAGGTATATGAAGTAGAAGAGAATAAAGTTGTTTCCAGTGAAGTGATCGGATCCAATGGCACAGGGCATGGTGCACTGGCAGGTCTTCTTGCGGAAGCAGGCATTGATGTCCTGATCTGCGGCGGAATCGGCGGCGGAGCACAGACGGCACTTACGGAAGCTGGAATCGAACTGGTTGCAGGCGCAGAAGGCAGCACGGATGAGGCGGTGGAGACATATCTGAGAGGAGAGCTGATCTCAACCGGTTCAAACTGTCATCACCATGACCATGAAGAAGGACATTCCTGTGGAGAACATGGATGCGGCGGACATGGAGAAGGACACTCCTGCGGCGGATGCGGCAGCCACAGCACTCTGGAAGGAAAAAATGTGGGAAAAACGTGCAGAGTACATTACAGAGGCACATTCAATGACGGTACTCAGTTTGATTCCTCATATGATCGGGGAGAACCTCTGGAGTTTGTATGCGGCGCAGGTATGATGATAAAAGGATTTGATGCGGCGGTGGCAGATATGGAAACAGGTCAGATTACCGATGTTCATCTTATGCCGGAGGAGGCATATGGAATGCCGGATCCCAATGCCATTATGACATTTGAGATTGCACAGCTTCCCGGATCAGAAGATCTGACAGTCGGTCAGCAGGTTTATCTGTCCAATGCAATGGGGCAGCCATTCCCGGTTAAGGTCACAGCGAAAGATGAGACAACCGTGACTCTGGATGCCAATCATGAGATGGCCGGAAAGGAACTGAACTTCAGAATTGAACTTGTAGAAGTAAAGTAAACCGGAAGCAAAAGCGGTTTATTGATGATCTGTATCAGCACATGAAGGCTGGTTAACTTTTTTGAAATATAATTAATATCTATTCAGTTGTGGAATGATTTTTATTCTGGTATGCTTGTTTTAGCAAAGACCAATGCATGAGGAGGCTTGGAGATGGAACTGGGACAGGTGATACGAAAATATCGGAAAATAAAAAATCTGACACAGGAAGAGATGGCTGTACGGCTGGGCGTGTCTGCACCAGCCGTTAATAAATGGGAAAATGGAAATTCTATGCCGGATATTCTGCTGTTGGCACCAATTGCGAGACTTCTGGGGATTACCACGGATGAGCTATTATCTTTTGGCGGGAAACTGACGGAAAAGGAGATAAAGGATATTATAGATGAGGCTGACCGGCGGCTAAAAGAACAGTCCTTTGAAGATGCATTTTCCTGGGCGAAGCAGATCATAGAGAAATATCCGGACTGCGAGATGCTGCTCTGGCAGATTGCGGTGGTGTTCAATGCCGGAAAAATTATGAAAGAGATACCGGATGGCGAAAGATATGATTCCATTATCTGCAGCTGGTACCAGAGAGCGCTGGAAAGTAAGGATGAGATGGTACGTCAGAGAAGTGCCGATTCCCTGTACAGCTATTATCTGAGGAAGAAGGAATATGCGAAGGCAGAGCAATATCTGTGTTATTTTTCAGAACAAAATCCGGAAAGAAAAAGAAAACAGGCTCAGCTTTACAGCTTCACAAATCAGAAAAAGAAGGCGTATCAGGCATATGAAGAGCTGTTGTTTGAGGATTGTCAGAGGATAAATGCCACGTTTCAGGGGCTGTATCTTCTGGCACTTCAGGAAAATGATTTTGAAAAAGCACATTTGTTTGCCGACAAACAATCGGAGACCGCAAGATTATTTGAAATGGGCAGATATCGTGAGGTGTCCAGTCAGCTGGAAATAGCAACACTGGAAAAGGATGCGGATAAGGTTCTGTCGATTATGGAAGAAATGCTTGACAGTGTAAATGAAATCAACAGTTTTACGAAATCCTTGCTTTATGCGGATATGGATTTTAAAGAAAATGAAGCTTTCCTGACGGAATTAAAAAAGAATCTTCTGCTGTGCTTTCAGGATGAAGAAACGTATGGATTTCTGAAAACAGAAGAAAGATGGAAAAAATTATTTCTGGGATGAATACGTCGATGAATGAGAGTTTAAAAATAAAAAATGAGAAGGATTTTAAATTATACATCAAATGTGGTGTGGCGTTTCTGGTATTTACGGCAATGGTACTGCTTGCTTTTTTCTGTTTTGTCCAGAAAGATGTGGATCGAAATGTAAAAAAAGCCCTGATGGATAATGTGGAACGGCAGAACCATCACCTTCAGACAATTCTGGATCTGCAGTTTCAGCATCTGGAAAGTGTGGCTGAGAGCGTGGCGCATGGCGGTGAGCTGACATCGGAAGAATGACTGGTATATGGCATATGCGCCTCTTTCCTACAACGGATGGATTGTCTGCTATTCGATTCCCTGTAAAAGTGCACGCAGTGCGTATCAGTTTATCACCTGCTATGAGATTGCCCTATGTCTGGCAATGACATCAGCAGCGCTTATTCTGATATTTGTAATTGTGCGCAGAATAAAGAAGCGGCAGAAGATGCTGGTGGACTCTGCGGATCATATTCAGACCAAGGTTCGTGAACTCATGGAAAAGAATCGTGAGCTGCAGATTCCGGAACTGGAGGGAAAAAGACTGTCTGTCAGTATGGGTGTTTCCTATGCACCGGATCATGGAAAGACATATCTGGAATTGTATCATCATGCCGACGAGGCTCTTTATGAGACGAAACGGAACGGAAAGAACGGATATAAAGTTTATACTTTGAACAGAGAAAGCGCCGAAACGGAATAGGATTGTGCCGATCATACGGCTCGTTGCAGACGAAGTACATTGTTAAAAATAATGCAATTTCTGATGACGCAACATATGCACCAGAGGAGGAATGGAAAGGCAATAAATATAAAAAATCAACAAAATTTCTTGATTTTTGTGGCCGAATCAAGGTTAAATAGTATTAATCAGGACTCCCTTTTATAAAATCCATTGTCAATTAGTGTTTCAGAAGTGTGTTATCGTATTTCAGAGGTGTTTTATGAACGAAGAAACAATGCAAATGTCCAGACAGGAAAAAACAATAAAAAGCTTTCTGCAAAAATATCAGGGCAGATTAATAAACGAACAGACAATGAGGCAAATCCTTGCGGATCTGGGCAGCTATTATGAGGCAGAACGGGTATATCTGGTGCCGGGAAATGCAGAAAATACCTGTGCCGGCACAATCCTTTCGTGGTGCCGCGACGAAGGCTCTGCCCAAACCGGCGATCAGCAGAATTTCTCACCGGAAGAATGGAAGCTTTGGTTCGAAGTGCTTGAGAAAAAGGGAGATTTCTTTATCTCAGCTAAGTCTGGGAGCGATAAAGCAGATGAAAAGGAATGTCGGATTCTGGAATATCGGGCGGCGGACGGTCTGATGGCAGCCCCTTTGATTGAGAATGGGGCGGTCATGGGCTTTCTTTGCATGGAAAATCCGCACAGAAATACAGGGGATCTTCTGCTTTTGCCGGTGGTGTTATCGATCTGCGGCACAGCACAGAGCATTCATGGTGCACAACTCAGAGACCTGGAGGTGCAGCAGAAGCTGCGTGAGACGAATGAGAATCTCACGGAACTTCTCGAAGCAGAGAAACAGCATACGGCGATTATCGGCGCGATGAGCAATGTGTTTTTTGCGCTTTATTACATAGATCTGGAAGAAAATACGTTTCAGGAGCTGATTTCGCTCGATAAGATTCATCATACGCTTGGGGAAAAAGGAGATGCCAGGGAGGTACTCAGACATATTACCGAGGAACTGGTTGGTGATCCTCACAAATCACTCATGCGCAGCTTTACAGATTTTGATACGCTCGATCAGCGTCTGGGAGATAAAAAAATCATTGTGCAGGAATATTTGGCCAGATCCGGAGGATGGACCCGCTGCTCTTTCTTTCCCGTGGAAAAGGGCGAAAACGGAAAAAACCGTACGGTTCTTTGCACACTTCGCTGGATCACGGCAGAAAAAGAAGAGGTGGAATTTCAGGACAATCTGATTCAGGCACTTGCCATTCCCTACGAGAATATCTATACCGTTAATGCCGATACCTGTGAGGCGATCTGCTACCGTATGGGGCAGACGATGAATGACCGTTATGGTCAGAAGTTTGCTGTCGGCAATTATGAAAAAAACATTCAGACCTATATCGATAATGATGTACTGGAAGAAGACCACAGGCTGTTTGACAGGATTCGCACTGTGTCCGGTGTAAACGATCTGTTGTCGGACAAAAAAACCTATTACTTTAATTACCGGGTTTTTCGAAATGACCGGATTCAGTATTTTCAGTGTCAGCTCGTCAAGCCAAATCGCGAAAAAAATGAGTTTGTGATCGGATTCAAAAATGTCAATGAAGAGAAAAACACAGAGCTTGCTCAGCAGAGAAAGGTGGAGGAAGCGCTGGCCGCAGTGGAGAAGGTCAATGCAGCTTTGCAGGAGGAGTCTGTGGTTTCGGAGGCTTTGAGTCAGGAATACAGCAGTCTTTTCAAAATTGATGCAGGGACCGGAAAGATGACTCTCTATCGGACAGACGGAATCGGCATAAAGCCGGATCTTCTGGAGAAGCTCCTTGCGATGGGGGATTATGAGACGGTTCTGTCTAAATATATTGACATATTTGTTGTACCGGAGGACCGTGACCGGATAAGGGAATCTACCGGACTTTCCGTATTGATGGAGCGGGTTCCGGAGGTTGGCTTATACAAGCTCGGGTACAGAAGAAGCATGAACGGTATCATTTCCTATTATGAGATGAATACGGTAAAAACGGTTGACAAAAACGGGACGATCACATTTATTCTGGGTATGCGCGATGTGGATGCAGAAACACGCCGACAGCTGAAACAGACCAGAGAGATGGAGATGCAGCGTGAGATCATTGAAGGGCTCGGTTCAGAGTATTACTCGGTACTTCTCGTGGATCCGAATCTGGACAAGGTGACGATATATCGTGCGGAGGAGGAAGAGGGCATAGCAATTGCAGAATATTTCCGCAGACATGACAATTGCTGGTCCAGAGGAATTCGCAGCTATTCACAGGAACTGATCTCGGATGCAAGCCGCAGGGAATTCATTGAAAAGCTGTCACTGGATCACATCCGGGAGGACGGAAAAGACTATTCCTTCACTTATGAGAAAAGGACAGAGGAAGGAATCGTCTATCTTCAGGCGAGAGTGTCGTTTGTCCATGAAAAGGACGGCAATCTGGTGGCAGTTGTCGGGACAAGAAATGTGGATGACCTGATTAAAAGGGAGCGCCAGCAGGAGATGGCTCTTCAGGCAGCATTCGACGCTGCGGAAGCGGCAAACAGAGCCAAGACGGATTTTTTGTCCAATATGTCTCATGATATCCGTACACCGATGAATGGAATCATAGGTATGACGGCCATTGCCGCGGCGCACCTGGATGACAGAGACCGTGTGCAGGACAGCCTGCAGAAGATCACACAGGCGAGCAAACACCTGCTGAGTCTGATCAATGAAGTTCTGGATATGAGCAAAATTGAATCGGGAAAGGTGGACCTGGTGGAAGAGGAATTTAATCTGTCGGATCTGATTGACAACCTGCTTTCTATGACCAGTTCCCAGATCGAAGCACATCATCATGAGCTGTCAGTGAATATTTCCGGTGTGAAGCATGAGGCGGTAATCGGTGACAGCCTGCGCATCCAGAAGATTTTTACCAATCTGATGGGAAATGCGGTAAAATTTACGCCGGATGGCGGTAAAATTCAGCTTTCGATTTCAGAAAAACCGTCCATGCAGGCGAAAGTCGGATGCTTTGAATTTGTTTTGGAAGATAACGGTATCGGTATGAGCGAAGAATTTCTGGATCAGATTTTTGAACCGTTTGCAAGAGCCCAGGATGAACAGGTGCACAGAATTCAGGGAACGGGACTGGGAATGTCGATCAGCCGTAATATTGTCCGCATGATGGGCGGCGATATCAAAGTGGAAAGCAGTCAGGGCGTAGGTTCTCGTTTCACAGTAACGATTTATCTCAGGCTTCAGGATACTTCGGAGATCCGTTATGATAAATTTATTGATCTGAATGTGCTGGTGGCAGATGATGATGAGATGAGTCTGGAGTCCTGCTGCGGAATGCTGCAGGATCTCGGGATGAGAGCAGACGGTGTTTCTGCCGGCACGGAGGCGGTCAGACAGGTTGTGCTTCATCACCAGATGGAGAAAGACTATTTTGCCTGCATCATCGACTGGAAAATGCCGGATATGGACGGAATTGCAACCACACGGGAAATCCGGAAATTGGTTGGGAAGGATGTGCCGATCATCATTATTTCTGCCTATGACTGGTCGGATATTGAACAGGAGGCCCGCGCGGCCGGTGCAAATGCATTTATCAGCAAGCCGCTGTTTCGCTCCAGGCTTGCAAAGACCTTCAGCAATCTCGTGGGAACGGAAGATCCGGAAGTGCAGGAAACACCGATGGTTGTGCTGGAAGCAATGGATCTGTCCGGATGCCGTGTCCTGCTGGCAGAGGACAATGATCTGAACGCGGAGATTGCAATGGAAATCCTGAAGATGACAGGATTGGAGGTTGAGCGTGCAGAAAATGGAATGGAAGCGGTCGACAGAATGGCCGATTGTGCAGATGGATATTATGACATGATTTTTATGGATATTCAGATGCCGAAGATGAATGGATATGATGCGACAAGGGCAATCCGTGCCATGGGCAGAGAGTACTGCAGGCAGGTTCCGATTATTGCCATGACGGCAAATGCATTTGCCGAGGATGTGCATGCTGCGAAGACGGTAGGGATGAATGAGCATATTGCCAAGCCGCTTGATCTGAACACACTGGCAAGAATACTGAAAAAATGGATCCGGAAGAAGCGGTAATCCGGACACATGGAATTTATACAGGATATAGAATATCTCCGGATGTTTTCGAATGTGATTCAGTCACAGGGCAGCAGCCAGGCAGGAAACCTCTGCTGCCGGGAAAACAGAAGGAGATATTGTATTAGAAGCATCTTGACAAATATCCGGTAACTATTTATGCTCTGAATGGAATTACTTTCTGTTACGGAAAAAACGGAAAAGATGTATGGAGAAAAAGCATGGTACCGAGATTGTATATTGTTATTCCGTGTTACAATGAAGAGGCAGTGCTGCCGATCACAGCACCATTGTTTCTGGAGAAAATAAAAAGTCTGATGGAAAGAAAAAAGATTCGTGAGGACAGCCGTGTCCTTTTTGTGAATGACGGCAGCAAAGATGCTACATGGGAGATCATTCAGAAGCTGTCAGCAGACAATCCTGTTTTCCAGGGGATTTCTCTCAGCCGGAATCGGGGCCATCAGAATGCTCTTCTGGCGGGACTTATGGAAGCAAAGGACAAATGTGATATTACAATCAGCATTGACTGTGACGGACAGGATGATATCCATGCCATGGATCAGATGCTGGATGAATATCTGGATGGAGCAGAGGTTGTATATGGAGTGCGGAGCAGCCGGAAGAAAGATTCGTTTTTTAAGAGAACGACTGCACAGGGATATTACAGATTACTGAATGTTCTGGGAGCAGAGATCGTGTATAACCATGCAGATTACCGGCTTGTTTCTTCAAAGGTTTTGAAGGAATTTGCAAATTTTAAGGAAGTCAATATTTTCCTGCGCGGAATGTTTCCGCTGGTGGGATTTAAGAGCACCTGCGTTTATTATGAACGTACGGAGCGGATCGCCGGCCAGAGCCATTATCCGCTGCGGAAAATGCTGTCCCTTGCGTTTGACGGAATTACCAGTTTTTCCGTAAAACCGATTCGTCTGATCACGACGCTGGGATTTGTGGTTGCTTTGCTCAGTGCCATTGGAATTTTGTGGGCGATCTATGCCGCGCTCACGGGAAATTCTGTCGCAGGATGGGCCTCCCTTGCAAGTATCACCTGCTTTCTGGGTGGTGTGCAGCTTGTTTGTATTGGAATTATCGGGGAATATATAGGAAAAATGTATCTGGAAACAAAGGCACGGCCCCGGTATATTATTGCAGAGTATACAGAAGAGATGGACAAGGAAAATCAAACATGAAAAAGAAAATATTGATTATCGGAGCCGGACCGGCAGGTCTGACTGCGGGATATGAACTTTTGAAACAGACAGATCAGTATGAGGTCACAATTCTGGAGGCGAGTCATGAAATCGGCGGTATCTCCAGAACCATCTGCTGTAATGGGAACAGGATGGATATTGGCGGACATCGCTTCTTTTCCAAAAATGCGGAAGTGATGGAGTGGTGGAAGGAAATTCTTCCGGTCCAGGGAGCGCCTGCCTATGATGACCGGATTCTTGGGCGGCCGGCTGAGCTCGAGGAAGGCGGACCGGATCCGGAAAAAGAGGAAACGGTATTTTTGAAAAGAAAAAGAATTTCCAGGATTTATTATGGCGGAAATTTTTTTGATTATCCTGTGAAAATGAATATGACCACAATCAGGAATCTTGGTATGATCTCCACGATTCATGTAGGACTCAGCTATCTGCAAGCGGCTGCGTTCCCCAGACAGGAAAACAGTCTGGAGGATTTTTATATCAATCGTTTTGGAAAAAAACTGTACAGTATGTTTTTTGAAGGCTATACGGAAAAACTCTGGGGACGCCATCCGAGGGAAATCTCTCCGGACTGGGGTGCACAGAGAGTAAAAGGTCTGTCTGTTCTGGCGGTTTTGAAAGATATATTCGGAAAAATGGTCTGGAAAGAGAAAAGGCAGGTGGAAACTTCACTGATCGAATCCTTTTATTATCCAAAATATGGACCGGGTCAGCTCTGGGAAGAGGTGGCCGGACGATTTTGCAGGATGGGCGGAAAAATCCGGACCGGCTGTGAGGTGCGCAGACTGATTCTGGATCAGAGGAAGGTGACAGGTGTCTCCGGCGTTGCAGATGGCGCAGCATTTGAGGAAATGGCCGATGCGGTTTTTTCGAGTATGCCTCTGAAGGATCTGGTCAATGGCATGGAGACAGCTCCGGATTCTGTGAGGCAGATTGCGCAGGGCTTGCCTTATCGTGACTTTGTCACGGTGGGACTTTTGGTGAGCAAGCTGAAAATCCGGAATAAAACGGCGATAAAAACGCTGGGAGATATCGTTCCGGATTGCTGGATCTATGTTCAGAACAGGGATGTAAAACTGGGAAGAATACAGATTTTTAACAACTGGTCTCCATATATGGTGAAATGTCCGGAAGATACGGTATGGATGGGACTGGAGTATTTCTGCAGTGAAAATGATGAATTCTGGAACATGAAGGATGAAGAATGGAAGGAATTCGGGCAGAGAGAGCTGATAAAGATGGGAGTTTTGGAAAAAGATGTAAAGATTCTGGATTACCATTGTGAGAGAGTAAAGAAAGCTTATCCGGCCTATTTTGACACTTACGAAAACATTGCAAAGCTGGAAGAGTGGCTGAACGGAATCGATAATCTGTACTGTATTGGCAGAAACGGTCAGCACAGATACAACAATATGGATCATTCCATGATCACAGCGATGGAGGCGGTAAAAGCGCTTTTATCCGGAAAATCAGACAAATCTGTAATATGGAATGTGAATACAGAAAAGGAATATCATGAGGAAGAGAAAGGTGCCCGGGGATGATTTCTGTTTTAGTTGCGACAGGTATTGTTTATTTTGGTTTTTGGTTCATATGCTTTTGCCGCGGACAGTATTGTACATACTCGAAATTTGAATTGTTCTGTTTTTATCTGATTACGCGGATCGGTCCTGCGGCAATGCTTCAGAGCGGTCAGATTTCTGTATGGCGGAATGTGATCCTGGAGTGTGCAGTGCTTCTTCTGCTGGTATATTATGTGCGGAGGCAGAAAAAGAAAGCTTTGCACAGTACCATATATGCATGTTATCTTTTTCAGCCATTTACCGGGATATGCATTCTGTCCGGCCGCATAGAAGGAGTATGCCTTCTTTTTCTTATGCTGGCACTGTTATGTGTCTGCGACAGGATGATCAAAAAGAAAAACGGCACTCTGATGCAGTTCCTGCCGGAATATGTGCTGGCGGGGCTGGGAGTATATGGCTGGTTCTGGGCGACGGAGATATTGGATCAGCATTTATCAGAGGTTGTCCATACGGATCAGATTCCGGTGCTGTATATTATTTCTGTTCTGCTGATGATCGGTGCGGCTGCAGGTATTCTCAGAAAGGCCGTGACCGGACCGCAGGGGAGGAAATGGCAGATGGCGGATGAGACAGAGGACTGCGGCTGTCAGCGCCATTTCAGATCTGAGAACCGGATGACGGTCAGAGATATTGTGCTGATGCTGCTTTTTACGGTGATATTTGCGGCAGTCGTTCTGTTTCGGCTGGGAAGTACACGTGTGCCGGAGACATATGAGGATTTCCGTGTCGGGGAAAACGGTGAGAATGAGATCATTCTGTCGTTTGATAAAGGAGTGACATTGTCGAAGGTCTACATATATCTGGGATATACGTCCAAAAGGGTCATATCCTTTTCCTGTCTCGATGAGCAAAGTACAGATTGGGACGTGTTTGACAGCAAACGTACCATCGAGTCTGCGTTCAAATGGAATGAAATACCGGTGAACCGTTCACTGACCATGCTTGGTATGGTGCTGATGGAAGGAAATGCCAGAATTCATGAGATTGTCTGTCTGGATGCGGGCGGAAACAGGGTATTGCCGGATAACGCCGGTTATTATAAAAATCTTTTCGACGAGCAGGGATTGTTCCCGGAAGTGAGAACTTATTACGATCAGACGATGTTTGATGAGGTATACCACGCGCGTACGGCTTATGAATTTCTGCATCAGCTGCCAATTTATGAGAATACACATCCGCCGTTGGGAAAAAGCATCATTTCCCTGGGAATCCGTGCATTCGGTATGAATCCGTTTGGATGGAGGATTATGTGCGCACTGTTCGGAATCCTGATGATTCCCGTTATATACTGTTTTTCTCATAAAATGTTCGGTGGGACGGCGGGAGCCTGCTGCTCGACCATTCTGCTTGCCACTGCGTTTATGAATTATGTTCTTGCAAGAATTGCGACGATCGATATCATTGTCGGGTTATTTATTCTGCTGATGTTTTTCTTCATGTACGGTTTTGTCAGAAGCTGCAGTGCAGAGGGAAAATTTGCGGAGCAGGTGATGTGGCTGCTCTTGTGCGGCTGTTCCATGGCATGTGCGATTTCCACCAAGTGGACCGGCTGTTATGCTGTAGTGGGCATTGCTGTCATTTTTTTTACCGCTGTCGTTCAGACGGTCGGCGGAATCGGGAATGTGAAGATGCACAGCAGATATCTGAGAAAGCTGGGATTTGTCTGTGTAATCTGTTTTATTGTAATTCCTGCTATTGTCTACTTCTGGTCGTATCTTCCGTTTACCAGAGTCTACAGGGATAAAGGTCTTATCAGGACCGTTATTGATAACGGGAAGCTTATGCTGGGATATCATTCCGTTACGGTTTTTGAACATCCTTATTCATCGGAATGGTATGAATGGCTGACAGACTGCCAGCCGTTATTGGACTGCTATACAGTTTTTGCGGATGGAAAAATCAGTTCCATTGCCACGTTTGGAAATCCGCTGCTGCTCTGGGGCGGACTGGTGTCCCTGGTTCATCAGATTTATCTGTGGAGATGCAGAAAATGCAAAAATGCACAGTTTCTGTGTATTGCGTATGCATCGGTGGTGATTCCGTGGCTGTTTATTCACAGAACGGTATTTATTTATCAGTATTTTGCAGGAATTCTCCTTCTTGTACTGATGGTGACAAATTCTCTGAATCATTTGCGAAGAAGAAAATGGATGATGATAGGAACGGCATGTCTGTCGATTGCGCTGTTCATTTTGTTTTTCCCTGTTTTATCCGGGAGTGCTGTGGATTCAGAGTATGTGAATATGATTCTGGAGTGGCTTCCGACGTGGAAATTTGCACTGGGCTGAGGAAATGTTTATGAAAAAAATAATACGAACGGAAATGTTTCAGAATGTATTAATCACGGCAGCAGTGGTATTGAGTTATCTGCTCTGCAGATTATTCAGAGTGGATATCCAGAAGGGACAGATACAGCTGGTTATGCTGGGGATGTTTTTCGCCGCGGCGGTCTGTCTGATTCTGAACAGGGGAGGCAATGAAAAAGAAATCCGGGTTATCCTTGTACTAGGGATGGTGTTTCGGATTGGATATATGCTTTATACACCATGTAATGTGCGAAGTCATGATCTGTGGCAAATCGATGCAGAGGGGCTGGGACATGCCGGATATCTGCTTCGGCTTCTGGAAAACGGAAAATTGCCGGACAGCAATGCGGTTCAGTTGTATCAGCAGCCGTTTTTTTATCTGACGGGTGCACTGTTTTCCGGTGTGATGAACGGTTTTTTGGGATGCCGCGATTCCTTTTATCTCGTAGATGCCGCAAAAACCGTTTCCTGTGCCGCTTCCTGCATCAGTCTGATCGGATGCAAAAGAATCTGTGAAGAATGCGGCGTTCATGGTTTCGGAAAGAAAGCGGCAATGATGCTGACGGCTTTTCTTCCCGCATTTTACCTGACCGGCGGCCGTGTAAATCCGGATTCACTGGCAGGGATGTTTATGATATATGCGCTTTTATACACACTGCGCTGGACAAAAAATCCGGATTGGAAAAACACCGTGATTCTTGCGCTGCTCTACGGCTTCGGCGTCATGACGAAAATATCCTGTGCCGTCGTGGCACTGGTTACGGCAATGGTATTTCTGAAGATGCTGATGAAAAAAATCCATGAGGGTGATGTGCGTCCGATTTTGGAAAAATATGTGATATTCGGGCTGATCAGTCTTCCTCTGGGATTGTGGTATGGAATAAGAAACTATTTCCGGTTTGGTCAGTCTCTGACATATGTTCTTCCGCTGGATAAAACACTGGATTTATATACCGGAACACATTCGTTGTTTCAGCGCTTTGCAGGGATAGATATTTCCGGTCTGCTGCGAAGTCCGTATGTGAGCATCTCAGAAGACTATAATGCTCCGGTATATTATCTGAAATCGGCACTGTTTGGAGAATTTTCTCATGCGGTGCCGGGGTGGATACCGGTACTTCTCCTGCTTTGCGCGGCAATCCTGTCAGTCGGCGCTGTGATCGCCTGTATATGGCAGATAAAGAGGAACAGAAGTGACCGGCCCGGAAATCTTCTGTTGCTGTCTGCTGTTGTCTTTTATTGCAGTATGCTATGGTTTTATTATAAATATCCATTTGCGTGCAGCATGGATTTCCGGTATATGATTTTCATGGTGGTTCCGTTTAGTGTGCTGTTCGGAAAATTTATGGAAAAATACGAAAAAGGGCAGATGTGGGCCGATCTGATCTTGTGGGGATATATGACAGGTTCCTGCCTGCATTATTGTTTTCTTTAATGATACATTGATTCATTTGGGTATCCGTTCAGCCATACAGCTGGCAAAAAAAAGAATATTTTGTCGGGCGGATTAATTGACAGAGATTTGGGGAAATGATAAAATGAATAAAATATGCGTCGAAGGAGGTACCAGTATGAAAAGACGTAATCATAAAGTCAGAAAAACGCTTATGAGCGCATTTCTGATTTCTGTGCTGTTTGCGGAAAGCGTAAGTGCAGCGGGAGCGACATATCCTGTGACAAGAGGAAACGGGGATGCTTATTATAAAGGATCTGCAAATGGATTTTCTCTTTCCATTGCAGCGCCTGTCAGCGAATTTATCGATATTTCGATCGATCAGAATGTGCTTTCGCAGAATGATTATACCGTTTCGGGAACGGACGGCTATAATTCGAATTCGGGTACGCAGACCAGTAGTGCACCGGCAGTGAGTGAGACGCCGGAACCGAGTGAGACACCGACAACGAGCGAAGCGCCGGAACCGAGTGAGACACCGACGACGAGTGAAGCGCCGGAACCGAGTGAGACACCGGCGACCAGTGAGGCACCGGATACAACAGAGGCACCATGGGATCCGACGACAGAGACGCCGTATACAACAGCGGCACCGTATACAACAGCGGTACCAATAGAACCATGGGAGCCATCGGAAAGTGATTATCCGAGAACAGAAGAACCGGCACCTACCATGGGTACATATGAATCTCTGGATTCTGATTCCGGAAGCCTTTTCGGACAGCTCCTTTCCATGTTTGGGGCAGATGAGGTTCAGGCGGCTTCGGGAGCTGTAACAAATATTACAGTGAAAAGTTCCTATATGGATCAGCTTTCTGCAGGAAAACATGAGATAACGGTTGAATTTGAAAATGGAAGTGCCAGTGCCGTTGTTTATGTAGAAAATGCGAAAACAGCCGGAGGCCAGTCCGTTTCAGGAGCGGTTCAGACAGGGGATTCCACTCCGTGGGCTCTGTATGGTATCATGGCAGTACTCAGTCTTGCCGTAATCTTTGTTTTAGGAAGAAAATCGTATACACAGAAATAGGGTTCGGCAATTTCAGATACCGGAGATAAAAACAGGAAAGGGAGCATCGCAGGATGACGGATGATTCACAGATGATGAGTCCGTTGGGGAGCGAGGCTCCCTTTTTTCGTATATGATTGCCCGATTAATGAGCCTGACATTGTTTTTTCGATATCGTCAAGCTGGTCAATATCTGTATCACTCAGGGCAATACAGGAATGGTTTTTGATGACAAATCTCACTATAATAAATGCGATTGATTCAGAGAATTGTAATCTCCGGGATTACAGCCGATATGATCTTTGAAGGCATGAGCAAAACGGCTGGAATTGCTGAAGCCTGTCAGTTCGGCAATTCTTGCCATGGAATATTGTCCGCTCTGCACCAGAGGGAGGCTCTGACTGACGCGATATTCTTCCAGATAGCGTGTGATCGTGCGTCCTGTCATTTTTTTAAAGAGACGGCAGCATACCTCGCGGGACAGGTGAATCTCGTCTGCCAGCTTCTGAAGTGAGAAAACGGATTCATAGTGGGTGTGGATGTAGTAAAGCATTTTTTTCCAGACGATCCAGATCAATCTTGTTTTCCGGAACAAATTCTGTGACGGTTTCAGACTGGCTGGAAAAAAACAGGCCGAAGGCCTGACACAGGAGTCCTTTAATGAGAAGCTCGAAGCAGGGAGGACGCTGACAGAAAAGAGAATCCACCTGATTCAGAAGCTGTAAAAGCTGCTTTCCGCAGTCGTCTTCCGAGCGGAACAGAAGACAGGGAACTGCGTGATTCTGTAAAAAAGGCCGAAAACAGTTCTTTTCGACATCGCTGCCGAAATCTCCGTATAAAAAATCCGGTCGAAGGATGATACTGTGGTATTTTACCCGCCGGTTGTCCGGGGAGCAGCAGCTGTGCGGTACATTGCTGTTGATCAGAATACCTTCACCGGGCTTAAGTGTATAGCGGTTCTGATAGATCTGGTATGTGGCTTTTCCTTCTCTGGGAAGGCCGATTTCCAGATCGCTGTGCCAGTGGACGGGGACGGTTTTTCCTTCAAACATCCAGAGATCATCATGATTGACTGTGACAGGGAAACCGGCTGTACCATGCTCCGAGATTTCCCGTCTGGTTTCATCCACAAATATTTTTTTTCCTGCCATATTACAATTCTCCAATCTGTAAGATACCATTCGAGAATGATGATGAGTTGTCCGACAAATGAGTCTGACGTCGATTTTTTCCTCGATTCATTATTATATCTGAAATTGCATCACATGTACAAGAGGGAGGATTGTGATTATGGAAAAATCAAGGGAAATGGATCTGACGCAGGGAAGCCCCTTCTGGTCACTTCTGAAATTTTCCATTCCGGTGATTCTGGGGAACCTGTTTCAGCTTTTTTATACACTGGCAGATTCGGTGATTGTCGGCAAGGCACTGGGAACAGAGGCTCTTGCTGCGGTGGGTTCCACCAGCATTATCATTTATTTTGTGTTCTGCTTTATCAATGGTTTCACCGGTGGGTTCGGTATTTGTCTGGGACAGCGCTGCGGGGCAAAGGACGAGACAGGAATGCGCAAAAGCATTGCCGTATCCACTGTGCTCAGCGTAGGCTTTACCATCGTTCTGACGCTGCTTTGCTGCATTCTTTCGAAGCCGGTTCTTCGATGGATGCAGATTCCGGAGGGGATTTTTTCTCAGGCGTATGCTTATATGATCGTGGTTTTGGCAGGTACCGGTGCAACGATTTTTTATAATATGATTTCCAACATTCTCCGTGCGCTCGGAGACAGCAAAACGCCGTTGTACTTTCTGATTTTTTCCTCACTGCTCAACACCTTTCTGGATGTTCTGTTTCTGGTTCCTCTGAGAATGGGGGTGGCAGGAGCGGCCTGGGCGACCATTTTGTCCCAGTTTCTTTCCGGGCTTCTGAGCCTTCTGGCAGGATGGAAAGCTTTTCCGGTCCTTCATCTGAGAAGAGACGATTTCAGAGATCTCAAAGATGCGGCAGTCATGCATCTGAAGACAGGATTTCCCATGGGTTTTCAGATGTCTGTAATGTGTATCGGACAGCTGGCCATGCAGGCGGTGGTCAATTCTCTCGGAACGGCTGCCGTCGCAGGATACACAGCGGCAACGAAGGCAGATCAGCTGGCGGTGCTGGTCAATAATGCAATGATGACCTCCATCTCCAACTATGTGGCACAGAATTTCGGAGCCGGGAAGAAGGAACGCATTCAGGCCGGCGTCCGTGCCTGTCTGATTCAGCTGGAACTGATGAACCTTGTCATGTGTGTGGGAATGCTTTTGCTGCGTCATCCCATTGTGCGGATGTTCCTCACAGATCCTTCTTCGGAAATTTATCGTTATGCAGATGGTTATCTGATGGGAGTTGCTCCCTTCTATTTTGTCCTCGGTCTTCTTGCCGTATACCGGACAGCAATTCAGAGCATGCAGAATGGAAAGGCACCCTTTGCTGCCTGTATGATTGAGTTGGTTATGCGTATCGCCGCGACTGCCGGCCTTTCCGCTTTCATCGGGTATACAGCAGTATGCATTGCCAGTCCGCTGGCATGGATCGGTGCATGTACTCTTTTAATTCCGGTCTATTATCATATGATGCATTCTTTTTGTATGAATGAAAACATTGTGGTATGATGGTGAAAACACAGATTCAGGAGGAGAAAAATGGACTTTATTTTGGCGAAGTCGGAGCATCTGGAGGAAATGTGCAGAATTACCACGGAGGCAAAGGCGCAGTTAAGACGACTGGGGCTTGATCAGTGGCAGAAGGGATATCCGTCCAGAGAAATCTGGGAGGAGGATATCCGGAATCAGACTGCCTGGCTGGCAGCAGAAAACGGGAAGATACTGGGGGTGTTTGCCTTTCAGACTGTGCCGGATCCTTCCTATGGAGAGATTGACGGAGCATGGCTCACAGATGGGGCGTATGCATCCATGCACAGAGTATGCGTATCGGATGAGAGTAAGGGCAGGGGAGTGGCAGGACAGATGTTTGCAAAAGGATTCTCGATGGCTCGAAGTCTCGGTTTCGGGTCTGTGCGGATCGACACCCATCCCGGCAATCTTCCGATGCAGCGGGCACTGAAAAAAGCAGGATTTTCCCCCTGTGGTATGATCACTCTGAAAGGCGGAAGTGAAGACGGGGATGCAAGGATCGCGTTTGAGAAGATCCTGTAGGCAGTATTGATTTCAGAGACTTTTTTGATAAAACATTCCGGATAAAATGTGGAGGAGCGCTTTCAGGGGACGGAAAGCGGCTCCTCCGGTTTTTTATTTCATATCGCAGAAAAATCTTTTGGTTAATTCATATTCATAATCTGTGCAAGATCATTCTCCGGAGTGGTGACAGGATGGATGTCATAATTTTTAACCAGAAATTCTGTCACACCGGGGGAAAGAAATGCCGGCAGAGTCGGTCCAAGGTAAATATTTTTGATGCCAAGATGCAGAAGCGTAAGAAGAATACATACGGCTTTCTGCTCATACCATGAAAGAACCAGGGTCAGCGGCAGATCGTTCACATCACATGAAAAAGCTTCTGCAAGGGCAGTCGCGACCCGGATGGCACTGTATGCATCGTTGCACTGGCCCATGTCCATAATGCGCGGAAGTCCGCCGATGGTACCAATGTCAAGATCATTGAAACGATATTTTCCGCATGCGAGCGTAAGGATGGCAGTATCTGCAGGTGTCTGTTTTACAAATTCTGTATAATAACTGCGTCCGGAACGTGCACCGTCGCACCCACCTACAAGGAAGATATGTTTTAATGTCCCTGATTTTATCGCGTTGATCACGGTATCTGCGACAGATAGTACAGCTCCATGAGAAAAACCGGTGGTAACGGTTTTGCCTCCGTTTATTCCGGTGAATTCTTTTGCTTCCGGGTATCCGCCAAGCTCCAGTGCTTTTTTTATCACAGGGGAAAAGTCTTTGTCTTCTCCGATATGGGTGACTCCGGGGTAGGAAACAACTTCTGTTGTAAACACACGGTCAGCATAGTCTGCTTTTGGAGGCATCAGACAGTTGGTTGTAAAAAGAACCGGGGCAGGGATATCGGCAAATTCTTTCTGCTGGTTATGCCAGGCAGTTCCGAAATTCCCTTTGAGATGGGTAAACGCTTTTAATTTCGGGTACGCGTGTGCTGGCAGCATTTCCCCGTTGGTGTAGACCTGAATGCCGGTTCCTTCGGTCTGTTCCAGAAGCAGCTGCAGATCCTTCAAATCGTGTCCGGTAATGACAATGAAAGGCCCCTTTTCTACTCTGAGGGGGACGGTTGTCGGTGTCGGTGTACCGTATGTTTCGGTGTTTGCCCGATCCAGCAGAGCCATACATTTCAGGTTGATTTCTCCGACTTTCAGGACGACGGGCAGAAGCTGGTTTATATCCCGGTCTTCACCGACAGCGGACAGGCCCTCATAGAAAAAGGAGTTGACTTCCTGATCCACATGACCAAGTATCCGGGCATGGCAGGCATAGGCCGCCATTCCGCGAAGTCCAAACAGAATCAGAGATTTCAGAGAACGGATGTCTTCGTCGGCGTTCCAGAGCTTATTCATATTATATATTTCGGTTTTATCGTACTGCTTCGGGCATGCGCCGCACTGCGTGCAAAGCTTTCTTCGTTCCTCTTTCACAGCTTTGATCTGTGACGTAATCGTCTCTTCATTAAAATTCACATTGGTTACAGTCGTGAAAAGACCTTCCAGCATCACCTTGTCTGTGTCTGCGGTGGGGGTCGTTTTGTGAGCGATCTGGGCAAGGCTGATCAGCGCACCGGTCAGCTCATCCTGTAAATTTGCAATGGCAGAGCTTTTTCCGCATACACCGGTCAGGCCGGTACAGGCGGTACATCCTGCAGTCTGCTCGCACTGAAAGCAAAACATTTTATGATTCATAACAGATTCCTCCCTTGATTTCATGCCCTGAGTATATTACGATGATCTCAGAAAGTCTGTTGTATAAACAACGAAAAGGAGAAATATGAAAAAATATCTGGATCTTTTCATGCACACAGATTTATTCAGAGGAATCACAGAATCTGAGCTTACGGCAATGCTGAATTGCCTGTCGGCAGAACAGCGAATTTATCAGAAGGGAGAAGCTGTGTTTCGCAGAGGGGAGCACATTGCGTCTGTTGCGATGCTGCTGAAAGGATGCATTCATATTCAGAAAGAAGATTTCTGGGGAAATCTCAGTATCCTGAGCGTGATTTCAGAAGGAGATGTGTTTGGAGAAGTGTATGCCTGTCTGGGCAATGAAGAAATCATCAACAATGCAGTGGCTGTGAGACAGAGCGAAGTGCTTTTTCTGGATATCAACCGGATCATCACGATGTGTCCCTCAGGATGTCAGTTCCATGGACGCCTGATCCGGAATCTGCTCTCTGTCATTGCCACAAAGAACAAAATACTTACACAGAAGCTGGAGCATATGTCCCGGCGTACCACCCGGGAAAAGCTGCTGTCCTATTTATCGGAACAGTCACTGAGGGCAGGGACTCCGTCGTTTGAAATTCCGCTGAATCGTCAGCAGCTGGCCGATTATCTCGCGGTTGACCGCAGTGCCATGTCCAATGAGCTTTGCAAAATGCGGGACGAAGGAATTTTAATGTTTGAAAAAAATCGCTTTATCCTGAGCAGACACTGTTGAAAAAGGGAAGAAAAAGGGATTGACGATCTGATGAAAATCACATATAATGCAAGTAAACACTTGCATATCATAAAGGAGTTGTACGCATGTACGATGAAACTCAGAAAAAGATTATTGATGCGACAATGAATCTTGTCATGGAAAAAGGATATTCGGCGATGACCACGAAGGATATTGCAAAAGCGGCAGGGATTAATGAATGCACGATCTTTCGCAGGTTTCAGGGGAAAAAGGATATTGTATTATCAGCCATGGAGCTTCCGCAATGGAATCCCTGCCTGCGGGAAGAAGATTTCTCTTTCAGCGGGGATGTGGAAAAGGATCTGATCTCCTTCGCAAAGGTCTACATGCGAAAGGTGACGCCGCAGATGGTGAAGGTATCCATAGGACTGCGGACACCGGAACTGTACAGGGAAACTGCTCCGGGAATCATGCGTGTTCCGCAGACCTTTAAAAAGGTACTGCTTCGCTATTTCGGAAATCTGCAGCAGCAGGGGAAATTAGCCGGACAGAACGAAGAAGCACTTGCCATGCAGTTTCTATCCATGAACTTTGGCTTCGTGTTTCTGGAGGCTTCTTTTGGGGAAAAGTTATCCGACATCCGGAAGGAAGAATATATCGAAAGCAGTGTGAAAGTGTTTGTACATGGAATCGGACTGAAATAAAACGCCCGGCGCGAGAGTTCCGCAAGGACTGATGGATACAGGGAGTTCGAAGCGGACTTGTCCGCTTTATTCTTTAAACAATATGCAAGTGTTTACTTGCATGCAAAAGGAGGGAACGGTTATGTGCTATTTTTTAATTGATACCTATGTGGACTCGGAAAAGGACAGAAGTTCATACGATGCGTACATTCGCAGGGTGAAGCCGGTGGTGGAAAAGTATGGCGGCCGATATCTGCTTCGGTCAGAAAACATCACACCGCTTTCCGAAACGCGAACACCGCAGCGTGTCATCATCATACATTTCCCGGATCAGGAGCACCTGGAACGGTGTTTTGCATCAGCGGAATATCAGGATATAAAATTTCTGAGAGAAAGCACCGTGGATGCGCGGGCACTGATCGTCAGAGAGGAGGAATATTGTGAAAGTACATCCGATTAAAATTGAGTTTCATGTGACAGAAAAGATCAGAAGATTTGTATATGTGTATCTGATCGAGGCGGAATACTGTTATCTGATTGATGCGGGAGTGGCAGGCTGTCAGGATGTGATCTGTTCCAGACTGCAGCAGATCGGCAGAAAGCTGTCGGATGTGAAGGGAATTTATCTGACCCATGCACACCCGGATCACATCGGCAGTGCGGCGTGGTTCCGGGAAAAGACCGGCTGCAAGGTGTATGCCAGTTCCGGAGAAAAGCGCTGGATCGAGAACATTGACATTCAGTATGCAGAACGTCCGATTCCGGGCTTTTACAGACTTGCAGGAAGTTCCGTGCCGGTGGATGTGGTCGTTCGTGACGGGATGATGACAGAACCGGAAAAAGGACTTGTGCTGCAGGTGGTCGGAACTCCGGGCCATTCTGCAGATGAGGTGTCATATCGTATTTCGAGCTGGATCTTCACAGGAGACAGTATCCCGGTCAGAGGTGAGATTCCGATTTATGTGGACTGGATGAAAACGCAGGAAAGCATGGAACGGCTTGAAAAAATCAGCGGGGTTCAGTGGTTTTGCCCGGCCTGGGATGACGTCTTTTCGCTGACGGAACGCGAGGAGAAGATCCGGGAGGGAAAGCGGATCGTGCACAGAATCGGGGCTTCTGTAAAAAAACATGCGAAAATGGCAGAAACAGGTTCGCTGCAGGAGCTGGTTTCCGCGGTTTGTCAGGATCTTCATATGCCCGGGCTCATCGGCAACCCGCTGTTTGCAGAGACGGTAAAATGTCATCTGAAGGGTTAGGAACGGAGAACAAAAATACAGGGGCTGCTGTCACAGCAGACCCTGTATTAAGATGACCAGTATCAGTACCGGCAGGATAAACTGAAAATAAAATTTGATGGCTTTGTTATGGGGAAGATGAAGACCTTCTCCTTTATTTGTCTCCGCCAGATAATTATCATATCCCCAACCCCATTTGCTGACACAGAACAGAAGATAGATCAGGGATCCCAGCGGCAGCAGAAGATTGCTTACCAGAAAATCTTCGGAATCCAGCACATCACGTCCGCCGATGATGTGCAGATGACTCCACAGGTTATATCCCAGCACACAGGGGATACTGGAGATGAGAACGAAGAAAAAGTTTACAATGGCAGCTTTTTTTCTGTTCCAGCCGAAATTGTCTATGGCGGAGGCCATGAGATTCTCAAATACCGCGATAACGGTGGAGAAGCTGGCAAAGGTCATGAAGAGGAAGAAAAGCGTTCCCCAGATCCGGCCGCCGGCCATGTTCACAAAAACGTTCGGAAGTGTGACAAAAATCAGCTGAGGGCCTGCATCCGGCTGCACGTGGAAAGAAAAGCAGGCCGGGAAAATGATGAGACCGGACATAATTGCCACAAAAGTGTCCAGACCGCAGATACGGACAGCCTCACCGGTAAGTGTGTGCCGATCGGACATATAGCTTCCGAATATTTCCATGGCGGCAATGCCGAGGCTCAAAGTGAAAAATGCCTGGTTCATGGCAGCTGTGATCACATTTTTAAATCCGACCTGTGCAGCGCGGGAAAAGTCCGGCAGCAGATAAAAGGACAGACCATTCTTTGCACCGGGCAGCATCAGGCTGTGTACGGCAAGTACAAGGATCAGGACAAGAAGAATGCTCATCATCCATTTGGTGATACGTTCCAGACCATTCTGAAGTCCGAACTGACAGACCAGAAAACCGGCAGCGACAGTGATGAGCATCCAGATTCCCATTTCTGTGGGATTTGCCAGCATGGAACCAAACACGCCGCTGATGCCGTCTGCATCCAGTCCGTTAAAGGTTCCCGAAGCAAATTTTATAAAGTATCCAAGCATCCATCCCGATACGGTTGTGTAGTACATCATCAGAAGGCAGCAGCCTGCGATGCAGAACCATCCGTGAATATGCCATTTGTTCCCCGGCTTTTCCAGAGTCCGGTATGCCAGGACGGCACTTTTGCGGCTTGCACGTCCCACAGCCAGTTCCATGGTCAGGACGGGAACTCCCATGATCAGCAGGAACAGCAGATAGAAGAGTACAAAGACACTTCCGCCATTCTGTCCGGCAACATAAGGAAAACGCCATACGTTGCCGATCCCGATGGCGCATCCTGCACTTACCAGAAGGAATCCCAGCCGGGAACCGAAGCTTTCTCGTTTCATAAGTAAATCCTCCCAAAATATGTTTGTTTCTTCAGCATAAGCTTTTCGAAACCTGAGTTCTATTATAGACTGCTTTTCGCCTGTTTACAACACGGAAAAGAAAATATGGAAAACAGGTATTGAATCGACTGCGAAATAGTGCTATGATTTTCCGGGAATTCTGTCGGGAGACGGCAGATTTCCGGGAAATGGATTATGAGGAAAAGCAGGTAAGAGAATGATGTTAACAACAGAAAACAACACCGGCGCAGAAGAAAGGGGCGCATCCGGAAGAAAAGAGGGGATCACGGAGGGTGTGATCTGGAAGCAGATACTGATTTTTTTTGTTCCCATTCTGGTGGGAACTTTTTTTCAGCAGCTGTACAATACCGTAGATGCTGTGATCGTGGGCAGATTTGCGGGAAAGGAGGCTCTGTCCAGTGTCGGAGGCTCCTCCGGTCAGCTGCTCAATCTGGTGGTAGGTTTTTTTACCGGTCTGTCTGCAGGGGCAACGGTAATCATTTCACAGTATTTCGGAGCCAGAAAGCAGAAGGAGCTTCAGGAAGCACTGCATACGGCATATGCTTTTTCCGTGGCGTTCGGAATCCTGGTCGGAGTACTCGGGCTTCTGTCTGCACAGTGGATTCTGAAAATGATGAATACACCCACAGAGCTGATGAGAGATTCCACATTGTATGTGCGGATCTATTTTGCAGGGCTGGTTTTTGTACTGGTTTATAATATGGGAGCAGCAATTCTGCGTGCGATCGGGGATTCCAGAAGACCTCTTTATTATCTGATCGTGTGCTGTGTGATCAATATTATTCTGGATCTGGTCCTGGTACTCGGACTCAGACTGGGGGTACTGGGTGTGGCCGTGGCAACTCTGATCTCCCAGGGAGTCAGTGCGGTGCTGGTCACCCAGGCGCTGATGATCCGTACAGAAGGACTGAAGCTCATTCCCAAAAACATCCGGTTTCATAAAAAAATGCTGGTTATGATGCTGGCAATCGGGTTTCCGACAGGAATTCAGTCCTGTATGTATAATATTTCCAACGTGATCATACAGGCCACCCTGAATGGGTTCGGCGTGGATACCATGGCTGCCTGGGCAGCGTTTGGAAAGATTGACAGTATTGTCTGGATGATCAACAATGCCTTCGGTATTTCTGCAACCACCTTTGTGGGACAGAATTTCGGTGCAGGAAAATGGGATCGCGTTCGCCGGGGAACCAGAGACTGTCTTTTTATGACGCTGGGCGCGTTGATGCTGCTGAGCGTGTTTATCGTCTGTGTCGGAAAATATCTGTTTGGGATTTTTACGAATGATGCAGAAGTGATTTCAATCGGACTTCGGATGGTCCGGATCATTTCGCCCGCATACTGGGTGTTTGCGTTTATCGAGATTTATTCGGCTTCTTTACGGGCACAGGGCAGCGTGCTGGTGACCACGCTGATGACAATGACAGGAGTCTGTATTCTACGTGTGATCTGGGTGATGTTTCTTGTGCCCGGCGGAACACTGGAACAGGTGATTGCGTGCTACCCGATCACCTGGGTGGTGACGGCAGCAGCAATGACCCTGTATTACTTTTACAAACAGAAACGGACACGGCCTATCTGACAGGGGTGCCGTTTTCATAATCCTTCAGAGCGGTGATGGCTTCACGGCTCTGTGGGATCAGAATGAGAAGATTGAAAATCGTCATCAGTCCGATTCCGATATCACCCAGGTCCCACACAAAGGTATATGTGGCAAGACCGCCGATAAACAGCATGACCAGAGCGAGAATCTTGTACAATGTCTGGGACATCCAGTTGTCCCCGAACAGGTATGCCACATTGGATCTGGCATAAAACAGGATTCCGATAAACGTGGAAAAACTGAACAGCCAGAGTGTGACTGCGATAAAAATGACACCGAACCGGCCAAGATGGTAATTCATGGCAGTCTGGAGAAGCTCCATTCCGCCAAGTCCTGCCAGTGCTTCTTCGGGAACAAGAAGCATCAGCATGGCGGTACAGCTGCAGATCACAATGGTATCAATAAAAACACCGAAGGCCTGCATCAGTCCGGCACTTACGGGATGTGCAGCATCCGCTGCGGCAGCTGCACAGGGAGCAGAACCGGAGCCGGCCTCATTGGAGAAAAGTCCCCGTTTGACTCCGTTCATCAATACGGCGCCGAAGCCGCCGGCCACAACCTGCCGAAGGCCGAAAGCTTCCCGGATAATCCGGGAAAAGACGGCCGGAATCTGCGTGAAATGTCTGAAAATAATAAACAGCGTGATGATAAAATAGCATCCGGCCATGATGGGAACCAGGATGTCCAATACCTTTACCGTCGCATTTTTTTGCAGGACAATGACGGCAGCCAGGGCCACCAGGACAACCGTTGTATACAGCGGCGGAATCCGGAAGGCAGAGAAAAAAGAGGAAGAGACAGAATTGCTGATTACCTGACTGATTCCGCACCAGCAGAGCAGTCCGGACAGTGCAAACAGCACGGCGATGATGCTCTTTCTTTTTTTGGTCCTTTTTTTGTTGACATAACTGTCAATATAATATGCCGGTCCGCCCCGGTATCCGCCGTACAGCGGATCCTTCTGCTTGTGCAGCTGTGCCAGAACTGCTTCTATGAAAGCCGTGGAGGATCCGATGATGGCTGTGACCCACATCCAGAATACAGCACCTGCGCCGCCGGCAGATACTGCGGCAACCACACCGACCAGGTTTCCCATACCCACCCGGGTGGCGGTGGAAATAATCAGTGCCTGAACACCGGAAAGCCCATGCCTCTGGCCGTTCTGTTTCCGGACGGTAAGGCGGAGCATTTCCGGAAACTTCCGGATCGGAAGAAAACGGGTCCGTATGGTAAAATAGATACCTGTAGGAATCAAAAGCAGTACAAGAAGAGATACACCGGCTTTCTGTCCGCCGGGAAGGGGAAGATAAAATAGATCACCCCAGAGAAATTGGTAAATCAGTTGAATCAGCTTCATATTTAATTCCTCATCACTATGATAGTTTTCTTCAGTATACAGGATTGTTCTGTCGTTGTCAAAATTGGCTTGTAATCATTTATGACACATTTTATAATAGAGACAGAAATACGGAGCGAGGTTGTTTGGAGGAAAGATGGTGGATGAAAGACAGAGGAAAATCGAAAAAATAACAGTGGGAATCGTGGTCTTTGTCATCGTGATTCTTCTTTTTTTTCTGTTTTCCACACAGAACAGAAAACGTATCTTCCGACAGAATGAAAATTATGTACAGGACAGTACGGAGCAGACCGCTGCACAGCTGGATGAGATGCTTTCCAGGGCACTGGACGATATTGAAATGATGTCCTGCCTGTTTGGGAAAACACTGGAATCCACGCAGGTGACGGTTCAGGATCTGCAGGAACTGACAGCGCTTTCGGATTTTGATTATGTTCGCTATACCGATGCGGACGGGGTCAATATGGCAGCAGACGGGAGGACCTCGATTTCTACTGACAGAGAGTACTTCCTGGAAGGAATGGAAGGAAAAACGGGAATGTCGGTCACGCCCAGCTCCCGTATCACGAATGAGACACTGGTAAACTTTTATACGCCGCTTCGATGGAACGGTGAAGTGATCGGTGTGCTTCGCGGGGTATATCTTGCAAATGACCGGATGAGGGAAATTCTGAAATCCTCTTTTTTCGGTGTGGATTCCGCATCGTTTTTATGCGATGCAAGAGGGACACTGATCGCGTCGAATCAGGAGGCAGAAACACTGGCGAAAACCATGAAAGACGCTCTGGCAAACGATGAATACGGCAGGAAAAACGGCGGGGAGAAAATTGCGGAAGCACTGAAAACCGGGCAATCCACCGGATTTACCTTCCGCATTGACCGTCAGATTGGAAACGGATATGTTTCCAGACTGGAGAGCAATAACTGGTTTCTGATCCAGACCTTTCCGGCGCAGGTGACGGGAAGTATGTCCCAGGAGGCAATCCGCGCAGGCATTTTTCTTGAAGTATCGCTGATTATACTGTTCCTGATATCGCTTATCATCATTATCATGAGAAACCGGCAGCAGAACAGGAGACTTCTGGAAGAAAACCGGGATATGAACTATGTGATTCAAAGTATCCCCAAACTGTATGACCGGTTTGTACAGCTCGACCTGGATACAGGCTCTTATCGCTATATGCTGGGAAAATCTCCGTCTCTCGGGAAAATACCGGATGCGGGAAGCTACCCGGTGTTTGAAAAATACATGGAAGAAACCGCTTCTGAGGATGAGGAGAAAACACAGCTGCGACAGTTTCTGAATCCGGAAAACATGCGGAAAAATCTGGAGGGCGATGTGTATGAAGTGAAATTTGAGTACCGCTCGGCAGAAGGAGACGAGGAATGGAGACGGATCAGTGTGATCTGTCTGGAGAGAAAAGAAGGAATTCCCACAAAGATCCTTCTGACGAAACAGAATATTTCCGATGCAAAAAGAGCGGAGATGGCGAAACAGAAGGTTCTGGAGGAGGCCAGAAAAGC
Source organism: Blautia sp. (assembly GCA_022769545.1). Lineage (GTDB taxonomy): Bacteria > Bacillota > Clostridia > Lachnospirales > Lachnospiraceae > Blautia_A. The sequence continues at coordinate 25,560 of JALEJS010000025.1, read as the reverse complement.
AGCGGAAAAATCCAATAAGGCCAAAAGCACATTTCTGTTCAATATGTCTCATGATATCCGCACGCCGATGAATGCGATCATCGGGTTTGCCAATATGGCGGAAAAGAAGATCGGCCAGCAGGAAATCGTCAGAGACTACATTCATAAAATTCAGCGATCCAGTGAGATCCTGCTGAAAATCATCAATGATATTCTGGATCTGGCCCGTATTGAAAGCGGAAAGGCTTCCATCCGCTACTCTCCGAGAAATCTTTATGAGAGACTGGACGGCGTAAAGGAAATGCTCGAGGAAAGCATGAAGGAAGCAGGTGTTCATTTCCGTGTGGAGGCAGAGCTTGCGAATCCGTATGTCATGTGTGATGATCTGCGGCTGAATCAGATCATGATCAATCTTCTGGGAAATGCCTGTAAATTCACGCCGGAGAGAGGGAATGTTCTTCTGCGCATGGTACAGCTGGGAGAAGAAACGGATGGATATGCGGAATATGAACTGCTGGTTCGGGATGACGGTATCGGAATGAGTGAAGAATTTCTGTCCCGCGTATTTGATGCCTTTGAGCGGGAACGCAGTTCTACGGTGTCCGGAATTCAGGGAACCGGTCTGGGGCTGAGCATTGTCAAAAGTCTCGTTGAGCTGATGGGCGGAAGCATCCGGATCAACAGCAGACTCAATGAGGGCACGGAGGTGATCATACAATTCCGCTTCCGGACAGCCACGGAAGAGATGCTCATGAAAAAAGATGTGTCCGGTACGGAGAAAATGAGCTTTGCCGGAATGCGGGTCCTCCTGGTGGAAGACAATGAGCTGAACCGTGAGATTGCCCGGGAAATTCTGATTTCAGAAAAATTTTCTGTGGAAGAGGCGACAGACGGAATGGCTGCGGTTGAGATGGTAAGAAATGCATCGGACGGATATTACGACCTGATACTGATGGACATACAGATGCCAAACATGAATGGTTACCAGGCAACGGAAATCATCCGGAAGCTGACTCGTCCGGCGCTTGCCGGGATTCCGATTATTGCCATGACGGCAAATGCGTTTGACGAGGACAAAAAGGCTGCCATGGATGCCGGGATGAACGGGCATATCGGGAAGCCGATCAACGTTGACAAAATGCGGCGTGAGATCAGTCGGGTGATGGAAAATACCGTCAGACGGACGTGAGAGAAAAAAACAAAGCCCCCGGTCAGATTCCGGATGGAATCTGACCGGGGGTATTTTGCGAGGATGTTTATTTGTCCGATTCCTGCAGCTCACGGATGCATGACAGAATTTTCATTCGGGTTTTGGTTTGATGCATACCGCCGTATCCCAGATTCTCTGCCATACGAAGAAGATGCTCCCGGAAGGCCATGACCATTTCCGGACGCTTGATTTCAAACATCATGGCCGGAGGAAGATTCCGGACGAGGAGCGAGGGGGCGCTGCTGTTGACGAACAGACTGTAATCGTGCCTTGCTTCTTTATAAGTGTACGGAATGAAGTGGTAATTGTCATACCGGTCCATCAGACGCAGGATATTTTTCAGATGAAGGACATACGTTTCCGGAGTATAAACCGGATGTCCTTCATATGTTTTATACGGGCAGCCGATGGGAACCTTTCCGGCACGCACGTCCGCTGCAGATGCCAGCTCGCAGATATCAAAAAATTCGTTGTGGAGCAGCTGTTCTTCAAAGTGCGGAACTTCATCCAGATACATCTGAAAGGTATTTTTCCAGCCCGGGTGATCGACGGTTTCCGTCAGCTGCTGCAGGAGTTCCTTCGGAAGGGTATTGGCAGACAGGGGAAATACCTTCTGAATATAGTCACCCGTGTTCTGAAACAGCTTTTGGAAATAGGTGTAATATTCCTCCGGAGAATTATGCAGTGTCATTGCCGGAAGACACAAAGAGAGGTAATCCTGAAACTGGTTGAAGGTTTTATCTACAAATGTCGGATCCTTGGAAAAGCAGACAATGTGGTCATGCTCCAGCCCGATGCTGACGGAGGTAAGCGCGCAGTGTCCGGGAAGGACGATGGCGGAATAGCGGTAGAGGTTGTCGCGGAGCCTGGGATAATAATATACCTCTGCCTGTCCGGTGGTATAAATGGGAAGCCAGAACCGCAGGGATTCCACATACCGGTTCATATAATTCACAGACGGAAGAATCTGACAGATATGGAAACCTCTATTTACATTTTCGATCATGGCGGACTGAAATTCTTTGATGAACGAATAATCTTCCAGCAGCCATTCCAGATTGTCTTCCGAGGCGTGGTATATCGTGCAGGGTTCGGATATATCTCTGATGACGGAAAGGAGACGGTGCATGGCATTTCGTTTTCCTTCGTTTCCGTAATAGAATGTGGTCGAATCGGAACCGGTGGAGCTCGATGCTGCCGGCAGATCCGGAACCGGTGGAGCTTCCGCAGGCTTTGAAGGATCCTCTTCAAGGAAAACAAATTCCGTCATATTCAACTCGGGTTCATTTGCCAGCCAGCGTTCCAGATAACCAGCCAGAAAATCGGTCGGCATGGAGGAGCGCAGCACGGTCTGACCCAGCATTTCAGAAAGTGCATGGCGTTGAAAATCGGCGGTGCAGTGTCTGGCAAAATAATCTGCCATGCGGGAAATATGCTCACGGTTCCTCGGCATTCCACGCTTGCCGGTACGAAGCAGACTGATCAGAGAACGGTCGACGGAAATTCCGTCAGCAAGATCCTTGTTCATCGTCTGTGTGATTTTCATTAAGAAATTAAGTTTATCTGAAAAATCCATTCTGTAATACCCCTCCTTTCTTTTTTCATCCATTATATGAGAAAAGAAAAAAGAATGCAATCATTCTTTCGGATATCAGAGAAAAAAATAACTGCTCTGAGTAGATACCTGCGCAAACAGTTCAAAATTAAAACAGAGAAATCACGGACTGGCGTTCTATGATTTCCACATCCATGGTTACCTGATCGGAGGGATCTGTTTCCTCGTTTCGGATTTTTTTCAGAAGGAGCTGTGTTGCCAGAACTGCCTTCTGGGGAATGTGCTGGGAAATGGAAGTCAGCTTTGGAGAGGTATACTGACACAGGCCGAGGTTATCGTATCCGATGACAGAAAGATCTACCGGGACGCGAAGTCCTCCCAGACGTGCCCCTTCCATGATGCCGATGGCACAGATGTCTGCGGTCGTCACCGCAGCAGTGGCTCTTGCCTTTCCGGATGCGATTTCCTTTCCGGCAAGCATTCCCCCCTCATAGGAAGGCGGATAGCGCAGAACATATTCCTCGCGGAACGGAATGCCGCACTCTTCCAGCGCCCGGCAGTAGCCGTTAAATCGTTTGGTAAGAAGATAGTTTCCCTCATAATCGGCGACAAAGGCAATGTGTGAATGTCCCTTGTTGATGACATATTTTGTTGCCAGGTAGATACCTTTTTCGTCATCAGAGCAGACATTGATCAGTCCCGGGATTTTCAGATGACTGTCAAAGATAGCGATCGGACAGGGGGCAGATTCAATGAATTTCCGGAAATGATCCCGCTGGTCCGGGTACAGGAAAATAATTCCGTCCACATTCCAGTTTTTCAGAAGCTGCATGATATCTGCATTTCTGGAAACTGAGCGTACCATCGTATAGTAGCCGTTGTGGCGAAGCTCCCGCTCAATGGTGCCGATCATGGTGCTGACATATGGATTTTCCAGATAATTTTCATTGTCGGAATCCTCGTCCAGGTGGATGATGATGCCGATGATAGAGGAATTTTTATTTGTCAGGCTGCGGGCTGAGAGATTCGGAACATAGCCGCATTCTTTGATGATCGCATTCACCTTTTCGATGGTCTTTGCGGAAACACGATTATGTTTGCCGTTGATTACGTTGGAAACCGTCATCATACTGACACCGGCTTTTTCGGCAATATCTTTTAATGTCATTGAAACACCTCTTTTCAGGTTTATAAGAAAAATGAAATGAGTTTATAAACCAAATTTCTGTCCATTTTCTTTTCAATTATTATACTATATAAACCTATGAAAATCAAGAAAGAGATCTGCGCAATTATAAAAAATGCATAAATCATAGTGAAAATACTGTACAAAACGATGAAAAAATAAATTGGTATTGACGAATCAAACAGGATATGATACTTTTACAATAGATTTAGCGCTAAACCAAAAACGAACGGAAATAACTATGAAGAAGAAAGGAAAAGGATTATGAAAAGAAGAATTTTTGCAGCTATGATGGCAGCAGCTCTTGCTGTGACAGGACTTGCAGGATGCGGCGGAAGCACGGAACAGAAAAACGAGGAAAAAGAAACTGCAAAAGCAGAAGTTCCTGCAGAACCCTTTGGTGACACCATAAAGTATGATCCGTCTGTGGAAATCAATGATGGAAAAGATATTTCCGTGGAATTATGGGAATGGGGAAGTGATGATCTTTTCCAGAAGGTGATCGACGGATATACGGCCATTCATCCGAATGTATCCATCAAGCTGGTAAACAATCCGTGGGAAGACTACTGGACAAAGCTTCCTCTTGCGCTGGACGGCGAGAAAGGACCGGCAATTTTTAACATACACAACAGCTACCATGAAAATCTGATCAACTATCTTGCTCCGCTGGATATTCCGCTGGAAGACCTTCAGGCAGATTTTACCGGTGTGGATGCGCATGTGATCGACGGAGAAGTTTATTATATCGATTACGGAATGATGACCGGCTCTGTATATTACAATAAGAAAATGTGGGAAGAAGCAGGTCTTACCGAGGATGATATCCCGAAGACCTGGGATGAAATGCGTGAGGTTGCCAAAAAGCTGACTGTCCGCGACGGAGATAAGCTGATTCAGGCAGGACTGAACTTTAATGATGATTTCCATCAGAATTATCTGCTGGGTCTGAATTATCAGCTGGGTGAAAATCTGTTCCAGGAAGACGGAAAGACTCCGAACATCAATACAGATGCAATGAAACAGGTGATGCAGATGCTGGTGGATATGTACGAGGTAGACGGAGTCGGATCCAAGGATTTCGGAGAGAAGGGTTCCGACAGCTTTGGACAGGGTCAGTCCGCGATGGTGATTCAGTGGGGACATTACTACAATACTCTGAAAACGACCTGGAGTGATATTGATTTCGGCGTATTTGAGATTCCGACCTTTGACGGGAATCCGTATGCATACAACCGCTACAACGGTGAATCTACCTTTGGAATCAATAAAAATGCACCGGAAGATCAGCAGGCAGTTGCGCAGGATTTTGTAAAATACTTCCTTGCAAACGATGAGGCACAGATTGAATTCAACCTGGCAATGAGTACCTTCCCGGCAAAGAAATCTCTTGCAGAGAATGAAAAGATTCTTGAAAATCCGTCACTGAGGGTACTTTCCGAGCATATTGACCATTATATCTGGCCGGGCCCGATGCCGTCTACGATGGAAACCTCTCTGAAAAAGGCCGGACAGGACATTTTCTTCAATGGTGTCGATATCGACACGGCATTTGCAGAAGCACAGGAAAACATCATCAAAGATATGAAGAACAGCTCCTTTGTTTCTGTGGAAAATCTTTACGCGTATGCTGAGTAATTCAGCATACGCTCCGATAAAAATTCAAGAGAGGGAGGCAGGTAGCGATGTTTAAGAAGACACATCCTCTGCAAAGCAAAAGTGAGATTATTCTGCGGAATATTGTAGTAATTGCAATGGTAATCTTTTTCACAGTCTTTCTCATTGTTCCCATTGGTATTGCATTCGCAGGTAGTTTTCATGAGTGGAATCCGTTAAGCGGAACCTATAATTTCCTGGGGCTGGAAAATTATAAAGAAGTCTTTACCAGCGGTCTGTTCGGAAAATCCATGCTGAACACAGTGATCTTTTCCGTGGTTGTCATTATATTCCGTGTGGGACTCGGGCTCGGCATTGCCTACGCCATCTATTCGGCGCTGGTAAAATATAAGAGCTTTTTCCGCGCCGTTTATTATATGCCGGTGGTTACCCCGATGGTTGCGGTCGCTTTTGTGTGGAAATTTATGTACAATCCGCAGATCGGTACGATCAATCAGATTTTCGGGCTGGATATCAACTGGCTGATGAATCCCAAAACGGCGCTGCTCGCGGTCATGGTGATGACCATCTGGAAGGATTTCGGATATGCGGTGGTTATGTACATGGCCGGGCTCTATTCACTTCCTGCCGATGCGCTGGAAGCGGCAAAGGTGGATGGCGCCAATGCATGGCAGACGTTCCGGTATATTACGCTGCCTCTTCTGAAGCCGATGACACTGTTTGTGGTGATCACCTCGATCATTTCCTATATTCAGGCGTATGTACAGATCCTGATCATGACAGAGGGCGGACCGGGTACTGCCACATATCTGGCTTCCTATATTATTTATGACGAGGCATTTGTAAAATATAACTTTGGTTATGCGTCTGCATTATCCTTTGTGTTGTTTGTGATCACTGCTGTATTTACATGGCTGTCCTTCCGGGTTTCCGGAACGGAAGAATAGGAGGGTGTTATGAGAAGAAAAATAAGCGCAGTGGTATTAAATGTCCTTCTTCTTCTGCTGGGAGTGGTAACCGTATATCCGTTTGTATGGATGCTTTCGTCTTCCTTTAAGAAGAACAGTGAGATCATGGCTCTGGAGCAGCATCTTCTTCCCCAGGTCTTCACGCTGGACAATTATGTGAATATGAATGCACACTTTAACTTCCTCAGATTTTTCCTGAACAGTCTGGTGGTTACACTGGTGGTTACGGTACTGGTCATCTATACGAGTACGCTTTGCGGTTTTGTGCTGAGCAAATACAAATTCCGCGGAAGAAATGTTCTTTTCGGATTTGTTCTCTCTACCATGATGATCCCGTGGTGTGTTACCATTATTCCAAAGTATTCCATGATTCAGAGCTTTGGCTGGATGGACAGCTATAAGGCACTGATCATTCCGGCAATGTTCAGCGGATTTGGAATCTTTATGATGAAGCAGCATATTTCATCCCTTCCGGATGAAATCCTGGAGGCTGCAAGAATTGACGGAGCCAATGAATTTTATATTTTTCACCGCATTGTATTTCCAATGGCAAAGAACGGAATTTCCAGCATTGCAATTTTCCAGTTCCTGTGGACATGGGAAGACTTCCTGTGGCCATATCTGGTCATCAATTCACAGGAAAAACAGCTTCTGGCAGTGGGATTGAAGATGTTCAACGGACAGTATTCCACCGACTATGGTGCACTGTTTGCAGCGACAGCCATTTCCATTGTTCCGGTTCTTCTGATTTATCTGTTCTTCCAGAAACAGTTTATTGCGGGAATTGCAGCATCGGCGGTAAAAGGATAGGAGAAAGTAAGATGCAGGAAATTTACAGAGTAAATACGCGTCCGGCTGCTCTGTCAGCAAATATGGTGACCGGAGAAAAATACCGGATCACCATGCTGACAGAAGGACTGGTACGTCTCGAATATTGTGAGGATGGCCTGTTTGAAGACCGTGCTACACAGATGGTATTTTACAGGGATTTTCCTGAGACAAAATACAGACTCATCAGGAATGAGGATGGAATTGAAATACATACCTCCCGGCTTCACCTGGTTTACAATGAAAAAGAATTTTCCGGTCATGGACTGCGCATTCAGCTGAAGGGAAATATCAGTGCCTACCACAGCATCTGGCATTATGGCGAGGAAATCCATGATCTGAAAGGAACCGCCAGAACTCTGGATGAGGCAGACGGTGCGGTTGAGCTGGGATCCGGAGTTGTTTCCTGGTTTGGCTTTTCGGTCCTTGATGACAGCCGGTCACAGGTGCTTCTGCCGGACGGGTGGATCGAGCCGAGAAAGAAGGGGGTTCAGGATCTGTACTTTTTCGGATACGGGCATGATTACAAGGAGGCGCTTAAGGACTTTTACCGCCTGTGCGGGACGACTCCCATGCTTCCACGGTTTGCACTGGGAAACTGGTGGAGCCGGTATTACAGGTATTCGGAAAAATCGTATCTGGAGCTGATGAACCGGTTTGCCGGTGAAAACCTTCCTTTCACGGTTGCGGTGATAGACATGGACTGGCATCTTGTGGATATTGATCCCAAATACGGGAGCGGCTGGACCGGATACACGTGGAACCGCGAGCTCTTTCCGGATCCGAAGAGATTCCTGGATGAACTTCACAGCCGTGGGATGAAAACGACACTGAACGTTCATCCTGCGGATGGCGTTCAGGCGCACGAGGAAATGTATGAGGAAATTGCCCGGGAGATGGGAGTCAATGTACAGAAAGAGGACCCGGTTCTCTGCGATCCGGCAGACCCGAAATTTATGGAGGCGTACTTCCGATACCTTCATCATCCAAGGGAAGAGGAAGGCGTTGATTTCTGGTGGATTGACTGGCAGCAGGGAAGCAACTGCAAAATAGAAGGTCTGGATCCTTTGTGGATTTTCAACCATTATCATTTTCTGGACAGCAAAAGGAACGGAAAACGGCCGCTCACCTTTTCCAGATATGCAGGGCCGGGGAGCCATCGATATCCGGTGGGATTTTCCGGAGATACGGTGATCACATGGGAATCCCTGGAGTTTCAGCCGTATTTTACTCAGACAGCTTCCAACATCGGATTTGGCTGGTGGAGTCATGACATCGGCGGGCATATGCTGGGATATAAAAATGATGAGCTGATGGCGCGGTGGACGCAGCTTGGGGTGTTTTCTCCGATTATGCGGCTGCACAGCTCCAGCAGTGAGTTTAACGGAAAAGAACCCTGGAGATACAAGAAGGAAACAGAAGTGGTGATGGGGGATATGCTTCGTCTTCGCCATGCAATGATTCCGTATCTGTACACCATGAATCACAGGAGCTTCGAAGAAAAGCTGCCGCTGATCCTTCCGATGTATTATGAAAATCCAGAGGAACGATATGCCTATGAAGTGAAAAATGAATTCTGGTTTGGCACGGAGATGATCGTCGCTCCTGTCACACAGCCAAGGATTTCCGGCCTGAATATGGCAAAGGTCAGAGTATGGCTGCCGGATGGCATCTGGTACGATAAGTTCACTGGTCTTATGTACCGGGGAAACCGGATGCTGGATATGTACCGTACGCTTGACAGTATTCCGGTTCTTGTGAAAGCGGGAGGAATTCTTCCGTTTACGGATGAGACAGAGAATCTTCAGGCAATCAAAAACCCGGTTATGCTTCGGATCTATGTGTTTGCCGGGGCAGACGGAGCATTTGAGCTGTATGAAGATGACAACGAGACCTGCAGGTATGAAGCCGGCCAGTGCGTCGTGACAAAGATGACCTATACAGAAGGTCCCGTAAATGAGTTTGTAATTGCGTCGGCAAGCGGTGATTTGTCACTGATCCCTGGAAGAAGGTCTTACGTTGTGGAGCTGACAGGCTATGAGGAGGAAGCGGTGGAAACGGTGAGGGTATCCGCGGGAGGAAATCCAGTGATGCCGAAGCAGGTTTCCTATGAAAAGCAGAAAAAGGCAGTGGTGGTTGAGCTGCCGGAGACATCGGTTCAGGAAGAGGTAAGGATACAGATCGCGCCTGTGTACCAGGCCGTCCGGAATGATGTGGAGGAGAGATGCTTCGATTTCCTGAATCAGGCAGAAATCGGTTTCCTGCAGAAGGATCAGCTGTTTGCACGGATCCGGGAGGAAAAGGATGTCACAGTCCTGGCGGCGGAATTCAGTGCCATGGATCTGGATCATGATCTGTACGGCATTCTCATGGAGCTTCTGACAGCGCGATGAATGGCTGCATAGAGTTATGTTTACGGATAATTTGTCTGTGAAATGAAATGTTGTACGTCTGCGGCAGGGAGAAATTCTCTGCCGCATTCTTTATTTCATTGGAAATTCCTTTGGAATTTACGATTGACACTGCCCCCGGAGAATGGATAAGATAAGATTACGAGTCTTACTTGTATCCGACTGGAACATGAAAAGGAAGAGAGGGAACAAAACATTGAATCATATCGAGAGAAGAGACCGGGAAATGCCGTATATTTCCGACGATGCTGTCTTTGAACAGCAGAAGCGGGCGAGAATACTGACACAGAAGCTGAACACCACAGATCGCGCTGATTTTGACACGATCAGAGAAATTGTGAAAGAGCTTCTGGGAAAATCGGAGAATGCATTTATCAATCCGCCTTTTTACTGTGATTATGGATTCCGTATCGAGGTGGGAAAGAATTTTTTTGCAAATTATAACTGTACGATTCTGGATGTGGGAAAGGTGCTCATCGGAGATGATTGTCAGTTTGCCCCGAATGTATCCATTTATACTGCGGGACATCCGGTTCATCCGGACTCCAGAAAAAGTATGTACGAATATGGGATCGATGTGACGATCGGAGATAACTGCTGGATCGGAGGAAATACGGTAATCTGTCCGGGCGTGCACATCGGAGACAATGTTGTGATCGGTGCAGGCAGCGTGGTGACAAAGGATATTCCGGACTGGACGGTCGCAGCGGGAAATCCATGCCGGGTGATTCGGAAGATCACGGATGCAGACCGGAAATTCTATTATAAAAACCGGGAATTTGATGGGGAAGCATGGGCGCATATCACGCAGATGGGGCTGGCAGGAACATCTGAAAAATAAGAATAAATGAGTATACAGGAGGAATTGAGTTGTGAAACGAAACTGGTGGAAGGAAGCGGTTGTGTATCAGATCTATCCGAGGAGCTTCATGGACAGCAATGGAGACGGAATCGGAGATCTGAAAGGTATCACTTCCAGATTGGATTATCTGAAGGAACTGGGCATTGATGTCATCTGGCTGTCTCCGGTTTATCAGTCTCCCAACGACGATAATGGATATGACATCAGTGATTATCAGGCAATTATGGAAGAGTTCGGAACCATGGAGGATTTTGATGAAATGCTTTCCCAGGCACACAGCCGGGGACTGAAAATTGTCATGGATCTGGTGGTTAATCATACCTCGGATGAACATCGATGGTTTGTGGAGAGCCGAAAATCAGAAGAAAACCCGTATCACGATTACTATATCTGGCGGGAAGGAAAAAACGGAAATCAGCCTCCGAATAACTGGGGTTCCTGCTTCGGCGGATCCGCGTGGCAGTATGACGAGAGCAGACAGATGTATTATCTGCATCTGTTTTCCAAAAAGCAGCCGGATCTGAACTGGGATAATCCCAGAGTGCGTCAGGAAGTATTTGATATGATGCGCTGGTGGTGTGAGAAGGGAATCGACGGTTTTCGGATGGATGTGATCAGTATGATCTCCAAGACAGAGGAAATGCCGGATGGTGAAGTGCATGGACTGTACGGAGATTTTGGCCCTTACTGTGTCCATGGCCCCAATGTGCACCGGTATCTCAGAGAAATGAATGAGCAGGTTCTCTCAAAATACGATATCATGACGGTGGGCGAAACCTCCGGTGTGACGGTGGAACAGGCGAAGCTTTATGCCGGAGAGGATGCCCATGAGCTGAATATGGTGTTCCAGTTTGAGCATGTGGATGTCCATGGAAAATACGGAAAATGGACCGATGAAAAAATGCCGCTTTCCACATTGAAGGAAACGCTGTCCAGATGGCAGACCCAGCTTTACGGGAAAGCATGGAACAGCCTTTTCTGGGACAATCATGATCAGCCCAGAGTGGTATCCCGTTTTGGAAATGACAGTCCTGCGTTTCGGGAGGTCTCTGCAAAAATGCTTGCCACCTGTCTTCATATGATGCAGGGGACGCCTTATATTTTCCAGGGTGAGGAACTGGGAATGACCAATTATCCGTTTGCCGGTCCGGAGGAGTTTCGCGATATTGAGAGTATAAATGCGTACAGGGAGTGGTGTGAAAGCAAAAAAGTCAGCCATGAAGAATTCTGGCCCTGCATGCTGTTTACCAGCCGTGACAATGCGCGCACACCGGTGCAGTGGGATGACAGCACAAATGCCGGATTCACGGAGGGAACCCCCTGGATCCCGGTAAATCCGAATTATAAGGATATCAATGCCAGGGCAGAGCTGGAGGATCCGGATTCCGTTTTTCATTATTATCAGAAGCTGATCGCGCTGAGAAAGCAGTATCCGCTGATCGTTTACGGAAAATACGAACTGCTTATGGCAGAGGATGAAAATCTGTTTGTATATACCAGGGAACTGGATGGGCAGAAACTGCTCACCGTATGCAATTTTTCAGAACAGGAACAGGAATTTGTTATTCCGGAGGAATTCAGAAACGGTGAATGTCTGATCTGTAATCTTTCGAATGATTATAGTCGGGAAGCCTGTGTGCTGAAGCCATATGAGGCTTTTGTGCTGCTTAGCAGCTGAATATTTCCAAACTTTTATCGGATATCCGGGTACAGAGCCTTTAAAAACGCGAGAATTGGATTATAATGGATAATACCAGGAGATTGCAGGAGCATGAAATGCGGAACAATCTGTGTGGTATTTTTGGACCCCAATTCATGATATCAGAGGAAAAACCAAAGGAGGAAATTATATGACAGCAGAACAGCTGCGGGCAGAAGCGGCCCGTTTTCAGGATACCATTGTCTCAGACAGACGTTTTCTTCATACGCATCCGGGGACCGGTTTCGACATAAAGGAAACGGTGGATTATGTAAAAAAGGAACTGTCAGAGATGGGATATGAACCGATGGAGTGCGGAAGGGCAGGAATTGTGGCAATTGCCGGAGGAAAAAATGAGGGAAGTGTCTTTCTGATCCGCGGTGATATGGATGCATTGCCGGTCCGGGAAGAGGCAGATGTGGAGTTTCCGTCAGAAAACGGAAACATGCATGCCTGTGGCCACGATATGCACACGGCCATGCTGCTGGGTGCAGCCAGGCTTCTGAAGCTTCACGAGGATGAAATCCAGGGTACCGTCAAGCTGATGTTCCAGCCTGCGGAGGAGATCTTCGAGGGATCACAGGACATGCTGCAGGCCGGAGTTCTGAAAAATCCGGATGTGGATGCGGCACTGATGATCCATGTGATGGCCGGGATGCCTTTCGAGGCGGGAACGGTGGTTGTTTCTGCACCAGGAGTCAGCGCACCGGCGGCCGATTACTTTGAAATCCGTGTCCGGGGAAAGGGCTGTCACGGATCGATGCCGAATACCGGGAAGGATCCGCTGACCGCGGCAGCGCATATACTGATCGGGCTGCAGGAAATCCATGCCAGAGAGCTGGCTATGAGTGATCAGGCAGTGCTGACCTTCGGAACGATGAATGCGGGGACTGCGGCCAATGTGATTCCGGATACCGTGGTGATGGGAGGAAGCATCCGCACATATGATGAAGATACCCGTTCTTATCTGAAGCAGAGAATGAAGGAAATCGCAGAGGGAATTGCAGCTGCCTTCCGCACAGAGGCGGAAATTTCATTTGGCAGCGGCTGCCCCACACTGGTAAATGATAAGGAATTGTCGGAATGCGCCGACAAATATGTGAAGGAGCTTCTGGGACCGGAAAAGGCATTTTCCGTGGCGCAGCTGAACGCCATGGGAGGTTCTGAAAAATCGTCCAAATCCGCAGGATCTGAAGATTTTGCCTATATCAGCCAGGAAGTGCCCTCCGTTATGCTGGCCCTTGCGGCAGGACAGCCGGAGAAAGGCTATATTTATCCACAGCATCATCCGATGGTGAAATTTGATGAAGCGGCTCTTGCAGATGGAAGTGCCGTCTATGCCTATACGGCTATGCGCTGGCTGGAAGAACACGGAAAAGAAAAAAACGGCCGGTAATAAATTCAACAGAATGAATAATTGACCACTCAGTCAAAAAATGATATTATTGACTGAGTGGTCAATTTTTTTACCGGTTCAGCCATTCAAATTTCTTTATATGGCTGAACTGTTCCATGGAGGATGCAATGAAAAAAGAGGAGAAGACTGAGCTTACAAGAAATAAAATCTTTGAGGCTGCCATACAGGAATTCAGCCGGAACGGATATGCAGCCGGCTCAATAAATAACATCTGTAAGGCAGGGATCAACAAAGGGCTGATCTATCACAATTTTAAAGACAAAGATGATCTGTATCTGCAGTGTGTTCACAGATGCTGTCAGAATCTGATGAATTATATTACCGAACACATGAAACAGATCTGCTTTGTGGAATACATGAGCAGCCGAATGCGCTTTTTTACGGAACATGAATCGGAAGCGGTGGTTTTTCTGGAAGCCAGGACCAGCCCGCCGTCTCATCTGGAGGAAGCTCTCCGGCAGATCGGTGCTCCGTTAGACGAGATGAATCTGCATGTGTTTGAGAGTGAGCTTGCAGAATGTGAGCTTAGAGAAACGATCTCCAGGGAGGATGCTCTGCACTATTTTCTGATGATTCAGAAAATCTATAATATGGAATTCGCAAAAGAACAAAATGGCAAAATAATGACGCGGGAGCAGCTGCAGCTGCATGAAAAAAATATCCGGAAAGTGCTGGATCTGCTCCTGTACGGGATTGCAAAAGGAGGAAGAGAAGAGCGATGATTTTGAATGTTTTCTGTTGGATTCTCACACTGGCGGCTGCCTTTGCGGCAGGTAAGGCAGTCAGTAAACGGAAACTGCCGGCGATTCTGGGATGGCTGATTGCGGGAATGCTTCTCGGTCCGCATGCAGTGAAGCTGGTTTCACAGGATCTTCTGGATGCGGTCTGGTACCGAAGCATCATTATGTGGATGCAGTGTGCATTTGGTATTATGCTTGGCACAGAACTGGTATGGAAAAAAATCAGAGCATATGGAAAAGCACTTGTGGTGACGACTCTGACACAGTCGCTCGGGACATTTGCACTGGTCAGTCTGGCGTTTGCGGCTGTGTTCCATTTTATGGGAGTTCCTGTGTATCTGGCGTTTGCATTTGGCGGGATCGCACTGGCTACGGCACCGGCACCGGCGCTTTCCATTGTCAGTGAGTTCCATACGAAAGGACCGGTGACAGATACACTGCTTCCTATGGCAGTGCTGGATGATGTGGTAGGAATCGCTGTCTTTTTTACTGTAAACGCATTTATTACGAGAACGGTTTCCGGCGGAGAAATCTCTCTGGCAATGATTCCGGTGATGATTTTTGTTCCTGTGATCGTGGGTGCGGTGACAGGGGCTGCTGCAGGAATCTTTTTGAAAAAAACAGAGGGGAAGGGAAAGATTCTGGCCGTTCTCTGTATTGGAATCACAGTGACGGTCCTGATTGGATACTGGCTGAACACAGAGGTGCTTATGAGCATTACTCTGAATTATATGCTTCTTGGCGTTTCTTTTTCCGCAGTCTTTTCCAATATGATTTCGGAAGAGAAGCTGCAGACGGTTTCGAACGATTTTCATCCGATTCTGGCGATCTGTCTGCTGGGAGCCATCGTGGATCTGGGGGCACCGCTGGACTATCATCTGATTCTGGGAGCCGGACTTTATACGTTCCTTTATATTGTGGTCAGAGCCTGCGGAAAATATTTCGGAGCCCGTGTGGGAGCCGGATGTATGAAAATGCCTGAAACCGTACAGAAATATCTGGGACTGACGCTGCTTCCCCATTCCGGTGTTTCACTGGTCTTTACCGGGATTGTATGTGCTTCTCTGGAAGGCGGCGGAGAACCGGAGCTGGCTGTAATCGTAAAAGGAACCATTGCGGCTGCGGCAGTCATCAATGAAATTATTGCAGTGATCCTGGCAAAAAAGGGATTTTCCATGGCAGGAGAGATTCGTGAGGCTGCGTAAAAAATAAAAAATAATGGCAGGAATGAGGCGGAATCCTTTGTTGACCAAATTGCGGACTGGAGTTATAATGGCAGTTGAATGCGGATAACAATGAACGAGGAAAAGTATCATGAACCTGGAAAATAGAAAGAATCTGCCCATCGGTTTCGTCGATTCAGGAATGGGTGGATTAAGTGTACTCAAAGAAGCGGTTCGCCTGATGCCGAATGAGGATTTCCTGTATTACGGAGATTCGGCAAATGCTCCGTATGGAACGAAGACGACGGAGGAAATCCGCCGCCTTACCTTTGCAGTGGTGGAGAAGCTTCTGGAGAAAGGAATCAAGGGCCTGGCGGTAGCCTGCAATACGGCAACCGGCGCGGCGGTGCGGGCACTGCGCAATACGTATCCGGAGCTGCCCATCGTGGGGATTGAGCCGGCTGTGAAACCGGCTGTGGAGACCAATCACGGAGGACGGATCCTGGTAATGGCTACGCCTATGACGATCCGGCAGGAGAAATTTCACAGACTTCTGGAGCAGTATGAAGACCAGGCAGAAATCGTACCGATTTCGTGCAAAGGTCTGATGGAATTCGTGGAGCAGGGGAATCTGGACGGAGAGTTTCTGGATGCTTATTTTGAGGAACATATCGGCCCGTTTTTGACAGAGGATACCGAGAGTATTGTTTTGGGCTGCACGCACTATCCGTTTCTGAAGCCACAGCTGAGGAAATATCTCGGAAACAGAGATATTAAGCTGATCGACGGAAGCCTTGGAACATCCAGAGAACTGAAACGACGACTGGCCAAGAAGGAACTGCTCAGAGAAGAAGAGCGGAAAGGAAACATTACCATTATGAATTCGTCGAAGGATAAAAAGATGATCGATCTGAGCTGGAAGCTTCTGGAGCTGGATATCGATGTGTAGGGTAACTCAAAATATATGAAATAAAGGAGTTTTATGTTTGAATTTATAGCGGAAGCATTGACAGACACACTCAGAGCACTGCCTTTTTTGTTTTTTGCATATGTATTGATCGAATATATGGAGCATCATGTCAATCTGCAGTTTCTGCAGAGACTGATGACACATAACCGGCTGGGAATTGTGGTGGGAGCGCTTCTTGGTGTGATTCCTCAGTGCGGTTTTTCTGTGACGGCAGCAAATTTTTATACCAGCCGTCTGATATCGGCCGGAACACTTGCGGCCGTTTTTCTTGCCACCAGCGATGAGGCCATACCGATTCTGATTGCGGAACCGGGAATGCTTCCGGTTGTGTGGAAAATGATTTTGCTGAAACTGATCATTGCCATTGCGGCAGGAATTCTTCTGGATATGGTGTGGAAGAAAAAGGAAAAACATGAAATGTTCCACGAACTGTGCCATGACTGTCATTGTGAGGAAAGAAGCTTTATCCGGTCCGCAGCATATCACACGCTGAAACTGGGGATCTTTCTTCTGGTTGTGAATCTGATTCTGGGCGGTCTGATGGAATTTGCGAGCGGGAATGTCATTCGGAAAATGTTCCTTGACGGGAATGCTTTTCAGCCGTTTCTCACGGCGCTGATCGGACTGATTCCGAACTGTGCCGCATCTGTGGCACTCACAGAATTATATCTGGAGGGACATATCGCGTTCGGCTCTCTGGCAGCGGGCCTTTGTTCCGGGGCGGGACTTGGAATTGCGGTTCTGTTTCGTACCAATAAGAGCCGGAAAGAAAATCTGATCATTCTGGGCTGGCTGTATCTGTCTGCGGTTGTCGCAGGAGGGCTGATCAATGTTTTTCTGTGAGAAAACCGGATTTCGGGATTTTCTATTATTGTTTGATACATGGACCATATGAGTGAATTTGTTGAAGTATACAGGAGAGGATAACATGAACAAAATACAGGCAAACCGGCTGAATCATTTTTCAACCGGAATTTTTGCGGAAATCAATGAAAAAAAAGAAGAACTGATCCGACAGGGAAGAAAGATTTATAATCTTTCCATCGGTACGCCGGATTTTGCACCCGAGGAGCATGTGATCAGGGCGGTTGTGGAAAGTGCTTCCACGCCGGAGGCATACAAATATTCTCTGCGGGATCTGCCGGAGCTTCTGGAAGCAGTGGCAGATTATTATCAGGAGCGGTTCGGTGTGACGATCACACCGGATAGGATCACGGGTGTGCATGGCTCCCAGGAAGGAATCGGACATGTCTGTATGGCATTGTGCGACCCGGGAGACACGGTTCTGCTTCCGAATCCGGGTTACCCCATTTTTGAGACGGGTGCCTGGCTGGCGGGGACAGAACAGTATTTTTATGAGCTGAGAGAAGAAAATCATTTCCTTCCCGTTTTGTCGGAAATTCCGGAAGAGGTGGCAAAAAAGGCGAAGGTGATGATCGTTTCCTATCCCTATAACCCGGTATGCAAGGCAGCACCGGATGCCTTTTATGATGAACTGATTGCATTTGCAAAAAAATATGATATTTTTATTCTTCATGACAATGCGTACTCGGACATTATTTTTGACGGGCGTGTGGGAGGCTCCTTCCTGCAGCACGAGGGAGCGATGGAAGTGGGAGCAGAATTCTTTTCACTTTCCAAATCCTTTAACGTGACAGGTGCAAGGCTTTCCTTTATGATCGGAAGAAAAGATGCGGTAGATGCCATGAAGCTTCTTCGTTCACAGATTGATTTCGGAATGTTTATTCCGGTTCAGATGGGTGCGATTGCGGCACTTCGTGGTCCGAAGGATGGAGTAAAGCAGCAGTGCAGAATGTATCAGGAAAGAAGAGATGCGTTCTGCGGCGGAATGAGAAGCATTGGCTGGAATGTGCCGGACAGCGAAGGAACCATGTTTGTGTGGGCGCCTGTGCCGGAAGGATATACCTCCAGAAGCTTTACGATGGCGCTGATGGAAAAGGCCGGTGTGTTATGTACACCGGGAGACGCGTTCGGAAGTCTGGGAGAAGGATATGTGCGGTTTGCGCTGGTGCTTCCCCCGCAGCAGCTGCAGGAAGTGGTGCAGGCAGTAAAAGAAAGCGGGGTTCTTGCATAGCGGAGTGTTTATCTCAGAGGGAGTCTTTTTCGACGGAGATAAAAAGGAGCTTTCCGTTAAACGGAAAGCTCCAGAACGACTGCCTGATATCCTTCCAGCAGAAGGGTGCGGTCGTGCAGCTTCAGATCGGAACAGTTGTTGATCAGAACATTTTGGACGTCATGCTCCAGCGTGACTGTCTGAGAATCCTTTTGATAATTGGCAATCACAAGGAGTGTCTGCTTCGGACCGGTCCGATAAAACGCCATCAGATTATGATGGTCTTCCCATACAGGAGTCAGCCTGCCGTGAACGATGGTTTCACGGTATTTTTCATTTTTGCGAAGAGAAATGAGGCTGCGGTAATAGGAATAAACGGAATCCGGATCATTTTTCTGAGATGCCAGATTGATCTGTTTATAATTGGGATTGACATGGAGCCACGGGGTTCCGGAAGTAAATCCTGCATTTGTGCCGGCGTTCCACTGGAATGGCGTGCGGGCATTGTCCCGGCTCATACATCCCACGGCTTTGATGGCTTCTTCCGGGGTGAGACCGGCATTTCGCGCAAGCTGATATTCATCCAGGGTGCTGATATCATCTACTTCCTCGATGGATTGAAACGGATAGTTTTCCATTCCGATTTCCTGACCCTGGTAAAGGAAGGGAAGCCCTTTTAAGAAGAACTGCAGTGTTGCCAGCATTTTCTTGCCGGTATCGTTCACTTCCCCGTCCGGCAGGTAATGGCTGACGCCTCTTGGTTCATCATGGTTCTCAATAATGTTGGAAAGGAACCCGATTCCTTCTGATTTCTTCTGGCTTTCAAAGCAGCAGTGCTTGTAATCTTCGGCTGTGATTTTTTTGCGGTCGTACCAGCCTTTTGGAGAACCGCCGAATATCGTGGTGCTGAAGTCGAATTTTGTGGAGAAATATCCGTCGTCGCCGATAAAATCAGCCAGTTCTTCCGGCTTTTCATTAAAAACCTCTCCTACGGTAAAGGCATTGTGCGGTTTAAAGGTACGGTCACGCATCTCACCTAAAAATTCGCCCACGCCGGTTGCTTCCTTCAGCATATTGGAAATGTGGCTCAGTCCCTCCGGCTGGTCAACAACGAAATCACGCCAGGGAAGGACTTTTTTGATGTTGATGATCGCATCGATCCGGAAACCGGCCAGTCCTTTATCCAGCCACCAGTTGATCATCTGATAGATTTCTTCCCGGACCTGAGGATTCTCCCAGTTCAGATCCGGCTGCTTTTTGTGGAATGCGTGATAGTAGTATTTATTCTCGTGTCCCGGGAGCTTGTCCCAGACGGAACCGCCAAAGTAGGAGCGCCAGTTGCAGGGCAGCTTCCCGTCTTTCACGTCCTCAATGTAGAAGTATTTTCCGTATTTTCCATCGGGATCCTGGCAGGCCTTCTGAAACCACTCGTGCTCATCGGAGCAGTGGTTGACCACCAGGTCCATCAGGATATACATATCCCTTTTTTTGGCCTCTGCCAGAAGCTCATCCATGTCCTGCATGGTTCCGAAACGCGGATCAATATTATAGTAGTCGGAAATATCATATCCCTGGTCGGCCAGCGGGGAGCAGTAAATCGGGGACAGCCACAGAATGTCCACACCCAGCTCCTTCAGGTAGTCCAGTTTGCTGATGATTCCCTGCAGGTCACCAATGCCGTCTCCATTGGAATCACAGAAACTTTTGGGATAAATCTGATAGGCAACTTTATCATGCCACCATTGTTTTTTCATGTCGGTATCCTCCTGTGTCGGGTGAGTTGTAGTGTGATACCATGAAATGCGGAACAATCCGTGTGGTATCTTTTGACCTCAACACCAAAGTATACTAGGACG
Organism: Blautia sp.; assembly: GCA_022769545.1. Classification (GTDB taxonomy): domain Bacteria; phylum Bacillota; class Clostridia; order Lachnospirales; family Lachnospiraceae; genus Blautia_A. The sequence goes on along the minus strand of JALEJS010000025.1, from coordinate 5,025 downwards.
AATGAAAAAAGTCTACGCAAAAAATGACGGAAACCGATGATTTTATGATTTGTTTATAGGAAAGCATCGTAAGATGCCGGCGAAAATGACTGTTCACTGGCGGAGGAAGAAAGTGGCAGCTGCCCGAATGCGTGTATGGCAAAGTAGGAAGAAGTATGATATGATGTTTGCAGGATTGTGGGAGCATGTAATGCGGAACAATCCGTCTGGCATATGTTGATTTTCCATCATGTGATGCCAGGGGTCAAAAGGATATCCAACAATAAATGAGATTAAGAGGAGAAAGCCATGGAATACGTTACACTTGGAAAGACCGGATTAAAGGTATCCAGAATGGGATTTGGAGGAATTCCCATCCAGAAATGCAGTGAGAAAGAAGTAACCGTTCTGATGAAGGCACTGGCGGAGCGTGGTGTAAATTATATCGACAGTGCCAGAGGATATACCGTCAGTGAATCGCTGATCGGACAGGCAATCGAAGGAATACGGAACCGTTTTGTGTTGGCGACAAAAAGTATGTCCCGTACCAGAGAAGCGATGGCAGCGGACATTGACATCAGTCTGAAGAATTTCCGGACAGATCATATTGATCTGTATCAGGTTCACAATCCGTCGGAAGCAGATCTGGATAAGGTTGTTGCACCCGGAGGTGCTCTGGAAGCCCTTCTGGAGGCAAAAGAAGAAGGAAAAATCAGACATATCGGTCTGACGGCTCATTCGGTGCAGGTGTTTGAGCGGGCTCTGGAAATGGACTGGGTGGAAACCATCATGTTTCCGTACAACATTGTGGAGTCTCAGGGAGCAGAACTGATTCGGAAAGCTGCTGAGAAAAATGTGGGATTTATTGATATGAAGCCTATGGCCGGCGGAGCCATTGAAGATGCATCACTGGCACTGCGGTATATCTGTGCGAATCCGGATGTCACGATTGTGATTCCAGGTATTTACTGTGTGGAGGAGCTGGAGCAGAATCTGGCGGCAGTGGAAGATACGACACCGCTTTGTGCAGAAGAGCTGGAAAAGATAGAGACGATCCGTCAGCAGCTGGGAGAAAATTTCTGCCGCCGCTGTAATTACTGCCAGCCCTGTACGGCAGGAATCAATATTTCAGGGGTGTTCCTCTTTGCGGGATATCTTCAGAGATACGACCTGGGAGAATGGGGCTATGGACGCTATCAGGCTCTGCCGGTGAAACCGGATGCCTGCGTGGACTGCGGAGAATGTGAGAGCCGATGTCCATACCATCTTCCCATTCGGGAAATGTTAAAAAAATGTGAGAGTGATTTTAAAGAATTTGAGGCAAATCGCCGATAGGAGATGAAAACATGGAAATTCAGCAGATTCTGGAACAGGTCAGAGACGGGGAGCTTTCTGTGGAGCATGCACAAAAGCTTCTTCAGGAGGAACGGTATGAAGAAATGGGGTATGCAAAGCTGGACACGGGACGAAAGGCCCGGACCGGTTTTGCAGAGGTGATCTACTGCAGCAACAAGGCAGATGAGCACCTGCTTCCTATCGTCGAACGACTTTATCAGGAGGAGGGAGAGGTTCTGGGAACCCGTGCTTCCGCACATCAGTATGAGCTGGTAAAAGCACGTTTTCCGCAAACCTGTTATGATCCTGTTTCCGGGATCCTGAAAATCGAGAAAAAAAATAAAAAGCGGATCGGCAGAATTGCAGTATGCACTGCCGGTACGGCAGATATCGGTGTGGCGGAAGAGGCGGCGCAGACGGCAGAATATTTCGGAAGTAATGTGGAGCGTTTCTATGATGTGGGAGTGAGCGGCATGCACCGCCTGATGTCAAAGGCGGAGCAGATCCGCAGTGCCAACTGCATTGTGGCGGTGGCCGGGATGGAAGGGGCACTTGCCAGTGTGATCGGAGGGCTGGTCAGCTGCCCGGTGATCGCAGTTCCTACGTCGGTGGGATACGGTGCCAGCTTTCACGGCCTGTCCGCACTTCTGACTATGATCAACTCCTGTGCAAACGGAATTGCCGTGGTCAACATCGACAACGGATACGGTGCGGGATATATTGCCACACAGATCAACCGTCTGGCTGTTCTCGGGCCGGAACAGAAAAGAGAATAAAAAGATAATCGGAAAGAAAGCTGAAACAAGATGAAAAAGACTTTATATTTGGAATGCTATTCCGGAATCAGCGGAGATATGACAGTGGCTGCTCTGCTGGATCTGGGAGCAAACCGGGAGGTTCTGGACCGGATGCTGCGAAGCCTTCCGCTGGAAGGGTTCCGGATCAGAGTGTCCAGGGTGAAAAAATCAGGTGTGGATGCCTGTGACTTTGATGTGATTCTGGATGAGGCACATGAGAATCATGATCACGACATGGAATATCTGCATGGACACGCTTCTATGGAGCTCGAAAAAGAACATTTTCATGGACACGCTTCTATGGAGTCCGAAAAAGAGCATTTTCATGGACATGCTTTTATGGAGTCTGAAAAAGAACATTCGCATGAACATGCTGCTTCGGAGTTCGGAAAAGAACATCTGCATCATCATGCGCACCGTGGGCTGAAGGAAATTCTAGAAATCATCCGTCAGGCAGAGATGAGTGACCGCGCCAGAAGCATGGCAGAGCGCATTTTTCAGATTTTGGCTCAGGCTGAGGCAAAGGCACACCAGGTACCTGTGGAGGAAGTGCATTTCCATGAGGTCGGAGCGGTGGATTCGATCGTGGATATTCTTTCTGCTGCGGTTTGTATAGATGATCTTGGCATCACAGATGTGATCGTTCCGGTGCTGTATGAGGGCTGCGGGACGATCCGCTGTCAGCATGGAATCCTGCCGGTTCCGGTTCCGGCAGTGGCAAATATCGTACAGGAATGCGGGATCACCCTGAAAAGAACGGATGTTGCAGGAGAACTGGTCACTCCTACGGGAGCGGCGATCGCGGCTGCTTTTTGTACCGACAGGGTACTTCCGCAGTCGTTTACCATTGAAAAAATCGGTGTAGGTGCCGGAAAAAGGGACTATGCGTGCCCGGGAATCCTGAGAGCCATGCTGATCCGGCCGGCTGAGGAGGAACTCCGGGATCGGATTATCAAGCTTGAGAGCAATATTGATGACTGTTCGGGAGAAGCTCTGGGATATGTGATGGAACGGCTGTTTGAGGCCGGGGCAAGGGATGTTCACTATGTTCCTGCCTTTATGAAAAAGAACAGGCCGGCCTGGATTTTGAGTGTGATCTGCGGGGAAGAAGATGTATCCCGGATGGAAAAGATTATTTTTGAAGAAACCACGACCATCGGAATTCGCAGAACGGCCATGGAACGTTCGATTTTGAAACGATGTTCCATCACCGTTTCCACACCGCTTGGTGATGCCCGGGTAAAGGTATGTGAGACAGGCGGAAAACAGCGATTTTATCCGGAGTATGAAAGTACTGCGGAACTGAGCAGAAAAAACGGAAGCAATTTCACTGAGGTATATCAGATGATCATAAATTGCAGCAGGGAGCAGAATGAAAAATAGCAGCAGCAAAAATCAGTGTCCTCACGCGCGAAAATGCGGAGGATGTCAGCTTCAGGGAACAGAATATCCGGAACAGCTGAAAAAGAAGCAGAAGCAGATGCAGTCTCTTCTGGGAAAATACGGAAAGGTTAATCCAATCATCGGAATGAAGGATCCCTGCGGTTACCGGAATAAGGTGCATGCGGTGTTTGGCCGTGACCGGAAGGGAAATATTATTTCGGGAACATATGAGGAAAAATCACACAGGATTGTTCCGATCGAGCAGTGTATGATTGAGGATGCGAAGTGTCAGGAAATCATCCGGACGATCCGCGGTATGCTGAAATCTTTTAAAATCCGCACATATGATGAGGATACCGGTTATGGCCTTCTTCGGCATGTTCTGGTGCGAAGAGGCCTTGCCAGCGGGGAGATTATGGTGGTTCTGGTTGCGGTTTCGCCGATTTTTCCTTCCAAAAATAATTTTGTAAAGGCGCTGCGAAAAGAACATCCGCAGATAACGACGGTGGTTCTGAATATCAATGACAAAAGAACCAGCATGGTGCTGGGAGACCGGAATATTGTGCTGTATGGAAAGGGATTTATCCGTGACAGGCTGGGAGAATGTTCTTTTCGGATCTCACCGGGATCTTTCTATCAGGTTAATCCGGCTCAGACGGAAATATTGTACCGCACGGCAGTGGAGTACGCGGCGCTGACTGGTAAAGAACGCGTGCTGGATGCTTACTGCGGAACCGGCACGATCGGCATTACCGCGGCAGCGGGAGCTAAGGAGGTACTGGGGGTAGAACTGAATCCTGACGCAGTGCGGGATGCCAGGACAAATGCAAAAGAAAATAAGATCAAAAATATTCAGTTTCGTCAGGGAGATGCCGGAGAGGTGATGCAGGCCATGGCAGCGTCCGGGGAAAAGCTGGACGTCCTGTTTATGGATCCGCCCAGAGCGGGAAGTGATGAAAAATTCCTCTCCAGTGCGGTGAAAATGGGCCCGGACAGAATTGTGTATATCTCCTGCAATCCGGAAACCCTGGCCAGAGATCTGACATATCTCCGGGAACATCGTTACAGAGTGATGAAGATCCAGCCGGTCGACATGTTCCCTTTTACAAATCATGTGGAGACGGTATGTCTTCTGTCACGAAACAAGTAAAAAAGTTCTATAAAAGCCCAGAAATAGAGGGATTCCGAGCGATTTGCCGCATTTGGCAGTCTCCTGGAATCCCTTTTTTCGTGTTTTGACAATAGCGTCATAGTCTGCCTTTTGACAGGTTGAGACAAGAAACTACTTTTTCGCCTGTTGAGACGATAGGACTATTGTCAGGTTAAAGCCCGTTTTTTGGTACAGATGGCTTGATATCATTATACTGTCCAGAGTAGCAAACGGATTGACTTTAGACTAAAAATAGGGTAAAATTAGTCCATCACTAGAAGGAGAATAGGATATGGATGAGAGAATATACTTAGACACCTATCTTTTGCAGCAGGACATGCGAGTTCGCTTGCCGAAGTCGGTAATCTCCAATTTAGGGGT
>JALEJS010000037.1 GCA_022769545.1 Blautia sp. | reverse complement strand
GCTGGATAGAGCAACGGCCTTCTAAGCCGTGGGTCGGGGGTTCGAATCCCTTCAGGCACGCTGTGGTGGGTATAGCGCAGTTGGTTAGCGCGCCAGATTGTGGCTCTGGAGGCCCAGGGTTCGAATCCCTGTATCCACCCTCCCATTTTTGGGCTATCGCCAAGCGGTAAGGCACAGCACTTTGACTGCTGCACTCGCTGGTTCGAATCCAGCTAGCCCAGTCCATACGGAGCATTAGCTCAGTCGGTAGAGCACTTGACTTTTAATCAAGTTGTCCGGGGTTCGAATCCCCGATGCTTCATTTTACACTCCTGCAGATTGATCGGCAGGAGTTTTTGTCTTCATGGGGAGTGTTTCCGTTTTTGCGAAGCGCCCTTTCGGGCCGCAAAACTACATATTACAGGCGGATATGGCGGAATTGGCAGACGCGCCAGATTTAGGTTCTGGTGTCTACGACGTGCAGGTTCAAGTCCTGTTATCCGCAGTCATTTCAGGGGAGTATCGCTTCATAACAGATTTTTCCGTTGTGAAGCGATACTCCCCCTTCATTTTAAAATATTACAGATACCGAAGTTCTGTCTGTATTTTCCCATCCCAGGTAACCGCCATCACCGCATAGCTCGGTTTTCTCCCTTCCTGCCGCGGATAAGTAAGGCTCCCCGGATTCACCAGAAGCAGATTACCATATTCCTCGATCACCGGACGATGCGTATGCCCGCAGAAAACCATATCACAGCCACGGCGAAGTGCCTCATCCACAACCCTGCGGTTATTCATGGAAATTCCGTAATAATGCCCGTGCGTGATCCAGGCACGCTTCCCGCCAATGAGCGTTTCCATTTCTCCCGGAAGATCTGAATAATAGTCATTGTTCCCGGAGACGATGTAGCAGGGGCACTCTGCCAGTGCCTCGATAAAAAACTCTCTTCCTTCCACATCCCCGCAGTGAATCAGCATATCAAACGGAGCCTCCCGTTCCACTACCTGTTCCAGGTACCGGTCTCTCCCATGTGTATCACTTACAATCAGAATTTTCATAACAATTCTTCCTTTATCGCACGCAGTGCTTTTCCCCGGTGACTGATCTTATTCTTTTCCTCCATGGAAAGAACCGCCGAAGAGCAGCCGTACTCCGGCAAATAGAAAATCGGATCATAACCAAATCCGTTTTCGCCTTCTTCCCGGTAACCGATCCTTCCCTCCATCGTCCCGCGCACGGTTTTCACTGTCCCGTCCGGAAATGCCGCTGCAATGACGCAGACGAAACGGGCTGTCCTTTTTTCATCCGGGACACCTTCCAGACGCTGGATCAGACTGGCATTTTTGATCCGATAGGAAGTGTTTTCTCCCATATAACGGGCAGAATAAACTCCCGGCTCCTTATTCAGATAATCCACCTCCAGCCCGGAGTCATCTGCCAGCACGATTTCTCCGGTCATCTCGCAGATTGCCTTTGCCTTGATGACCGCATTCTCCTCAAACGTTTTTCCGTCCTCCACAATATCTGCATGGATGCCGGCTTCCTTCAGAGACAGTATCTGTGCATCCACATCCTTCAGGATCTCTCTGATCTCTCGCATTTTTCCTTCATTGCCTGTCGCAAAAATAATTTTTTTCATTCTGTATGCTCCTCAAATTCCCTTTTCTTTTTCGGCGGTTTCGGACCAAGGAACTGATAGTAATAAGTTTTCAGCATCCCGTTATAAATTTTCCGGTTTTTATCCGCCTTTCTTCCGATGTCCGTTTCTGCTCTGTCATAAGAGGTAATCAGATACATGGACCATTTGTCCAGCCGACGGAAGCTTTCCCCGATTTCCCGGTACAGCTGCGGCAAAGCTGCCTTTTCCTCCAGACGTTCTCCATACGGCGGATTCGTGATCAGAAATCCATACGGTCTGGAATGGCTCAGATCCTTCACTGCACGCTGCTGGAAATGAATCATATGCTCCACCCCCGCCATCTTTGCATTTGCCCTGGCGGCCTTCAGCGCCTCCGGGTCAATATCATATCCCTGAATGTCCGTCTCTGCCGTCAGATTCATTCGGTCCCTGGCTTCCTCCACCGCATCGTACCAGTATCGTCTGGGCACGAGATGCTTCCATTCCTCCGCCAGGAAAGAACGATTCATTCCCGGCGCAATATCTGCCGCCATCATGGCCGCCTCTATGGGAAAGGTTCCGCTTCCGCAGAACGGATCCACCAGAATCCGATCTTTGTTCCAGGGGGTAAGCATAATCAGCGCAGAGGCCAGCGTCTCCGTGATCGGCGCCTTGACCGTCATCTGGCGGTATCCTCTTTTGTGAAGAGACACACCGGAGGTGTCAATCCCGATGGTCGCCACATCTTTCATAAACGCCACACGGATCGGGAAGCTGGCACCGTCCTCATCAAACCAGGACACGCCGTACACCCCTTTTAAACGCTCCACAATGGCCTTTTTCATAATAGACTGGATATCCGACGGGCTGAACAGCTTACTCTTCACAGAATTGGCCTTTGCCACCCAGAATTTCCCGTCTCTGGGAATGAACTCTTCCCAGGGAAGCTCCCTGGTCCTGTCAAACAGCTCTTCAAATGTTTCCGCATGGATTTCTCCCACCTTCAGCAAAATCCGCTCTGTCGTGCGCAGAAACATATTTGCTTCCGCAATCCCTCTCGCATCGGCTTCGAAGGTCACTTTTCCGTCCTCAACCCTGGTTATCTCATATCCGAGATCCTGTATTTCCCTTTTCAGTACCGCCTCCATTCCAAAATGGCATGGTGCGATCAGTTCCCATTTTTCCATGGCAGCTGTTCCTTCCTATAAATATATTTTTCTGACAACGGTTCCGTCGAAAGCTTTGATCTCGAATGTCTCTCCGTCAAAAATCCCATAGGTAGGCGGATTCCCTTCCTTCGGTATGGATACCGAGCCGGGATTCAGCCATATGTAATCTCCCATATCCTCCGCTTTCAGTACATGGGTATGTCCATGGATCAGAATATCTCCTTTTTTGATCGGCGGAAGATTTCCGGTATGGAAGACATGTCCGTGCGTGGCAAAAAACGTTTTCCCTTCCAGCACCAGAACACAGTAATCCACCAGCACGGGAAATTCCAGCACCATCTGATCTACCTCTGCTTCACAGTTTCCTCTCACTGCATAAATTTCATCTTTTTTCTCATTGAGCATGGCAATCACTTCCTTCGGCGCATAATCCCTGGGAAGATCGTTTCTCGGGCCGTGGTAAAGCAGATCGCCCAGCAGAACCAGGCGCTCTGCCTGCTCATCCTTATATGCTTCCAGCATTTTTCGGCAGTAATATGCCGAACCATGCACATCTGATGCAAACATATACTTCATTTTTTGTTCTCCTTCCGCCAAATATGGCAGTTATCTCTTTTTTTACCGTAAAAGTTCTGCTTTGCCGCTTTGCACGACAGCATACACTTCCGTTTTCATATACAGTTCTACCTTATCATGACTTCCCGGAAATTACAAGATTCCTTCCCCGATAGGCTGCAAAACCGCCTATAACGGAGCGGGTCATATAGCCCTTTTTCGCGGCAGTTTTTGCCGCCTTCAGACTTGCCCCTCCCCGTTCACAGTACAGAACCAGAACCTTTCCCTCCGGCAGTGTCCGGGCATTCTCAAACTGTTCATAGGGTATGTTTACCGCTTCGCGCACGTGACTTTTCTCGTATTCTTCCGCATCCCGCAAATCTATGATCACTGCATCCTGCCGCCCCACATAGTAGTCCAGCATTTTTGCAGAAATAGTTTCTACCGGAAACATAAGAAACTCCTTTTTATTCTATTATATGAGCCTGGGGACAAATGGACATAAAATACAGAATTCCCTGCCCAAAAGGAAACGGCGCAGGGTGTCCCCTGCGCCGCCGTATGCTCCATTCTAGAACCGGTCACTCTCGGATTCATAGGAATTTCTGTTTTTGGAACTGGTGCTGTTTTTGCTGGTTGTCGCATTTTTGCTGCTGGTATTTCCTTCATTACTCGTTCCGGCCGAAGTATTTTTTCCACCGCTCTGGTAATTCATTCCGTTCTGAGAGTTCATCCCGTTTTTTCCGGAACCGGAATAATTTGTCGCGTTTCTGCTGTTTTTGCTTTCAGATTCATAGTTTTTAGCCATTTGAATATTCCTCCTAATGCGCATTTATTTAACTACAATCCTTAGTATGCCAAAAAGAACTTGTAATATTCACTAAAAGGATATTGCTTTTTTTTCCAGTTTATATTATAATCGTATATGTAAAAAGAATTTACCCTTCAAAAATTTTTTTTACATAACCCCTTATTTAATTATTTATACTCCCCTCGAGACACCAGGCAGCTCCCCTGCTTGGTGTTTCTCTTTGTATTTTTAAAGATTTTGAGGAAAACCGGTGAATTCCTCTAAAAAAAGAGACCACTATTCGCAGTCTCTTTTTGGAGGTTACTCATCAATTTAAGATAAGTAAGATAATTTATTTTACAATAATTTTAAACACGGCTTTCCACACTTGCTCCGGCTGTGCATCACAGATGCACGGTGTATGTGCATCTGACGGCCCATAAAATCCGAAGGTTCCTGCAGTCAGGCGGGAATATGTTTCCACCTGTGTGTTTTCATAAAAGATGATATCGTCTGTCTCTGACAGATCCCTGATCACAGACAGCCCTTCTACACTGCTGTGATAAATTCTCTCGGTCCCGGAAAGCATCAACTGAAGGTCGCTATACTTTTTGTGTGATTCCGGATATGCCGTGCTTTTTTCTTTTGTTGTGTAGTTTTGAATGATCACGAACAGCCGCTCGCCATCCAGCTCATAACGTCCTGCCTCCAGCCGATTGATATCCAGCTGGCTGCAGAACGCCTGAATTTTTGGCGCCACTTCTTTTAATTCCTGATATTCTGATAAATTGGAAATCCTGTCAAAAATCATACCAATGAAACCTTTTTAATTTTGTTTTGATGCTTTTTCCCTGCGGAAAATTCTTTTTACGGCCGGTCCCAGAACTGGTGACAAAAGCGATACAAATGAGATCAGAAGGAAAATCAGGCAAATGGGATGTGTCACAAAAATGCTGAAGCTTCCACCACTCATCATCAGAGAGCCACTAAAATTCTGTTCTGCAGTAGATCCGAGAATAATTCCAAGAATAACAGAAGACATGGAGAACTCCATTTTATTCAGGAAATATCCCAGGAATCCAAATCCTACCATTACATAGACATCAATCATGGAATGGTTGTACGAATACGTTCCTACAAATGTCATTAAGAAGATAATCGGAATCAGGATTTTCTTCGGAACATTGATTACCTGTGCAAAAATACGGATTAACGAGAAACCAAAAAGTCCCATCACCAGATTTGCCATGAGCAATCCAATAAATATTGTGTATACCTGCACCGGTGAATTCTGGAAAAGCAGTGGTCCTGGCGCGATACCCTGAACCATCAGAGCGCCAAGAAGAATTGCCGTTGCACCATCTCCAGGAATTCCAAGTGTCAGCATCGGAATCATAGCCCCACCCGAGACAGAGTTGTTTCCGGCCTCGCAGGCTACGATGCCCTGCGGCTCACCTTTCCCGAAATTATCTTTATATTTCGACCATTTCTTCGCCTGATCATAGCTGATAAACGAAGAAATATCTCCGCCGGTTCCGGGAATGCAACCGATAAATGTTCCAATGACAGACGATCTGAGCATTGTTCCAAAAACACGTTTGATGTCTGAAGCGGTAGGAAGGACTCTGTGAATCTTCACTTTTTTATGTTCGTGTTTCTGACCGTATTCTTCCTCAACCGAAAGCAACACCTGAGAGAAAGCGAACAGACCGATCAGAATCGGAATAAATGATATTCCTCCCAAAAGGTAAGTACTTTTGAATGTAAACCGCATGCTTCCCGTCATTGCATCAACACCGATGGTTGCAATAAACAGACCAACCAATCCGCCGATCACACCTTTTAAAACAGATCCGGAAGAAACGCTTGTAATAATACTGATTCCAAATAAAGCAAGCGCAAAATACTCCGGTTTAGAGAAAGAAAGCGCTACTTTTGCAAGCTGCGGTGCAAAAATCATTAAACAGACCGCAGAGAATACACCGCCAAATGTACTTGCCATTGTGGATAATCCAAGCGCACGGCCAGGCTGTCCCATTTGATTTGCCATCGGATATCCATCCAATGTTGTCGCTGCAGAAGCCGGTGTTCCTGGCGTTTTCAAAAGAATCGCCGAAATACTGCCGCCATAAATCGCACCGCAATAGACACCCAACAGCATGATAATACCTGTCACACCATCAAAGGCAAATGTCAGAGGGTAAAGCAATGCAATACCCATATTTACAGAAAGCCCCGGCATAGCGCCGATCAAAATTCCCGCTCCGGTTCCTGCCAGAAGCAAAATAATGGTATAAGGAGAAAAGGCTTCTGTAAATGCTGTAATCAGATTTGTTGTCATTTATCAGCCCTCCTTTTTATACCCAGAACGGTTTGGGTAATTTTGTTTTTAAAGCAACTTCAAAAATCAGATAAATTGCAATTAGTGTAAATACTGTAACAAGTGCAATTGTCTTTTTATTTTTTTCTCCGAGAATCAGCATGACTGTTGGAATCATCAGCGCGCCTGCAATGTATATTCCAAAATAGGTAAGCAGAACACTAAATACAACGAATACAACCATGATCACATATACTCGTTTATTTTCAGGCAATGTGAGTTTGATTTTATTCTCTTCGTACTTTTGTTTGTTTTTTATCGTAGTAATGCAAAGCACAATTGCAAACACGATCAGAAGGATTCCGATTACCCCTGGCCATGTCCCGGAACGGGTCCCCCCTTTTGCTTTAATTCCAAATCCCAGGTCCAGGGATAAATACAGAATAATTCCACCAATAACAGCAGTCACCACGGATATGATATAATTGCATTTCTTCATAGATACCATAATGTGATTCCTCCATTTCGCTTATCGAACTGTTTTGATATTCAAGTCGAACGCACTTCTTATGGGTTGTCTCTTATTCTTCGCTGAAATCGTATGTTTCAAAAATTTCTTTGTACATTTCATAGTCATCTGCTATGATCTGCGCAGCTTCTTCGCCTACATATGTAAGAGGTTCGATACCCTGTGACATGAAATAATCCTGGCATTCTTCTGATTCAAGAGCTGCTTTGGCACTTTCACGAAGCGTCTCAAGAACTTCTTCATCTGTTCCAGCCGGCGCAACAAGAGCTGCCCACGCACGGATCACAAGGTCATGCCCTTCTTCTGTAAATGTCGGAACTTCCGGAAGAAGTTTCGAACGTTCTGCAGCCATAACACCGAGACATTTCAAAGTACCGGCTTCAATCTGGGTCATAAAGCTTGACGGGTCTGCCATTGTTGCATCGATATGTCCGCCTGTAAGAGCTGCGGCAATGTCAGCTGTTCCGTTTGGATATGGAATATGTGTTGTTTCCACTTCATATTCTTCTTCGAATAAATAGGTTGCGATATCCCAGATTGCGCCGCTTCCTGAGTTACCAACCTGCACATTATTTTCTTTGCAATATTCAACAAATTCGTCGATTGTGTTGTACGGAGCATCCGCCTGAACGATCAGAGCTGCCGGAGCACCGATTGGCATTGCAATCGTATCAAATGCCTCGTATGTAAGCTCTGTTTTGTCCTGGAAGCAGAACATATCCAGCTCAACGGTAACAGCACCAAGTGTATATCCGTCTGTATCAGCGCCTGCAGTAAGAAGCATACCTGTAATTCCGCCGCCGTCAGAGTTATTTGTTACGTTGAAGCTGGCACCATCAAGATTTTTCTCCATATATGTGAGAAGACCGCGAGTAGAGGTATCTGTTCCGCCGCCTGCACCCTTTGGAACGATTACTTCGATATCATTTTCCGGATAAGCAGCCATAACGTTTACGCTTGTTGTCACCATCATTGTGGATACTGCGAGCAGCAGTCCGAGTGCTTTTAAATTTTTCATTTGATTGTCTCCTTTTTTATTATAAATATTTTTTCTCAGCTTTTTTTGTCAGACGATACAACACGTCAACTTCTTTTTTGAATGTTTCTGTCAAAAGAGTATCTGATTTTGTTCTGCAGGTTGTTTCCATAGAAATGTTTTCATACTTTCCTAAATAGTATTTTGCATTTACCGGATAGCACTGGTATTCAATCAGCGCACATGCGGTCAGGAAATCTGACAAATCACTCATATCTTCTGCCGCAAAATCACGTGTCAGTCTGTCATACAGTCTGCACTGTGAATTTGCCATAACTCCGCTGTAGCCTGCAGCACCGAGCTTTAATGATTCCAAAAGTGTCGCTGTGTTGGCATTATATACTTTCAGATTTGTATCCCGGCATACAGATAACTTCATCTCGATATTCCTGATATCGCAGCTGGTATCTTTTAAGAAATAAAATCTTCCGCTCTGCGCACTTTTTTCGGTAAGTTCCTTTGTCAGAACACGCTTGTATGGATACGGACATTCATAGAATCCGAGTTTCACATCTGCAGGAATCTGATCCAGAAGTTTTTCCAGATTTGAATACCAAATCTCATCGGATTCATCCTGTTTTGCCATTCGATTCGTAATCAAGATCACAGCGTCCACACCCGTCTTTGCAACTGCATTTAATTCTGTCACCTGATCCTCCAATGAATCTGAAATGTGTCCAGAAGCGATTACCGGAACTCTTCCCGCTGCTTTTTCCTTTACAAAACGCGCAATTTCGACCCGCTCTTCTAAAGACAAAAAGAACATTTCGCTTGACTGACATACGGCAAATAAGCCAGATACGCCATTTCGAATATACCACTCAATTAACTCTCCCAGAGCGTTGTAGTCTACATTGTTTTCTTTTGTAAATGGAGTGAGCATTACCGGCCATACCCCACCCGGAAAATTGTTATCTACCATGATTGCTGTTCCTCCTTTCTTTGAAATTGCCAAAAGGCTATGGATTTTCTATCATAAGTATAGGTGACATATAGTTTATCACCTTTTACAATGATACTCGGATAAGAGTACTCACCCGGAATGTCCTCGAGTATACATTCATCTTCCCAGGTCTTTCCATTATCGGTACTCACTTTTAAAACAATCGGTGTACGCGGTCCCCAGTTCTGCCCAACCGGGTTCATACACAGCACCAACATGCCATCATCAAAACGGGCAATATCGATTCCACTGTTGTTGTTCGGCAGCTCTGTCGGATATGCCTCACACCAGGTTTTTCCATAATCTCGGGAATCAGATCGATACAAAACGCCTTCGGTGCTTCTCAGGAGCATATGCACGATTCCTGCTTCTGATTCCCACAGCGTCGGCTGAATCACACCTCTTCCATAAAACGACTGTTCAGAAACCTGAATGTCGCTGTTCTGCGTTGTGCGTTCACCGTGATACTCAACTCCGATCTGAATCGGATTGCTGAATGTCCAGGTTTTTCCTCCATCTTCAGAACGATCTGCATAGGCCGTCCAGATGTTTCCCTCCGTTGAGGCCCCGGCAAGCATGCTTCCATCTGACAGAGTGATCACTTTACAGCGGACCGGCCCTCGGCCGCCGCGGTCTCCGGGAACAAGTTCCCCGATCAGTTTAAAATCATCGCCTGGATTTTCTGCGACACGATGCATGGTGTACCATTCGCGGATCTGTCTTCCCACTTTGTAAAACAGATGTACCCGTCCGGCTGCCGCCTGATAAAACACCGGATTCCAATGCGGTTCCTCTATATCATGCGCTATACGCATCGGTTCTGTCCATTTATTGTCGATGTATCGGGACGCATAGATTGCAATATCGTCACTGCCCTCACGTTCTCCGCCGAACCATCCTGCGATCAAAGACCCATCCTGCAAGGCACAGATGTTGGATGCGTGGCAAATTTTAAACAAGCCTGATTCTTCAAATATCAGTTCCCTTTTTTGCGGTTCCAAATATTTATTCATACAGCACCCCTTCCGTTATTTCCCAAATGTCTGTTTTGTTTTTTTGTATGTTTCACTTCGTATCTTTATATGTACTATATCTTTTTCTTTTTCTGAATGCTATCAATATCATTTGGAGTACTATTTTATACTTTTTTTAATTTTTACTTGTTTTTTATAATATAAGTCATTAAAATAACCTTGGGGATCGCAGAAAAACCGACAGACAATATCAGGCTGCGCCAGAAAGAGCGTTCAAGTCGAACGCACATGAGATTGGATCAGAAAATGAATTGTTTGATCAGAAAAAAGAATTACTTCATCCAAAAGAAAGTAATCAAATTATGTACGAAATATTTGATGATTATTGTTGGACAAAAGAAAAGAAAGTAATTACAAAAGATGTGCATCGAATTCAGGGACTGGGTAATTTTGCCTACTGGAACCTTACCAACTCGACCGCCCCTTCCCCCATGCATTATCATTCAAATATCATTGAAATCCATTGCATGATCAAAGGAAAACGTTATACGCAGCTCGAAAAAGACCATATGATAACGCGTTATACTTACACCGGAAACCAGATGTTTATCGCATTTCCATTTGAATGGCACAGCAACGGATCCGAGCCGCAAACGCCATGTGAATTTTTTGCCTTCCAGATAGACATCTCCAACCCCTATGACCTGCTGGGCCTGAATAAAGAATATAGCTACGCCCTTTATCAGCAGCTGATACGTCTCAAAAATCATCTTCTGGAGGTTGGAAAAACACATATCAATTACTTAAAAACCGCTTTCACATTTTTCAGCGCCAAAACAACGGAAGACTTTCGTATCGGAGTACAGTTTCTGACCTGTTTCCTGTTCAACCTTCAGTTCCTCACACCAGTCATCCAGAATCAGACATTACAGATCGACCAAAACATCCAGGATGCGATACATTATCTGACCGACAATATCAGACAGAACATCTCACTGGCGGAGCTCGCAAAAGTTTCAGGTTACTCTCTTTCTTATTTCAAAATGAAATTCAAAGCAGAGACAGGAATCACCCCGCTGGAATACATCAACATGCAAAAATCGAAATAGCAAAACAATTGCTGACAGAATCCGACCAGTCTATCACAGAACAGGCTTATGGCCTGGGCTTCTCAAGCAGCAACTACTTTAGTACCGTGTTCCGGAAAATGACACAGCAAACGCCGCTGAATTACCGGCACACGCATAAGATACTGAGTTCGGGTTCCAGTAAAAAGCCATGATTCAGGCTCATTTGCCATGCTAAATGAGAATTACGCCCTGAAACAGAAACAAAAAATAAGGAAACAATCCGATAAAAATCCAGGATCTTGAAAAAGCCTGAATTTCTATAGGATTGTCTCCCGCATACACATTAAAAGCAAAAATCACCGTTCTCGATACACCCTCCTCTAAGCAGGGCTATAAAGATTCTAAATCCGTCATAAAACAGTATGAAATATACTTATTTATCTTATCAACCAGATATCTTGCATTCTCTACCTGCTGTCGGGATTCAGATTTACTTGCCACATAAAAATCATCATAATCCGAAGCATTACGAATCTGTTCTGCTCTGGCAATCATCTGATAATCTTCAGGTAAGAAAGTGCCCTGTTATTCGCAGATTTATAAGCGCCCCTATCAAGTAGGTTTTCAGCCTCTGCGAGAAGCTCTCCCGCACGTTCCATTCTCACTTTAGCAAGAGCAATATAGTATTCTTCATCCATACA
This sequence comes from Blautia sp., assembly GCA_022769545.1. GTDB lineage: Bacteria > Bacillota > Clostridia > Lachnospirales > Lachnospiraceae > Blautia_A. Next base: position 51,448 of record JALEJS010000037.1, on the reverse strand, counting down.
AGACCTCACCTTCCTCCCGAATATTGCGAAAATATTCATACCACTTATTTTTAGCAGAATATTCTTCAAACGGAAGGCATACAAAATTTACAACAGCAAAATATTTCATCGCAAATTCTGTCGCAATTCCCGCCAAATCACTGCTGTACTTTTTAGCTTCCAGACGGTCGCACTTTGTAATCAGAGCAATGTCAATATCGGAATCATCCGTATAATCTCCCCTTGCACATGATCCGTAGAGAATGATTTCCACTATATCGCTTTTCATTACATTTCTAACCTTATAAACCACATCATCTTTTACCGATCGTATAATCTCATCATTCAAAGCCAGATAATATCCCATATGAATCACCTCCTGGAAAAATCCGTTTTTCTACTAAACCACATCATCTTTCGCATTTCATGCTCCCACAATCCTGGTATCTGTTAATAATATTATACATTTCCGCAATTTATAAAACAATTATTTTTTTCAAACAAAGCGAACAAGTCCGCTTCGAACTCCCTGCATTCCTCAATCCTTGAGGGACTTGTTTCGCTTTGCGCGCCAGATGCGGACTGCCATAGGCAGTCACAATTCCATATGCATCTGGTCGCATCCCGACCGGAGGGCTTTTTATTTCATAGGTAAATTCTAAAGGAATTTCCTATGAAATAAAAAACATGCCGGAGAAGGCTCTCTTTCCCTCTCCGGCATATTCTCCCGTCATGTTTTCGATTTTTATTTTATATATGGTAAGATGTGCTCTACATCGCCATGTGGCCGCGGTATTACATGCGTGGCCACTAATTCACCCAGGGAAGCGGCTCTGTTTGCCCCGGCCTCGACCGATGACTTGACAGCACCCACATCGCCGCGCACCATAACCGTCACAAGACCGGAGCCGATTTTTTCTGCTCCCACCAATGTCACATTGGCCGCTTTGCACATTGCATCGGCTGCTTCAATTGCCGCTACCAGACCTCTTGTTTCTACCATTCCCAGCGCTTCCTGGACCATCTTTTTTTCCTCCTGAAATTTGTAATATATCAAAGGGAAAGACAGATGCAGACGGTTTTCCCAGCCAGCATCTGTCTTTCCTACTTAGTCAGAAACCATTATTATGGCAATAATTTATGTGCCCCTGCGATGATCGGCCATCTCTCGCACAGCTCAAATGCTTCCACCTTTTCTACATTCGGCGTTCCGCACACAGCCGCATAATAATTACACTCACTTGTAAGAATGTCATTATAAGATACACCAAATGCATCTCTGCACCAGTCGCCCTGCTGTGAATCATGGCATTTGAACATTTTCATTTTATCTTCAAATGTATCTGTGATATCTACAAAATACTGCGGTCTGTAGTTATGGCACATTCCCATCGGTGTGCAGTAGAATAATGGCGGAATATGATCGATCACGTCATGTTCTGTTTCGATATTCTTTACCGTTGCAAGCACTCTTGCCTCAAATGCCAGATAACCGGTAATATCATGATCCTGATTGTAATCTCTGTTGCCAGCCGGAGGAGCAAAGATAACATCCGGTCTGGCGATACGAACTGCTTCGATGAATTTTAATCTGGTTCTTTCTTCGTCAAAAATAAACTCATCGTCTTCATCCAGCCAGAGCAGTGTAGCGCCGATATAATCTGCGGATGCCTGAGCCTCTGCATGACGCATCGCTGCAGTCTCCTCCTTTGTCTTTCCGTATGAACCAATGTTTCCGTTGGTTGCAATACACATGAAGATTTCATCTCCACGTTTTTTCATTTTCATTAAAGTTCCTGCCATACGAAATTCAATATCATCAGGATGTGCACCAAATGCCAATACTCTCATTTTCAGACTCTCCTCTCTTTTGCTGTCATGCTGTCATTTTTCCTGTCAATACAGATTCATTTTTCGTTATTCAACTTCTCCTGCCATGTAATCTGCAAGAGTTTTTCCATTATAATAATGCTCAAACATTTCTTCTACATTGTCCTTGGTAACGATCTGGTTCTGATAGAAGTATGCGCTGGGAACTTCCACGCCGTTCAACAGGTTCACTGCTGCACTCATGCAGTAGAATGACGGAGCCGTGGAACTGTAGCATGCAGAACCAAGGCAGTTGCCTTCATAGATTGCCTGAAGGATCGGTTTGTCATTGTCGATGGAGGTTAACGGAATGTCACTGCCATTTGCAAGCTTCGCATTGATCATACCAACAGTAGCTGCGGAATACAGACCGAATGCACCGATCATATCCGGATATGCCAGAAGAGCAGATTCAAATGCTGCATAATGTTCCTCAACAGATGTTCCGGTCAGCTCTACGATCTCAACGTCCGGATAGTCTGCAAAGACGCTCTTGAATCCGTCTGCACGTGTAGCAGCATTCGGATGAATGAACGGAAGACTCTGGTAAATAATGGTACCTTTCATTTCTGTGCCGGATTCCTGAAGGTAATCCAGAAGCAGCTGACCTGCCATCACACCCTGCTCTTTACATTCTGCCATTACAACAGAATCTGCTTCGGATACAAGTGCCGGATTCAGAGTTACACACGGAATTCCTGCTTCCGTCAGAGCATCCAGAGAATCTTTTACACCGGTAAAATCACAAGGAGCAAGAATAACTGCATCTACGCCTTCAATGATCCACTGTTCGATTGCCTGGTTCTGTGCATTCTGATCATAGTTTGCATCATTCACTTTCAGAGTTACACCGGCTTCTTCTGCATAAGCTTTCATAGAGTCAAGCAGCATTGCGCCAACTTCATCTACTGTGTAATATACAGAAAATCCAATTGTGTAGTCACCGTTCGCCGTCGGAAGGCTGGTTGTCATATCGTCCGGAACATTAACCACGCCGCCGGTTCCTCTTAAGCTGAACGAACAGTCAACACCAAGTTCGTTGTAGTAGGTGGAGATATCAAAGATCTCGCCAGCCGGCTGAACATACTCGAAATCCGGAATCTGCGGATCACCTGCTTCTTCCGCGGAAACGAATGCGGTTGACGAAAATACCATCGCTGCACCTAAAAAAATTGCCAACAACCTTCTTCTCATTTTCATATTCTGTCCTCCTTTTTTGAATTGTTTGTATATATCTTAAATTATCAGATAATTAGTCATCTGACAATTGATAATCATACTTAATACATTGCAATTCGTATCCATTTCTCGTGTCCTGACAGATATTGCAGAAAAACATTGCAATTCATCCAGAAAACAATGCTTTTATTTCACAGGTAAATTCCAAAGGAATTTCCTATGAAATAAAAAAAGGCAGCCAAACCGGCCGCCTCATTTTATATGTTCTTTTCTGTATTTGCCCGGACTGACACCATAATGTGACACAAAATTCCGATACAGGCAGGAGGGATCACTGAATCCCGTTGCTTCCGCGATTTCTTCCAGCGTCATCTCATTTTCCACCAGAAACTGCGCAGCCTTCTCACAGCGCAGATTGTTCAGATACTTGTGAAACGTGGTCCCCATCGTCTGTTTAAACAGCATACAGTACCGGGACCGGGAGGAGCCGAATTGCATTGCCACATCCTCGATCATGATATTCTCGGCATAGTGGCCGTGAATATATTCAATGCTGTCCTGCAGCATTTTGTTCATTCTGTGATACTTCTGTTCCGCATGGACCGTTCTGGGCTGATACAGATATCTCCAGCCGAAAATATTGATGATTGTGAGCAATATTCCGTTTAAAATTTCAAACATACCCTCTCTTCGGATGGTAAATTCATAATGAAACCGTTCGATCTGCCGGAAAATAAAGCTCTGATCATCCGCCGAAAGCGGAACCTTTGCGAGAAGCGATTCCTTTCCTCCAAACTTGATATCCAGAAGCAGAAACGTAAAAAGGCGATCCTTGATGGTATCCCCATACGGATCATAATCCAGAAATTCTTTGGCAAACTCGATAATATAGAACTGCGTATTCGGCTCCATGTATTCCTCACATGCCACGACATTTGGCGGCACGATAAACATATCCCCCCTTCTCAGCTCAATCTCTTCATCACCCACGTGATGCTTCAGCCGGCCATTCTTCACCGCACAGATAAAAAAATTGTCGCGAATCAGCCACTTGTTCGCATCCACATAGGTATACGCCAGTCCAATACGGCACAAATTGCAACTTTCCGGATAATTATTCAATGTAATTAACAACGGTTTTTTCTTTTCCATGTCCCAATATTATCATTTCAGAGTCCTTTTTTCAACAATATAAAACTACAAATTGCAATGTTTTTGTCAGACAGATATTTTCAGAATGCTTGCTGTATTTTTTGAAAATTCTGTTGGAAATGGCTATACAATCAACTATAATATAGATACCAAAGGAGGAATCTGCCTTATGAAAAAAATCCTGATCATCTCTCCAAACTATCAGGAGGATAAATGTTATGTGTGGATCAACCAGGTGAAGGACAGTTCGCATTTCAAAGGAAGCGTTGCGTTTGACTATATTTCACCGGATACACAGATCAGCGAAAATGTCACATTATACGACTGCCTTGCCATCAAGGAAATGCTGTGCCAGACCGATCTTTCCTGCTATGAAGGGATGATACTGATACACGGAACCGAATACATTCCATTCACAGCCGCTGCTTTAAATCTTCTGTTAACACATGTCACGATTCCTCTGGTCATCATTACACAGAACGCTCTCCTCGGCCAGAGAAGCAGTTTTCGTATGGAATGCTTTGCTGCGGCAGTTACGTTCATACAATCCGTCCGGCTTCCCGGAGTCTATAATATTATTAAAAATGAATTGCCTCAGACGCTTGAAGTCCATTACGGTTCCCGGATCTCTCAGAAGGCTCCTTTCGACTTCCAGTATATCGATATGATTTCGGGACGATTTGGCGAGATTGCGAATGACACGTTCCAGTTTCTGCACGGCTTTGACAATCCTTCTGTGAAATCGCTGACATCCATGCCCCGCAGCGTCTCCGGCATGAAAACAGCTGCCAATGTTATGTTTATCCGTTCCTACCGCCGAATGCCGTACCATTATTACAATTTCGCCCGAAGCAAACCGGACGCGGTTCTTCAGGAATTATTTGATGTCACAAGCATTCTGAACAATGAGGGACTGAATTCTCTGACCGCTTTCTCAGAACACTGCCGGCAGCATGACGTTCCTCTGTACCTGTGTCCACTGGTTCACGAAAACCTGGATTACGAGGACGTATTTGCACCTGTTTTAGAAAATGGCGCAGTTCTGATTCGGAATACAACCGTCTTTTCCGCCTATGCAAAGCTGGTATACGGATACGGAGACGGCAACTACCGGCAATATCTGGATACGGATTTTGCCTTTGAGCATTTCTCTCCGGAAGCCCTTGCCATAAAATAGCACAAAAGAGCATGGATCTGCATCTGCAAATTCATGCTCTTTTTCATAAATGGGTTTTTTATGACTGGATAGTCCTCTCTATCCGCTTACACTTTATCAGAAACCATCCCTTCATTCAATGTCAATTTTTCTCAAAAAGATTGCATTTTATCAAACCCGGACCTTACCGTACTTCCAGCTTCGCATATCCGTCCACCGAACTGACATGCCTGTATGCATCCCGGAAATGCGTTTCCTGAACCTGTGCAATGAACATCAAATGATCCTGAACCGGCAGCACCTGCACCACCTTACACTCCATCGCCGCCTGACTTTTTGCAATCAGCTTTGTCTCCATTGTCACACTGTCCATCAGTTCGATCCCAAACTCCTCCGGTTTATTTACATCTCTTCCGGAACATCTTCCACACATCATCGCTGCCTGTGCAATGCTCTCATCCGGAAGACTTAATCCGAATTCTCCGGTTTTCTGAATCAGCTGACCCGAAAATCCTCTGCTGCTCAGACAGATCGCAATGGTCGGCACCGGCTTATTCGCACAGTACGTCCACCAGGACAACGCCATAATATTTGTTGTTCCGTCTTCCTTTTTGCTGGTGATCAGTGCAAAGGGATTCGGGGAACTGATTTTTTCAAATTTTCCAATTTCTGCCGCCATGATAATCCTCCTAAATTTATATTCAGCTCATTTTATAATAGTATATTTCCTGTAAAAAAGAAAGCATTTCCGTGACTTCCTTCTGCTGACAGGAACAAAGCTGAGTCATTTTCCAGGAAACATAAAACTCCCCCTGCCGAAAAACATCTGGCAGGAGGAGTCACGATCACATTTCCTATTTGTTCATATACTCAACGACTGTCTTAATCTGATCTGCAAAGTCGCCATCACTGAATTTCTTTTCGAAGAATGCTCCGCCGATGGTAAATGCCCATGCACCGGTCGCCTTTACTTCATCCAGTCTCTGGAAGCTTGCCACGGAGCCAGCCAGACATACATCGCCTTTCACGTTTTTCACAAACTCTGCATTCAGTTTTACAGCATCTCCTGTGTAACGGTATCCGAGAAGGTCGAAGCCTTTCAGACCTTTGGTCTCAACCAGGTTGTTTGCTTCCTCGATCATTCCTTCAATTGTTCCTTCCAGAACAGATGGACGACCGGAAATCTGACCTACAAACGGCATATATTTCATACCGGCTTCTTCCGCAACCTTCTGAACCGATTCAAAGTACATCGTTCCCATGAGAACATCAAAACCACATCTTGCACCGATTTTAGCGCCTTCAATACATTCTTCTTCCGTGTATGCCACAACCTCAAGGAATGTTGTTTTTCCGGCATCCTTCATCATTTTTACGAGTTCTGTCATTTTCTCTTCCGGAAGGCCTACTTCCTTGAATCCCCAGTATTTTGCAGGCGCATCTTTTGCCGCCTGAAATACTTCAATCGCATCTTCTACCGTTTTATCATGCCATGTAAGCATAACGATCAGTTCCGGAATTCTTTTTTCCATTTTTAAATATCTCCTTTTTCATTTATTATTCGCGAGGAATCATTTGACTCCCCAAATCATTATTTTACTTATATCTTACATAAGGTAAGAAGATGCCAGGCATCTTCTTACCGAACGAAACGCCGATTTCATACAGCAAATATTCATTTGCCATATGTTTGAGAATGATATCCAGACAAATCAGCCGGACAATTATGACAGAGATTCACCGGGGTGATATACCTCATACAGTTCCTCTACATTATCTTCTGTAAGGAATGTATTGGACTGATATGTGATGCCCGGTACCGTCTCGCCATTTAAGAGATTGACCAGTGTCATTGCCGCAAGTCTGGCACCTTCTGTTGGAGAGTAGCATGTAGATCCAAGAATCTTACCATCGTTGATTCCCTTAAGGATAACGCTGTCACAGTCTACGGATGAGAGAAGGATGGATTCTCCGGATGCTTCGATTGCCTGTAACATACCCCAGGTAGCAGCGGAAAACAGACCCCATGCACCGAGCATGTCCGGTTCTGCCAGAATCGCGCCTTCCATGGCGGTATAGAATTCCTCCGGAGTTTCACCTGTCAGCATCTTGAACTTGATATTCGGATAATCCTCAAATGCGCTCTTAAATCCAAATTCACGAGTCTGTGCATTTGGATGCAGATACGGAAGATTGCCGTAATAGATCGTACCATTCATATCCGATCCGGACTCCAGCAAAGCATCACGGAGAGCTTCACCGGCTAAACGGCCCTGTTCTACTGCATCGTACATAATTACAGCATCCACATTTCCTGCATTCGGAGGAGCATCGAATGAAACAACCGGAATGCCGGCCTCTTCACAGGCATCAAGGGCATCTTTTACGCCGTAATAATCACACGGGCAAAGAATGATTCCATCAACCTTCTGAAGAATCCACTGCTCGATTGCCTGATTCTGCTCATCCTGTGTCCAGTGCGCATCGTTATAAAGCACATTGATGCCAAGTTCTTCTGCCGCCTCTTTCATGGCATTCATGTAACCGCTGCTCACTTCATCGTCCGTTGCATAATCCGCAAAACCGATGGTGTAATTCTCAGCGGCAGTCGGCATCGCAACATCGTTTCCATTCAGCCACAGAACACTTCCGCCTGTCTGTTTGATCTGGATATCACATTCGATACCATACTGAGCATAATAGTCATTTACATCAGACTGTGTTCCTGCCGGCACGATATACTCATAGTACTCATTTGAGGATTCCGACGCTTCCTCTGCCAGTGCGATCACGTTTGCACTGCCCGTAAGACCAATTGTCATAGCTGCACACATTAAGAAAGCAAACACTCTTCTCTTCATAAAAAACCCTCCTGCAAAATCTTTTCATTTTGTAGTGTCCGGATACCGGCACCTTTTCATACCCGGCGTTTACGATATGGATCCGTACCTGTATCCCATACTCTTTATAAGAGTCCACAATACTTTACCCGGTTCTGTCCCGGTCCGTTTCGATTGTGGATAAAACGGCTGAAGATCAGTCTTTCGTTACAACGGTTTTATCTTTTAATACATTGTCCAGATATACTGCAAAGATAATTACAAGTCCTTTTACCAGCATCTGATGGTGAGACTGTGCTCCGAGAAGAGACATACCACCATTCAGACAACCCATGATAAGTACGCCGCCAAGCGTTCCCCACATGCTGCCGATACCACCTGAGATCGCCGTACCACCCAATACAGACGCCGCGATCGCATCCATGGAAAGTGTTTCGCCCAGATCCGACATACCGCCGTTCATCAGACCGGAAAGGATCAGCCCTGCCATGCCGGCCAGGAATCCTGCCAGTGTGAACACGATAATCTTATATCTGACAACATTGATACCTGCTACTTTTGCAGCTTCCACGTTTCCGCCGATACATTTCGTATAATAACCCAGCTTGGTTTTATGATATAAAAGGAAACAGATCACAAAGAAAATCAGCATGATCACAACCGGCATCGGAATCACGCCAAATAATGTTCCGTTACCGAACATAAACGCAAACTTTTCCTTCTTTATCGGAATCGTACGGCCATTACTGATGGTCATAGCCAGGCCTCGATAAATATTCATTGTGGCAAGAGTTACCAGGAAAGCATTGATTTTACCATAAATGTTGATCAGCGCATTGAGTGTTCCTCCGAGCGCGCCCATCACGATCACGATGATGAGTGCCAGTCCAAGCGGAACCCCCTTATTCAGCAGGGTTGCAAGAACAACGCCTACCAGTGCCGCCATGGATCCACCGGACATATCCAGCTCGCCCATTGTCAGAATAAACGTGATTCCATATGCGGTAAGCGCTACATAGCTCATTCGTTTTAACATGTTCAGAACATTTTTCCCGTTCACAAACACAGGATTCAGACATGTAAACACGATAATCAATGCGACAAGAATTAAAACAGTTCTGTACTTGATGCAAAACTGCCCGATACGGGAGCCTTTCGATTTCATATTGTTTCCTCCTAACTGTAATCATTAACCCGCTGTTGCAAAACTCATTACCCGTTCCTGATCGATCTCACCCTTGCTGAGAATTCCCTTCATAACGCCCTCACGCATTACAAGAATATTGTCAGCCACACTGATTAGCTCAGGCAATTCAGAGGAAACCATGATAATTGACACACCTTCCTGTACCAGCTTAGCCATAATCTTATATATTTCAGCTTTTGCACCAATATCAATACCGCGTGTCGGTTCGTCGAATAAGATGATTTTCGGTTTGGAATCCAGCCATTTTCCAAGGGCAACCTTCTGCTGATTTCCACCGGAAAGCGTCTGCACCGCCAGATCCATGCTGGAAATACGAATGTTCAGTGCCTCTCTCTGTCCCTGCGCCAGGCTGCGAAGCCCTTTGAAATCAAGGAAACCTAATTTGTTTGTTTTATCCTTTGCATTCAGCATGCTTAAGTTATCAAAAATAGGACGACACAGTACCAAACCGGTCTTCTTCCTGTCCTCGGTGACAAATGCCATGCCTTTGGAAATGGCCTGCCCCGGATTTGTGGGAACATATTCTTCCCCGAACAGCCAGATTCTTCCTCCCGTCATGGGACGAAGCCCGAAAATGGTCTCAAGCACCTCCGTTCTTTTCGATCCGACCAGACCGCCGAAACCAAATATTTCTCCTTTATGTAATTCAAATGAGATATCTGAAAACACATCGGAACTGAGATGCTCCACTTTGAGAACGACTTCCCCAAGCTCCACTTCCACCTTTGTATACGCATCCTTGATTTCACGGCCAACCATCATGGAAATCAGCTCCTGCTCCGTAACCGCCTGGTTAACAACGGTATCGATCTGGCTGCCGTCCCGGAGGATGGTGATGCGATCCGCGATTTCCGCAATTTCCTGAAGTCTGTGAGAGATATAGATAATGGTAACGCCTTCATCTCTCAGCTGTTTGACAATTTCCAGCAGTCTGGCGGAATCCTTCTGCGAGATCGAAGCCGTCGGTTCATCCATGATCACGACTTTCGCGTTCGCGCTGATTGCTTTTGCAATCTCAACAATCTGCTGCTGTGCAATCGAAAGATTTCTTACCATTTCGTCCGGTGAAATATCTGAGCCTAATCGTTTTAAAACATCAGCTGCAATTTTTCTGAACTCTTTTCCTTTCAGCCAAAAACCTTTAAACTGATCCTGCTTGTCAATCACGATGTTTTCCGCTACAGTCATATCCTTACAAAGCGTAAGCTCCTGATAGATTGTGTGGATACCAACGTCCTTAGGCTGTTTCGGGCCTGAAAATTCCTTTTTCTCACCCTCTACATAGATCTCACCGCCTTTGTCGGGCTGGTGATATCCACTGATGATTTTGATCAGCGTAGATTTGCCGGCACCGTTCTCACCAAGCAGAACATGCACCTCTCCCCTTTTCAGCTGGAGATTGATTCCTCTAAGGACATTAACACCGGAAAAGGTCTTGCCAATATTTTTCAGTTCCAATATATATTCAGCCAAGCGCTTTCCCTCCTGTCTGTGATACAGATCTACTGCTCTATATCATGAATTCCATATGCCAGTTTTCTGTATGTCTCATATGCTTTTTCAAATTTCTTGGTACTCTGCTCATCAGGGACAAACACTTTCTCTTTCCCTGCTGCATAATTTTTAATTTCACCCGGATGCTCCATTGCGCCTGCTGCAATCGCCGCATACACTGCCGCTCCCATCGCGGAACCTTCCGTGACACTGCATTTGATGATCTTTTTGCCTGTGATGTTTGCCTTCAGCTGAAGCTGTCTGTCAATGGCAGCACCACCGCCGACTGCCCGCAGGGTATCAATCCGGATACCGGCTTTTTCGAATGCATCCAGCTGCATTTTCACTTCATATGCCAGTCCTTCCACAAGAGCCCGGCCAATATCCGCTCTCTGTGTATCGGTAGTCAGTCCATACAAAGCCCCTTTGGCATTTGCATCAAAAAACGGATTGCCGCTTCCGGAAAAATGCGGAAGAAGATACACGCTTCCCGGCTCGTCTTCCTTCATGGTTCTCTGCATGTACTCATAGAAATTGATGCCCTCTTCCTTACACATCCGGTAATCATCCGGAACGATCATATCCCGGTACCACCTGGTAATGCACCCGGCTGTCAGATTCACGGAAAATGTCACATAATCCTTGTAACCCACATAGCAGGAAAAAGCCTGATCACACATTTCCATGGATGTATTGCACTCTTTCAGTGCAACAACGACACCCTCAATGGTACCGGCAATGTCAACTGCAGTACCCGGTTCATTTTCATCCAGTCCGGCACCGATCGCGGCACAGACCATATCATGTCCGCCCACAGCAACCAGCACGGGCTGCGGGAAGCCCAGGTCTTCGCACATTTCAGGTGACAATGTCCCTGCAACCGTTCCCGATTCTGCGGCGATCGGAAGCTGATCCGGTGTGATCGGAACTGCGCTGCAGATTTCTTCCGACCATTTTCTCTTGCGGATATCAAACAGCATGGTACGCGACAGCTCCGAATAGCTCGCAATCGGATCGAGTCCCATCTTCTGGATAATATAATCTTCAAAAGTGGCCCATCTGGCTGTGTTTGCAAAAATATCCGGTTCATTTTCCCTGATCCAGAGAATTTTAGCCAGACTTCCGATAAAAAGCGGAGGCATTCCGCTGATCTGGAAAAATTTCTCTCTTCCGAACGTTTCTGCAAATTTTGTTATTTCGTCTTCTCCACGGGGATCAAAGTCGATAATCGCATATTTTCTGTGACAGTTTCCGTCTTTGTCCACCGGGATGATCACATCTCCGATCGCAGATACTGCCAGTGCGGTCACCGGTTCATCTGCTTTTGCATTTGCCTCTCTGATCACTGCGCGGATATTCTCCCATACCAGCGCCGGTTCGATTTCCATTAAGCCCTCGCCCGGAAAATATGTAGGATATTCGCGATAGGCCTGACAGATAATATCCCAGTCCTCATCGAAAATGACTGCCTTACATCCGGAAGTACCCATATCAACGCCCAAAAAACGCATTGCCCGTCCTCCCTTCTATTGAAAGGTATTAAAGGTTTCTGTCCCAGTATCCCCCTGTCGAATGATATCCGGGATTTAATGCCGGAAGTGATGGATATTCCGGTCCGAGATCCGTATTCTGCGGAATTGCATCTGCAGTCTGAACGGTACCGCATTTACCTGTACTGAAGAACATATTCATGCAGTCCGCTTCTGCGCTTGCAAAACCATCCATCACAGATTTAATCATCTCCGGAATATCAAAGTTTCCTGCATATTCCGGATTCTTCTGAAGATACTCTTTAACATTTTTCTTGCCGACATGACACATTTCTGTATAAATACAGATCTTGGAGATTCCCAGCTGGATACTTCTCTGAATATGATCCGCCGGAATTCCTGTGCCTCCGTGCAGGGTGAGATGACAATTGTAAGTCATCAGTGCACGTCTGATCTCTGCCAGTCTGCCGAAATCAAGATTTGGAGTTCCTTTATAGAATCCATGTGCGTTTCCTACCGAGACTGCCAGGATGTCAATGCCTGTTCTGGCAACATAGTCTCTTGCCTGCTCCGGATCTGTCATCGTCTCCTTTATGTCAACAAAGCTGGAACCCAATGCCCCGAGCTCGCCCTCTACCGCGCAGCCGAATCGTTTTCCAAGCGCAACCGCAATCTTTGTATTCCTTACATTCTCTTCATAAGGAAGCTTGGAACCGTCGTACATCACCGAGGTGAATCCTGCCTTGCACGCTCTTTCCACCTGTTCCAGATCAAGTCCGTGACTCAGATGGATACCAACCGGAACACTTGCCTTTTTGGCGGCACGGGCTGTCACCAGTGCAAAATCCTCAAAATCAACATACGGCTCAATCACACCCGGTTCTACCATGATAATAGGAGAACCCAGTTTTTCTGCCTGTTTAATCAGATGCTGTGGCTGATCCAGTCCATTGATATTAAATGCGCCCACTGCATAGCCACGCCGTTCACAATCCTGTAAAATATCTAATGTCTTACTAAGCGGCATTTTTACCCTTCCTCCTTTTTAACGTCCGATTTTTTTGAATACTTCCGGGTTCACCACAGGCTTCGGAATTCCGCCTGCAAAGTACAGAAGCAGATCATTCACCAGCATAACAGACTGCAGATAAATTACATCACGGCCCGCACCGGCAATATGCGGTGTCAGTACCACGTTCGGGTAATCAAAGTATTCATCGTCACGTTTGATCGGTTCCTGATGGAATACGTCAAGAGCAAGGCCGCCCAGCTTTCCGCTTCTTAATGCTTCCCTCAGTGCTTCTTCCTGAATCAGACCGGCACGTGCATTGTTGATCAGATACACGCCATCCTTCATCATTTCAAACTGCTCTTTTCCGATCATGCCCTTGTTGCTGTCATTTACTTTCGCATGGCATGTAATAATGTCCGCATTGCGAAGCAGATTGTTCAGTTCCGACTTCTGGCATCCGGCTGCCGCAATGACTTCTGCCTTCTGATACGGATCGTAAACCATGACATTCATGCCGAAGCCCTGTGCTCTTCTGGCAACCTGTTTGCCGACGGTACCAAAGCCGATCAGACCGATCGTTTTACCCTCCAGCTCGATTCCCTTACGGGACTGCCACGGACCTTCCGCATTCATATCCCAGATCACATCTTTGTCACTTCCGAAGTCTCCTGCGGGTGCGGTAAACACACCACGGCGCAGCTCTTCGTCCGCACGGGCAATCTTTCTTGTAAGAGCAAGAATCTGACCAAAGGTAAAATCTGCTACCGGAAGTGCCTCACGGCCAAACGTAAAGAACACGGGAATTCCCTTTTCCGTCGCATAATCCACATCAATGTTTGCCCTCGGGCCTCCTCTGATCGAAGAAATAACTTTTAATCTCGTCTGATCAATAACTTTCTTTGTAACCTCTTCATAACCGACAATCAGGACTTCCGCGTTACCGATTTCTCTGATCAGTTCATCTTCGGTAAGAATATCGCCTGTATATCCCCAACCGCCCGTTCTGACCGTGTGTCCTGCGGCTTTCAGTGTTTCAATTCCGTCCTGCGAAAAATCCGCACAAATATATATCTCCAAAACGTTCGCCTCCTGCTTTGTTTACTTTCGTATTAAAATCAGTCTTCCGGATATAATACTACTTTCATGCTCTTTCTCTCTTTGTAGAGCTGAATCGCCTCACGATACTGGGAAAGAGGAAGTTTGTGGGAAATGATCGTCTTATTATCCCATTTTCCGGCTTCAATCAGATTGAATACACTTCTCCAGGATACCCAGTCATATCCGAAATGACCTTTGATATTTACCGCCTTGTCGATGATCGGATCCAGGGAAGCTCCATATGGTCTTGCGTCATAACCGATCTTAACGATCGTGCCGGCCGGGCGGGTAATCGAAACCGCCTGGTTGAGAACCGGATTCACACCGGCTGCATCTGCCACAACGGCTACACCTTCGCCGTTTGTAATCTTCATTACTTCCGCATGCAGATCACATTTGTCACTCATGATGCAATGCGTTGCACCGTGATGTTTCGCCAGCTCAAATCGTTCTCCGTCTGCCTCAAGACCGATCGCAATGATCTTTGCCGCACCGGCTGCTCTTGCTGCCTGAATGCTGAACTGACCGAGGGCACCGAGACCAAACACCGCGCAGTACTCACCCGGCATTAATTTTGCTTCCTGAACCACTGCCATAAATCCATTACATGCAGGATCCATAACGGCTGCTTCCTCAAAGCTCATGCAGTCCGGGATTCTCATAAGACTGTTCGGAAATACCGCCAGTGTCTTGCCAAGAATCTTGACATATTTTGCCCAGCCGCCGTCCATACCGTAGCCGATGCCGAGGCGATGCTCACATGACAGATAATCGGCTGTGCTGCACGCATAACACTCTCCGCAGGCTGTTCCTGTGTTATCGGATACAACTCTGTCCCCGACTTTCCATTTTGTTACATTTTTTCCAACCTTTGCGACAACTCCCGAAAACTCATGTCCCAGGATTACAGGCGGAAACAGAATATTTTCATGATGGCCGTCAAAGAACGCAATGTCAGAACCACAGACACCTGCATATTTCACTTCCACTAAAACGTCATCGTCTCCGATTTCCGGAACAGGCACTTCACGGAGTTCCATTTTATCAATACCCGGCTCATATTTCACAACCGCTTTCATTGTTTCTGCCATAGTATCATCTCCTATCAATATTCAATCATTTTTTCAGTTCCCGGATGTTCACTGACTGAAGACACCTGTTTCATCTTTCGAATGATTAGCTGCCAATGATCATCCTCTTACGATCAGCCAGTCTGCGCCGGCATTTTTGAACTCTGCCTCTCTTCCGGTCACTCCGCCGATCACACCCGTCTTCAGTCCCTTCGACTTCAGGTCACGGACAACATCCGCTCTGACCGTTCCTCCGGTAACAGCCGAAAGAATCACGCCATCCGCGCCGGCTGCCACACATGCCTTTGCCGTTTCTGTCAGGGTATTTACATCGAGTTCTCTCACTTCAATGATGGCAGCAGATTCTGCTTTTCCTCTGGAAGCAGTAATGCTTTCCGCCAGATCTTTCTGAACCCCTTTGATATCTCCGGCTTTACACAGATCCATATTGACCGGTACCAGAACCATATTTACACCGCCGGCAACTGCCTGCTTGATCTCCGCATATTTCGCCAGCGGAGAATTGGTTCCATCCGGAAGACCGATAATCGTCGCAATTTTGGTTTTTGCACCATTCAGATTTTCCTTAACACTGGAGACAAACCACTGCGGCACGCATATTCCGCAGCCATTTGATTTTGCTTTCTCCAGCAGGCGCAGGATCTCGGTAAGCTTTACACCAGGTCTCATATCGGAGAGAAGAATGCCGTCCCTGGAAACAGATGCCGGCTGTGCGCTCGATACGCCACGAGAAGCCTGCAGCGACTGTACCTGACGAATCACTTCCTGGGTAATGGTATTAATCAGTATCTCTCTATCCACTTGTTCTTCACTCGCTTTCTTTTACAAAATTATTTATCTCCTAAGATCTTCTCAACATCATCGTGTGGTCTCGGAATGACATGTGTGCCAAGCAATTCACCGACACGACTTGCCGCTGCCGCACCAGCCTCAACAGCAGCCTTAACGGCACCAACATCACCGCGTACCATAATGGTAACAATTCCGCCACCAACTTTTTCCTTGCCTACCAGTTCCACATTTGCAGCCTTTGCCATTGCGTCCCCGGCTTCGATCGAAGCTAATAAGCCTTTTGTTTCAACGATTCCCAATGCCTGTTTTTCCATAATGTTTTTCCTTTCTTATTTTATAAATAATTTTTTATTGCCCATCAATCACACCCAGAATGAGACCGTCAAAAACGACTGCGTCTCCATCCAGTTCAAATATCATCTCGGCGGCATCCCCATCTTCACACACCAGAACAAGATCCCCTGTACCGGCATTGGCAGAATCGGCAAACACCCCTTTATCCACCAGATTTCCATCGTCGTCAAAGAAATGAACCAGAAGGAATTTGTGTCCTGTATGCTGAGAATCATGGATCACCGAGACCATATTCCCTACTACGCGTCCTATTCTCACCGCCAGAGATACCCCTTTCCTTTTCTCTCCTGTCACCCTTCGTAGAATTTGTCTACCAGCCCTACGATCGCCAGATCCACCGGGATCTTGCCCCGTCTGAACGCCGAAGCGCCTTCCGTACTGTCTACCAGGTATACGACATCTCCTGTATCCGAAACCCGGATCGCATCCGCAGCAATAAGGATTTTCCCGTTTGGATCATCATAGGGTATTCTGACAAGATTCAGTTTAATTCCGACAAGTGTCGGGTGCTTTGCCGTGCTGACAACCTTGCCTACCACTTTTCCGATCTGCATAAATCTGTCTCCCTGTTACTCTTTGCTGTACTTTGTGAACAGGACCTTACCTTCCATACTCACTTCATCCACGATCCCGATGATTGCCAGGTCAACCGGCTTTTTGTCCGTTTCTTCTGTCTGTCTGGAAGAGCTTCCCGAGACACAGAAAACCAGTTCCCCTTCTCCCGCATTCACGGTATCCACTGCGATCTTGGGAACTTTTGAGCATTCACCAGTCAGAGGATTCCACTCCTCCACAATTAACAGCTTGTGACCTTTCAGTCGTGATGTCTTGTTCGTACTGATTACGTTGCCTTTCACATATGCGAAGATCATATAACACCACCGCCTTACTATGATATAATCTTATAATCATATGAACTCATATATTAAGTCATCTGATGACTTTATTCTATCACAATTTCAGTTATTTACAATATATTTTTTTGCAATTTCTGAACATCCGGGAAATTCATCAATTTCTCCGTTCTATCTTTGTCTATTTTGCCCTTGGCTGTTTTCTGCTTCCGTACCGTTCCGGTATTGTTCCAAAAAAGAAAAGGTGTTTTTCCTTTTTCGGAAAAACACCTTTTCGCATATTCTTTATTTTCTTGTACGCAAAACCACAAAGTCAAACATATCTGTCCGGAAATATTCCTCCGCATACACCAGAGGCTCTCCCAGCACATCACTCAATACCAGCCTGAATTTCATAAGCAGAGTTTCCTTTGGAATATCCAGCAATTCCGCCAGTCTTCCGTCTGCTTTTGCCGGAATCAGCTCTGTTTTGCTGACACCGATGGAAATTCCGCACTTATTCTCAATAAAATCATAGAGAGAAATGTTTTCATCCATATTGCTGATGAAATCCTGCGCGATACGCGTAGCAAGATAATCGGTGGAATACACAACCGGATGTTCATTGGCCAGACGGACTCTGGAACATTTCAGGATATCCATTCCCACCTCAACCCCGAGGCTTTTGGCGACCTGCTCGTTTGCCCGAACCAGCGTTTTTGAAAAACGCTTCACGCCGGGAGTATAGCCATTTGCACGTATCATTTCCGTCACACCAAAATTGTAATTCAGAACATTTTCGATATTCTCTGTCTCATAGGCAACAAATGTCCCTTTGCCCTGAACTGCATACACTCTTCCCTCTGCCTTCAAGCCATTCAGCGCTTCCCGCAGCTTCAGCCGGCTGATTCCAAGCAATTTCGAAAATTCCGCTTCCGAAGGAAGTTTATCACCAGACCTCAGATGATTTTCTTCAATATACGCTCTGATACTCTGACTCGCATCTGCATAGTTTGCCATGTCATATCCCCGCCCATTTATATGTTTTTTCTGCTATACCGATATGTAAGATTTTACCATTAAAATGCTGATAAATCAAGGGTATGGAAGCACTCCGGCATGCGTAGGTGTTAAAAAAATCACGATTTGCATTCTTCTGTTTCTCACGACATCTGGTACCTGTTTGTTTTCTCTTAGCTTTTTATGTCATCTGACTTTTCATATATGACATCATATGATATAATGAGGTCAAAGGACGATCCGTCCGGTATCTTTTGATCTCAATGTCATGGAACAAACGATTACAAAAACAGGAGGTATTTTCAATGAAAAAGCTCACAGATTGTTTTGAACTATCAAATGGTGTCAAAATTCCATGCCTTGGATTTGGCACTTATCTGACACCGCCGGAAAAGACAAAAGCCTCCGTAGCAGAAGCTCTGAAGGCCGGCTATCGCCATGTTGACACAGCCCTTGCCTATGGCAACGAAGTGCCTGTCGGAGAAGCCATCAGAGAATCCGGGATTCCGCGCGAAGACATATTTGTAACCACCAAGCACTGGATCGTAGACCGTGGATACGAAAAGACCCTCGCCGCCATTGACCGTTCTCTGCAAAATCTCGGAATGGATTATATGGATCTGTATCTGATTCACTGGCCGTGTGTGGAAAAAGTATCCCCGCAATGGGCCGAGATCAACGCCGATACCTGGCGCGGTTTCGAGGCCGCCTACAAGGCCGGCAAAATCCGTGCCCTTGGTGTGAGTAATTTCCAGAAAAAACATATTGATGCACTGAATGCCGCCGCGCAGATCAAACCAATGGTCAATCAGATTGAATACCATCCCGGCTACCTGCAGATGGACACGGTAAATGACTCCAGAGAAGCCGGCATGCTGGTTCAGGCATTCAGCCCCCTGGCACTTGGGGCCGTTTTCACAAACGAGACACTGAAAACTCTTGCCGAAAAATATCAGAAGACCGTAGCTCAGATCACGCTGCGTTTCGTTCTTCAGAGCGGCGTGAATCCTTTAACCAAATCTGTGACACCGTCCAGAATTGTGGAAAATGCGCAAATCTTTGACTTCGAACTCTCGGCAGAAGATATGGCACTCATTCAGTCCCTCCCGGAAATGGGATTTACCGGCTGGCGTCCGGAAGATGCACCGGCAGATGCCCTGGTAAACAGCCAGAAATAATTCCCGGAAATTCTGATACTTTTTTCGCATGGAAACTCACAAAAACTGCCCGTAACTGATACGATCGTATCGGTCACGGGCAGAATTGTTTATCATTTTTCTTTTTCCCAGAAAATCTCCACCGGTGTTTTTCCCGTCAGCTCCAGACTGCGTGCATCCGGCTGTGAGCATCCGGCATAGAACACAAACTGTGTTCCGTCCTCTCTTTTTACCCCCGCATCATCCACGATGCAGAACGCATCTGCAGACACTGCAAGCGTGATTTCTTTTCTCTCTCCCGCCTTCAGATGAATCCGCTGAAATGCACAGAGCACAGGATGTTTCGGCGTAAAGGCAGAGTCTTTGTTTTTCACATAGATCTGGATGACCTCATCCGTCTCCATGCTGCCTCTGTTTTCCGCTTCCACACAGATCACAAACCCTTCTTCCGTCATTTCTCCCTTCGCGGAAAGGACGTGGACATCACCGTACGTCAGCCCGAATCCAAACGGGTACTGTGCCGCTTTTTCCATATAACGGTAGGTTCTTCCCTGCATGGAGTAATCGGTGAATTCCGGAAGCTCTTCCAGCGAATTGTAAAATGTAACCGGAAGCTTGCCGGAAGGAGAGACCTCTCCGAACAAAATCCTGGCTGCTGCCCGTCCGCCCTGCGCACCGGGATACCACAGATCGATCACCGCATCGAAATGCTCCTGCGCATAGCTTAAATCAATGTCACTTCCGGCCATCAGGCACAATACCACCGGTTTTCCGGTTTCCGCCACAGCTTCCATCAGATCCCTCTGAACCTTCGGAAGAAGTAGGTTCGTCTTATCTCCGGAGGCATAGCTGTTTCCCGTATCTCCTTCTTCTCCCTCCAGCGTCTCATCCAGACCCACGCAGAGGATGACCACGTCACTCATGTCCGCAACAATTTTTGCCTCTGCCAGACGGTCACCCGGATATGCCAGAGCCTCTGTTCTGTCCCGGAACAGGTCACAGCCCACCGATGTATAAACACGCACATCCTCTCCCAGATAATCCTGGATTCCTTCCTGGATGGTCACATACCTGGATGCCGTTCCATGATAATTTCCCACCAGTGCTGCCCGGCTGTCTGCATTGGGACCGATAACGCCGATCGTTTTCAGCTTGCTTTTATCCAATGGAAGAATCCCGTTGTTTTTCAGAAGAACGGCTGATTCTTCTGCCGCCTTCTGCGACAGCCGCAGATGCTCTGCAGATTCCACCGTCGAATACGGAATCTCATCGAACTCACTTCCGTCAAACATACCCAGCAGATAGCGCGTAGTGAACAGCCGCACAACCGCCTCGGTAATGGTCTCTTCCTTCACAAGTCCTGCGTCATAGGCTTTCAGCACATGCAGATATGTATTTCCGCAGTTCAGATCACAGCCGTTATTAACTGCGAGCGCTGCCGACTCTTTGGCCGTCGCTGTAATCATGTGATTTTCATGAAAATCCCGGATCGCCCAGCAGTCCGAGACAAAATGTCCCTGAAATCCCCAGTCCTGCCGCAGTATTTTCTGAAGAGACGGACTGGCACAGCTTGCCTCTTCGTTCACCCTGTTGTAGGCTCCCATAACAGCTTCCACATTTGCCTCCTGCACCAGGGCCTGAAATGCGGGAAGGTATGTTTCCTGCATATCTTTCGCGCTGGCATGCGCATCGAACTCATGCCGGAGTGCTTCCGGTCCGGAGTGCACTGCAAAATGTTTCGCACAGGCGGCTGCTTTCATTGTCTCTGCGTCCCCCTGCATGCCCTTCACATATGCCACGCCCAGACGGCTGGTGAGATACGGATCCTCCCCGTATGTCTCATGCCCTCTTCCCCAGCGCGGGTCACGGAAAATATTGACATTCGGCCCCCAGAAGGTAAGCCCTTTGTAAATGTCCCTGTCACCCTTTCCGGAATAGGCATTGTATTTGGCGCGCCCCTCCGTTGCCACTGCATCTGCAATTTCCTGTACCAGCTCCGGATCAAACGCGGCTCCAAGACCAATTGCCTGCGGAAACACGGTGGCCTGTCCGGCTCTCGCCACTCCGTGAAGACTTTCATTCCACCAGTTGTACGCCGGAATCCCCAGCCTCGGGATTGCCGGTGCATCATATTTCATCTGGCTCGCCTTCTCCTCCAGCGTCATCTGTGCGACAAGTGCCTGAGCCTTTTTTCTTGCTTCTTCTCTTTTCATAGAAATCTCCTCCTTTTTCCGTTTTGCTTTTTCACTTATGTCTGATGTTGAAACCAGAAGATTCCAAGCAGATTGTTTCGCGATTCATGCTCCCCCAATTCTTGTATCATCATAGGATATTTCATCTGTTACTTCAATTTAATTTTGTGCACTCTTTTTCTTTTTGAAAAAAAGATGCCCCCCGGTAAGCCAAAAACCCGGAGGACATCCTTTTCACTACATATTCATATATTCATTCAATTCACAGGAAATTTCACTTTCTGACACAGCTGTTTTCCTTATGCAGCTGCCTTCTGTTTTTTAATCACACTCAGAATATAGGCGCTGAGCAGGAAACCTACCACTGCGAAGCAGGCCATTACAATAAATACGATCCGATAGCCTGCCATACCTTCAAATTTGTCCAGAATACCGCCGTAAACTGCATACATGAATGCACCTGGCAGATATCCTACGAAGGAACCGATGGACATTGCAGAACCTGTGATATCACGAGGAACCTTTACTTCATCCATAGGTGCAAAGAAAATTGCACGCATACTGAAAACAAATGCACTGATACTAAGTGTAATTGCCATACCGATTCCGACACCAAGCGCTTTGTGAGGCAGACACGCAAAGATCACCAGTGCTCCTGCAACAATCACAAAACAGATTCTCAGGTACTTTGTTGCGGAATGCAGAACTTTATCTGTGATAAATCCGCCGACCGGTCCGCCAAGCATTTTCAGACCATACTGATTGATGATTCCATATACACCCACAAGAGCTGCCGGAAGTGCATACGCCTCTTCCAGGAAAGGAATAAAATAGGTCAGTCCGCAGTATACACTGTATACAAAAAATACATTCAGAGAAACAAGCCAGATATTCCTGTTCTTCAGAGCACGTTTGATCGTACCCTCGCTCTTTTCCGTTTTTCCTGCTGCAGCTGTTTTCACCGGCTCAGCTTTCTTGTCCGGCTCCAGCAGGAAGAATGCGATAATCGCAATCACACCCGGTACAATTGCATAGAACAGGATTGCTGCGCGCAGACCTGCTGCCGTACTTCCCATTGCAGAGAAAATACCTAATGCACAGAAAGCAACGATGGTATCCATCAGTCCACGTCCTGCTTCCAGAATACCAAACATACGTCCCTGTTCATCCTCATTTCCCAGCAGACGTACCGTTTTCAGCATCGTAGGCCAATATAGCATATCCGCGAATATTGCCAGCAGACAGTATATCAGAAGGAACACCGGATACGACGGGAAGGTGGAAAGGAACAGACCGCAGACACAGATTCCCAACAGGGAGAACGGAATCATAATTTTCTTTGAAATCCGGTCAACCACCAGAATTGCAGCCAGAAATCCAAATGTGGAAATCCATCCGGCAACACTCATCGCAACACCGATCTGTGTATGGGAAAGTCCCATAAACTCCTGCATGGGTACATAAAACGCATCTTTCATGAAGCCCAGCTTGTAAATCGTTCCGGCACCCAGCATCAGGGTACCAAAGGATATCCATTTTTTGTCTATCCCTTTTCTCTTTCTTTCGCCCATAATCATTCACCTCATTTGTTTTATTTGGAAACGGATTTGACTTGCCTTCAGTATAGTTGCATTTTTGTGCATTGTCAAGTGTAAATGTGTATTTATTTGTATTTTTATGTTTTTGCTCTTTTTCATTTGTGCATAAAGTTGTATTTATATGCATTTAATTGCATTTTCCCGTAAAAAACACTTGAAAAAGCACAATTCATATAGTATAGTGAATTACAAGAAACGGATTTAACGACAAAGGAGTGAAGGCTTTATGTTATCAGAACAACGTCACAAAGAAATTCTGCAGCTTCTCTCAGAAGAAGGAAGTATTAAAACAAGCACCCTATGTAACATCCTGTCCACTTCCAGAGAAACTGTCAGAAGAGACCTGGAAAGCCTGGAAGAACAGGGCAAACTCAGACGTATTCATGGCGGCGCCATAAAACTTGAGCCCCGGAACGAAACCAGCACCTTCTACACCTCCTTTGAACAGAGGAAAAAGGAACATTCCTTATATAAAGAAGAGGTAGCATTAGAAGCAGCAAATTATATCTCTGAGGGACAGGCAATCGCCCTGGACTCCGGAACAACTTCCCTGGAGCTGGCGCGGGTCATCAAAAACCGCTTCCATTCTCTCACGGTTGTCACGAATTCCCTCACCATAGCCAATGAGCTCTCCGATGCAAAGGGCATTACTCTGGTTTTGACCGGAGGTATTTACAATTCTGAGGAGAAAGCATTTCTTTCAGATATGGCAACATTGATTCTTTCCCGCATCAACATCGATATTCTGTTTCTCACCACCTGCGGAATCTCGGTGGAGCGTGGAATTACCTATCAGAGAATGGACGACCTGATGATTCAGTCCAAACTGATGAAAGCATCTGCCAGAACAATTGCAATTGCAGACAGTTCCAAATTGGGTACCAATTCTCTTGTACGCATGTGCGGAGTCGAAGAACTTTCCATGATTATTACCGATTCCCATGCACCTGCAGATTCGATCCGGGCTCTGGAACAGGCCGGAATACAGGTTGTGATTTCGAAACAAAGAAAGGAAGAAAACCATGTTACAGACAAATGACAGAAAGAATACCCCCAGCGTTCTTCTTGTTTCCGTGGACGCACTGAAACCGGAATTTGTATTCGAACAGGAGCGTCTGGGTGTAAATCTCCCGAATATTACCAGATATTTTGCAGAAAACGGATTGACCGCACCAACCGGCATGAAAAGCGTTTTTCCAACCTTTACTTACCCATGCCATCAGAGCATGATCACAGGCGTCAACCCTGCGACTCACAAAACCTACAACAACGGAATTTTTGATCCCACAGGAGAACATCTGGGTGCATGGCACTGGTTTGCAAACACAGAAGTAAAAACGCTCTGGGAGGCAGCGAAGGAAAACGGATACTGGTCTGCCAGCGTTGCCTTTCCCACCTCTGTAGGTGCCAAAGGCGATTTCATCGCGCCGGAATACTGGTGGGACGGCTCTTCTCTGGACAGCCGCTTTATTGATGCAGTTGCAACTCCACAGGGAATCATTCTGGAAATGGAAAAAGAAATCGGGCAATACGCCGGCGGTCTTGATCTTACCGATGACGGAGATGCACAGAGAGGAAAGGCCGCGCTCTGGATTCTGCGCAACAAGATTGCTCCGGTGATCTCCCAGAAACCGTTTTTTATGTCTGCTTATTTTGCCAGCTTTGACGAAAGCGCACATGTGAATGGCGTGTACAGCCAGGAAGCTGCCCGCAGTCTGGAAAAAATCGACCGGATGCTGGGCGAACTGATTGAAGAAGCGCTCAAAATCACCGACGGTCATCTCATCGTATGTGTGGTTTCTGATCACGGTACACTGGATAACACACACAACATTTCTCCCAACGTTCTGCTTCGGAATGCCGGTCTGATCCAGACCGATGCCCAGGGTAAGGTCACTGCATGGAAGGCGTTCAGCCAGAGAGCCGGAGGCACTGCCGAAATCCGTCTGGCGGATCCTGCAGATCAGGACGCAGCCGATGCGCTGCGCACGGTCATAGACCAGCTGCTTGCCGATCCCGAAAGCGGAATTCTGGAAATACTCACACAGGAAGAAGCAAAAGCGCGCGGCGGCTTCCCGGAGGCAGCCTATGTTCTGGTGTCCAAAAAGGGCTATGAGCTCCGCGACGATGTCATCGGTGAATACTGCCGTACAAGACTTACCCAGAAAGCGCAGCACGGCTACAGCGAAAATTTCCCGGAAATGAGAGCTTCCTTCATGCTCACCGGCGAAGGCATCCGGAAAGGACATATTGACGGCATCCGCCTGATCGATGTTGCTCCCACGCTTGCCGGTCTGATGCATTTTGAGCTTCCGGATGCCGAAGGAAGAGATCTTCTGAAATAGAGGTGACAAACCATGAGTACAATCGAAGCGTTTTTTAAAACAGCTGCCGATTTCCTGTGGAAAGACTGGATGCTCTTTATGCTTCTTGGTCTGGGAATCTATTATACGATCATGACCGGATTTGTTCAGGTACGCTTTTTTCCGTATGTGCTGAAAAGTTTTATCAGCGGAATGAAAAACAGCAAAAAAACCAAAACCGATTCGGGAAAATTTTCTTCCAATCAGGCACTTTTTACTGCAATTGCCAGCTGCGTGGGAAGCGGAAATATTGTCGGAGTCTCCACCGCAATTCTTTCCGGAGGACCGGGGGCACTGCTCTGGATGTGGGTTGCGGCTCTTCTTGGAATGGCCACTAAATTTGCAGAAATCACCCTTGGTGTCCGATATCACGGAAAAACCGACAGCGGTGAAATCACCGGCGGCCCTATGTACTATATCGCCCATGGCTTCAAGGCACAGTGGGTGGGCGCCATCGTAGCGGTTCTTCTGTTTATCCAGAATGCCGGTGCGACTCTGATTCAGTCCAATACCATCTCAGGCGTGGTTCAGGAAGCGTTTTCTCTTCCTCCTTATGTGACCGGCATCCTTCTTGCCCTGCTCATGACCTGTATCATCAGCGGCGGCTTTAAGCGTCTGGTCCATACTGCGGAAAAAGTGGTTCCTGTGATGGCAGTGTTATATATTTTCGGCGGTCTGATCGTAATCCTGCTGAATATTACGTCCCTCCCCGGCGTTCTGGTATCCATTTTCAAAGGAGCCTTTACCGTAAAAGCCGGCGTGGGCGCTGCTGCCGGTCTCACGATCAAACAGGCCATGCGCTACGGTGTGGCAAGAGGACTGTATTCCAACGAGGCAGGCGAAGGCTCTGCTGCGGTTCTCCATGCGGCCGCTCAGGTAGATCATCCCGTACGTCAGGGGATGTACGGAATCATGGAAGTATTCATCGATACGATCCTTCTGTGCAGCACCACCGGATTTACCGTACTGATCACCGGCGTCAATCAGACACATACCACGGCATCCACACTGGCCGCTGCCGCTTTTGGTTCCACCATTTCCGGACTGCAGTTTGTCATATATATCAGTCTGATTTTATTTGCAGGAACCTCCATTATGAGTCAGTGGTATTTCGGTCACGTGAGTCTGACTTATCTGAAACACCCAAAAGGAGCTGTCATTTACCGGTTCCTGTTCCCGGTTCTGATTATGATCGGCAGCCTGAGCACCATCGACATGGTATGGTCCATTCAGGACTGCGCTCTGGGGCTTCTGATCATCCCAAACGTCATTGCCCTGATCATTCTCGGACCGGAAGTAAGAAATCTTCTCCATGAATTTACCAACCCGAAAAACGGGTATCTGAAGCAGACGGAATCCGAAGCGTCCTCTGCAAAATAATCATCTGATGAGAAAGGAATCATAACTGACATGAGAGCAGAATTACAGACTTTTATCAATACAATTCCTGCTGTGGCAGATGCCGCAGCTCTGAAAGAAACCTTCTGGCTGAACGACAAAATGCTTCCCGAGGCAGAGCAGAATATTACGGAAGTAAATCCGGCACAGATCAAAGATGCCAGCGACCGCCTGCTTCGCTTCGCTCCTTACCTGAAAAAAGTTTTCCCGGAGCTGGAAGAGAAAAACGGAATCATCGAATCCGAGCTTCGCGCCATTCCCTCCATGCAGAACTTCCTGAACACCGGTTATGATGCCGGCATTGAAGGAACACTGATGCTGAAAATGGACAGTGATCTTCCGGTATCCGGATCGGTAAAAGCCCGCGGAGGCATTTATGAGGTTCTTAAGCATGCAGAGGATCTTGCACTGGAGGCCGGAATGCTGAAAGAAACGGATGACTACAGCATCCTGGCAGAACCGGAATTTCTGGAATTCTTCGGCAGACATACCGTCCAGGTGGGAAGTACCGGAAATCTCGGAATGAGCATCGGCATCATGAGTGCCAAGCTGGGCTTCCATGTGATCGTCCACATGTCTGCCGACGCAAAGCAGTGGAAAAAAGATCTGCTTCGCAGCCGGGGAGTGGAGGTCATCGAATATGCTGACGACTATTGTGCCGCTGTTGAGCAGGGCCGCAAAAATTCGGACCAGGATCCCATGAGCTATTTTGTAGATGACGAAAATTCCCAGAATCTGTTCATGGGCTACAGCGTTGCCGGCGAACGGCTGAAAGCACAGCTCGATGCGCAGAATATCATCGTGGATGAGGAACATCCTCTCTTTGTCTATATTCCCTGTGGAATCGGCGGAGCCCCGGGCGGTGTCACCTACGGAATCAAACAGCTTTTCGGCGACAATGTGCACTGTTTCTTTACAGAACCGACCCACGCCTGCTGTATGATGCTTGGAATGGCCACCGGTCTGCACGATGGGGTCAGTGTAAAAGACTTTGGAATTGACGGAAGAACAGACGCAGACGGACTTGCGGTAGGACGTCCATCCGCATTTGTGGGAAGAGTGGTTCAGCCTATGCTCTCCGGTATCGCCACCATTCAGGATCACAAGCTGTATGATCTGATGCGCGGATTGCTGAAAGAAGAAGATATCTTTATCGAGCCAAGCTCCTGTGCCGCTTTCGCAGCTCTGATCCGTCCGGAAGACATGAAAAAATATATCGAGACGCAGGGACTGACGGACAAAATGAAACACGCTACCCATATCGCCTGGGCAACCGGCGGCCGTATGGTACCGGAAGAAACCAGGGAGATTTACATTAAAACAGGATTATAAAATTCTATGAAATACAAATTGCTGGTTTTAGATATTGATGGAACAGTGACAAACTCTGACAAAAAAGTCCTGGAAAAAACACGCAAAGCGGTGATACACCTTCAGGAAAAAGGCGTCCTCGTGGCAATTGCCTCGGGGCGCTCCCCGAAGGGTGTGTTTTCCATTGCCAGAGAGCTGGAATTTCAGCGTTTTGGAAACTATATTATTTCTTTTAACGGAGCCAAAATCATCAATTTCCAGACCCGGAAATGCGTTTACGAAAAGTATCTACCGGCCCATATTCCGATTCGTCTCTGGAAGGATGCCCTCAAATACAATCTCGGTATCGTAACCTATTCTGACCGGAATCTGATTGCCGGAACCGAGCCGGATCCTTATATGGCACTGGAATCCCGGATCAGCAATATGCCGGTAGAATACCGTGAAAACTTTCGGGCAGCCGTAAACTTTCCGGTAAACGGCTGCCTCCTCACCGGATCACCGGAAGATATCGAAGCACTGGAGCCTGTTTTCGCCTGCAAATACTATCACGAGACAGAAATTTTCCGCTCCGAGCCGTGCTTTCTGGAGGTTGTCCCCAAAAACGTGGACAAGGCATACAGTCTTATGCATCTTCTGAAAATTCTTGGTATCCGCCGGGAAGAAACGGTCTGCTGCGGTGACAGCTTCAACGACATCTCCATGATACAGTTTGCCGGCCTGGGAGTAGCCATGGCAAATGCTCAGGAAAAACTAAAAAATGTGGCCACCTATGTCACGGAACATGATAACGATCACGATGGCATTGCAGAGGTGATCGAGAAATTCTTTTAACCAGACTGGCTTTTGTCTTTTTGCAGAAGCCAGTCTGGTCTGCGTTTCGGGTTTTTTCTTTATTTCTGTTTTTATTTGTTGTATAATGAAATAATCAGGGGATACCAGGATTGTGGAAGCATGAAATGCGGAACAATCCGTGTGGTATCTTTGAACCCAACATCATCAAAGGAAAGGAATGTGGTATTTTCTGCTCTCGTGAATATCACAGGGAATCACAGATGAAAAAAGAAATGACTTTCACCAGCTTTTACTCCCATGACAGGGATGTATACTCCCTGGATGGCTTTGAGCCCCAGATCGTTGACCAGGCTTATCTGGATCGACTTGGAGTTACGGTCACCCCTTCTTCTCAGACTCTGGCCGGTCTGATTAACGGATCACGTATTTTCATGGAACGAATGAAGAACAAAACCGTTATCCCCGTTTCCCGTCTTGTCATCGAAGACATCGATCCCGATGAGGTGGAAACAGAAATTCACAATTATACCGGACGCTGCCCTACGCTTACCTTCGAGATCAATCCTGTGAAGGGATGCAATGTAGGCTGCCAGTACTGTCTTGTAACAGACGGTGTACACGAACAGACCCTGACCGCCTATGGCAATTATCACCTTTATGTACGGAAGCTGTTAAAAGAAATGAACGGAACACCCCTTAAACCCGCTTCCCAGGAAGATATCCAGAAAAAGAACCATCTGTTAAAAGAACTTGCCGATGCAATCGAATCACAGCCGGAGCGCAAAAAAGAGATCGAACGGCAGATTACCGAAATCAGCAAAGGAAAGAACTGGAATCACTACTATTATTTTTCCCCGAAAACAGAAGCATTGCAGGAACCAACCTTAAAAACCGGCATTGCTCATAAAATCCTCAAAGAATTTATTGCGCATTTTGAGGAATATCCCGACTCCAACGCGAGACTTTTCATTGCCTCCAAAGCCGGTGTGCGTCATCTGCTCTGCGAATATGAGGGAGAAACCATCCTTGACCTTTTCATTAAACTGAAGGATCATATGCAATTCAACACCAGTGTTTCCATTATGCCGGCGGAATTCCGCAATATTCTGGAGCCTTATGCCGCTCCCATCGAGGAACGTCTGAAAGCCGTCGCTCTCTGTCAGGAAAACGGAATCATGGCAAATTCCGCTCTTGTACAGCCGATTTTCACGCCATATCTGACGCAGGAGCATATCAAAGAGTTTTTCGACGCTCTCCATGCTGCCGGCATCGTCAACTATAAACCGGAGTTCCTTACCGCCTGTATGGAAAACCTGGCAATGCTGGGTCAGTGGCTGGGATACTTTGACAAATCTCTGGAAAAAGAGCTGTACGAGGATTATATTATGCCATCCAACGCCGACCACAAAAAGCAGCGCGGCAGAACCGCTCCCGACCGGGCTCTCAGCATCACGAACATCCGGAAAATGATGGATTACACACAGACCCTGGGCATGACCACCAGTATCTGCTACTGGGTAAGAAAGCAGCTGAAAATTGACAACAGCCTCATCCCCATCATCAATTCCAACGGATTCCAGTGTCTGGGTTATCAGTCCAATTTATTTAAGAAAAATGACTGAGATAACAGCAGGGGAGCTGTCTACAAAAGCAGACAGTTCCCCTGAAATTTTTCCCAGTCATCCGTCAGAAGGATTCCCACCTTTCTGTCATCGCCTTTGTTCAGAACCGGCAGCGAGGAAGACCGAAACAGACCGGTTCCGTAATAATCATCATCAATACACAGAATCGTTCCCGCGATATACTCCGTATATCGCTCTCCTTCCCAGACATTTTCACAGGTTCTCTGCCTGATAAAGGGCTGCAGAATCATTTCCCGGACATCTCCGGAAGTCCATAATCCTTCCCACTCCTCCTGTTCCGTCATACACCCGGCAAATACCTTTTCACTTTTTCCCAGACAGTAATGTTTCAGAATATATTGATCTTTATGGGCTCTGGCATCTTCCCAGATCTCATGGTTCCGACCGTAAACACAGGTGGGAATCACATGACTGCGAAGAAATGCAGTCTCCTCCTCCGACAGAAAGTGTTCTGTAAATTCATCCATAAAGAACAACGTAAACACCCGCTTATCATGCGCCAGAAATACACTGCGAAAATCATTATAGTGCATTCCATCTATCATTTTCTTCAGAATCCGCTCCGGCAGCTTCAGGATGTCCTTCTGATTCAGAGCACTGAGGATCAGCGCATGGGACAAAGCGTCCTCCTTTTCTTCAATCTCCTCTGCCTCCAGGACCGTTACTTCCTTCCCCAATGCTGTATAGAAGGGAACATACAGCCGTATGGAATCTGACCGGTCTGCACTTTTTACCACACACACCTTCTCATACCCATCCGCCAGTGAGGCAAAAAACTGCAGCATGTCTTCCATGCGATGATCCTGTACCGTAATGCCGGCTTCTGCCGCAAGCTGCCTCCCTCTTTTATCCGCAAAAAAAGAAAGAAAATATCCGTTTCCGAAAAATCGGGACGTAATTTCACATACCTGTATTTCATCATTCCTGCTGATAATATAATCCGGCCGGAATGTTCCCAGATGGTATTCCTTTCCCTGTGTCATATCCAGAATTTCCAGAACGCGTTTCTCATAGGGAATCACATCCAGATATTCCCGATAATGCTCTGCGTAATAATGGAGGCTTCTGGCCAGAAGCTCCTGCACGCGGTGAAGCTCCTCATCCCTCTGTGACGTAATCACCATAGGCCTGTCAAAATACCATCTGAAATAATAATCCGACAGATTTTTATGTACCCCATCAAAAAAATCCCAATATGTATCTTTCATGTCCATTCCCTTTCCCGAAATAAATTCTTTCACCAGATCTGCTGCCTTTTTTGCCACCTGACCTGCATCGGAAATCATCTTTCGCATATAATCTCTGTTTCCTCCAGGTATTTTCGAGTCTGCTCCCAGCCGTTAAACATCAATACATCAATAATCGACAGGTTGGGGATAAAATCATCTCCAAACTGCCGGTATCTGATTTCCCTGCTTTTCACAAATTCCAGCTTCAGGCCTTTTTCCCGGAAATGCTCATAGGAATAAAGTGCCCTGCCGCCTATCGCATTATAGTAAACAGTCCCGCCAAGAGCGCGGCAGATTTCCATCACCCGCGCTTCCCCATGCATTTCGGGAGCACAGTTCAGCCTGGAGGAAACAAAAAATTCTGTTGAAATATCCAGCCTTCGAGCAATTCCCACAATCAGAGCAATCAGATATTCACTGAGATGATCCGCCGGAATCTCCATCAGCTTCATGATATCCGAAAACACCTCTTCAAAATACGGTGCCTTCCCATAAGCACCAGCCAGCCGCCGGGATGCTTTTTTCAGATAAAATTCTGAAATATCCGTTCCAACTTCCCATATTTTTTTATTCGGGCTGGCACCCACAGTGGGCACATTGAAATAAACCGCTTTACCGTTCACAAGGATACGGTTTCGGTTGATCCATCCCCCTTTAATATAATTTACATCATCATAAATCACATACTTATCCGTCTGCTTCATCAGCTGCCAGTACCCGATATACGGAAAGAAGTATGGCTGCATAATTCCAATCTTCATATTTTCCGTTCTGTAGCCCCTCTATATCTGTTTCATTTGCCGGATTTCCCTGCAGATTCTCACCACCGTTTCCGGCTCCAGCTCCGGATACAGGGGCAAGGTTATTACATTTTCTGAAATTTTCCGTGCCACAGGTGTGTCTCCCGGATCCAGATATCCCAGATAACAATGGAAATCGCTCGTCAAAGGATAAAAGTACTTTCTCACGTGGATTCCCTTATCCGCAAGCCGTTCTGCTGCCTCATCACGTCCGCAGCCAAACACATCCGGATCAAAAACCACAGGAAAGTACGCATAATTGGACTTTATATGCCGGGCCCGCCGGGGCAAAATAAGCCCTTCCAGTCCGGAAAGCTGCTCCTGATACAGTTCCCACAGAACACGCCGTTTCCGTATATTTTCGTCAACATACCGCAGATTGCACAGTCCCATGGCGGCCTGCATCTCGTTCATTTTGGCGTTTGCCCCAATGGCTTCGATTTCCTCCGGACCCATAATACCGAAATTTTTAAGCTGATAAAGCCTTTCTCCAAGCTCTTCATCCGAAAAGCAGACAGCTCCGCCCTCAATGGTATTATAGACCTTTGTTGCATGAAAGCTGAAAATCGACGCATCTCCGAAGCTGCCGATTCCCCGGTCATTTACTTCCACGCCAAAGGCATGTGCCGCATCATAGATCACCTTCAGATGATGCCGTTCTGCAATTTCCTGAATCCGACGGACATCACACACATTCCCATATACATGAACCGGCAGAATTGCCGAGGTATGTTCCGTAATCAGACCTTCGATCTTTTCCGGATCCAATGTATATGTCTCCTCTTCAATATCACAAAACACCGGCTTCAGACCGTTCCGCACGATCGCATGGGTAGTGGATGCGAAGGTAAAAGGCGTGGTGATAACCTCCCCGGTCAGCCCCAGGGCCTGCAGACACAGCTCCAGAGACAGATGTCCGTTGCACATCAGGGACAGTCTTTCTGCTTTTAAATAATCCTTCAGTTTTTCCTCCAACCGCTCATGTTTTTTTCCCATGTTGGTCAGCCAGCGTGTATCCCAGATTTCCCGAATTTCTTCTATATATTCTTCAAAGGGAGGAAGCACTGCCTTCGTTACAAAAATCTCATCTTTCATTTTTCTTTTCTCTTAACTGTCTCACTGTTTGTTTCATGTACTCCAGACTCTCCATGTGAAGCACCGCCGCCCCGGTCAGATAGACCAGAGCTCCTGTTACAACCTGAACCAGAAGCCCGGAAATACCTCCCGCAAAAAAGCTTCCCACCAGCCAGGTAATCCCCGCCATAACCAGCGACAGGAAAAAGGCAGGTGCAACATCTCCCAGCAGTTCCCGGAAGCTGTACCCTAAAAGCTTCCGGTTCGGTGCTGCATTCAGAAATACTCCGATAACCGCATTCATGCAGCTTCCTGCCATCATTGCCTCGATTCCCATGGGCAGCGTAAACAGCAGAATCAAAAGTCCTGTTCCTTTCTTCAGAAGTTCCAGCTTCAGATAAATGTCACTTCTCCCAACCGCATTGATCGCCTGCAGATTTGCAGTATGAATGGGCCAGAATGCATATATCAGACAATAGCATTGCAGAAAACCTGCCGCCGGAAGCCATTTTTCCGTAAGAAGGAGCAGAATCAGCGGCTTCGCCACAACAGCCAGCCCCATCATACATGGAAAAATAACAAATGTACTTGTCTTGATTGCCCTTCGCGTCATGCTTTTCAGCTTCTGCCGCTCCGACTGCCTGCTGGACAAAGCCGGAAACATGACGGACTGAATGGTGGCATTAATATTGACAATGATCAATGCCGGAAACTGCTTTCCTTTATCGTAATACCCCACCTTCGCAGAGCCAAAGCACTTTCCTATGATCAAAGTATAAAAATTATTATAAATCGTGTCCAGAAGACTGGAACAAAGAAGCTTCCACCCATAGGAATAGATCTGCTTCATGGATCCGACGGAAAATTCCTTTGCCGGACGCCAGCCCACCGTGATCCACAGGATGAGCGTATCCACCGCCTGATTGGTCAGCTGCTGTATCACCAGTGCCCAGATTCCCAGTCCGGCCAGCGCTGCCCCGATTCCGGTCACAGCAGACATCACACTTCCGATCACTGTGGAAAAGAAAAATTTTTTAAACTGCATGGTACGGGAAACATATGCCTGCTGGACATTGTTTATCCCTGCGAGAATCAGAGATAATGCCAGCACCCGTATCACAGGAGTCAATGTCTCATAATGATAAAAGGCGCTGATATAAGGCGCCAGAAAAAACATAATTCCATAAAGGAACACGCCAAGCAATACGCTGAAATAAAAAACAGTGGAAAAATCCCGGTGATCTGCGTTCTTTTTCTGTATCAGAGCATTCCCAAAGCCGCTCTGTACAAAAACCAGCGCAATATTGATAAAAACCGTCACCAGACTGATCATTCCGTATTCCCCGGGCATAAGAAGACGGGCCAGAACCAGAGAAACCGCCATCTGGATTCCCTGAGCCACCGTTCTTTCCATGTAGCGCCAGAAAAGTCCCTGTATCACCTGTTCTTTTGTATTGTCTATCTGTCTCATACGCTCTTTACTTTCCGAAATGTCCGTATCACCAATGCAAGCAGTGCTCCCGGAAAAACAGATAACAGAAAGAGACTGAACCGAAAGGGACTTTCATGCTCCTTTAACACCAGCTCCAGCTGTCTTTTGTTTTCTTTATCCGGTTTTTTCAGGAAACGTATGACAGACATGATTCCTGTTCCAAAAAGCACATAATCATTGCGCAGACGGACCCCATGATAATCCCGGGCAAATTTACGGAAATCCATCTCCTGTACATAATACCGGCCTGCAAGATTTTTTCCGTAAACCCTGGCATTCCAGCTTTCTCCATACGAGGTAATATACCTGTATGCACTCATTTCCTCATTCATACAGTAAACCGGACCGTTCAGGAGAATCAGCAGCGTTCTTCGCCGGTCTCCCACACAATAGCGGATCCTCTCATATGCTGATTTCTCTGCAGGCTTCATATCCGAATAATATCTGCGGCGATACATCACTGTGGCCGTCTGTCCCGGCATACGGTCTTCCAGAATCAAATCTTTCAGAGTATATGTATACGGCTTTTTATACGGAAAAAATTTTTTCACCGGTTTCTTTGTTCTTCCGCAGCCGTCCACAACTCTGCAATTATGAGTCACTGCCGCATACGCCTCATGTTGTTCCAGAAAATCCACCTGTTTCTGCAGCTTGTCTTTCCGAAGCCAGTAATCATCCCCCTCGCAATAGGCAATATACTTTCCTCTTACAGCAGGCATCATAAATTTGTCCGTAATGGAAATTCCCTTCTGCATCTGATTCTCTTTCTGAAGAATCGGTACGATCCGTTCCGGAAATCTCACCGCATATTCCTCAATGATTCCCGCAGATCCGTCTGTTGATGCATCATCGTGAATAATGACTTCGTATGAAAATTCCGTATCCTGACAAAGCACACTCTCGATCGCTTCTCTCAAATACTTTTCATGGTTATATACAAACATCAGAACGCTGACCATGATTTTATTCTTCGTTTTCTCCATAATCCGCTCCAGCTGTTTCTTTGTTTTTCATAATAATCAAATAAAAAAACATTGTCAAGATACTCAAAAATACTGTTATCTGACTGTGCATCTTTACGGTGCATCTTTACGGTGCATTTTCATGTCGCAGGAAATCGTACTCTCCTGCAGCGAAAAAAATCGGATGGAAATCAAACGATTCCATCCGATGAAATTCAGCCCCATCCCGTATATTATACGATCTGGAACCAGTCCTTTTCCTCAAAATCCACTACCGTGCAGTCATTTGCATAGATGCATTCCGGAAGCACGATGATCGCATGAAGCTCATCATTATTTGCCGGAAGAGGGCAAAGATGCCAGATTGCCGCATTGAGCTTCACCATACAGCCTTTGGGAACAATAAATGCTTCCGCCAGCTCCGGAACCGGGACTCCTGCAGAAGCCGGCGCCACATGAATGATCATATCATCATCCAGCGGAACGATTCCTTCCCATGTCGTGGTATGATATTCCTGTGCTTTGATGATTCTTTCGTCTTTTTTTACCGTAATCGGAGAGAATGCAATCGTTCCCACACTCGTTCCGGTCAGTCTGTCCGGATAAAACTTATGAATCTCTCCGCACAGCGGATAGCCGTCCGGCTGAAGCATCTCGCAATAGCTCCCGTAAGGTGCAAAATTTTCTTTTGTAATTTTTACTGCTTTTACCTGTCTCATAAAAAAACCTCCCAATCTTTTTATGACAATATTATACTCCATCCGGGAGCGTATACCAACTTATTTTTTCGTTTTATGAACAATTCAGCCATGCAAAGCCACAGGTCTCAGGGGCATTTCCGGCTATTTCAGCATTTTCAGCACAGATGTTCCAATGGTTCCTTCCGGCATTTCCACGCCGAAATTATCTGCCACCGTGGCACCGACCGCGGCAAATGTCTCCCCTTCCGCAAGCTCACCGCCGTGCTCCATAGAGGGAGAATATGCCAGGAAGGGCACCTTCTCTCTGGTGTGATCGGTGCCTGTGTAAGTGGGATCGTTTCCGTGATCCGCAGTGATGATAAGCAGATCATCCCCTCTCATAAGCTGCAGCAGCACGCCGAGATTCCGGTCAAATTTTTCAATTTCCCCGGCATAGCCCTGCGGATCTCTTCGATGTCCCCAGAGCGCATCAAAATCCACCAGATTTACAAAACAAAGGCCATGGAAATCTTCTTTCGCAATTTCTATGGTCTGCTCCATCCCATGTACGGAGCTTCTGGATTTATATGCCTGGGTGATTCCCTCTCCGTCAAAAATATCCTTGATCTTTCCCACGGAGATGACATCCAGGCCAGCCGTTTTCAAAGCATCCAGCGCCGTTTTTCCAGAGGGCTTCAGCGCATAATCATGCCGGTTGCTGGTCCGCCTGAATTCTCCTTTTTTCTTTCCCACATAGGGTCTTGCTATGACCCGGCCGACTCTCCACTCTTCTTTCATGGTGATTTCCCGCGCTATTTCACAGCATCGATACAGTTCCTCCAGCCCGAAGGTCTCTTCATTGCCGCAGATCTGAAGCACCGAATCTGCCGAAGTATACACGATCATATGGCCTGTGGCAATCTCCTCCTCCCCAAGCTCATCCAGGATTTCTGTCCCGCTGACGCTTTTGTTTCCAATGACGGTTCTTCCTGTTCTTTTTTCCAGTTCCCGGATCAGTTCGGGCGGAAAACCGTTTTCCGAAAATGTTTTCAGCGGCTTTCTGACCTCCAGTCCCATCATCTCCCAATGGCCCGTCATGGTATCTTTTGCCTTACTCTTCTCCCGAAGCACTCCATAATACCCCTGTCGGATTTCTGCCGGATCCACCTGTTTCAGGGGTGTAAGGTTCGCAAGTCCCAGCTTTTGCAGATTGGGAATTTCCAGCGTATCCACCGCCTCGGAAATATGTCCCAGAGTATTGACCCCCACATCTCCGAATTCCGGAGAATCCTCCATCGCTCCCACCCCAAGGGAATCCATAACCACAACAAATATTCGTCTATATTTTTCCATCCTGCATCCTCCTGCCGTCATACTCATATTCTCTCTTAATTATATACACTTTCGCACAAAAACAAAAGTTTTCCTGAAAAAATAACAAGGAAGCCCGCAGAAAAAATTCTTTTTCATGATTTCTGAATTTTTTCTTGCCAGATCCGTATTTATCCTGTAATATAGTATCGTTGTAATATGGTAAATTGCAAAAGTAAACAGATATTCCGCATCACAGAAACGGAGTTTTTCGATATGAACAATAAAAACAAATCAAAGACCGGGTATCGCTCTCTGTCCCTGATCTGCTTTTTCCTGCTGATCGGGCTTTGGTGTGTTATTTCCTACGGCGGCTTTACAGATGAAATATTTCTACCTTCTCCTACCAGTGTCATTCAGAAGCTGGTTTCCATGGCCAGGGATGGCTCTCTGGCAGAAAACTGCTGGGAATCCACCCGCCGTGTACTGATCGGCTGGATCTGGTCCGTCATTATTGCGCTGCCGGCCGGCATGCTCATGGCGAATTCCAGAAAATTCAGCGCTTTTATCCAGCCGATTATTGAATTTGCCAGATATCTTCCGGTGGTTGCGCTGGTTCCCCTGACGCTTTTGTATCTTGGAATCGGAGAATCACAGAAATATACCATCATTTTTCTCGGTACCTTTTTCCAGCTTGTACTGATGGTATGCGACACGGTATCCAGCGTAGACAACAACATGATTAATGCCGCCAGGACGCTGGGAGCCGGGCGGTTTCAGATCTACCGGGAAGTCATTTTTCCCGCTGCTCTCCCGGGACTGATGGACGATTTTCGTCTCACCATCGGCTGGGCATGGACGTATCTGGTCGTAGCCGAAATGGTAGCGGCAAGCAACGGGCTGGGATATATGATCCTGAAATCTCAGCGTTACCTTGCCACAGACACAATTTTTGCAGGACTGATCCTCATCGGTCTGATCGGACTCGTCACAGACT
This sequence comes from Blautia sp., assembly GCA_022769545.1. Classification (GTDB taxonomy): domain Bacteria; phylum Bacillota; class Clostridia; order Lachnospirales; family Lachnospiraceae; genus Blautia_A. The sequence goes on along the minus strand of JALEJS010000037.1, from coordinate 11,880 downwards.
GGATTTTCCGTCTGCTGACCAGACTTGTTGCTCCATGGCAGGAGCGTCTCGGAGACAAAAAATAAGGTGTCTGACCAGTACCCTGACAGCGGTCAGGTCGAACGCACAGGAGAATTGTATGGAAAATCAGTATAAACTGCAAATAAAAAACCTTTCACGAATCTATCAGGGAAATGCCGGTGATGTCACTGCCATTTCAAACGTAAACCTGGAGGTAAAAAAATCAGAGTTTGTCATGATCGTAGGTCCTTCCGGGTGCGGAAAAACCACCCTGATCAATATCATCGGCGGACTGGATCATGCCACCTCCGGCGAGGTACTTCTGGACGGGAAGCCGGTCTGCGGACCCGGGGCCGACCGCGGAATGGTGTTTCAGGGATACAGTCTTTTCCCCTGGCTGACTGTACAGAAAAACGTGGAATTCGGACTGAAAATGAAAAAAATACCGCAAAAGGAGCGTTCGGAAACAGCCAGAAAATACATCGATCTGGTTGGACTGACCGGATTTGAGAATGCGCTTCCGAAACAGCTTTCCGGCGGTATGAAACAGCGGGTTGCCATTGCACGCACACTGGCAAATGAGCCGGAGGTCCTTCTTATGGACGAGCCCTTCGGCGCACTGGATGCCCAGACCCGCGTGGTCATGCAGGAGCTGCTTGCCGATGTGAGCCGACGGACCGGCACCACCATTTTGTTTATCACTCACGACATTGACGAGGCAGTGCTTCTGGGCGACCGGATCTATGTCATGAGCCGTCGCCCCGGCACGATCCGGGATACGCTCACCGTAAACATTCCCGGCAAACGCAGCCACAATTCTCTGGTTCTGCCGGAATTTCTGGAAACCAAGAAACGTATCATGGATATGCTGTGGCAGGAAAGCAATGATGCTGCCATGGATCGATAAAATCCATGCTTCATCCCGTCTTGTTCCGCATACCGCGGTTCAGAAAATACAGGCAGTGCGTTCGACCTGAATCATTGCCGGAATAACGTTTGAGAGGAGAAACGACTATGAAAAAAATAATTGCAGCAATGTTATCTGCAGCGTTTGTCTGCGCACCGGTAACCGTATCTGCCGAAGAAGCACAGGACGTTACCATGGCTTTCTGCACATGGACCGGTTACTCCCCCATGTTCATCGCACAGGAACAGGGATATTTTGAAGAGGCCGGTATCAACATGGATATTCAGGTCATTGAAGACGAGTCCACCTATGCAGCCCTGATCACCACCGGAAATGTTCAGTTCCTGGCTACCGCACAGGATCCCAACATCAAAATGTATGCAAATGGTGCGGACAGCCGTTTCGTGCTGACCATGGATGCCTCCAATGGCGCAGATGGTCTGGTTGCCACCGGCAATATCGAAAGTCTGGATGATCTGGCCGGCAAAAAGCTGGCACTGGACAAATCCGCTTCCTCCTACTACTTCTTCCTCACAGCCCTGGAGCAGGGAAGCAGTCTTACCGAGGATGACATCGACGTCATCGACATGGGAGATACCACAGAAGCCGGTCTGGCATTCATGAGCGGAACCGTGGACGCAGCCATCATGTGGGAGCCGGAGCTTTCAGAGGCCCTGGAAACGGTGGAAGGTGCTCATGCCCTTGTCACCAGCGCCGACTATCCGGACACCATTCTGGACTCTCTGGTTGTCAACACAAAGTATGCGGAAGAAAATCCGGAAGTTGTGGAAGCCGTTGCACAGGCGTGGTATAAAGCCGTGGATTTCCTGAACGAAAACCCGGAAGAAGCCTATGAAATGATGGCTTCCGGATTCGAGGAAGTGTCTGCAGAGGATATTGCCAGCGATGTGGAAGGACTGATCTTCTACGGAGAAGAAGAAAACGCAGCGCTCAATGACGAAGGCAGCGATGCTTCCATTTACTCCATCAGCCAGAAAATGGCCGATTTCTGGATGGAAAAAGGAGAATGTGAGACCGATGATCTCACCGATTTCTTCGCACTGGTGAAATAAGAAACAGAATTGCGAAAAAAAGCCGGAACTTTGTGCCCTCACACGGCACATAGCTCCGGCTTTTTATCTCTTATCACGCATCCTGCGGACACGTCAGCTTATATTTCTCTGGTGGCTTCCTTCAGCCATTCTTTCTCTTCGGGATCCAGATACGGACTGATCTTCCGGTAAACCTCCCCGTGATAGGCATTCAGCAGAGCCTTCTCCCGCTCGCTCATCTGTTCCGGCAGCACTGCATCCAGATCAAAGGGCACCATCGTCAGATGTTCAAAACACAGGAACTGTCCAAAGGAATTTTTTTCTGCCTTTTTGCAGACAATCAGATTCTCGTGACGGATTCCGTATTCTCCCTCCACATAATATCCCGGCTCATCGGAGGTGATCATTCCCTCCTCAAAAATCGCACATTTTCTGGCCGGTCTGAAATGAAATCCGTTCGGTCCCTCATGGACACTCAGAACATATCCGACCCCATGGCCTGTTCCGTGCTTAAAATCTTTTCCCATTTCCCAGAGCGGTCCCCTTGCAAGGTAGTCCAGACTCCATCCGGTGCAGCCATAGAGAAATTTCGCTGCCGCCAGATTCAGAGTTCCCCTCAGCACCGCAGTAAACATCTGCTTCTGCTCCTCCGTCGTTTTCCCCATTGCAATGGTTCTCGTGATATCGGTCGTTCCTTCCAGGTAATGTCCGCCGGTATCTGCGAGAAGAAATCCCTCTGCCTCGATGGCAGCATCCGTCTCCGGCGTTGCGGAATAATGGTTCATTGCCGCGTGCTCCCCATAGGAAATAATGGGATCAAAGCTGTTTCCCAGAAAATGCTCCTGCTGTGACCGGAATTCATAAAGCTTTTCCGCTGCGCTGATCTCTGTAATCGTCTCTTTTCCCACATGCTTTTTCAGCCAGCAAATAAACTTCGTCACCGCCACACCGTCCCGGATATGGGCTGCCTTCATATTTTCCACTTCCACAGGATTTTTGATGGATTTGGGAAGCTCTGTCAGATTTTCTCTGTCCAGAATCCGTACGTCCTCCGGAATACAGCTGACCAGATGTCCGTTCACGCATTTTTTGTCCAGAATCACCGTCTGATCTTTCTCGATGGAAGCTGCCGCTTCATAAATTTCTCCGTACGGCCGAAGCTCCACACCATCCTTCGCAAGATTTTCCTGTATCTGAACGGAAAACGCCTTTTCGTTTGCGAAAAGCAGGATTTTCTCTTTCGTCATCATCAGGAAAGAAAGCACTACCGGACAGGTATGAATATCATTTCCCCGGATATTCAGCAGCCATGCAATTCCCTCCAGCGAGCTGAGCAGATAGACATCTGCTCCCTCTTTTTCCATCTGCGCCCGGATCTCTTTGATTTTATCTGTCCTGGATTTTCCGCTCCACCGCTCCTCCAGCTCCCAGACCGGTTCACAGGAAAGCTGTGGTCTCTCTTCCCAGATTTCCCCGATGAGATCCTCATCCGAATGGATCGAAGCTCCGATCCTGTTCATTTTCTCCTGCAGTTCTTCTGTCTCGCATGCCATGACGGTCCTTCCGTCGAAGCCAAGGCACTGTCCTTTCTTCAGGTTCTGTTCCAGAAATTCATGAATGGTCGGAACTCCCGGCTCTCCCATTTTAAACAGTGTCACACCGCTTCCCTGAATCTGCCGTTCCGCCTGAATAAAATACCGTCCATCTGTCCATAAACCCGCCATGTCCTCCATGATCAGAGCCGTCCCCGCAGATCCGGTAAATCCGGTAATAAATTTGCGCGCCTTAAAATATTCCCCCACGTATTCTGACCCGTGAAAATCATCTGTCGGAACAAGATAGGCATCTATCTTTCGTTCCTTCATCAGGGCCCTGAGACGGGCAATTCGTTCAGCTGTCATATCGTATCAATCCCTTCTTCTGTTCATCCGATTCTGTGATCCGGGGACAGCATTCCGTTTTTCAATCGTGTTTTTGTCCCCGCAGCACTCCTTATAGTATAACAGTCTCTTCAAAAAAAATCACCCTCTTTTTCTTTGCGAAACAAAAGGCCGGTGCACATGTGCACCGGGCCTGTTTTTGATCACTGTTCTGTTTACAGATTATTCTTCGATATCTGCATACATGAAAAACCAGTATCCGTAAGCGGAATGCCAGGATCCTGTGATCTTGCTGCTCTGCAGCCAGAAGTCATTGTAGTATGCAAGCGGTAAGCAAGCGTAATCAGCCATCATGATATCTTCTGCTTCATGCAGTGCTGCAGAACGCTCAGCCGGATCTGTTGCTGCTCTGGAAGCATCGATTGCTGCATCAAATGCTTCGCTGGAGTATTTACCGTCGTTGTTTCCGTTTGTTGAATAGAGAAGTTCCAGCTGGTTGGACGGATCGCTGTAGTCACCTACCCAGCCGTTACGTGCGATTTCGAAATCACCGGAACGACGCATTGGTGTAAAGCTGGACCACTCAACGATTTCAACTTCAAGAGTCACACCGATTTCAGCCCATGCCTGCTGCAGATATTCTGCAACAACCTTGTGGTAGCCTGCTTCGTTTGTTGTGTAGTGAAGTACCGGAAGACCTTCGCCGTTCGGATATCCTGCCTCTTCCAGAGCTGCAAGAGCGCCCTCGATGTCAGCACTTGTGGACATGTACGGTTCGCCGCCGTTTGCATTTTCCATGAAGTCAGATCCGTCTGTATCTTTCCAGCCCGGTCCCATAAAGTTCGGCGCTGCTGTGTAGGTACCCTGCATCAGAGTAGATGCAACATATTCACGGTCAACTGCCAGGTTCAGAGCTTTACGAACGTTTACATCGGTAAACGGTTCGATGGTATCATTGAAGGAAATGTAGTATGTTCCGATGATCGGATCCACATAGAACTCTTCGTTGCCTTCCAGGCTCGGGATTTCTTCGGTCGGAACGTCTTTGATCATGAGAACATCGCCGCTCTGGTATGCACTGTAAGCTGCGTTTGAATCTTCGATCAGGTTCCATTTGATACTTCCAAGTTTGATCGCATCTGCATTCCAGTAGTTTTCGTTCTTGCTCATGATAATATGAGATCCCGGTACCCACTCGGAAATGTAGAACGGTCCGTTGGAGATGAAGGTAGCTGCGTCTACTGCCCATGCATCGCCGTTTGCTTCAACCGTTGCCTGCTGAACCGGGCTTAAGGTAGCAAATGCTGCAAGAGAATCAAAATACGGACAGTTTGTAGCAAGCTTCACTTCCAGTGTCTGATCATCCACTGCTGTTACGCCAAGCGCATCCAGATCACCTTCGATTGCCGCATCGAAGCCTTCTACCATACCAAGTACGGTTTCTGCATACGGAGCAGCCAGTTCCGGATCGCATACACGTTTCCAGCTGTACTCAAAATCTTTTGCTGTCAGATCTGTTCCGTCAGACCATTTCAGGCCTTCGCGAAGATGGAAGGTCCATGTAAGACCATCTTCAGATACTTCCCAGGTTTCTGCCTGGCCAGGTGCGATATTTCCATCCTGGTCAACGGTAAGCAGACATTCGAACGCATGAAGAATCATGTTTCCGCCGTCAACCGCACTGTTCAGTGCCGGGTCGATGGTTTCCGGGTCAGGACCAACCTGAACGGAAAGCTGCTTTCCCTCTGCTTCTTCTGCTGCTACAGACATCACGGTGCCTGCACACATGGAAACAGTCATAAGAGCTGCAAGTAATACGCTGATAACTCTTTTTTTCATATCTTCCTCCTAGATATTTTATTTATTATGCACAGCCTGAGGCTGTAACACTCCTTAAAATATACCACTTTTTTTCGGCGGTGTCTATCCTCAGTTCAATTTATCCAGATGATGACAAGCCGTATAATGGCCTTTGCTGACTTCCTTCCACTTGGGAACCTCTGCCGCACACTTTTCAGATGCATACGGGCATCTTGTGCGGAAACGGCATCCCGACGGCGGATTCAGCGGGCTGGGAACATCTCCCTGAAGAACAATTCTTTTGTTGGCTCTGGCAACCTTCGGATCTGCGATCGGGATCGCGGAGATCAGGCTTCTCGTATACGGATGCATATTGTGGAAAATCAGTTCATTGCTGTCTGCCAGCTCCACGAGCTTGCCCAGATACATGACACCGATGCGGTTGGAAATATGTTTTACTACAGAAAGGTCATGGGCAATAAACAGATAGGTCAGTCCCATCTCTGCCTGAAGATCCTCGAACATATTCACGACCTGTGCCTGAATGGAGACATCCAGCGCAGAAATCGGCTCGTCACAGACAATGAATTTGGGATCCACCGCAAGAGCACGGGCAATTCCCACACGCTGCCGCTGACCGCCGGAAAACTCATGCGGATACCGGTTTGCATGCTCGGAATTCAGTCCTACTGTCTGGAGAAGCTTCTGAATCTTATCATAACGTTCTTTTTTGTCCTTTGCCAGATGATGGATATCGATCGCCTCACCTACGATATCGCCGACGGTCATACGGGGATCCAGACTTGCATACGGATCCTGGAAAACGATCTGCATCTCTCTGCGGTAAGGTTTCATATCGACAGCTGTTTTCTTGCCGAATTTCGGCTGTCCGTTTTCCAGAACGTCTTCTCCGTTCTCGTTCATCACCGGCACATCGCCGCTGTCAAACAGAATCTTGTCATCATAGATGATCCTTCCTTTTGTCGGCTCATACAGCCGGAGAAGGGATCTTCCTGTCGTTGTCTTTCCGCATCCGGATTCTCCTACCAGTCCGAGTGTCTCGCCCCGGTTGATATAGAACGAAACATCGTCCACTGCCTGAACAAATTTTTTGTTTTTGCCAAATCCTCCAGCCGGAAAGTACTGGTGAAGATGCTCTACGCGAAGTAATTTATCGCTCATTTGTTATTTCCTCCTTCCAGCTCGGCTTTCTGATTCATCCAGCAGGATGTGTAATGTACATCTCCGAAATGAGTGATCGGAGCCTTTTCTCTGAGACAAATCTGCATACAGCTGTCACAGCGGGATGCAAACGGGCATCCCTTCGGAGGATTCAGAAGGTCCACCGGCGTTCCTTCAATCGGAACCAGACGCTCATGTGTGGTGCTGTCCATTCTCGGGATACTCCGGATCAGTCCCTTGGTATATTCATGTTTCGGATTGTAGAAAATATCATCGGTGGTGCCGTATTCCACAATGTTCCCCGCATACATTACCGCGATATGGTCACACATGCTGGCAACCACACCAAGGTCATGGGTAATCATCATAATTGCCATTCCCAGCTTATCTTTCAGTTCCATCATCAGCTCCAGAATCTGTGCCTGAATGGTAACGTCAAGAGCTGTGGTGGGCTCATCTGCAATCAGAAGCTTCGGTTCACATGCCAGAGCAATGGCAATCATCACACGCTGACGCATACCGCCGGAAAGCTCATGGGGATACTGCTTCAGACGTTTTTTCGGTTCATTGATTCCGACCAGCTCCAGAAGCTCAATGGCCCGCTCCTGGATCTGTGCTTTTGTCTTGTTTGTATGAAGCTTCAGCACTTCACGGATCTGATTTCCCACCGTGTATACCGGGTTCAGACTGGTCATCGGATCCTGGAAAATGATGGCAATTTCATTGCCTCTCATTTTCTGAAATTCCTTTTCCGTCATCGTGTTAATGTGATGACCGTTAAAATTCAATTCTCCGCCCAGAAGCTTTCCCGGATATGCCGTCAGCCCCATAAGACTGTATGCCGTAACCGATTTTCCGGAACCGGATTCTCCTACGATTCCCAGAACCTCTCCTTCCTTCAGCTGAAAGGTCACATCATTGAGGGCCTTAACCTCACCGGCCGGTGTAAAGAAAGAAAGGCGCTCATGTTCAATACTTACCAGATAATCACTCATCTTTTTTCCTTCCTTTCTCAGTTTTTCATTTTCGGGTCAAACGCATCACGAAGTCCGTCTCCCAGCAGATTAAAGCTGAGAATGATCAGACTGATCAGTGCTGCCGGAATAAACAGCAGATGCGGATATGTATTCAGACCGTTGATGGCATCACTGGCCAGAGATCCCAGCGACGGCATGGGAACCGCGACACCAAGTCCCAGGAAACTCAGGAAGCTCTCCGTGAAAATCGAAGACGGAATCTGAAGCGTCGTGGTAACGATCAGGGTACCGATACAGTTTGTCAGAAGATGCTTTTTAATGATACGTCCGTTGGAAGCACCCAGTGCTCTGGCAGCCGTAACATATTCACTTTCCCGGAGTGTCAGAATCTGACTTCGCACCATACGTGCCATACCCACCCAGTACAGAAGGGCAAACACGATAAAAATACTGATCAGATTTGCACCAACCACCTGAATCCAGCCAAATCCCGGCACCTTTGAAAGATTTTCCAGCGGTGACTTTATGGCAAAGGAAATCAGAACGATCAGGAGAATTTCCGGTATGGTATATATGATATCTACGATACGCATGATCAGCATGTCCACCCAGCCGCCGAAAAAGGCTGCCAGAGATCCCATCAGAGAACCAATTACCAGAATGATCACTGCCGCGATCAGACCTACCATGATGGAAATGCGGCTTCCCATCATAACGCGGATGGCATAGTCACGTCCCAGCTTATCCGTACCGAGAATGTGCGGGAATACTTTTTCTCCCGCATCGATCTGTGCCTGTTCCTCCTCGGAATACTCCATAATTCCCAGATTGTTTGCACCCTTGATCTGCTGGGAATAGCTGTATGGATAAAAGCTCGGAACAATAAATGAAAAAATCATAATAATTACGATCACCACAAGGCTTGTCATGGCAATCTTGTTTTTCAGCAGACGGCGAAGACCGTCTTTCCAGAAGCTCACGCTTTCACGCATGACAACCAGACTCTGTTTTTCCTCATTGGAAGCCGGGAGGAAATCTTCCGGATCAAATTTCTGAATCATATTCAATGGATTGTTGTTCATCTTATCCGTCTCCTCCTACTTCAATTTGATACGCGGGTCAATAATCTTATATACAATATCCACGACCACATTCATAAATACCATGAGTGTTGCAAGGAAAATGGTCGTTCCCATGATAACCGTATAGTCACGGTTTGTGATGGAACCGATAAATTCGCCGCCCAGGCCCGGAATAGTAAAGATTTTCTCAACGATAAAGCTTCCGGTTACAGTATAGGCCAGCAGCGGTCCGAGATAGGTTACAACCGGGAGAACCGCATTCCTCAGTGCATGCTTGAACAGCACGAAAAACTGATTCACACCCTTCGCCCTGGCAGTACGCATATAGTCCTGACCCATCACATCCAGCATGGAAGAACGCATCAGACGGGTGATATATGCCGTCGGATAAAATGCCAGCGCAGTAACCGGCAGGATGTAATGCTTCCAGGTCGTCAGCCCCAGCGACGGCAGCCAGCCCAGCTTTACACTGAAGGTATACATCAGTACGGTACAGATTACAAAGCTGGGAACTGCAATGCCGCAGGTCGCCACCACAATGATAATATTATCTGTGAGCTTTCCTCTGTTCAGCGCGGATATACATCCCAAAGGCACACCGATACAGAATGCCACAAGAACAGAAAGCCCTCCCAGACGTGCAGAAACCGGGAATTTTGTTGCAATAATAGAAGACACCGTACGTCCTCTCTGTTTCAGACTGTCGCCAAAATCCCCATGAAGAGCATCTTTCATATAAGTCAGATACTGCTGAAACAATGGCTTGTCAAGACCATATTTTGCTTCCAGCGCAGCCTGCGCTTTCGGACTGACCGCTTTTTCCGACATGAAAGGACCGCCCGGTACCATATTCATCAGGAAAAAGGTCAGCGTCGCAACCACAAAGACGGTTACCAGCGCCATTCCCAGGCGCTTGCAGATATACTTACCCATAATATCTTCCTCCTGTTTTAATTGCCGTGCACAAAAAAAGATTCCTGTTATCTGCTCCGCCCTTTCCCAAATGCCACTCTCAAAACAGTCACAGGAATGTATATTTATGCATAGTATAAGAGCATAACATTTATTGTACATGAAATCGCATTAAAGTGTCAATGCCTGACGAAGAAAATCCCCTGTACTTTTTTGCGGTACAGGGGACTTTTTGTCATATTTTTCATATATATGAATTATTTTGTAATTATATAATATATAGAAGCCTTAAAACAGCCAGTCTTATAACGGCTTTCCTGTGAGCATTTCATAGGCCTGAAGATATTTGTCAATGGTTTTGTCAACGATTTCCTGAGGAAGCGTCCAGTCGTTATCCGGATTTGCTTTCAGCCAGTCACGGGCAAACTGCTTGTCAAAGGATGGCTGTCCATGTCCCGGTTCATAGCCATCTGCCGGCCAGAATCTGGAACTGTCCGGAGTCAGCATCTCATCACCGATCACCATGTTGCCCTCTTCATCCAGACCAAATTCAAATTTGGTATCTGCAATGATGATTCCTCTTTCCAACGCATATTCCGCACATTTCTTGTACAGTGCGATTGTGCAGTCACGAAGCTTTTCTGCATATTCCTGTCCTTTGCCCGGGAAACGTTTTTCCAGATATTCCACGCTCTGCTCAAAGGAAATGTTTTCATCAAGATCTCCGATCTCCGCCTTTGTAGACGGTGTATAGATCGGCTCCGGAAGCTTATCGGATTCCTTCAGTCCCTCCGGGAGACGAATTCCGCAGACCTCTCCGGTCTTCTGGTAGCTTGCCCATCCGCTTCCGGTAATATATCCACGCACGATACATTCTACCGGCAGCATTTCCAGCTTACGGCACATCATACTGTTTCCGTCAAATTTTTCCTGTCTGAAATATTCCGGCATATCTTTCACATCTACCGAGATCATGTGATTGGGAATGATATCTTTGGTCAGGTCAAACCAGAATCTGGACATCTGTGTCAGAACCGCACCTTTTTTTGTAACCTGATTTTTCAGAATCACATCAAAACAGCTGATGCGGTCTGTGGCAACCATGATCAGGCTGTCTCCGTTATCGTAGATCTCACGTACCTTACCTGCTTTAATCGGCTTCATCTCACTCATTTTTAAAAACTCCTTACCTTTCATAGAATAAAGATTTTTACTTTTGAACGTCTTACAGTGTAACAACATTCCCCGAAGCTTGTCAAGACTTCCCGGAAAATCCGGAACAGAATCAGCTGAAACAGCCCAAAATTCCCCGGAAGCAGCCGAAAGCTTCAGCGATTTTTCAGCCAGGACAGCACAAACAGGATCACTGCCAGAACAATAAAAAACGGAAGAACGGCCGATAAAATGGAAAACAGCACAAGAAGAATCACAATCACGGCAACAACCGCAAGAACCTTTACATACCATTTCGAAAAATCAATGTGAAATACGTTTCCGGTTCTGTATGACCCGGAGCTGCCGCCTTCCGATGATTCCCCGGATCTGCGCTCTTCATATATTTCCTGATTGGAATCAGAACCGGCATCCGTATCCCGCAGCGTCTTTGCAATCAGTCGGGGATCTCCCAGTTCTTCCAGCACCTGCTGTTCTTCTTTTCCGCTTCGAATCTGTTCCTCTATATAATCTTCATAATACCGGACATGTGCAAGTACTTTTCCGTCCTGCATCTGCCCGGCAAGATGACGCCTCAATTCCTCAAGAAATTCTGCTTTCGTCATATTTTTATACTCCTCACTTTTCACTTAGACCTTTCACGTATCTGCCCTTATTCTACCATAAAAATTTCATATGACAATGATCGCTTTCATGAATTTTGTGTCAATTCTTCAGATACAGCGGGACTCCATTTTTTATAGAATAGCCTCCGGATTTTTTTACAATTATTAAATGTCAAGCATTTTTGAAAATGTCCCAAAATAATTCAAACATTAGCCCCGGCATTTGCTGGGGCTTTGTGTATTCAAAACGGTAGTCCGTTCTTGGGGATGCCCTTCGAGAAGGGCACCCCGCCACTCGGGCATCCCCCGC
>JALEJS010000024.1 GCA_022769545.1 Blautia sp. | reverse complement strand
CTCGTGCAAGAAAAATACCCAGACAGTTGTATTTTAGCACAATCTACAACTGGAGGGAGGTTAGGTGTGAGTCTATGTCAAACGTTATCGTAAAAGAAAACGAGACTTTAGATAGCGCTCTTCGCAGATTCAAGAGAAGCTGCGCAAAAGCAGGTATCCAGCAGGAAATCCGCAAAAGAGAGCATTACGAGAAACCAAGTGTTCGTCGTAAGAAAAAATCTGAAGCCGCAAGAAAACGTAAATATAATTAATTGTGCGCAAAAATCCCTGGCGTTAATGCCAGGGATTTTTAAATCATGCGCCTGGCGTCTTATGTTTTATGGAGTGATTTCATGAGCTATATCAGAACTATGCTGAAAAGAATTTTTCAGCTACTGTTTAACCGGATATTTTATGTGGCACTGGCCCTGATCATCCAGCTGGTCTGGATTTTTCTGATGGTCTGGAGACTGACTGCGTATTCCAGATATTTTTCGGTGGCACTGAATATTCTGACGGTGATCGTGACATTGTGGATCGTCAACCGCAGGATAAATCCTTCTTATAAGCTGGCGTGGACGATTCTGATTCTTCTGGTGCCGGTTTTCGGACTGGTAATTTATCTGCTTTTCGGTCAGTCGCGTATTGCAAACCGGATGGAAGAGCGTTTCCAGAAACTGGAGACGGAAGGGAGAGAATATACAAAGCCGCCGGAACGTACGGTCCAGAAGCTGAAAGAGGAAGATCTGTCCATATATCGGCAGTCGGATTATATTTATAAGGCTTCCGGATATCCGGTCCATGAAAATACGCAGGCGAAGTATTTCCAGGTGGGCGATGATATGTTTCCCATCCTTGTTCAGGAACTGGAAAATGCGGAGCACTACATTTTTATTGAATACTTTATCATCAATGACGGCATCATGTGGCAGACCATTCTGGAGGTCCTTGAAAGAAAGGCGGCGCAGGGTGTGGATGTGCGGCTTCTTTATGATGATTTCGGATGTCTGGTAACCCTTCCGCACAAATATTATGAGACGCTTCGTAGCAAGGGAATCCGCTGCGAAGTGTTTAATCCGTTCCGCCCCTTCCTGAATATTATTCAGAACAACCGGAATCACCGGAAGCTTTGCATCATCGACGGGCATACCGGATTTACCGGCGGAATCAATCTTGCGGACGAGTACATTAACCGAAAGAAACGGTTTGGTCACTGGAAGGATACGGCAGTTCTTCTGAAGGGAGAGGCTGTGTGGAATATGACGGTGATGTTTCTGCAGATGTGGCAGGTGGTTACCAGGGCGAAAGGCGAGATTGAATATGAAAAATATATGCCGCATGTATATCATCCTCAGCCCTTTGCCGGTGACGGATATGTTCAGCCATTCTGTGATTCGCCGCTTGATAACGAAGTTGTAAGTGAGAATGTTTACCTCAATATCATAAACCGCGCAAAAAAATATGTTTATATCTGTACACCGTATCTGATCGTGGACAATGAGATCATGACCGCTCTGACACTGGCTGCAAAGAGTGGCGTGGATGTACGGATCATGACTCCGGGAATTCCTGATAAAAAGATTGTGTTTCTTCTGACTCAGTCCTACTATGAGGAGCTTCTGGATGCCGGAGTGAAGATTTACGAGTATCAGCCGGGATTTCTTCATTCCAAGACCTTTGTGTGTGACGGGGAGATCGGTGTGGTAGGAACCATCAATCTGGATTACCGCAGTCTGTATCTTCATTTTGAGGATGGTGTATGGATGTACGGAAATTCTGTGATTCCGGACATGCGGGATGATTTTCTGCAGACCTGCGAGTACTGTAAGCCGGTTACACTGGAGTTCTGCAGGAGCCGAAGCGTCATTACCCGCATCCTTCAGAATATTCTGCGTCTGTTGGCACCCATGCTGTAAAGGAGCGGCGCATCGGATTAGCTTTCCGGAAAGGAAAACGATATCATTCAAAAAGAGACAGATCTTCAGGACTCTGTCTCTTTTTTTGGCATAAAACCCGTACCCGGTATTTAAAATAGAATAAGAGTTTCGGAGAGGTTCCGTTTGTGCGCAGATTAAAAAAAATTCTGATTTTGTGGCTGTGTCTGACATTGCTTCCGGTTCCGGTGGAAAAGGCTGCGGCAGAAGAAACGGTACAGGAGGAAGGAGAAAACAGTCAGAGCCTGGTGCAGGCGCCCAGTGCACTTCTGATGGAAGCCAGAACGGGTACGGTTCTCTATGAGAAGAATGCAGATGAGAGAAGGAGTCCGGCAAGTATTACGAAAATCATGACACTGATTCTGATCTACGATGCGCTGGACAGCGGAAAACTGAAGATGGAGGATGTGGTGACAACCAGTGCCTACGCAAAATCTATGGGCGGTTCGCAGGTGTTTCTGGAAGAAGGGGAAACACAGACGGTGGAAACCCTGATTAAATGTATTGTGGTTGCGTCCGGAAATGATGCCAGCGTTGCCATGGCAGAGCATATTTCCGGGAGCGAACAGGAATTTGTAAAGCAGATGAATCAAAGAGCGGAAGAGCTTGGAATGAAAAATACACATTTTGAGGACTGCTGCGGACTTACAGATTCTTCCGGGCACTATACGACCGCACGGGATATTGCTATTATGAGCCGGGAACTGGTGGAGCGTTATCCCGGAATCCTGAATTATTCTTCCATCTGGATGGAAAATATCACACATGTCACCAGACAGGGAACCAGTGAATTCGGACTGACAAATACCAACAAGCTTCTGCGCAGCTATGAAGGCTGTGTCGGACTGAAAACGGGAAGCACCAGCATGGCAAAATACTGTTTCAGCGGTGTGGCGATACGAAATGGAATCACGCTGATTGCCGCGGTAATGGCAGCCCCGGATTACAAGGTGCGCTTCCGGGATGCGGCGGCCATGCTGAATTACGGCTTTTCCAGATGCAGTCTGTTTGAGGAGAAAGAAAAGATAAAACTGCCGGTTCTGGAGGTGGAACGCGGGGTGCAGGAGGAGGTTCCTCTGAAAATGGCCGGCAGATTCTGCTATCTGTCTGTCGACGGCGCTGTGGTCTTGGATGTAAAACGAAAAATCAGACTGCCAAAAAGTGTGCAGGCGCCGGTGAAAAAGGATGACCCGGCGGGAAAGGTGATCTACTTTGCCGACGGAAAAGAAATCGGCAGTATGGATATTCTTTATGCAAAGTCGGTTAGGAGAGCCTCATATCCGGACTGTATCAGAAAAGTGCTGCGTTTGCTGACACATCTGGAATAATATTTGAATACTCTGCGGCAATCTGCTATAATACAGATGTTTAAAACGACAAGCAAGACAGGAGAGGCGAAAAAATGCGTGAGATAAGAACGGAAGATGCAGTAGGACATATCTTATGTCATGATATTACACAGATCATAAAAGATAAAAAGAAGGGCGTCCTGTTCAGAAAAGGGCATGTGGTGAGAGAAGAGGATATTCCGGAACTGCTGAAGGTCGGAAAGGAACATCTTTTTGTATGGGAAAACAAAGAGGGAATTCTCCATGAAAATGAGGCGGCACAGATCCTGTATGAAATCAGTGCCGGGAATCATATGCACGGAAGCGATGTGAAGGAAGGAAAGATCGAGCTGATTGCAGATCTGGATGGACTGCTGAAAATCCGCAGAGATGCTCTGAACCGGGTGAATCGTCTGGGTGAGATGATGATTGCTTCCAGACATGGGGATTTTCCGGTGAAAAAGGGAGATAAGATTGCCGGCACCCGGATCATTCCTCTTGTAATCGAGGAAGAGAAAATGAACCGGGCAAAAGAGGCGGCAGGAGAAATGCCGATTTTTGAGATTTTGCCTTTCCGGGAAAAGAAGACAGGAATTATTGCTACCGGAAGTGAGGTGTCCAAGGGGCTGATCCAGGATACCTTCACACCGGTGCTGGAGGAAAAACTGGGAGAGTATTCTTCACAGGTTCTGGGGAAGACGACGCCGGGGGATGAGAAGGCAAGGATCACCGGAGATATTCTGGATTTTATCGAGAACGGGGCAGATATGGTAATCTGTACCGGAGGGATGAGTGTGGATCCGGATGACCGGACACCGGGAGCAATCCGCGATACAGGTGCACAAGTCATTACCTACGGAGCGCCGGTGCTGCCGGGAGCAATGCTGATGCTTGCCTATTATGAAAAAGACGGACGAAGAATCCCTGTTCTGGGGCTGCCGGGATGTGTCATGTATGCAAAGCGGACGGTGTTTGATCTGATTCTTCCCCGTCTGATGGCGGAGGATCCGATTTCGGCAGAGGAGCTTGCCGGACTGGGAGAAGGCGGACTGTGTCTGAACTGCGCTGCCTGTACCTTCCCCAACTGCGGATTCGGAAAATAACCCCTGAGACGGAGGATGGAATGAAACGTTTCGAGACTGCTGCATATCATCTGCATTCCACAAAAATCAAGCACAAAGATGGGAAAATGAGGTTTGCGTTTCTGTCAGATCTTCATGGTGTGCTCCATGGAGAGAATAATGTCCGGCTTCTGGAAGCAATCGATGCCGGAAAGCCGGATGCCATACTTGTGACAGGAGATATGTATGTGTACAGGAGCTTTGTCAGTGTTATGGACGCATATCATTTCCTGAAGAAGCTGGCGCAGAAATATCCGGTATTTTATTCGCCGGGAAACCATGAACAGAAAATGGCAGAGGACCAGGAAGGAAGCAGATATGTGCGGGCCTACGAAAGAAATCTGGAGCAGGCAGGCGTATATTTTCTTCATAATGAGTCTTTTCTGTTTGAAACAGGGCAGGAGAAGGCTCAGATCTGGGGACTGGAGCTCCCGCTGCGTTTTTACCGCAAGCCTTTTTCTCCGGTTCTTCGGCAGGAACAGCTGAACAGGCTGCTTCCTTCCGGGCAGGAGGATGATGTGAAAATACTGCTTGCCCATAATCCGGCATATGCCGGAAATTATTTTGCATGGGGAGCAGATCTGATTCTGTCCGGGCATTATCATGGCGGTGTGGTGCAGCTTCCCGGAGGGCGGGGGCTGATTTCGCCTCAGTTCCGTCCGTTTGCTCCCTACAGCCATGGACAGATCCGAAGAGACGGACAGTCCATGATTGTCAGTCCGGGACTGGGAGAGCACACCGTGAGGGTGCGCATTCACAATCCCAGGCAGCTGATTTTTATTACAATTTCGAGGTGAAGCATGGCAATTCCGGTTAAGCTGAATGTGTTTGAAGGTCCTCTGGATCTGCTTCTGCATTTGATTGATAAAAATAAAATAGATATTTATGATATTCCCATTGTGGAAATCACCGATCAGTATATGGAATATATCCAGGGGATGGAAGAGAAGGATCTGGGAGTCATGAGTGAATTCATGGTCATGGCGGCTACGCTTCTGGATATCAAGTGCCGGATGCTTCTGCCGAAAGAGCCGGTGGAAGAGGGCGAGGAGGAAGATCCGAGGGCAGAACTGGTGGAAAAACTTCTGGAATACAAAATGTACAAATATATGTCATACGAACTGAAGGACCGTATGGAGGATGCGGCAAATGTCTATTACCGCAGTCCGTCTGTTCCGGAGGAGGTTCTGAAATACAGAGAACCGGTGGATGTTGAATCGCTTTTGTCGGGGGTCACGCTGGAGAAGCTGAATGCCGTATTCAAGTCCATCATTCGCCGGCAGGAAGACAAAATCGATCCGATCCGAAGCCGGTTCGGCACCATTGAGAAGGAAGAAATCAGCGTTTCGGACAGAATGCTTCAGATCCGCGATTTTGCGAAAGAACACAGAAAATTTCACTTTCGCGATCTGCTGGAGGGACATCATTCCCGGATACAGACCATCGTTTCTTTTCTGTGTATGCTGGAACTGATCAAGATGGGGCACCTGCATGTGCAGCAGGAAGCGCAGGGAGAAGAAATTGAGGTGGAGGTGCTTTCAGATCCGTCGACCTGGAAGCATCTGACAGAATATTCAGAAGAACCGCAAGGATAACAATCAGAAAGAGGAAGAACTGGTGGAGATCAAGAAAATGGAAGCTGCCATTGAGGCCATACTGTTTACCATGGGAGATTCTGTGGAGCTGACACAGATCGCAGGGGCCATCGGGCAGGATGTGGATACGACAAGAAAAGTGATACATAACATGATGGACCGGTACCGGCAGGAGGAGCGGGGAATTCAGATTATTGAGCTGGAGGACGCGTATCAGATGTGCACAAATAAAGAATACTATGAATATCTGATTCAGATCGCTCTTCACCCCAAAAAACCGGTTCTGACGGATGTAATGCTGGAAACACTGTCCATCATTGCATACAAGCAGCCGGTCACCCGTCTGGAGATTGAAAAAATCAGAGGCGTAAAGTGTGACCATGCGGTGAATAAACTGCTGGAATACAATCTGATCCGGGAACTGGGGCGTCTGGATGCGCCCGGAAGACCCATTCTTTTCGGTACGACAGAAGAATTTCTGCGTTCCTTCGGGGTTCAGGCTCTGGAGGAGCTTCCGGTCATGGATCCTGTCAAGGTGGAGGATTTCAAGGCTGAGGCAGAGGAGGAAATACAGCTGAAGCTGGATGTATAGGAGAAATAGAAATGCCTACGACGTATGCACATGATTTATTTGGGAAAAAAGTTTATAAGCTGCTTCCGGAGGAGATGAAGCGGGTGGTATACCGGAACAGGGAACTGTATCGCATCGGGCAGCATGGTCCGGATATTCTGTTTTATTTCTGTCTGGGTGTCAATCCGGTGACCCGGTTCGGGGTAATGATGCACCAGGAAAAGGCAGCCGATTTTTTTCGCCGTGGAATGAAAATTGTGAGAGATGAAAAGGATGAGGCACTATACGGATATCTGATCGGGTTTGCCTGTCATTATATTCTGGATTCTACCTGCCATCCGTATATCAACGAGATGGATCATGAGGGCAAGGTGACCCACACACTGCTGGAAAAAGAGATGGACCGGGAACTGATGCTGAGGACCGGGAAAGATCCTCTGGTATATCATCCGTCAGACTGTGTGGTTCCGCGGCTGGAGTATGCGGCGGTGATCCACCGGGCACTTCCGGGGATTCCCACAAGGATTCTTTATCTGTCTTTGAAACTGATGAAGTTTTTTACGAATCTGATGGTCTGCAATGACGGAGAGAAGCGCAGGAGGCTGGTTATGCGTTTTTCGTTTTTGGGAGGAAAAAAGGTGCAGGGGTATCTGAGAGATCATTTTATGAGACTGCATCCGGACCGGTCGGTGCAGTGCTATGTGGATGAGGCACTGCGGCTGTATGACGAGGCACTGGAGAAGGTGCCGCATATGCTTCGGGAGCTTTCCCTTCTTGCAAAGGAGGACCGGAATCTTGCACCGGAATGGTTTCTGAACTACAAGGGAAAATAATTGCCGGAATAATCAGGACGGGACTGCATAGGATATATTAGAATCTGATCTGCAGGGGGTGTCATGAGAAAATTCCGTATTTCTGCCGTCAGTCTGCTGGCGGCATTTTTACTGTTGGCGGATAACCGGGTGACAGCGGCCGGGATGAATCTGTATTCGCTGTCTGCTGTTCTGATGGATGCAGGGACAGGCAGGGTGCTGTTTGAGAAAGAAGGGGAGGTACCAAGGCCGAATGCAAGTACGACAAAGGTGATGACCTGCATACTGGCTCTGGAGAATGCACCGGGAGATGATTATGTTCAGGTGTCTGCCAATGCGGCGTCGCAGCCGGACGTGCAGCTTGGAATCTGTGAGGGAGAACAGTACTATCTGGAAGATCTTCTGTATTCTCTGATGCTGAAAAGCCATAATGACACGGCTGTGGCCATTGCGGAGCATATCGGGGGCTCCGTGGAAGAATTTGCAAAAATGATGAATCAGAAGGCAGAGGAAATCGGATGTACCGACACGTATTTTATCACGCCAAACGGCCTTGATGCAGAAGATGAGAACGGAATTCATCATACAACGGCCAGAGATCTGGCATGCATTATGAACTATGCCATTCAGAACGAGACATTTCTTAAGATTACACAGACCAGGGACTATCAGTTTTCGGACATCCTGGGGAAACGTCAGTTTCAGATCCACAACAGCAATGCGCTTCTGGACATGATGGACGGTGTTCTTTCCGGAAAGACGGGATTTACCGGAAACGCAGGATACTGCTATGTCTGTGCCTGTGATGTGGGAGGAAAGCGTCTGATCGTATCTTTGCTTGGCTGCGGATGGCCAAACCACAAGGCCTATAAATGGAGTGACACCAGAAAGCTTCTGGAATACGGTGAAAAGAATTTTGCAAATCATCTCATATGGAAGGAACCTGAGATCGGACCGGTTCTTGTGAAAAACGGTGTGGAAACAGGGTCGGGAATCTGTGAGAAGGAATATCTGGAGCCTTTTGTGGAGGTTTCCGCAGAGGAGAAAGAATTCCGGATACTGATCAGCAGCATGGATAATCTGCAGTATGAGCTTCAGGTACCGGAGCAGGTACAGGCACCTGTAAAAAAAGGACAGAAGATCGGGCAGCAGGTGATTCTTCTGAATGGTGAAGTGCTGAAGACGTATCCGGTAGTGGCGGACAGGTCCCTTCAGAGGAAAAGCTATCACTGGATGGTACAGAAGATTTTTCAGGAATATTTTTACGGATAGGAAAACAGTCCTTCGGCTTTTCGGAGGACTGTTTTTTTCTTACCTTGAAAGTTAAAAAATTGACAAAAAGTACAAAAAGTATTGAAAATTTGTTTAAAAAAAGGTACAATTATAATCGGCTTAATTTTCGGGTTAAACTGTTAAATATTATAAAAATGGAGGGCAAACAAGAATGAGTAATGCAACACAAAGCTTGGCAGGCACAAGAATCACTTCTTTGCTTGATGCAAACAGTTTTGTTGAAATCGGAAAGAGCGTTACCGCAAGAGCGACGGATTTTAACATGACTGCAGAAAAGGCACCTTCTGACGGTGTAATTACCGGATATGGGGTCATCGACGGCAATCTGGTTTATGTATACAGCCAGGATGCTTCTGTACTGAATGGAACGGTCGGTGAGATGCATGCTAAGAAAATTTCCAGACTGTATGACATGGCCATGAAAACAGGAGCTCCTGTGATTGGTCTTGTGGATTGTGCAGGTCTTCGTCTTCAGGAGGCGACAGATGCACTTGAGGCGTTTGGAGAAATCTATCTGAAAACAGTGCTCGCATCCGGAGTGATCCCGCAGATTACAGGTATTTTCGGTACCTGCGGCGGTGGAATGGCAGTGATTCCGGCGCTTACCGATTTTACATTTGTGGAAGGCTCCAAAGGTAAAATGTTTGTGAATTCACCAAACGCGCTGCAGGGCAACCACATTTCCAAATGTGATACATCGGATGCAAAATTCCAGAGTGAGGAAACCGGTCTGATCGATGGTGTCGGAACAGAGGAAGAGATCCTTGGACAGATCCGTGAGCTGGTGAGCCTGCTCCCGTCCAATTTTGAAGATAATGATTCCTATGTGGAATGTACCGATGATCTGAACCGCGTATGCGAGAATCTGGAAAACTGTGTGGGTGATACCGGTATTGCTCTTTCTCAGATCGCAGATAACGGTGAGTTCTTCGAGACGAAGGCGAACTATGGAAAAGACATTGTGACAGGCTTTATGAGACTGAACGGCGCTACGGTCGGTGCAGTTGCAAACAGAAGTGAGATTTACGATGCAGACGGAAACAAGACAGAGGAGATGGATGGAAGTCTTTCCTCCAGAGGCGCCAGAAAAGCAGCTGATTTTGTGAAATTCTGTGATGCATTTGAAATCCCGGTTCTCACGCTTACAAATGTAAACGGATTCAAGGCAGACCTGTGCAATGAAAAGATGATGGCAAAATCTGTGGGAGCTATGGTGAGTGCTTTTGCAGGTGCGACCGTTCCGAAGGTAAATGTGATTATCGGAAAAGCATTCGGAAATGCATATATTGCCATGAACAGCAAGGCAATCGGCGCAGATATGGTTTATGCATGGGAAGGTGCACAGATCGGAATGATGGATGCATCTCTTGCAGCGAAGATCATGTATGCAGGCTCTGATGCGGCGACCATCAATGAAAAGGCAGCTGAGTATCGTGAACTGCAGTCCAGCGTGGACAGTGCAGCAGCAAGAGGCTATGTGGATACGATCATCAGCCCGGCAGATACAAGAAAATATGTAATTGGAGCATTTGAGATGCTGTTCACTAAGAGAGAAGAACGTCCGGCGAAAAAACACGGCACGGTCTAAGCGAGGTGGAGCATATGAAACAGACATTTAAAAAACTCTCCGCTGTTCTCTGTACGGCGGTTGTGACCGGAAGCTTACTGTTCGGGACAGCAGCGGTATCAGCGGAAGAAGAGGATTCTCTGAAAGAGCAGATCACCCTTGGCGCTGAGCAGACAGCTGAAACGATCATCACCATGTCCGATGAGGACATCGAGTCATATCTGAATTCCGGTGACGAATTTGCTGTATCTGCATTACAGGCCTGGGTGGATACAAAAGATGAATTAGGCGCGGTAAAAGAAGACGCTGTATATGAGGCGGAAATCACGGAGGATGACGGCGAATATATAGCTGTCGTGCCGGTAAGCTTTGAGAAATATGATGCGGACTTTACATTTATTGTTGACCCGGAGGCGGGCTTTACCTCCATGACGATTGATGTGGATTATCCTCTGTCCGTATATATGAAGGGTGCGGCACAGAATACCATCATCGGTATTGCCACCGTATTTGTGATGCTGCTGTTCCTCAGCTTTATCATTTCCCTGTTCAAGTTTATTCCGTCGGGAGAAAAGAAAAAAACGGCACCGGCAGCGCCGGCACCGGCGGCTCCGGTGGCAGCAGCACCGGCAGCAGAACAGACAGCCGATGATACAGAGCTGATCGCAGTGATCGCAGCAGCCATTGCAGCAGCAGAAGGACAGACATCCACGGATGGATTTGTTGTCCGCTCTATCCGCAAAGTAAATAAAAAATGGTAATCAATTCTAGGAGGATTAAAAAATGAAAAGTTATACAATTACTGTAAACGGAACAGCATATGAAGTAACTGTAGAAGAGACCGGCAGCGTGGCATCTGCACCGGTGGCAGCACCAAAGGCAGCACCGAAGGCAGCACCTGCAGCAGCACCGAAGGCAGCAGCACCGGCAGGCGGCGCAGGCGCAGTAAAAGTGGCAGCTTCTGTTCCGGGTAAGGTTGTGAGCATCGCGGCATCTGCAGGCCAGGCAGTGAAGGCCGGCGACAGCGTGGTAATTCTTGAATCCATGAAAATGGAAATCCCGGTTGTTGCACCTCAGGACGGAACCATCGTCAGCATTGACGTAGCCGTAGGCGCAGCTGTGGAAAACGGAGATACTCTGGCAACAATGAACTAGGACAGGAGGTAGACAGATGTCTAGTATTGGAGAAACCTTGTCCAACCTGCTTCACCAGACAGCCTTTTTTAATCTGACATGGGGCAATTATATCATGATCCTCGTGGCACTTGTGTTCCTGTACCTGGCGATCCGCCATGGATTCGAACCGCTTCTTCTTGTGCCGATCGCATTCGGTATGCTCCTTGTTAATATTTATCCGGAAATCATGGCTCGTCCGGAAGAGATGTCTAACGGGGTTGGTGGACTGTTACATTATTTTTACATTCTGGATGAGTGGAGTATCTTGCCCTCCCTTATCTTCATGGGCGTAGGTGCGATGACAGACTTCGGTCCGCTGATCGCAAACCCGAAAAGCTTTTTGCTGGGTGCAGCAGCTCAGCTCGGTATTTATGCGGCTTATTTCCTGGCAATCCTCTTTGGATTCAACGGAAAGGCAGCAGCAGCGATTTCCATTATCGGCGGTGCAGACGGACCGACATCCATCTTCCTTGCCGGTAAGCTGGGACAGACCACTCTGATGGGTCCCATTGCGGTGGCGGCGTACTCTTATATGTCTCTGGTTCCCATTATCCAGCCTCCGATCATGAAGCTCTTTACCACAGAAAAAGAGCGCAAGATCAAGATGGAGCAGCTTCGTCCGGTATCCAAACTGGAAAAGATCCTGTTCCCCATCGTGATCACCATCGTTGTCTGCCTGATTCTGCCGACAACGGCTCCTCTGGTTGGTATGCTGATGCTCGGTAACCTGTTCCGGGAGTCCGGCGTGGTAAAACAGCTGACGGAAACTGCAAGCAATGCTATGATGTACATCGTTGTTATCCTTCTGGGAACTTCTGTAGGTGCATCCACCAGTGCAGAGGCATTCCTGAATATCAGCACGCTGAAGATCGTTGCACTTGGTCTGATTGCCTTTGCCTTCGGTACCATGGGCGGTGTTCTTCTTGGTAAGGTAATGTGTAAGGTTACGGGCGGAAAGATCAATCCGCTGATCGGTTCTGCCGGTGTATCCGCCGTTCCGATGGCAGCCCGCGTATCACAGAAAGTAGGTGCGGAGGCAGATCCGACCAACTTCCTTCTGATGCATGCGATGGGACCGAACGTTGCCGGCGTTATCGGTACTGCAGTAGCGGCCGGTACCTTTATGGCAATCTTTGGTGTATAGTCCGGAATACCTGACAAGATTCTGAAAGAAATATATAAGGAGATATAAAATGGCAGAATTAGAGAAAAAACCTGTTAAAATCGTGGAAACCATTCTGCGTGATGCTCATCAGTCCCTGATTGCCACACGTATGAGCACAGAGCAGATGCTCCCGATCATTGATAAACTGGATAAAGTCGGCTACCATGCAGTAGAGTGCTGGGGTGGTGCCACATTTGATGCATCTCTTCGCTTCCTGAAGGAAGATCCGTGGGAGAGACTTCGCAAGCTGCGTGACGGATTCAAGAACACAAAACTGCAGATGCTGTTCCGTGGACAGAATATCCTGGGATATCGTCCCTACGCCGATGACGTGGTGGAATATTTTGTACAGAAATCCGTTGCAAACGGAATTGATATCATCCGTATCTTTGACTGTCTGAATGACATGCGTAATCTTCAGACAGCTGTTTCCGCTGCAAACAAGGAAAAGGCTCATGCACAGGTAGCTCTTTCCTATACTCTGGGTGATGCATATACACTGGAATACTGGACCGGCATTGCAAAACAGATCGAGGAGATGGGAGCAGATTCCATCTGTATCAAGGATATGGCCGGCCTGCTGCTTCCGTATAAGGCTACGGAGCTGGTAACGGCTCTGAAGGAAACGGTCAAGATCCCGATCGATCTTCATACCCATTACACCTCCGGTGTCGCTTCCATGACATATCTGAAGGCAGTAGAGGCTGGTGTGGATATTATTGATACCGCAATGTCTCCGTTTGCTCTGGGTACTTCCCAGCCGGCAACAGAGGTTATGGTTGAGACCTTCAAGGGTACGCCGTATGATACCGGATTTGACCAGCAGCTGCTTGCGGAAATCGCAGATTACTTCCGTCCGCTTCGTGATGAGGCACTGGATTCCGGTCTGCTGAATCCGAAGAACCTTGGTGTGAACATCAAGACACTTCTGTACCAGGTACCGGGTGGTATGCTTTCCAATCTGACTTCTCAGCTGAAGGAACAGCATGCGGAAGACAAGTTCTATGAGGTTCTGGAAGAAGTTCCGCGTGTTCGTAAAGACCTTGGTGAGCCGCCGCTTGTTACACCGTCCTCTCAGATCGTCGGTACACAGGCTGTATTTAACGTACTGATGGGTGAAAGATATAAAATGGCTACAAAAGAGACAAAGGATATCCTGAGCGGAAAATACGGCGCAACAGTAAAACCGTTCAATCCGGAAGTTCAGAAGAAGTGTATCGGTGATGCGGAAGTGATCACCTGCCGTCCGGCAGATCTGATTGAAAACGAGCTGGACAAACTGGAAGGTGAGATGGCTCAGTATAAGGAGCAGGATGAGGACGTTCTGTCTTATGCACTGTTCCCGCAGGTTGCTACCGATTTCTTTAAATATCGCCAGGCTCAGAAAACAAAAATGGATGAGACTGCAGCAGATACAAAAAACGGAGCATATCCGGTATAATCTGATGTAAATCAAAGAAAGGCTGTCGCTGTGTGCAATGTTACACCGGAGACAGCCTTTTTAGCTCACATTTTGCATAAGGACGGGATAACATGAGTAAAGTGATCATTATTGGCGGAGGTGCAGCCGGCATGATGGCTGCAGTACATGCCGCCAGAAACGGACACCAGGTCCATCTTCTGGAAAAGAATGAGAAGCTAGGAAAAAAACTGTATATCACGGGAAAGGGACGCTGTAATCTGACAAATGCGTGTGAGACGGAAGAACTGTTTCCTGCGGTGATGCGAAATCCGAAATTTCTGTACAGTGCATTTTATTCGTATACCAGTCAGGATGTGATGGATTTCTTTACGGAACTGGGGGTTCCGCTGAAAACAGAGCGGGGAAACCGGGTGTTTCCGGTATCGGATCACTCATCGGATATCATAAGGGCGCTGGAAAAGGAGATGAGACGACAGGGGGTAACGGTTCTCCTGCGGACAGAAGCGGCACATATCATCGCCAAAGACGGTCAGGCTGCGGGCGTGATGCTTTCCGACGGGACAAGGATGGAAGCAGATGCAGTGATTACTGCAACCGGGGGCGTGTCCTATCCCGCAACCGGATCCACAGGAGACGGCTACCGGTTTGCAGAAGAGCTTGGAATGAAAGTGGTGACACCGCGTCCGTCTCTGGTTCCCATGAAGGTTAAGGAAGAATATGTCATGAGGATGCAGGGGCTGTCCCTGAGGAATACCGGGCTGCAGCTCCGGGATGGAAAGAAAAAAGTATACGAAGATTTCGGGGAAATGATGTTTACACATTTTGGAGTGACGGGGCCGATGATACTGTCTGCAAGCGCGCATGTGGGTCATTTGCTGGAAAGCAGAGAGCTTCAGGCGTATCTGGATCTGAAGCCCGCCCTGTCTCTGGAACAGCTGGACGCCAGGATTTTGCGTGAATTTGAGGGAGGACAGAACCGGCAGTTTAAAAATGTGATCAGTGTCCTGTTCCCTAATTCGCTGACACCTGTTATAATAGAGCTCAGCGGAATTTCACCGGAAAAGCCGGTACATGAAATTTCCAGGGAGGAGCGCAGATCCTTCGCACAGCTGACAAAAGCTTTTCCGTTTACCGTTACGGGACTGGGAGAGTTCCGGGAAGCGATTATCACGAAAGGCGGTGTGTCAGTGAAGGAAATACAGCCGGGTACGATGGAATCCAGAAAGGTGAAGAATCTGTATTTTATCGGGGAGGTGCTGGATCTGGATGCGGTTACCGGAGGATTCAACCTGCAGATCGCATGGTCTACCGCATATCTTGCAGCGTCATCGCTGAAATGAAGCATACAGGATTGGAGGAACAAGTTTCATGGGATGTAATATCGCAATCGACGGTCCGGCCGGAGCCGGAAAAAGTACCATTGCCAGAAGGGTGGCAGGAGAGCTTTCGTTTATTTATGTCGATACCGGTGCCATGTATCGCGCGATGGCGCTGTATATGATCCGGAACGGCGTTACAAAAGAGAATGAGGATGAGATCGAAAAAATCTGTGAGGGTGCCCGGATTTCCATAAAGTATGTAAACAAAGAGCAGACAGTCCTTCTGAACGGGGAGAATGTGAATGCATATCTGCGTACCGAAGAGGTTGGAAAAATGGCTTCGGTCAGTTCTGCAAAGCCTGCAGTCAGAGCACATCTGCTGGCGCTTCAGCGCACTCTGGCGGCGGAAAATGATGTGGTGATGGATGGAAGGGATATCGGTACTACCATTCTTCCGGATGCCGATGTGAAAATCTATCTTACCGCCAGTGCCAGGACAAGGGCTCTGCGCCGCCTGCAGGAGCTTAAGGAAAAGGGACAGGAATGCAGTCTGGAAGAAGTTGAAAGAGATATCATAGAGCGGGATGAGCGGGATATGAATCGGGAGGTATCTCCGCTTTGCCAGGCGGAGGATGCGGTTCTGGTGGATTCCTCCGAGATGTCGATACAGGAAGTGGTTGATGAGATTCTGCGGATCTACAGGGAAAAGGTGGACCGGGCATGAAGGTAAAAGTGGCAAAGACCGCCGGTTTCTGTTTTGGAGTGAAGCGTGCAGTGGATAAGGTGTATGAGCTGATCGACGAAGGCAGGCAGCCTATCTATACACTGGGGCCGATCATTCACAACGAAGCGGTGGTGAAGGATCTGGAAGAGAAAGAAGTCCGCGTGATTGAAGAGAAGGATCTGGATTCTCTGACTGGCGGAACAGTGATTATTCGTTCTCACGGTGTGGGAAAAAAGATTTATGAGCGCATCAGAAACTGCGGACTGGAATATGTGGATGTGACATGTCCTTATGTGCTGAAAATTCACCGTACGGTAGAACGTGAGAGTGAAAAAGGGGCCCATATCGTGATTGTCGGAGATGCGGGACATCCGGAGGTTCAGGGAATTGTCGGATGGTGCTGCGGCGATTATACCGTGCTTCAGACGAGGCAGGAGGCAGAGGATTTTGTTCCGCCAAAGGGCAGAAACATATGTGTAGTGTCTCAGACGACATTTAATTACAACAAATTTAAAGAATTAGTTGAAATTCTTGCTGAAAAGAGGTATGATAATAATGTTTTAGAATTCCTGAACATAGTGAATACCATCTGCAATGCAACCGAAGAGCGGCAGAAAGAGGCGGCCAGTATTGCAGAAGAAGCGGACACCATGCTTGTTATCGGAGGACGGCATAGTTCCAATACTCAGAAGCTGTATGAAATATGTAAAAAGGAATGTGGAAATACTTACTATATACAATCACCTGTAGACTTGGACTCTGAAATGTTCCATCACAGTAGTTATGTAGGTATTACAGCAGGGGCATCCACCCCGAAGAAAATTATTGAGGAGGTTCAACAACATGTCAGAGTTAAGTTTTGAACAGATGCTGGAAGATTCCGTAAAAACTATCAGAAATGGAGAAATCGTACAGGGTACAGTTATCGATGTCAAAGATGATGAAATCATCCTGAACATCGGCTATAAGGCTGACGGCATTATTACGAAGAACGAGTACACAAATGATTCAAGTGTTGTTCTTACAGAAGCGGTTCATCCTGGAGATACCATGGAAGTGAAAGTTCTGAAAGTGAATGACGGAGAAGGTCAGGTGATCTTGACATATAAGAGACTTGCAGCAGAAAAAGGCAACAAACGTCTGGAAGAGGCATTTGAGAGCCAGGAAGTGCTGAAAGCACCGGTTACACAGGTACTGGATGGCGGTCTTTGCGTGAATGTGGAAGAGACCAGAGTGTTTATTCCGGCCAGCCTTGTATCCGACACATACGAAAAAGATCTGTCCAAATATGCAAATCAGGAAATTGAGTTTGTGGTAACGGAATTCAATCCGAGAAGACGCCGTATCATCGGTAACCGCAAAATGCTTCTTCTTGCAGAAAAGGCAGAGAAACAGAAAGCACTGATGGAAAGACTGCATGTTGGTGACACTGTGGAAGGTGTTGTCAAGAATGTGACAGATTTTGGTGCATTCATCGATCTTGGCGGAGCAGACGGACTGCTTCATATTTCCGAAATGTCCTGGGGACGTGTTGAAAATCCGAAGAAGGTATTCAGTGTTGGCGATGAAGTGAAGGTTCTTGTAAAGGACATTAACGAAGATAAGATTGCTCTTTCCATGAAATTCCCGGAAGAGAATCCGTGGCTCACAGCAGCAGAGGATTTCGCTGTTGGAAACATTGTAAAAGGACGTGTCGCACGTATGACAGACTTTGGCGCGTTTGTTGAGCTTGCAGCAGGTGTTGATGCACTGCTTCATGTATCACAGATCTCCAGAGAGCATGTTGCGAAACCGTCTGATGTTCTGAGCATCGGACAGGAAATCGAAGCAAAGGTTGTAGATTTCAACGGTGAGGACAAGAAGATCAGCCTGAGCATGAAAGCTCTTGAAACGGCTCCGGAAGAACCGGCAGCAGAAGCAGCTGAGGAGACAATGGAAGAATAAGAATGATAAAATGGAAATGCCGGAGCGTTGCTCCGGCATTTTTTCTACGGAAGCCCTATAGAGTCTGCAGGTAATAGGGCAGAGAGTGTTCCAGATACTGCTTCTGCATGGCAGGTGTCTCCAGAAATGTCTGGCTGCAGAAAACCCGGGTATAGCAGGTGTCGGCAGTGGCCGGAACGCGAAGGCATTTCTCCAGACAGGCAGACAGAGCTTTTGGAATCACCCGGTCTTCAGATGGGATATAATCATAATTTTTATAGTCTTTGTAATATAGGCGAAGGTTTCCATCCGGAGCCTCTGTGGACAGACGTACGGAAGTGCCCTTTCCGGTGATATAAAAGTGAAGATTCCCATTGGAAAACAGTACGGGAATGGAATGAGAAAGTATTAATTCAAACAAAACCTTTTCGTCTGCGCAGGAACATCCGGAAACTTCGTAGTCTCCAGTATACAGATCCAGATAAGCGAGTGAAGGCAGAATCATCATCAGTCCCTGCAGATCCTCCCGATTATGACCAAGGAGAAGCTCCTGCAGAGAAGAATCCGGCCTGGTGCAGAATTTCCGGTAAAGACGGATTCCTTCTTTTCCGTCCGGATACAGCCGCTTTGGACATGACAGAAAGGCTTCCATACAGGGCTGTTTCATAGAATCCAGCTTCAGCAGTTTTTTCAGCGGACAAAGTGTCCGGTAAAGATCCAGAGAGGGAAGCTCCTGCAGCGGATCCGGCATCTGATAATGCCGGTATCTGGCAGAAAGGAACGGCTGGTCGAAGGTACTGCCGTTGTACTGGATCGTACAGTCGGCGTGACGACTCAGAAAACCGGCGAAAGCTTCCAGAACCAGGGGTTCTTCATCGGCAGAGCCGGACATCCACTGACAGCACATCCAGGTTCCGTTTTCATGGAAAACAGCGCCTGTCAGATACACTGCCGCCGAAGTATGCGACAGTCCGGTCGTTTCAATATCGTAAAACACCGGGGCGGACACCGGGCGCTTGAGCTGTCTGGAGAGATAATCTGTGGCTTCCGAGAAAGAAAGAAGACCGGATGAAAGAGATTTTTTTTGAAAATACATTTGCAGCAATCCTTTCTGGGATGATTTCTTATTAATTATACATTAATTTTTTGTATTTGGTAGTGAAAATTGCGGGGAAAGAGTGTATAGTATAAGATACGTTCTTGTCTGCCTGTTTTGGCGGGCAGAATGGCAGTAAAATGACAGGAGAATGATATGTGGGAACTGACAATACATGGTGTTGATATGTATCATATTTTGAGCTGGCTGATCCTGTACAGCTTCCTTGGCTGGGTCTGGGAAACAAGTTATGTATCTGCCAAACAGGGGAGATATGTGAACCGTGGCTTTATATCCGGACCGCTGTGTACGATTTACGGATTTGGTGCGATTTCTGTATACCTGATTTTAAAGGATCTGGATGGAAATACACTGATTCTTTTTGCAGGCGGTGTCGTTGTGGCTACTGTGCTGGAATATGTTACGGCAGTGCTGATGGAATGGATTTTTCATACATCCTGGTGGGATTACAGTCACTGCAGATTGAATTTCCAGGGACGGATCTGTCTGGGAGCTTCTCTTGGCTGGGGACTGTTCACGGTTCTTTTGTTTCGTGTGCTTCATCCCATGGTCTCAAGGGTGGTGGAGCTCTATCCGAGAAATGTGGGAGAAATCGGAGTGCTTGTGATCCTGGTGCTGTATGCAGTGGACTTTGGCTTTTCGGCAGCAGCAGCCTTTCACCTGCGGGAGCGTATTCCGGAGTGGGAGGAAGCTTTGGAACAGCGTCAGGCAGAGCTGCTTCTCAAGGTTCGGCAGAATATGGAAGAACTGGAGCGAAACCATGGATTTTCTGTGGACGATTTCAGGAATAACGTGAAGGACCGTCTCGAAAATACGCGGCTGATCCGGGAGCTGGAGGAGCGCAGAGCCGGTATGATGAACAATGTATCCATAGAGCTTCGGAATCACAAAGAAAAGCTTGCAAAGAAATCCGGTCTGATTATCCGGCGTTATGTTAAGGCATATCCAAACCTGAACCGGACATATAAACGGCATCATTCCGGAAATGAAAAAAAGAAAGATGAGACAAAGTAAAATATGATATCATTTATCAGAGGAATTGCTTCGGAAATTACGGAAAACACAGTGATCATTGAAAATCATGGAATCGGATATGAAATTTTTATGACCGGTGGTTCGCTGTCCCGGATCCATGTGGGTGAGGAATATAAGATTCATACGTATTTTCATGTCAGAGAGGATGCCATGCAGCTGTATGGTTTTCTGGCGAAGGATGACCTGCAGGTGTTTCGGCTGCTGCTTGGGGTAAACGGAGTGGGACCGAAAGCGGCAGTGGGAATTCTGTCCGGTATCACTGCGGATGAGCTGCGTTTCGCAGTATTGTCAGAGGATGTAAAAACCATCTCAAAGGCTCCGGGAATCGGAAAGAAGACAGCACAGAAGCTTATCCTGGAACTGAAAGATAAGCTCAGCGTGGAAGATGCGTTTGAACGGAAGCTGGCGCATGAACAGGAAAATGCGGCGGCCGGTCTTGCAGAGGCTGCAGACGGACGTCAGGAGGCGGCGCAGGCGCTGATTGCGCTTGGGTACAGCTCTTCCGATGCACTGCGGGCAGTCCGGCTGGTGACAGAGGTTCCGGGCGACGACGTGGAAGCGATTCTGAAAGCGGCATTGAAGAATTTGTAGAAGGATCAGGAGAAATATGGAACAGAGAACAGATCGTCGGATCATCACCACGGATGTGACAGAGGAGGATTATTCCCTCGAAGGCAGTTTAAGACCGCAGACGCTGGATGAGTATATCGGACAGGAAAAAACAAAAAAAACACTGAAAATATATATTGAAGCGGCCAGACAGAGGGGCGATGCCCTGGATCATGTCCTGTTCTACGGACCTCCCGGACTGGGGAAGACGACTCTTTCGGGAATCATTGCAAATGAGATGGGGGTACATATGAAGGTCACCTCAGGTCCGGCAATTGAAAAACCGGGAGAAATGGCGGCAATTCTGAACAATCTTCAGGAAGGGGATATCCTTTTTGTAGATGAGATCCACCGTCTGAACCGTCAGGTGGAAGAGGTTCTGTATCCTGCCATGGAGGATTTTGCCATTGATATTATGATCGGAAAAGGTGCTTCCGCCCGTTCCATACGGCTGGATCTTCCGCGTTTTACCCTGGTCGGAGCTACAACCAGGGCAGGGCTTTTGTCGGCACCGCTGCGGGATCGTTTTGGCGTGATGCATCATCTGGAATTCTATAATCAGAAGGAGCTGACGGCGATTGTTCTTCGTTCTGCGCAGGTGCTGGGCGTTCAGATTGACAGCCGCGGAGCGGAGGAAATCGCACGGCGGTCCAGGGGGACACCGCGTCTGGCAAACCGTCTTTTGCGCCGTGTGCGCGATTTTGCGCAGGTAAAATATGACGGCGTGATTACCTGGGAAGTTGCCTGCTTTGCTCTGGATATTCTGGAAGTGGATCAGTATGGTCTGGATAAAACGGACCGGCGGATTCTCCAGACGATGATCGTGAATTTTTCCGGAGGACCGGTGGGACTGGAAACGCTGGCTGCGGCCATCGGGGAGGATTCCGGCACGCTGGAGGATGTCTATGAACCGTATCTGCTGCAGAATGGATTCCTGAACAGAACGCCAAGAGGAAGGATGGCTTCGGCACTGGCTTATCGCCATCTGGGCTTCGAATATCCCGAAAGCACGAAATAGACGAAAATAATTCTATACTTTTCTGCAAAATTCGATTATAATATAGATGATTATCGTAAACAGAAGAATTCAGGAGGCTTCAAATGGCAGTTAAAAATACAGCACAGGTAGTAATCGGTGGAAAAATAATTACACTTGGGGGATATGAATCAGAGGAATATCTTCAGAAAGTGGCTAATTATATGAATAACATGATCAACGAGTTGAGCGGGCTTCCCGGATACAACAGACAGCCGATGGAAACGAAGCATATGCTTCTCAGCCTGAATATCACAGATGATTATTTTAAGGCAAAAAAGCAGGCAGAGGCTTTTGAGCAGGATCTCAGACAGAAGGATCAGGAAATGTATGACCTGAAGCATGAACTGATCAATCTTCGGATGCAGATTGAGGAAGCCAAAAAGAATGAGCAGTCTGCGGTGGAGCAGAAGAATCTTCTGGAAGGAAAAATCAGAGAACTGGAAAAGAAACAAAAGTAATACATAGGACCATCAAAGGGATTGCCTCGGTAATCCCTTGTTTTTTTCAAATGCTTGTGAAAGGTGGATGAAATGAGAGAATGGGAGACTGAACTGCTGTCACCGGCAGGTTCGTTTGAAAGCTTTGAGGCAGCGCTTGAGGCTGGTGCAGATGCGGTATATGTCGGAGGAAATGCTTTCGGAGCCAGAGCTTATGCGAAAAACTTTTCCCGGGAAGAGCTCCTGGAGGCAATCCGCCGGTCGCATCTGTGCGGCAGAAAGTTATATCTGACCGTAAATACACTTGTAAAAAATGCGGAGCTTCAGAGCCGGCTGTATGACTATCTTGCCCCGTATTATGAGGCCGGGCTGGATGCGGTGATCGTACAGGATTTCGGAGTGCTGTCGTTTATCCGAAAATACTTTCCGGACATGGAAATTCATGCCAGCACACAGATGACCGTCACCGGCCCTGCGGGCATGAAATATCTGGAGTCATTAGGGGTATCCAGAATCGTTCCGGCGCGGGAACTGTCTCTGGAGGAAATCCGTGAAATGCACAGGAGCAGTCCGATCCAGATCGAGACATTCATTCACGGAGCGCTTTGTTATTGTTATTCCGGACAGTGCCTGATGAGCAGTATGTATGGAGGACGAAGCGGAAACCGGGGGAAATGTGCCCAGCCATGCCGTCTTCCTTATCAGATTTCCGTAAACGGCAGACTTTTTGGAAAGAAAGAGGAGCATACTCCGCTGAATCTGAAGGATATGAACACGATCGATATTCTTCCGCAGATTCTGGAAGCCGGAGTGATGTCTCTGAAAATCGAGGGCCGTATGAAACAGCCTTCTTACACAGCGGGCGTAACCCGAATTTATCGAAAATATCTGGATAAACTGAAAAGAGACGGTGTGCAAAACTACCATGTGGAGGATTCGGACAGGGAGGCACTTCGAATGCTGTTCAGCAGAGGCGGATCCTGTACAGGCTATTATGAAATGCACAACGGACCGGAAATGGTTTCCTTCCGAAATGAAAAGAAAACAGGGGACATTCCTGTTCAGACATTTTCCGTGCCCAGGGTACCGGTGCAGGGGACGCTGATGCTGTATCCCGGAGCACCGGCCATGCTGGAAATGACAGACGGCACGCGGTCGGTCACTGCCTGTGGGCAGGAGGTACAGTATGCGCGCAGCCAGCCGATGGAGGAAGAGAGAATCCGAACACAGATGAATAAGCTGGGAGATACGGTGTTCTGCTGGGAAAAACTGGATATCCGGATGGATCATGACATTTTTATACCGGTAAAGCAGCTGAATGAGCTGCGCAGGGATGCCTGCCGGCTTCTGGAAAAGGCCATGGATGATTCCTGTCATCGTACCCTTTCGAAAAAACCGGAGCCGCAAAAGGAACCGGACAGACTTCCGATGCAGTACAGCTCTTTTTCCGTGTCCTGTGAGAATCCCGGAACGGCCCGGCTGATGGTGCGGGAGCCATCGGTTTCGCGGATTTATCTGCCGTTCCATATCATGGAGGAATGTCTGGAGGAGGGAGTGAAAAATCATAAGGAAATGTATCTGTCCATGCCTCATATCATTCGGGGAAAGGCTCCGGGGGGATATTTCGGGCAGATCGGTCAGTGGATCGCCCGGGGAATGAAAGGCTTCCTGGTACGAAATCTGGAAAGCTATGCACTTCTGAAAGAGGCCGGTTACGGGGAACTGTGTATATTGGATCATTCCATGTATACCTGGAATCAGGAGGCAATTTCGTTCTGGAATCAGGAAGGGGTCCGGGGAAATACCATTCCTCTGGAACTGAATGAAAAAGAACTCCGTCACAGGGATAACCGGAAGAGTGAGATGATCATCTACGGATATACGCCACTGATGATTTCGGCACAGTGCCTGGTAAAAAGTACGGCGGGATGTGACCGGAAGGAAAATACACCGGTGCTGATCGACCGCTATCAGAAAGAGCTTCCGGCAGTCTGCTGCTGTGACCCCTGGAAAGCCGGGAATACGGAAAAAAATGGATTCTGTTATAATATTATCTACAACAGTATTGCCACGGGTCTTCTGGAAGACAGAGAGCGGGTGGAAGCGCTGGGAGCTGCTTCTGTGAGACTTTCCTTTACCATTGAAAAAGCCCCGGAGGCAAAAAAAATACTGGATATGTTCCGGAATGCATATCTTCTGTCCGGACAGGCAGAAAAAGGAACGTTTACCAGAGGACATTTTAAAAGAGGAGCCGAATAGGGCCTATGATTAATGTAATTGTTGAATTATCCAAATATGTGATCCTGACACTGATGATCATATATACCTTTCATTGCTTTTATATGGTTTACAAGCAGGATGAGGAAGAGAAGCGGGAACTGCTGCGTCAGCAGCTGATGATGATCTTTTTTATGGATTTTACCGCATTTCTGGTGATTTTTCTGAAGACCGGAGATTTTAATATCATCATTTTTTATCTGGAAATGATGGTATTCTTTGCAGCGATTCAGATCCTTTACCGGATATTTTATAAAAAAGCATCCCTGCTTCTTCTGAACAATATGTGTATGCTGCTCAGTGTGGGATTTATCATGCTTGCAAGGCTGGATCTGCAGGCGGCAAACAAACAGCTGATGATCGTGACGGCAGGCAGTGCCATTGCATTGCTCGTTCCGGTGCTGATCCGTAAAATGAAGTTTCTGAATTCGCTGACATGGCTGTATGCCGGAATCGGTGTGATCCTTCTGGCGGCGGTCTTTCTGCTGGCGCAGACAAGCTATGGAGCAAAATTGTCTCTGATGGGCATACAGCCTTCGGAGGCAATCAAAATAACGTTTGTATTCTTTATGGCTGCCCTTCTGAGCCGGAATGTGACGTTCAAAAAGGTGGTGCAGGCCACGATTGTCGCGGGGCTCCATGTGGGAATTCTGGTTCTCTCGGTGGATCTGGGAAGTGCTGTGATCTTTTTTGTGACTTATCTGGTCATGATCTATACGGCAACCAGAAAAGTGAGCTATCTGGGAATCGGCGTTGCCGGAGGAAGTGTGGCGGCAGTGGTTGCCTATCAGCTGTTTGGCCATGTGCGGCAGAGAGTGACTGCCTGGAAGGATCCTATGGCGGTTTACGAAAATGAGGGATATCAGATCGTCCAGTCCCTGTTTGCCATCGGAACAGGCGGCTGGTTCGGAATGGGACTCTGTCAGGGATCGCCGGAAAAGATTCCGGTGGTGAAATACGATTTTATTTTCAGTGCCATCTGTGAGGAACTGGGCGTGATCTTCGGCATCTGTCTGATTCTGGTCTGCATGAGCTTTTTCCTGATGATTGTGAATATCAGTCTGCAGATCAAAAATCCTTTTTACAAGCTCATTGCCCTTGGTCTTGGCACGGAATATGCATTTCAGGTATTTCTTACCATTGGCGGAGCGACGAAGTTTATTCCGCTGACCGGTGTCACACTGCCGCTGGTCAGCTATGGCGGCAGCTCTGTCATGAGCACGATTCTGATGCTGGCCATCATTCAGGGACTGTATATTTTAAGAGAAGACGAGGATATGGAAATTGAGAGACATCGACAGGAAGCGGCGCAAAGAGTTCGAGAAAGAGCAGAAGCGCAGGCAAAAAGAAGAGAACCGTAAACGCAGGGCACGAAACAAGGAATATACGCTGGTGTCCGTGTTTTTTGTGCTTATCTTTGTCAGTATGATCGGATACCTGATCTATTTTAGCATGGAGAAAAGTGAGGATTTTATCAACAGTCCGTACAATACCCGCCAGGATACTTTTTCGGATCGTGTGATCCGGGGAAAAATCATGTCTTCGGACGGGGAAATTCTTGCGCAGACGGATGTATATGAGGACGGAAGTGAGCATCGGATCTATCCGTATTCCAACATGTTTGCCCATGTGGTAGGCTATGATTCCAACGGAAAGAGCGGACTGGAATCCGAGGCGAATTTTCATCTTCTTTCCTCGCATTCTCTGTTTCTCGACCAGATGAAAAATGAATTTATGGGAAGAAAAAATTACGGAGATACTGTGATTTCCAGCCTCAGTACGACCATGCAGTCTACGGCATATTATGCGCTGGGAGACCGAAGAGGCGCAGTGATCGCCATGGAGCCTTCCACCGGAAGGATCCTTGCAATGGTGAGCAAGCCGGATTTTGATCCGAATACCATCGAAAGTGACTGGCAGTGGCTGGTAGAGGACGGGAATAACAGCAATCTTTTGAATCGTGCGACCAACGGCGCATATCCGCCGGGCTCCACCTTTAAGGTTGTGACGGCTCTGGATTATTTCCGGAAGAGAGGAAGCTTTGAGGGATATTCCTATCTTTGTCAGGGAAGCATTACTACAGATGACCATACGATCCACTGCTACAACGATACGGTGCACGGACAGGAGGATTTTTACGATGCATTTGCGAGCTCCTGCAACTGTGCGTTTGCGGACATGGGAACCATGCTTGGCGGAAATTCTCTCAGAGATACTGCGGAAGATCTGCTTTTTAACAAAAAACTTCCTCTGGATACCTATCGGACAAGTACATTTACGCTGAATAACAATTCGGTAACCGGACTTGTGATGCAGACCGCCATCGGGCAGGGAGATACCCTTGTCTCACCGATGCATATGGCGCTGATCACATGTGCAGTTGCAAATGGCGGTGTGCTGATGCGTCCGAGTCTGATTGACCGGGTGGTCAGCGACAGCGGAGAACTGGTTTCCCAGACGGAGTATACGGCCTATAAACGTCTGATGTCGGAAAATGAGGCGAATCTTCTTGGAAAACTGATGAAATCCGTTGTGGAATATGGTACCGCGACGGCACTGAACGGAAGAGGCTACACGGCAGCAGGGAAAACAGGATCTGCGGAATTTGACGAGAACGGATCCAGTCATTCCTGGTTTATCGGCTATTGTAACGTGGATGATCCGGATCTGGTCGTGGCTGTGATTGTTGAGAACGGAGGAACCGGAAGTGAATCTGCAGTGCCCATCGCGGCACAGCTTTTTGACGCATATTATTATAATTAATTGTGTTGCCAGCGTGGCGAAAAGTTGTTATACTGTACTTAAGTTCAGAACACACGCATAACAGGAGGAATTGCATATGATTGAGGCAACAAGCTGTGGCGGTGTGGTAATTCATCGGGGTAAGATCCTCACTCTGTACAAGTCGTACAAAAACAGATATGAGGGGTGGGTTTTGCCAAAAGGCACTGTAGAAGAGGGAGAAACACACGAGCAGACAGCATTGCGTGAAGTCGCAGAGGAAGCAGGCGTAAAGGCTTCCATTATCAAATATATCGGAAAAAGTCAGTATAATTTTTCCGTACCGGAGGATATGGTGACAAAAGAAGTTCACTGGTACCTGATGGCGGCGGACAGTTATCACAGCAAACCCCAGCGTGAGGAGTTTTTTGTGGATTCCGGTTATTACAAGTATCATGAGATTTATCATCTGCTTCGATTTGCAAATGAGAAGCAGATTGTGGAAAAAGCATATCAGGAATATCTGGATATGCGTGCAGCAGGCCAGTGGCCGAAAGCAGCCAGATATCACAATAAGTTTTAAGGGCTGTTTGCAACAGCCCTGTTTAGATTCTGTATATATGGGAATCCTAAGGATGGTGAGAAGGCAGATGCTGAAATGGATAAAAGATTATACGGTGTCGGAAAGAATTCGCAATCCGGAAAAAGTCCGGAGGAAAATCGATGCAGGAGAAGCAGTTCCCGGAATTTTTCTGATCACAAAATCATATAACGAGCATAATCTGCTGGAGATCGTTCCGGCGATATCATTGGTACAGAGGAATGCCTGTGCCATGTGTCCGGAAATTATCGGTATGGCAAAGGGAAAAGAAGACGCAATGGAAATGGTGCAGAATATTCTGGAGGCCGTTTATCGCAGGACAGGAGATTTCTGTATGGTATCTTTTGACCCGGATATCTTGTAAGGAGAACAGGTGATGAAATGTTACATATTCTCTGGTTGATTTTAAGATTAATATTGATCCTGCTGGGGATTGTACTTGGCCTGGTGCTTCTGGTACTTCTTCTGGTATTGTTCTGTCCGGTCTGTTATCAGGCATCTGCATCGAAGGAACCGGAGACAGAACCGAAGGATTCCAGACTTGTGGCCTGTGTATCCTGGCTGTTTCACGGCGTCTCCCTGAAAGTCGTAATGGATCATGGAAAACTGGAAAAGTCTGTAAGAATAATCGGGATTCCTGTGGACAAAATACGGAACAGATGGGTGAATGCAACAAAGACCCGAAAAAGACGGACAGAGGAGACATCGGATTCTTCCGAAGAGCATTCTCCGGAAATACCGGAGCAGCAGATGAATGTATCGCAGGATGCGGAGCCGGAAGCAGAGACGGAGACGATGCCGGAAGAGATGCCGGAAGAGATACCGGAAGCAGAGACGGAGTTGTCTCAGAAACCTCCTAAGGACGCTTCGAAAGCATCTCCATCCGATACAGAAGAGGTTTCGAAGAAGCCTTCGGGAGTTCGGCGGGCAGCAGAAAAAATTTTCGGTTTTCCCGCAGAAATCATACGCCGGATACGTAGGCTGATTAC
This sequence comes from Blautia sp., assembly GCA_022769545.1. Taxonomy (GTDB): domain Bacteria; phylum Bacillota; class Clostridia; order Lachnospirales; family Lachnospiraceae; genus Blautia_A. Next base: position 236,240 of record JALEJS010000024.1, on the reverse strand, counting down.
TTCGCTCAGGGAAAAAACCGGTCAGTGCAGGTCTTCGGCAGAAAAGATGCGCAGCAAGAAGGAATGGTGGAAAAATTTCCTGTCAAGTGAGAAGACCAAAAAGGCGCTGTCCCTTGTGTGGTCGGACGGAAAGGCTCTGATCCGTCACGTGTTTCCCCGGAAACTGTCGGGAAATGTCCGTTTTGACAGTGAGGATCCGGCTGTTACCGGTGCGGTTCTTGCATTGCTTGGGATGACCATTCCCATGCATAAAAACTGCATTAAAGTCACACCGCTGTTTGAGAATGAAAATTATCTTGCCGGACATATCCGGCTGAAGGGACGTTTTTATGGAATCGTCTTTTTATGGACATTCCTGGAAATATATTTTAACAACAATGTAAAATACGTCATCCGCCGATGGAGACATAAGGAGGTTTCATGATGGAAAAAGAAAACAGCTTTAAAGAGACAGTGAACTCCCTGTTTAAGGGAATGGACAGCTTTGTATCAGCAAAGACAGTCGTAGGAGAGGCCATTCATGTGGGAGATACCATTATTCTTCCGCTGGTAGATGTGTCCTTCGGTGTGGGCGCCGGTGCATTTTCCGGAGAGAAAAAAGACAGCGGAGGCGGTGGACTTGCAGGAAAGGTGACTCCCTGTGCCGTTCTGGTGGTACAAAACGGTTCCACCAAGCTGGTGAATATTAAAAACCAGGATGGTCTGACCAAGGTGCTTGATATGGTTCCGGATTTCGTAAACCGGTTCGCTCCCGGTGCAAAGGATGAAACGGAAACGGATGCGGACGGGGAATAATCTGCGGATAAAACGCATATACTGAATCAAACCAAAGAGAATGTGATGCTGCCGTGGGTAAATTATTGGGTCTGATTCTGTTTTTTATCGGAGTGGGAATGGTGATCGGGATGCTGATCGGCGAGTGTGCGGCTGTGCTGATCGTATCCGGATTGCTTTTGCTGTGCGGATATCATATGTTTTGCAGATGAGAATAAAGAATCGCTTTTGACACTGTGATTCTGTAACGAAAAAAAGAGCTGATACACACATCTGTGTACCAGCTCTTTGCACGTGTCAAAGTCAGGTCTTAAGCTCTTTCAACTTTACCGGATCTTAAGCAAGAAGTACATACATACATCTTCTTTGCTGTACCGTTCTCAGTCTTTACTTTAACGGATTTTACGTTGGATTTCCACATCTTATTGGATCTTCTATGGGAATGACTCACATTGTTTCCGAAATGAGCACCTTTTTCACAAATCGCACATTTAGCCATGATAGCACCTCCTTGACGCTTTTTTTCAACAGTCATAATTGTAACAGATGAAATATTCTTTTGCAAGTAAAAAAAGGAAAAATATATAAATTTATATTTCTTTTTCATCAAAAAGAGGTTATAATACAAATGTACACTGCGCCAGAATGTGATTTTATGAGGTGCGGCGGAAAAGAATTCGAAATAATGGAGGTAACCAAATGAGTGGACGTATAGATTCCGGACTGGGTCATATTGTGATCAATACAGATGTGATCGCCACATATGCAGGCAGCGTGGCAGTGGAATGCTTTGGTATTGTCGGTATGGCTGCAGTCAGCATGAAAGACGGTCTTGTGAAGCTTCTTCGCAAGGACAGCCTTAAGCATGGAATTACCGTGACGATTTCCGAAGATAATAAAATAAGTCTGAGTTTCCATGTGATCGTGGCTTATGGTGTTGCTATCAGCACAATTGCAGATAATCTGATCAGCAATGTGAAATATAAGGTGGAGGCTTTTACCGGCATGGAGATCGAGAAGATCAATATCCTGGTTGAGGGCGTTCGCGCAATAGATTAGCTTTTAGAGGAGGAACTTTGTGGTGAATAAGAATACCATAGATGCCAGAACACTTTCCAGAATGTTTCTCGCAGGGGCGAAAAATCTGGAAGCGAAAAAAGAGTGGATAAATGAGTTGAATGTATTTCCGGTTCCGGATGGTGATACCGGTACCAATATGACGATGACGATCATGTCAGCAGCCAATGAGGTGGGAGCACTGGTAAATCCGGGTATGGATCAGCTGGCAAAGGCGATTTCATCTGGTTCTCTGCGTGGTGCCAGAGGAAATTCCGGTGTTATTCTTTCGCAGATTCTCCGCGGATTCAGCCGAAGCGTGAGCGGCTTTGAGGAACTGGATGCGATGATCATTGCGGCAGCCATGGGAAAAGGTGTCGAGACGGCGTACAAAGCAGTTATGAAGCCGAAGGAAGGAACCATTCTGACCGTTGCGAAGGAGGCGGCAGCGAAAGCAGCTGAGCTGGCTCCGGAGGCCGAAGATCTGGAGACATTTTTTGCGGAAGTATTTGCACATGCAGAGGCAACTCTGGCGAAAACACCGGAGATGCTTCCGGTATTGAAGGAAGCCGGCGTTGTGGATTCCGGCGGACAGGGTCTTCTGGAGGTTCTGCGAGGAGCAATCGACGGCTATCTGGGAAAGGAAGTGGATTATTCTCAGTTTACATCCGGGCAGACAGGTTCTGCTGTGACAAAGATTTCCCCTCAGGCGGAAGCCGATATCAAGTTCGGTTACTGTACGGAATTTATCATTCTTCTGAACAATCCGCTGAAGGACAATGAGGAATCTGAGTTTAAGAGATTTCTGAATTCCATCGGTGATTCCATCGTGCTGGTGGCAGACGATGAGATTGTGAAGGTTCATGTTCACACAAATCATCCGGGACAGGCAATTGAGCGTGCACTGACCTACGGATCCCTCAGCCGGATGAAAATCGATAACATGCGTGAGGAGCATCAGGAAAAACTGATCAAAGACGCGCAGAAGGTGGCAAAGGAGCAGGCGGATGCCGAAGCAGCGAAGATACCGCCGAGAGAAGTTGGATTTATTTCCGTATCTGCCGGTGACGGTCTGACAGATATCTTTAAGGAACTGGGTGTGGATTATCTGATCGAAGGCGGACAGACTATGAATCCGAGTACAGAGGATATGCTGAATGCCATCGACAAGGTGAATGCAAAAACTATTTATATTTTCCCGAACAATAAAAACATTATTCTTGCGGCAAATCAGGCCCGTGATCTCACAGAGGACAAGAATATTGTCGTGGTTCCGACGAAGACGGTTCCGCAGGGAATATCTGCAGTCATCAGTTATGTCCCGGAGAAATCTGCGGAGGAAAATCTGGAAGGTATGATGGAGGCGGTTTCCGCAGTAAAGACCGGTCAGATTACCTATGCGGTGCGGGATACCCGAATCGACGAAAAGGAAATTCACGAAGGCGATATGATGGGAATCGGAGACAGCGGAATGCTTGCGGTTGGAAAGGACATGGCAGAGGTCGCCATGGAGACGGTCAGAAAAATGGCCGATGAGGATTCGGAGATCATTAGCATCTACTACGGAGCCGAGGTTTCGGAAGAGGAAGCTGAGGATCTGTCTTCTCAGATCGAAGAGGCTTTCCCGGACTGTGACATCGAGGTAAACTATGGAGGACAGCCAATTTATTATTACATTATTTCGGTAGAATAAGAAATATAACATATGGCTGCTGTGCGAAGGTACGGCAGCCGTTTTTTGTGGAGGTGCTATGAAACGTCCGCTCAGAGAGCTAAAAGGGGTAGGGGAAAAAACAGAGAAACTGTTTCAGAAGGTGAACATCTGGGATACGGAGGATCTTCTGCATTATTATCCGCGAACTTACGATACTTATGAAGAACCGTGCGAGATTTCTCAGATTCGGGAAGGAGAGACAGCGGCCGTTCAGGGTGTGGTGACAGCGGCCGTTTATGTAAATAAGGTGCGGAATCTGCAGATCGTGACGGTGACGGTGGGGGACAGCAGCGGAAAGCTTCCCATTGTATGGTACAATATGCCGTATTTGCGCAGTACCCTGAAAAAGGGAAGCGTATTTGTTTTCCGTGGAAAGGTCATCCGGAAAAACGGACGGCTTCAGATGGATCATCCTGAAATCTTTACCTGTGGTGCCTATGAGGAGGTTCTGCACAGCATGCAGCCGGTTTATGCCCTGACAGCCGGACTTACCAATAAAATGGTGACAAAGCTGGTTCATCAGGTACTGGAGCAGTATCCTCTGCAGGGAGAATTTCTTCCCCAGGAGCTGAGGGAACAATACCGTCTGGCAGATGCCAATTTTGCCTTATCTGCCATTCATTTTCCTCCGGATATGCAGCGGCTGCTGGAGGCCAGAAAAAGGCTGGTGTTCGATGAATTCCTTCTGTTCATTTTGGCGGTGCAGCTTCTGAAGGAGAAAACGGAAGAGGCGGGAAACGAATATCCCATGAAGCCGGACTGGTGCACCGAGGAGATGATTGAAAATCTGCCGTACCGGCTGACAAATGCTCAGTTGAATGTGTGGCATGAGATTGAGCGGGATCTGTGCAGTCATTCTCTTATGTCCAGACTGGTGCAGGGGGACGTGGGAAGCGGTAAGACCATTCTTGCCTTCCTTGCAATGATTCTCACCGTGAAAAACGGTTATCAGGCAGCTCTGATGGTCCCGACAGAGGTTCTGGCCAGACAGCATTATCAGGCGTTTGTCCGGCTGCTGGAGGACAACGGAATGGATGACTGTCAGCCGGTTCTTCTGACCGGGTCCTGTACGGCAAAGGAAAAGCGGGAGATCTATGAAAAAATCACATCCGGAGAGGCTTCGGTGATTATTGGGACCCATGCGCTGATTCAGGAAAAAGTGGTATATCATGATCTTGGCCTGGTAATCACGGATGAACAACACCGTTTCGGCGTGAAACAGAGGGAAGCTCTTACGACCAGAGGAAAATCGCCCCATGTGCTTGTCATGAGTGCAACGCCCATTCCCAGGACGCTGGCGATTATTCTGTATGGGGATCTGGATATTTCCGTGATCGATGAACTTCCGGCAAGGCGGCTGCCCATCAAAAACTGTGTGGTGGGGACATCCTATCGTCCAAAAGCGTATTCATTTATTGAAAAGCAGGTACGGCAGGGCAGACAGGTTTATGTGATCTGTCCTATGGTAGAAGAGAGTGAGGGACTGGATGCGGAAAATGTGATAGATTACACACAGAAATTAAAAGAGGTGCTTCCGTCCGATATTTCCGTCGCGTATCTTCATGGAAAGATGAAGCCCAGAGAGAAAAATGAGATTATGGAGCGTTTCTCGGAAGGGGAGATTCAGATTCTGGTCTCCACCACGGTTGTGGAGGTTGGCGTGAATGTTCCGAATGCCACGGTAATGATGGTGGAAAACGCAGAGCGGTTTGGGCTTGCACAGCTGCATCAGCTTCGTGGCCGGGTAGGTCGTGGGGAATATCAGTCCTATTGTATTTTTATTCAGGGAAATGAGGAGCAGGAGACATCGAAACGGCTGGAGATTCTGAACAAATCCAATGACGGATTTTACATTGCCGGTGAGGATCTGAAGCTGAGAGGTCCCGGAGATCTGTTCGGAATCCGCCAGAGTGGGGCAATGGAATTTCAGATCGCAGACATTTATAATGATGCGGATATTCTGAAATCGGCCAGTGAGGCGGCAGGCGGGATTCTGGCACTGGATCCGGATCTGTCCCTGGAACAGCATGCGGCCCTGAAAGAACGCCTGACGGAATATATGAAGGCGGATCTGCAGAATCTCAGTTTGTAGCCTATGCAGCCGGAAAAGCAGTATGACTGTGGTTGAAGAAGAATCCGGAATTAGTATTTGAAATTATAATTTGGAAGAAAAATGGAACAGGATGAAAAGAAATGGCAAAGGAAGTAAAGACAAACGCGATGCGGATGCTGGATCGCGCAAAAATTAAATACGAGGCAATCACCTATGAATGTGAGGAATTTGTGGATGGGATGCACAGTGCGGATATCACAGGTGTTTCTCATGAGCAGTCTTACAAAACGCTGGTGATGGTGGGAAAAAGCGGAAACCACTACGTTTTTGTTCTTCCCATCGAGAAAGAGGTGGACCGCAAGGCCGCGGCCAAAGTAGTGGGAGAAAAGACTGTGGATATGATTCATGTGAAGGATATCACAGCGGTTACCGGTTATGTGCGGGGCGGATGCAGTCCCATTGGCATGAAAAAGAATTTTGCCACGGTTTTTGATGCATCGGCCGAAAATTTTGAAGAGATTTATGTGAGCGGCGGCAGACTGGGGCTGACGCTGAAGGTTCCGGTAAAAGGGCTTTTGGAGGTGACCAGGGGAATCCTGGCACCCATCACGGCAGAATAAGAAAACACTCCCATATGGCAGGAAGCAATCTATCGGCACGAGAGGAGCGCCATATTCGCCACACCCGGTGCCGCGTTTACAAGAGCTTCCTGCAGAGGCATTTTAATCATGCGGGGCTTTGTTCAGGTCTTCGCGGAGTATGCGGTAGAGGGCTGCTGCGACGGGGACGCCCAACAGCATGCCGGCAACGCCCATGACGCCGCCGCCTACGGTTACGGCAGCCAGTACCCAGATGGCGGGCAGTCCCAGAGAGGAACCGACAACTCTCGGATAAATCAGGTTCCCTTCCAACTGCTGCAGGATGACCAGGAAGATTACAAAAATCACTGCCTTGATGGGAGATACGGAGAAGATCATCAGTGCGCCTACGATACCGCCGATATATGCACCGGCCACAGGGATGAGGGCAGTAACGGCAATCAGAGCACCGATCATGGTGGCATAGGGCAGGCGAAGGATCGTCATTCCGATCATGCAGAGGATGCCGAGGATGACGGCTTCCGTACACTGTCCGATCACATATTTCCGGAAGCAGTCATTTAAAACACCAAGTACATAACAGATTTTCCCGTTCCATTCCGGTTTCAGATAATGCTTCATCACACGCCGGATCTGCCGCAGCAGAGTATCTCTTCCGAGAAGCAGATAAACAGCAAAAATCAGGCTCATGAGACCGGTGACTACGCCGCTGAATACAGAGGTGGCAGTATTCACCAGAACATCCATGAGATTTCCCACACCGCTGAAAAGGGCATTTCCGATCTGAGCGACTGTGGAATGCCATTCGATGGATTGCAGAGCATTTTTCAGATCACTGGGCACGATTTCCAGACTGGAAATCAGCTTCACGGCAGATTCCAGAGCCTTGGGAACTGCTGAGAAAATGACACTGATGCAGGAACCAAGCTCCGGTACCACCAGTACGATGACCAGAATGAGAACCGCAGCCAGTGTTACAAAGGACAGTACCATGCACACCGGACGTCGGGTTTTGTTTATTTTCGAATTTGAGGCTGTGGGAAAATAAAAGCGTTCATACAGACTCATCAGTATATTCACGGGATAGGCAATCACACATCCGATGAGCAGCGGGGAGGCCGCCCCCAGGAGCATGGACAGCAGATTTCCGGCAAATGGCCAGTACTGAATGCACAGATATAGTAAGAATACGGTAACACCGATCTTGAAACAAGAGTCCCATTTGATTTTCATAAAATGATCGTTCCTTTCAAAAGAGAGATGGAATATCTCTGGATTTTCATCTGATTATACCACAGGAACAGGGGAAAAGATATCTTTTTCCGACTATTTCTGTTCCGGGGTTATGAGGGCTGGGCCTGGAGAGAGGATATTCCGACCGAAATGAACCAAAGAACGGCTATGCAGATAGGAAATGGGCCGATAACAAGTAAATTGTATGTTTCAGGACCAAAATGGTGATTTTCCGATGGGTATTGGACCACAGACAAGTAAGAAGCTTCTGTCAGGACCAAAAAAGCTGCATAGACAGAGTGGATTGGGTCTGGGAAGAAAAATTCCTTCCGATTGGAACAAATTAAATCGATATTCAAAGATATTTGGGCTTTTGAGGAGGTACACTGCCTGTTATAGAAAAACTACAGAAGAAAAATAGCAGGATTGGATTTTTAAGTGAAAGTGGAGTCTGTATAGGGACAATTATTCCGATTTAAGCTGCGTTGGCGTAAAGTTTTAGTCGGAAAATCAGAAATGGAAATAAAAGAGAAAACCACTGTTAGAGTCTGCAAGAAATAATCACTGCTATACAACATCTGTTCTTAGGCTCCTGATCCAGAGGAAACAGATCAGCCGCCCGTAGGGCAAGATCTTGATAGGGGTCTAAGATAATGCTAAACTGGGCGAATTTGACGGTAATCAACCACCTGTTCTTGAGTTCTTCGCCGTTGGGATATAGAAGTCCAGGCATTATCTGAGGTTCGTGTCAGGACTGGTGTCCGAAGTCAATGGATGATGGTTGTATAAAATGGACTTCCATTGGTCATTTCTTCTGGGCTCTAACAAAGACAAAGAATTAAATGAATCAAATAGATGAATGAATCAAATAAAGGAATAAATCAGATAACTGAACAAATCAGGAGCACTGCAGTGCAGATGAATAATTCTCTGCCGGCAGTGCTCCTGTCGCTGTCATATATTGTTCTGTTTGGTTTGGGCTGCCTTTTAACTGGAAGCCGGATGTCTTCCGGCTGCTGCTTAGTTGTCCTCGGCGTCGGATTCGCTCACGGTGTATACATGGCGTTTCTTTGCCATCACATCGCTTGCCAGGTACTCGTCGTAGGTGGTGATCTTGTCGATCAGCTGTCCGTTCGGAAGGATTTCCATGATACGGTTTGCGGTAGTCTGTACAAACTGATGGTCATGACAGGTGAAAAGCAGTACCCCCGGGAATTTGATCAGGCCGTTGTTCAGAGCGGTGATAGATTCCATGTCCAGGTGGTTGGTGGGCTCATCCAGAACCAGAATGTTGGCACCGGAGATCATCATCTTGGAAAGAAGGCAGCGCACCTTTTCGCCTCCGGAAAGGACACGGACACGTTTGATGCCGTCCTCGCCCGGGAAGAGCATACGTCCCAGGAAGCCGCGGACATAAGTGGCATCCTTGATCTCGGAATACTGGGTCAGCCAGTCAGTGATGGTCAGATCATTGTCGAATTCCTTTGTATTGTCCTTGGGGAAGTATGCCTGGGATGTGGTGACACCCCATTTGTAATTTCCTTCATCCGGTTCCATCTCGCCCATGAGAATTTTGAAGAAGGTGGTGATTGCCTGCTCGTTGGATCCGACAAAAGCGACCTTGTCATTATGGCCGAGTGTGAAGGAGATGTTGTCCAGAACCTTCACACCGTCAATGGTCTTGGAAAGGTTTTCCACCATCAGGACTTCGTTTCCGATCTCGCGGTTCGGACGGAAATCAATGTACGGATATTTACGGCTGGAAGGACGCATGTCATCCAGCTGAATTTTTTCCAGGGCACGCTTACGGGAGGTTGCCTGTTTGGATTTGGAAGCGTTTGCGCTGAACCGGGAAATAAATTCCTGCAGCTCCTTGATCTTTTCTTCTTTTTTCTTGTTGGCTTCCCGCATCTGTTTGATCAGAAGCTGACTGGACTCGTACCAGAAATCATAGTTTCCGGCATAGAGCTGAATTTTGCCGTAGTCGATGTCGGCAGTCTGAGTACATACCTTATTCAGGAAGTAACGGTCGTGGGATACCACGATGACGGTGTTGTCGAAATTGATCAGGAATTCCTCAAGCCATTCGATAGCCGGCAGATCCAGGTGGTTGGTCGGCTCATCCAGAAGAAGGATGTCAGGATTTCCGAACAGAGCCTGTGCAAGAAGAACCTTGACCTTCTGACTTCCGGTCAGGTCAGCCATCTGTGTGTAATGGAGCTCTGTCTCAATACCAAGTCCGTTGAGAAGGGTTGCGGCATCGGATTCGGCTTCCCATCCGTTCATCTCCGCAAATTCGCCCTCCAGTTCACTGGCGCGGATTCCGTCTTCATCTGTGAAATCTTCCTTGGCATAGATCGCCTCTTTTTCTTTCATTATTTCATACAGTCTTGCATTTCCCATAATAACGGTATCCAGAACCGGATAGGCGTCATACTTGAAATGATCCTGCTGCAGGAAGGAAAGACGCTGTCCGGGAGTGATTACCACATCTCCCTTTGTGGGCTCCAGCTGTCCGGAAAGGATTTTCAGAAAGGTAGACTTACCGGCACCGTTGGCACCGATGAGACCGTAACAGTTTCCTTCCGTAAATTTAATATTTACATCTTCAAAAAGTGCCTTTTTCCCAACGCGCAATGTAATGTTGTTTGCTGAAATCATAGTATACCTCTTATTCTTGATTATTATGTATAGTAACCACAGTCCTTATCATTGTAACCGAAACTGGGGATTTTGCAAGGTTTATTTGTTTATTTACAAAAAAAACACCAGCTGATATAATTATGAGCCAGAGGAAAAATCGGCGACAGGCTCATAGGTCACACAGCCTGAATATGCCAAGGGACAAATGGACGTAAAAATACAAAAAAGAGGATCACAAATATGAAACGGATATATCTGATCGGATTTATGGGATGCGGAAAATCCACCGTGTCCGATTATATCAGCCGGAAATACGGCTGGAAACAGATTGAGATGGATGCGCAGATCGTGTCGGAGCAGAAAAAAGAGATTGCACAGATTTTTGCGGAAGAGGGGGAAACGTATTTTCGGAATCTGGAGACGGAGCTGCTAAAGCGGATCGCGTCAGGTGAGGAAGAGTGTGTGGTTTCCTGCGGCGGCGGCACAGCCATGCGCTCGTGCAATGTGGAGATCATGAAGCGAAGCGGCAGGATCGTCTGGCTGAAAGCAAAGCCGGAAACCGTTTATCAGAGAGTGAAGGATACGCATGACCGTCCGCTTCTGGAAGGACACATGAATGTGGAATATATTGAACAGCTTCTGGAAAAGCGGATACCTGTGTATGAGTCTGCTGCGGATTTATCTGTGGATACCGACGGAAAGTCCCCGGAAGAGATCGCGCAGGCTGTTCTTTGTATGCGATAATGTACAAAAAACAGATAAACAAAATGGACATCCCGATTTTTTTATGCTATAATTCTACTTGGAATTTTAGACACATTATGTAGTCTAGAAATAATTTTTCATCATACCTTTAAGGAGGAAATCAAACTATGGCAAGAAAGATGAAAACCATGGACGGTAATCATGCAGCTGCTCATGCATCATACGCTTATTCTGATGTTGCTGCGATTTATCCGATCACCCCTTCATCTGTAATGGCAGAAGCTACAGACGAATGGGCAACCCAGGGCAGAAAGAACATCTTCGGACAGGAAGTTCAGGTAACTGAAATGCAGTCCGAGGCAGGTGCTGCAGGTGCAGTACACGGTTCTCTGGCAGCTGGTGCATTAACAACTACCTATACTGCATCTCAGGGTCTTCTTCTGATGATCCCGAACCTCTACAAAATTGCCGGTGAGCAGCTTCCGGGCGTTATCAACGTATCTGCCCGTGCACTGGCTTCCCACGCACTTTCCATTTTCGGTGATCATTCCGACGTTATGGCATGTCGTCAGACAGGCTGCGCTATGCTTTGCGAATCTTCCGTACAGGAAGTTATGGACCTGACTCCGGTTGCTCATCTTGCAGCAATCAAGGGAAAAGTTCCGTTTATCAACTTCTTCGATGGATTCCGTACTTCTCATGAGATTCAGAAGATCGAAACATGGGATTATGAAGACCTGAAGGACATGGCTGATATGGAAGCAATCCAGGAATTCCGTAACCATGCTCTGAATCCGAACCATCCGTGCCAGAGAGGTTCTGCACAGAACCCGGATATCTTCTTCCAGGCAAGAGAAGCATGTAACCCGTACTACGATGCTCTTCCGGCAGTGGTACAGATGTACATGGACAAAGTAAATGAAAAGATCGGTACCGATTACAAACTGTTCAACTACTACGGAGCTGCTGATGCAGATCACGTAATCGTTGCTATGGGTTCTGTAAATGATACCATCGAAGAGACCATCGACTACCTTGCAGCTGCAGGCAAGAAGGTTGGTGTTGTAAAGGTTCGTCTTTACAGACCATTCTCCGCCGAAGCTCTGATCGCTGCAATTCCGGAAACCGTTAAGCAGATTTCTGTTCTTGACAGAACAAAAGAGCCGGGCGCACTTGGCGAGCCGCTGTATCTGGACGTTGTTGCTGCATTAAAAGACAGCAAATTCAAAGATGTTAAGATTGTATCCGGACGTTACGGACTTGGTTCCAAAGATACGACTCCGGCACAGATCGTAGCTGTATACGAAAACACAACCAAGGACAAATTCACGCTTGGTATCGTGGATGACGTTACAAACCTTTCTCTGGAGACAGGCGCTCCGCTTGTTACCACTCCGGAAGGAACCACAAACTGTAAATTCTGGGGTCTTGGTGCCGACGGTACCGTAGGTGCAAACAAGAACTCCATCAAGATCATCGGTGACAACACTGACATGTACGCACAGGCTTACTTTGACTATGACTCCAAGAAGTCCGGCGGTGTTACCATGTCTCACCTTCGTTTCGGAAAGAAACCGATCAAATCTACATACCTGATCCACAAAGCAGACTTCGTAGCATGCCACAATCCATCCTACGTACGCAAATACAACATGGTTCAGGAACTGGTAGACGGCGGTACATTCCTTCTGAACTGCCCGTGGGATATGGCTGGTCTGGAAGAACATCTTCCGGGACAGGTGAAAGCATTCATCGCTAATCACAATATCAAATTCTACACCATCGACGGTGTGAAGATCGGTATTGAGACAGGAATGGGCCCGACACGTATCAACACCATTCTTCAGTCTGCATTCTTCAAACTGACAGGAATCATTCCGGAAGAACAGGCAATCGATCTGATGAAGGCGGCTGCAAAGGCTACTTATGGACGTAAGGGTGATGACGTTGTTCAGAAGAACTGGGCAGCAATCGATGCAGGTGCTAAGCAGGTTGTTGAAATTCAGGTTCCGGAAAGCTGGAAAGATGCTGCTGACGAAGGTCTTACCATGGGTCATGCAGACAGCGGACGTCAGGACGTTGTTGATTTCGTAAACAACATCCAGAGCAAAGTAAATGCACAGGAAGGTAACTCTCTTCCGGTATCCGCATTCAAGGATTATGTTGACGGTACAACACCGAGCGGTGCAGCTGCTTACGAAAAACGTGGTATCGCTGTAAACGTTCCTGTATGGAATCCGGAAAACTGTATCCAGTGTAACAGATGTTCCTATGTCTGCCCGCATGCAGTTATCCGTCCGATCGCTATGACCGCTGACGAAGCAGCAGCAGCTCCGGAAGGAACCAAGACTCTGGATCTTACCGGAATGAAAGAATACAAATTCACGATGGCTGTTTCCGTACTTGACTGTACAGGATGCGGCTCCTGTGCAAACGTATGCCCGGGCAAGAAAGGTGCGAAAGCCCTTGCTATGGAAAACCTGGAAGCACACGCAGAAGAGCAGAAATACTTCGATTATGCAGTAACTCTTCCGATCAAAGAAGACGTTGTTGCTAAATTCAAAGAGACAACCGTAAAAGGTTCTCAGTTCAAACAGCCGCTTCTTGAGTTCTCCGGAGCTTGTGCAGGCTGTGGCGAGACACCATACGCAAAACTGATCACCCAGCTGTTCGGTGACAGAATGTATATTGCAAACGCAACAGGATGTTCCTCTATCTGGGGTAACTCCTCACCGTCCACACCATACACCGTAAATGCAAAAGGACAGGGTCCTGCATGGGGCAACTCTCTGTTCGAGGACAACGCAGAGTTTGGTTACGGTATGCTTCTTGCTCAGAGAGCAATCCGTGACGGCCTGAAAGCAAAGGTTGAGGATGTTGTTGCAAACGGAACAAACGAAGATGTGAAAGCAGCAGGTCAGGAATGGCTGGATACATTTGCAGTAGGCGCTACAAACGGTGCAGCTACTGAGAAACTGGTAGCAGCTCTGGAGGCATGCGGATGCGACAAGGCAAAAGAAATTCTTGCTCAGAAAGACTTCCTCGCTAAGAAATCCCAGTGGATCTTCGGTGGTGACGGATGGGCATACGATATCGGATTCGGCGGTGTTGACCATGTTCTCGCAAGCGGACGTGACATCAACGTTATGGTATTCGATACCGAAGTTTACTCTAACACAGGCGGACAGTCCTCCAAGTCCACACCGACCGGTGCGATCGCTCAGTTCGCAGCAGGCGGAAAAGACGTGAAGAAGAAAGATATGGCGTCCATCGCTATGTCTTACGGAGAGGTCTATGTTGCTCAGATCTCCATGGGTGCAGACTTCAATCAGACTGTAAAAGCAATTGCCGAAGCAGAAGCTTATCCGGGACCGTCTCTGATCATCGCATATGCTCCATGTATCAACCATGGTATCAAGAAAGGTATGGCAAAAGCACAGACAGAAGAAGAACTGGCTGTTAAGTGCGGATACTGGCATAACTTCCGTTTCAATCCTGCAGCAGAAGGAAGCAAGTTCACACTTGACTCCAAGGCTCCGGATATGACAAACTATCAGGAATTCCTGAATGGTGAAGTTCGTTACAACTCTCTGCAGCGTCAGAATCCTGAAAAGGCTGCAAGACTGTTTGCTAAGAACGAATCGGAAGCAAAAGCAAGATATGAATACCTGAACAAGCTGATCACTCTTTACGGAGAGGAATAATTTCATATTGTTCTGACTGGTAAAACGGTGGGGCCCGCGGTGCGAAAGTACTGCGGGCTCTGTTCATTGTATTGAAAAATGCCCGAAGACTTTGTTAAAAAATTCTCTTTGACATGTGGGAGATTTATATTATAATTGTCAGGGAGGTTTAAAATGAGTAAATTATCGGTTGTACTGCCGGCTTATAACGAGGAACTGATGATTTCCGGAGCATGCCGTGCTTTGCGGAATACTCTGGAAGAGGCAGATATCGTCTATGAGCTGGTTTTTGTAAATGACGGTTCTTCCGATCATACCTGGGAGGAAATCAAAAAAGAGGGAAAACGTGACAGCAGAGTTGGAGGAATCAGCTTTTCCAGGAATTTTGGAAAGGAAGCTGCCATATATGCCGGGCTGGCACATGCCACAGGTGAGGTGATAGCCGTGATGGACTGTGATCTGCAGCACCCGCCCCAGACACTGGTGGAGATGTATCGTCTATGGGAAGAGGGCTTTGAAATCATTGAGGGAAAGAAAAAGAACCGTGGTGCGGAAAACATGCTGCGGAAAAAGAGTTCCCGGATTTTCTATCGGATCATGTCCGGAGCTACCGGTCTGGATATGGAGAATACGTCTGATTTTAAAATGATGGACCGGAAAGTGGCAAAGAGTATTCTGTCTATGCCGGAGAGAAATATGTTTTTCCGTGCCACAACCGGCTGGGTTGGATTTCGCAGCACCGAGGTGTCGTTTGAAGTTCAGGAACGTCAGGCAGGAAGGTCCAAATGGTCGACGGCATCACTGATCCGGTATGCGTTTCAGAATATCGTATCCTTTACAACGGTTCCTCTCCAGTTTGTCTCCATGGGAGGTGGTATCTGCTTTGTCTGCTCGCTGATACTGATGTTCTATTCGCTGATTCAGTTTCTGCGAGGGCATGCTGTAGAAGGATATACCACGACCATTATGGTTCTGCTTCTGATCGGAAGTGCAGTGATGCTCAGTCTGGGAGTGATTGGGTATTATGTTGCGAGAATCTATGAAGAGGTAAGGCACAGGCCCAGATATATTCTTTCGGAGGTGTTTCGTCTGGAGGGTCATCCGGACTGGAATGGAAACGTGACAGAGAAAGAAGAACGGGGAGAATGACGGAATGAAGGATCTGATCAGAAAGCTGTACGAAAGTGAAATTGTCCGCTATGCATTTTTTGGCGGCCTGACAACACTGGTGAACCTGGCAGTATTTTACGGACTGCTGCTGTTGAAAATCAATCATAATGCGGCAAATGTGGTTTCGATTATCGTTGCCATTCTGTTTGCCTACATTGTGAATTTTAAATACGTATTTCGTTCGAAGTGTGACAGTCTGAAGGAGCATTTTCCCCCTTTTTTACGGTTTGTCGGGGCGCGTCTTTTTTCCATGGTTGTGGAAGTAGGAGGTGTCTGGCTGCTGGTAGATGTGCTTTCTCAGAATCCCATGGTGGGAAAACTGCTCACGCAGGCAATTGTGATTGTTCTGAATTATATATTCAGCAAGTTTTTTGTTTTTAAAACGGAAAAAGATAATCGGATAAAGGATGGTAAACGGAAATGAAACTGGAAGAAATTGCCGCTAAAATCAGACCGCTGGATCAGAAGGCTATGGAAGCGGCCAGGGTACACTGGAACAGTATTGCAAAGCCGCTGCATTCGCTTGGAAAGCTGGAGGAAATGGTCATTCAGATTGCCGGAATACAGGGGACGGCTGATGTACATATTCCGAAAAGGGCACTGGTAGCGATGTGTGCGGACAACGGTGTGGTGGAGGAAGGCGTCACACAGACGGGTCAGGAAGTGACGGCAATCGTGGCGGAAAACTTTCTCAAAGGAGAGACATCTGTCTGTGTCATGTGTCGCCAGTGCGGTGTACAGGTATTCCCGGTGGATGTGGGAATGGCTGTAGATACGAAGGTGCGCACGGATCTGAAGGTTGCCTATGGAACGAGAAACATTGCGAAGGAGGCGGCCATGACAAGAGAACAGGCAGTGAAAGCAGTGGAAGCCGGAATTGCCATGGCAGTGGAGCTGAAGGAGCAGGGATATCAGATTCTTGCCACCGGTGAGATGGGAATAGGAAATACTACCACAAGCAGCGCGATGGCCAGCGTTCTTCTGGATCGCCCGGTGGAAGAGATGACAGGCCGTGGCTCCGGCCTT
Source organism: Blautia sp. (assembly GCA_022769545.1). Taxonomy (GTDB): domain Bacteria; phylum Bacillota; class Clostridia; order Lachnospirales; family Lachnospiraceae; genus Blautia_A. The sequence continues at coordinate 219,584 of JALEJS010000024.1, read as the reverse complement.
ACCAGCGATGGTCTTCAGAGAAAAATCAATGTCATTAAAAAAGCGATCCGTGATCGGAAGCCGGACCGGGAGGACGTTCTGGATGTTCTGGCAAAAGTGGGTGGATTTGATATTGCCGGAATGGCAGGCGTCTTTCTGGGAGGAGCAGCCTGTGGAATGCCGGTGATCATGGATGGATTTATCTCCTGTGTGGCGGCACTTGTCGCAAAAGGAATCTGTCCGACGGTCGCAGATTATATTCTTGCTTCCCATGTCTCGAAGGAACCGGCGGCCCATTACATTCTGGAAGCGCTGGAAAAACCGGCAGTACTTCATGCAGATATGTGTCTCGGTGAGGGAACCGGCGCCATTGCGCTTCTTCCGATCCTGGATCTGGGGCTTGCCGTTTATCATTCCATGAGTACCTTCGAAGATATTCAGGTGGATCAGTACGAGGAGCTTATATAACATGTTTATGGTAGTGACAGGAGGAAGCGGCAGCGGAAAATCGGCATTTGCCGAGGAACAGATCGTATCCCTGGGCGGAAACAGTCGGATCTATATTGCCACTATGATTCCGTTTGGCGAGGAGAGTCAATGCAGGATTGACAGACACCGGAAAATGCGGCAGGGAAAGGGCTTTGTTACGGCAGAGTGCTATACCGGTCTTTCCGGCCTTGCGGTACCGGAAGGCAGTGATGTGCTTCTGGAGTGTATGTCCAATCTGACTGCCAATGAAATGTTTCAGCCGGACGGAGCGGGAGAAAATACGGTTTCGGAAGTGCTGCTTGGGATACAAAATCTCAGGAAGCAGTGCCGCAATCTGATTGTAGTGACGAATGAGATATTTTCGGATGCCTGTCCTTATGAAGAAGAAACCCGGGAATATCAGAAATATCTGGGAGAAATCAATCAGGCGATGGCCCGGGCTGCGGACCAGGTGGTTGAGGTGGTGTACGGCATTCCGGTATATCAGAAAAAGTAAGAGGAGTACAGGAATATGAAGCAGCTCTGGAATAATTTTAAAGTGGCATTTGCCATGTTTTCAAAAATTCCCATGCCGCCGGCGGACTGGGAAAAAGAAAATATGAAATATATGCTCTGCTTTTTTCCGTTGATCGGTATGGTGATCGGTCTTCTGACAGCAGGCACGGCATGGCTTCTGGAACTGGGAGATTTTAGCAGAGAATTTGAGACAGCTGTCCTGATGCTGATTCCTGTTTTTGTGACAGGAGGAATCCATGTGGACGGGCTTCTGGATACGGCAGATGCACTGAGCTCCTGGCAGGAGAGAAGCAGAAGACTGGAAATCCTGAAGGATTCCCACGCTGGTGCATTTGCGGTGATTACAGCCGGGGTATACTTTGTGAGTCTGTTTGGCGCATACAGCCAGCTGCTGATGCACAGAAAGGCGCTCTGGATTCTGGGATTCGGATTTATGGTCTCCAGATGTCTGTCCGGAATTGCTGTGGTGTGTTTTCCGAAAGCGCGGGCAGACGGTACGGTGGCACAGTTTTCCAGAAATGCTTCGGATATGGTGACCAGAAATGTTCTGCTTGTCTTTCTTGTGATTCTTGCGGTGGGAATGCTTCTGATGCAGCCACTGTATGCGGCAGCGGCTCTGGTGTCTGCACTTATGGTTTTTTGGTATTATCATCATATGGCGATGAAGTATTTCGGCGGGACGACGGGAGATCTGGCGGGATATTTTCTGTGTCTGTGTGAGCTGGTGATGGCAGTGGTGCTGGCTGCTGCATCGGGCATCGGAGTGGTATAGAGAAAGAGAACAGCCGAAATTCATTTTGTGAGAGATGAATACGGGAGGAATAGAGAATGGTACTGATTATTGGCGGCGCATATCAGGGAAAACAAAGATATGCAAAAGAACAGTATCCCGGACTCGTCTGGGCAGAGGCGGGAACAGCATCCGAAGAGCAGCTTCTGCAGTCCGGCGGGATTCTGGATCTGCAGGATTATATCCGCAGGCAGATCGAGGAACAGAAAAGTGTGTCCGGACTGGCTGAACGGCTGATCCGGAACAATCCGGACGCGGTAATCACGGTGCAGGAGGTAGGGTATGGTGTCGTGCCCGTGGACCGGACAGATCGGATTTACCGGGAAGTGACAGGCAGGATCTGTACCTGTCTGGCCGCATACAGCAGCCGTGTGATCCGTGTGATCTGCGGGATCGGGACGGTGATCAAAGATGTTTAGGCTCTGGCTGATCCGTCATGGACAGACGGAAGGAAACCGGTATCATCGCTATATCGGAAGACAGACCGATGAGGCGTTATGTCCGGAAGGAATACAGGAACTGGAAAAAAACAGAAAAGACTACCCGCTGACGGCACAGAGGCTTTTTGTTAGTCCTATGCTTCGCGCGAGGCAGACTGCACAGATCCTGTTTCCGGGAAGGGAGGTCTGTGTGGTAGAAGAGCTTTCGGAATGTGATTTCGGTGACTTCGAAAACAAAAATTATCTGGAACTTGCCGGAAATGCAGATTATCAGCGCTGGATCGACAGCGGCGGAATGATTCCGTTTCCGGGCGGAGAGAGCAGAGAAGCATTTCGCGTCAGGACGGAAAAAGGATTTGAGAGAATTATACAGGAATGTCTGAAAGATCATACAGAGTCTGCGGCCATTGTACTGCATGGGGGAAATATTATGAATCTCATGGAAAGTCTGTGTACAGAAAAACGTACCTACTATGACTGGCATGTGAAAAACGGAGCCGGTTATGAGGTGTTGTGGAGCCCGGATGGTGGGACACACACCAGTGGAACACTTAAGCTGTGCGGAAACTGGCCGTGAAAGGAACAGACAGAAAAACAGTTGAGAGAAGGAACGAAGCGGTTCAATAACGTTTTGTTCCTTTTTTGTTTCTTCACATAACCAAAAGTATTTTATAAATACCAAAAAAATATTGAGTAAGCCAAAAAGATTTTGTATTTTGCTATTGAAATAAAGCAGGAACTGTGCTACAGTATTTATATATAATACCTAAAGAGTTTTATTGAATATCAAATGATTTAGGCAAATATTTACAAATAAAAAGGAGGGTATCATATGCTTATTATTGGAAATGGAAGAACAATTACACGGGACGCATCCAATGCATTTATTGAAAATGGCGCTGTAGCAATGGATGGTAACACCATAGTCATGGTGGGGTTGACAGCAGACGTAAAAAAAGCATATCCGAATGCAGAATTCATTGATGCAAAGGGTGGTGTGATCATGCCGGCATTTATCAATGCCCATGAGCATATCTACAGCTCCTTTGCCCGGGGACTGAGCATCAAAGGGTATAATCCACAGGGCTTTCTGGATATTCTGGACGGAATGTGGTGGACGATCGACCGGCATCTGACACTGGAGCAGACAAAGCTTTCTGCATATGCCACATATATCGACTGTATCCGAAGCGGTGTGACCACGGTATTTGACCATCACGCAAGCTTTGGGCATATTACAGGTTCTCTGTTTGCCATCGAGGAAGCAGCGAAGGATCTCGGGGTTCGTACCTGTCTGTGCTATGAAATCTCAGACCGTGACGGAATGGACAAATCCAGAGAAAGTGTTATGGAGAATGTGAATTTTATCAAACATGCACTTGCGGATGACAGTGATATGATTGCCGGAATGATGGGTATGCATGCATCCTTCACGATCTCAGACGAGACCATGGCACTCTGCAATGAGCTGAAACCGGAAGGTGTGGGATATCATATTCATGTGGCAGAGGGAATCTATGATCTGCATCAGTGTCTGAAAGAGCACAGCAAACGGATCGTGGACCGTCTGTATGACTGGAATATTCTTGGACCGAAAACCCTTCTGGGCCACTGTATTTACATCAATGAGCATGAGATGGAACTGATCAAAGACACAGATACCATGGTCGTACATAATCCGGAATCCAATATGGGAAATGCCTGCGGATGTCCGCCTACCATGGCTCTGGTGCACAAGGGAATTGTCACTGGTCTCGGAACGGATGGCTACACACACGATATGCTGGAATCCTGGAAGGTTGCCAATATTCTTCACAAGCATCATCTGTGTGATCCGAATGCTGCATGGGGAGAAGTTCCGAAGATGCTTTTTGAAAACAATGCAGTGATTGCAAACCGGTATTTCAAAAAGCCGCTGGGTGTCCTGAAGGAAGGTGCTGCAGCAGATGTGATCGTTCTGGATTACAATCCGCTGACCCCGATGCATGCGGACAATGTTAACGGACATCTTCTGTTCGGAACAAACGGAAACAGCGTTGTGACGACAGTATGTAACGGAAAGGTTCTCATGAAAGACCGGGAGATCCTGGTATGTGATGCAGATAAGATTATGGCAGACTGTCGTCAGGCAGCAAAAGAACTGGCAGACGATATCAATGCCGGAAAATAGAGTCGTAGAAAACAGATAAAAAAAGGAGATGAATCGATATGAGTGAAGTAATGACCTGTATGTCCTTTGGACAGCTGATGGACTGGGTTCTGGAAGAAGAAAAAACAAAAGGAACCGTATTTGGGGTACACAGACCTTATCATGCAGATGCCTCCAAAAAGATGGAGCTTTTCGGAAGAAAGCTGGAGACACCCATCGGACCCGCAGCAGGCCCGAATTCCCAGCTTGCACAGAATATCATTGCATCTTATTATGCAGGAGCCCGTTTTTTTGAACTGAAAACGGTTCAGAAAATGGATGGTGCGGAACTGGCTGCCTGTGTAAACAGACCGTGTATTCTGGCGGAGGATGAGGGGTATAACTGTGAGTGGTCCACAGAGCTCACCGTCCCGGATGCCATGGGAGAATATATCAAAGCCTGGTTCATTCTTCATGTGATGGCAAAGGAATTCGGACTGGGGGATACGGATGGCTTCCAGTTTAATATTTCCGTCGGATATGATCTTGCCGGCATTAAGGAACCAAAGGTGAATACCTTTATTGATTCCATGATGGAAGCGAAGGATACGACTGTTTTCCGGGAATGCAGACAGTGGCTTCTGGAGAATGTGGACCGGTTCTCAAAAGTGACAAAAGAAGATATTGAAGCGATTCCTTCCAATATCTGTAATTCGGCCACGATTTCCACCCTGCACGGATGTCCGCCCAATGAAATCGAGAGCATTGCAAATCATCTGTTCCGCGAAAAGCATCTGAATACGTTTATCAAATGCAATCCGACGCTCCTGGGATATGAGTTTGCCAGAAAAACCATGGATGATATGGGATATGACTATATGGTATTCGGCGATTTCCACTTTAAAGATGACCTTCAGTATGAGGATGCCATTCCCATGTTCCGCAGACTGATCGCGCTTTCGGAAGAACTGAATCTTTCGTTCGGTGTGAAAATAACCAATACCTTCCCGGTAGATGTGACCAGAAACGAGCTCCCCAGTGAAGAAATGTATATGTCCGGGAAGGCGCTTTTCCCGCTTTCCATCTCCCTGGCGGCAAAACTGTCAAAAGAATTTGACGGAAAGCTTCGGATCGCATACTCCGGCGGGGCGGACAATTACAACATTCAGCGTATCGTAGGCTGTGGTGTGTGGCCGGTAACGGTTGCAACCACCATTCTGAAACCGGGTGGATATCAGAGATTTTCCCAGATGGCAGAAAAACTGATGGCAGACGGTGTGAAGGCGTGGGAAGGCACTGATGTGGACGCTTTGCAGGCACTTGCAGACAGTGCGCTTACCGATCCGCATCACCGGAAAAGTATCAAACCGCTTCCCGGCAGAAAGTCTTCCGGTGAGGTTCCGCTGATCGACTGCTTCTTTGCTCCGTGCAATGAGGGATGTCCGATTCACCAGGATATTCCGCAGTATGTGGAGCTTGTGGGAGAAGGAAAATATGCAGAGGCGCTTCGTGTGATTCTGGCCAAAAATGCACTGCCGTTTATCACAGGTACGCTGTGTGCCCATCACTGTATGTATAAATGTACCAGAAACTTCTATGAGGAGCCGGTGAATATCCGTGGTACGAAGCTCATTGCGGCAGAAAACGGATATGATGAGGTGATCGGGGAAATCCGTGCAGGCGTGTCCAACGGGAAACGGGTGGCAATCGTCGGCGGAGGTCCCGCAGGAATTGCGAGTGCATATTTCCTGGCAAGAGCAGGAGCTTCTGTGACAATTTTTGAAAAGGAAGAGAAGCTGGGCGGTGTGATCCGTTATGTTATTCCAGGTTTCCGTATTTCCGATGAGGACATTGACAAAGATGTTTCCTTCATTGAGAAAATGGGTGTGGAAATCAGAACCGGAACGCAGATCGCTTCGGTTGCCGACGTAAAGGCGATGGGATATGATGCAGTGATTCTGGCTCTGGGCGCAGGAAAGCCGGGCAGCCTGAAGCTGGAGAAGGGTGAAACCGTCAATGCACTGAAATTCCTGGCAGATTTTAAGGCATCCGGCGGAAATGTGGAGCTTGGAAAGAATGTTGTTGTGATCGGCGGCGGCAATACGGCGATGGATACAGCCAGGGCAGCAAAGCGGACCAGAGGTGTGGAGCATGTCTATCTGGTTTACAGAAGAACAAAGCGCTACATGCCGGCAGCGGAAGATGAGCTTCTGGAGCTTCTGGAGGATGGCATTGAATTCAGAGAGCTTCTGGCTCCGGTCAGCCTGGAAGACGGAAAACTGCTCTGCAAAAAGATGAAGCTGGGAGAGATGGACGCCTCCGGACGCGCGGGTGTATTTGAGACCGGTGAGACGGAAGCTGTTCCGGCAGACACGGTACTTGTGGCGGTAGGGGAGAAGATTCCTACAGAATTCTATCAGGCTAACGATATCAATGTGGATGAACGCGGTATTCCGAAGCTGAACCCAAAAACGCTGGAGACAAGCAATACCGGTGTATATCTTGCCGGAGACGGTGCGAAGAAGGCGGCAACCATCGTGGAAGCAATCCGCGATGCGAAGCTTGTGGCAGAGGCGATTCTCGGTGTATCTGTGACAGAAGATCAGCCGGTGACCGGTACAGAGGAAGGCTGCTTTGCAAAGAAGGGCATCCTGGCGCACAGCTGTGAATCCGGTACAGAGAGTGAGCGGTGTCTGGACTGCAGCAAGATTTGTGAGAACTGTGTGGATGTCTGTCCGAACCGGGCAAATGTATCCATAAAAGTTCCGGGAATGGCCATGAACCAGATTATCCATGTGGACTATATGTGCAATGAATGCGGTAACTGTAAGATTTTCTGTCCGTATTCCAGTTCGCCTTATAAAGATAAATTTACTCTGTTTGCCAGCGAGGAGCATATGGCAGACAGTTCCAATGACGGATTTGTGGTACTGAATCCGGAGACGAAGAAGTGCAGAGTTCGTTTCCTGGGCAGAATTACAGACTGTAAGGCAGATGATCCGTCAGATCCTCTGTATGCAGGACTTCGCAGTATCATCTGTGCGGTGATCGATGATTACAGATATCTGCTGTTTAAATAAAATGCTATGCATGGAATGAGAGGAGTGTAGTTCGTGGCAGTATTTACAGTTAACGGTAATGTGGTCAAACCATCCAAGAATCAGAAGCTGCTTCGCTTTTTGCGGGATGAGCTGCATCTGACTTCTGTGAAAGACGGCTGCAGCGAAGGTGCCTGCGGGGCGTGTACCGTCATCATTGACGGATACACCTGTAAAGCCTGCATTCCTTTCACAGATACTCTGGATGGAAAAGAAATCATTACCACAGAAGGTTTAAGTGAGTGGGAACAACAGATGTACAGCTTTGCTTTTGCGGAAGCCGGCGCGGTACAGTGTGGTTTCTGTATCCCTGGTATGGTGATGTGCACCAAGGCATTACTGGACAAAAATCCGGCTCCGACGGAGCCGGAGATCCGGTTTGCCCTTCGGAACAATTACTGTCGCTGTACCGGATATGTCAAGATCATTGCGGCAGTGAAGCTGGCGGCAAAGATCCGTCAGGAGGGAAAGCTGCCAGAGGCAGGTGCGGATGACTGGAAGCTTGGCTCGCGTGTGCAGAGGATTGATGCCAGGGAAAAGGTGCTTGGAACCGGAAAATATCCGGATGATTATTATCCGGACGGCATGCTGTACGGCGGTGTCCTGAGAAGCAGATATGCACGTGCCAGAGTAAAAAAGATCGATACATCCAGGGCAGCCGCTCTTCCGGGTGTGGTCGGAATCTATACGGCGGAGGATATTCCGGGAGAGAATCTCATCGGTCATATCAAGCATGATCAGTATACGCTCATTCCTGAGGGAGGGCTGACGCATTATCTTGGTGATGCAGTGGCGCTCATTGCGGCAGAGGATGCGCAGACGCTGGAGAAGGCAAAAAAACTGATTCAGGTGGATTATGAGGTTCTCCCGGCAGTTCATAATATCCGGGAAGCCGGTGCCGAAAATGCGCCGAAGGTGTTTGATGAGGAGGCGGATAATATCTGTAAGCATCAGCATATCAGCCGCGGGGACGCCGCAAAGGCCATTGCCGGTTCCAGACATGTCATTTCGCATCATTTTGAGACTCCGTGGACGGAGCATGCCTTCCTGGAGCCGGAATGTGCGGTGGCATTCATCGATGAAGAGGATGATGTGTTTCTTTATTCCACAGATCAGTCTGCACACCAGACACTTCATGAGTGCAGCCTGGTTTTAGGAAATGACAAAATAAAAGTACAGAATGCGCTGGTGGGAGGCGGCTTCGGCGGCAAGGAAGATATGACCGTGCAGCATTATGCTGCCCTGATCACCTATCTGACCAGAAGACCTGTGAAGGTAAAGCTCTCAAGAGCGGAATCGCTGCTGGTTCATCCGAAGAGACATCATTTCGAAATGGACTTCACCATGGGGTGTGATGAAAATGGAATTATTCAGGGCGTTCAGGCAAAGGTTATGACGGATACCGGAGCGTATGCGTCGCTTGGAGGACCGGTACTGGAGCGTGCCTGTACCCATGCGGCCGGCCCCTATGCCTATGAGAATTTTGACATCGAGGGAACAGCCTATTACACCAACAATCCGCCGGCGGGAGCATTTCGGGGCTTTGGTGTGACGCAGACCTGCTTTGCTACGGAGACGCTGCTGAATATGATGGCGGAAAAGATTGGAATCTCTCCGTGGGAAATCCGTTACCGGAATGCGATCCGGCCCGGGGGAGTTCTTCCGAATGGACAGATCGTAGATGAATCAACCGGACTGGTGGAAACACTGGAAGCGGTAAAGGAAGAATATGACCGGGCTGTTCAGATGGGTTATCCGGTGGGAATTGCCTGTGCCATGAAAAATGCCGGTGTCGGTGTCGGAATTGCGGATACCGGAAGAGTGAAGCTTCTGGTGGAAGAAGATGAGAAGGTACATATCTATACCGGCGCTTCCTGCATCGGACAGGGACTGGGTACAGTGCTTGTGCAGATGCTGGTGGAAAATACAGATCTCTGTCCGGAGGACATTGTTTATGAGAGAAGCAATACCTGGTATTCACCGGATTCCGGAGTCACATCCGGTTCCCGTCAGACACTTGTGACAGGGGAAGCCTGCATCCGTGCGGCGCGTGAGCTGATGAAGGACCGCAATGCGGGATTGAGTCTGAAGGATATGGCAGGAAGGGTCTATTACGGAGAATATCTGGCAAAGACCGATCCGCTGGGTGCGGATGTACCAAATCCGGTTTCTCATGTGGCCTATGGATACGCGACGCAGGTGTGTATCCTGGATCCGGATACCGGAAGAGTGAAGAAAATGCTGGGAGCCCATGATGTGGGAAAAGCAGTGAATCCTCTTTCCTGCGAGGGACAGATTGAAGGCGGTATTGTCATGGGAATGGGGTATGCCCTGACAGAACAGTATCCCATAGATGAAAACTGCAGACCAATTGATAAATATGGATCTCTTGGCCTGTTCCGTGCAGACCAGATTCCGGAAATTAAAGCGATTGTGATCGACAAGCCGGGACTGAATGTGGCCTGCGGAGCAATCGGAATCGGTGAGATCACTTCCATTCCTACGGCGCCGGCTGTCTCGGAAGCGTACTATCAGTATGACAGAGTGCGCCGCTATCAGCTGCCGGTCTCCGGAACTCCATATGAAAGAAAGGAGGACTGATTATGGCGAAGTTTCCGAAAAAGGCTGCCTATGTTGCCTGCAATGGAGGCGAAAGAGCCACAGCATGCCGCTATGGATGTATGAGCTGTTCCTCCTGTATGGCTGCCTGCAGAAAGGATGCCATATTCTATAACGAATATGGTGCGGCACAGGTTGACGAGACAAAATGCGTGGGATGCGGTCTCTGTGTGAAGGCCTGTCCCCGGGAAATCATTCACCTTCATGTGAAGGGAAGTCCTTTCGTCGTAAAATGCTCCAATCGGGACAAAGGGGCCGCTGCGAAAAATGCCTGTCAGGTGAGCTGCATCGGCTGCGGAATCTGCAGGAAAAACTGTACCATTGAAGCGGTCAAAGTGGAAAATTCCCTTGCGGTCATTTGTGAGGATCAGTGCCTTGGCTGCGGAAATTGTGTGATACAGTGTCCGCGTGGTGCCATAGAGGATATTCGCGGCATCATACGGAAAATTTGAAAACTCATCAGAGTATAGATTGGTAAAACAGCATAAAAACAGTTGCAAATCATGATGCATTATGTTAGAATCTTATAAAATACAACAGATGTATTCTGTTGCCTGAGGAGTGCAGAAACATCAGATTCTAAGCAGCATGGTTCAGAGCCGGACAATTTGTTCAGAGGAGGACGCAGAGAATCCTCAGGGACTTGTCCGGCTTTTTCTATATCAATTATGGTGAGGTGGGAGGTAGTCTTATGGTTGGAAAAAGCATAGCAAGGGTGGATGCATATGATAAAGTAACCGGTCGGGCAAAATTCACAGACGATCTGATGCCGGAGAACTGTCTGGTGGCGAAAGTGCTCCACGCAACGATCGGAAACGGGATTGTCAGATCCATAGATACCACAGAAGCAGAAGCGATGGAAGGGGTAGTGAAGGTAGTCACGTTTCAGGATGTTCCAAAGCATTGTTATCCGACGCCCGGACATCCCTGGTCCGTGGAGGAATCGCATCAGGATGTGGCAGACCGGAATCTTCTGACCGGAAGGATCCGGTATTACGGAGATGACATTGCGGCCGTAGTTGCCGAGGATGAAGTGACAGCTGCCCGCGCATTGAAAAAAATCCGGGTGGAATACGAGGAGTATCCGGTGGAAATTCATCCCAGAGAATCCATGAAAGGTACCAGGTACCCGGTTCATGAAGAGAAGCCCGACAACATTCTTGCCCATTCTGATTTTTCCATCGGAGATGTGGATCAGGCACTGGCAGGTGCGGCAAAAGTAATCCGCAGAAGCTATAAGACACCGATGGTTCAGCACTGTCATATTGAAAATCCGATCTCTTATGCCTACATGGAAAAGGGACGGATTGTGGTGGTGGCGTCGACACAGATTCCTCACATCATGCGTCGTGTCATCGGACAGGCACTGGGAATTCCCTGGGGGAAGGTGCGCGTGATCAAGCCATATATCGGAGGCGGCTTCGGCAATAAACAGGATGTTCTTTATGAGCCGCTGAACGCATATCTCACCACTCTGGTGGGAGGACGGCCGGTAAAACTGGAACTGAGCAGAGAGGAAACGTTCTGTAATACCAGAACAAGGCATTCTCTGGAGTATGATCTGACGGCAGGGGTGGACGAGAACGGACTTCTGGTGGCGAAGGATATGGTATCCTATTCCAATCAGGGTGCGTATGCTTCTCATGGACATGCCATTGCCGCAAATGGACTGACCTCCTGGCGGCTTCAATATGCCTGCCCGAATATCCGCGGGGAAGCTTATACGGTGTACACAAACACGCCGGTTGCCGGTGCCATGCGTGCATACGGCATCCCGCAGGCAAATTTCTCAAGTGAATGCTTCATGGATGACATTGCGGCTGAAATCGGAATGGATCCTCTGGAATTTCGGAAAAAGAATCTGATTCATGGATATTATGAAGATAAATACCTGACGCCCATCGCTGCAAATACCAACGGTATCTTCGCGTGTCTGGAGAAAGGCGCAGAATACATTCACTGGGAGGAGAAAAGAAACGCGTACCGGAATCAGACCGGAAATATCCGGCGTGGTGTGGGAATGGCGCTCTTTTCCTATAAGACAGGTGTGTGGCCGATCGCACTGGAGGTTGCCGGTGCCAGGCTGGTACTCAATCAGGATGGCAGCATGCAGCTGATGATCGGTGCGACGGAGATCGGGCAGGGAGCTGACACGGTATTCTCTCAGATGGCAGCAGAGACCCTGCATATGAATGTGGAAGATATCCATATCCAGTCCTTCCAGGATACGGATGTCACTCCCTTTGATACCGGTGCATATGGTTCCAGACAGTCTTTTGTCACAGGGACGGCAGTAAAGGAATGCGCACAGCAGATATATCAGAAAATTCTGGATTATGCGAAAATCATGTTCCCGGAGGAAAAAAGAGAATTATCCATGCGGGAGGGAATTCTGTATGCCGGCGATGCGAAACGGATTACGCTGGAGGAGCTTGCGCTGGAATGCTATTACAGCCGCAGCCATGCAGGACCGATCACGGCAGAGGTGGCCACACAGGTTAAGAAAAATACCATTTCCACCGGATGCTGTTTCGTGGAAGTGGAGGTGGACATGGCGCTTGGAAAAATCCGTATCCTGGATATTGTCAACGTTCATGACAGCGGAAAGCTGCTGAACCCGCAGCTGGCAACGATGCAGGTGCACGGAGGAATGTCCATGGGCATGGGCTACGGACTGTCGGAACAGCTGATACTGGATGAGAAATCCGGCAGGCTTCTGAACGGAACGCTTCTGGACTATAAACTGATGACAACGATGGATACACCGGATCTGTCTGTTGACTTTGTGGAGCTTGAGGATCCGATGGGACCATACGGGAATAAGGCTCTGGGTGAGCCTCCGGCCATTCCGGCGGCACCGGCGATCCGGAACGCAGTGCTCCATGCAACCGGTGTGGCATTCAATGAGAATCCGCTGACACCGCAGCGTCTGATCGATGGCTTTTCGAAGGCCGGATTGCTGTAAGGGGGGAATGGTTATGTATGATATTGAAAAATACTACAATGCATCGACGATCGGGGAAGCCGTACACCTTTTAAAGGAACATCCGCAGGCAAGGGTCATCTGCGGCGGAAGTGATGTGCTGATTAAGATAAGAGAGGGGAAATTTGCAGGTACTTCCCTTGTGTGTATTCGGGATATCAGGGAAATTCAGGGAGTCATTAAGATGGATTCCGGAGATATCTATATCGGAGCGGCGACGACCTTTTCACATATTACCAGTGATCCGGTGATTCGGCAGTACATTCCGGTCCTTGCAGAAGCTGTGGATCAGGTGGGCGGACCGCAGGTGCGCAATATCGGCACCATCGGCGGGAATGTCTGTAACGGTGCGGTCAGTGCGGACAGTGCGCCGACTCTGTTTTCTCTGAATGCCATGCTTCGCACCTCGGATGGGGCAGGCGGAAGAATGATTCCCATCCGGGATTTTTACAGGGGACCCGGCAAAGTTGATCTTCAGCCAGGAGAAATCCTTACGCATATCGTGATTCCCGGGAAGGATTATGAAGGCTATCAGGGACATTATATCAAGTATTCCATGCGAAATGCCATGGACATCGCCACCTTAAGCTGCAGTGTGGTCAGTAAAGTGAATCAGGAGAAGCGGCTTCTGGAGGATGTGCGGATTACTTTCGGAGTCGCTGCACCGGTACCTTTGAGATGTAACGAGACAGAACAGGAACTAAAGGGAATGCCCATTGGAGAGGCATTGTTTGAAAAGACGGCACAGCTTGTCCGTCAGGAAATTCATCCGAGGGATTCCTGGAGGGCATCCCGTGATTTCCGTCTTCAGATCGGCGGAGAGATTGCGGAGCGCGCACTCAGGAGATCTGTGGAGCTTGCGGGAGGTGGTCAGTCATGAAAAAAGATTTGAGACTGGTGGAATGTGTCGTAAACGGAAAAGAAGTAGCGGAATATGTGGATGTCCGGGAATCGCTTCTGGATATGCTGCGGAACCGACTTCATCTTTCATCCGTAAAGAAAGGCTGTGAGGTGGGAGAATGCGGTGCCTGTACGGTGATTGTGGACGGCGAAGCCATTGATTCCTGCATTTATCTGGCAGTCTGGGCCAACGGAAAAAATATCCGTACCCTGGAAGGGCTGGAAAAAGACGGAGAGCTGACCAGGATTCAGGAAGCGTTTATCGAAGAGGGAGCCATTCAGTGCGGATTCTGTACCCCCGGCTTTGTCATGTCGGCTACCGTCCTTCTGGAGCGGGGAGAAAAGCTGACAAGGGACACCATACGGAAGTACATGGCTGGAAATCTCTGCAGATGCACCGGCTATGAAAATATCGTGAATGCGGTAGAAAAAGTAAATCATGAAATGATGGAGCAAAAAGAGACAGAAAAATGACAAACAGAATTGTGGTACGGGGAGGCGGAGATCTTGCCAGCGGTGTGATCCACCGCCTTTTCCGGTGTGGATACAAAATACTGATACTGGAAAGCGCGCTGCCAAGTGCCATCCGTCGAAAAGTGGCTTTTTGTGAAGCAGTGTATGAGGGCGTGGTCCGGATCGAGGGAGTTTGCTGCCGAAGCATTGAATGCGTGGAGCAGTGCGAAGATGTCTGGGAAAAGGATGAGATTCCTCTTCTGGTCGATCCGGAAGCGAATGCTGTCCGGCAGATCCGTCCGGCAGCGGTGATCGATGCCATTCTGGCGAAGAAGAATCTTGGTACCGAGAAGGATATGGCGCCGCTTACCATTGCACTCGGTCCGGGCTTTCAGGCAGGAGCGGATGTGGATTTTGTGGTGGAAACCATGCGGGGACATTCACTGGGCAGAATCATCACACAGGGATGTGCAATTCCGAATACCGGGATTCCGGGGATGATTGCCGGGGTGGGGAAGGAGAGAGTGATTCATTCTCCGGCTTCAGGAATCATTCATAATCAGACAGAGATTGCGGATCTGGTAGAGAAGGGACAGGTTCTGGCCCGGGTGGGAGAAACTCCGGTTTATGCCTCCATTTCCGGTGTACTCAGAGGCATTATCCGGGACGGATATCCGGTTCGGGAAGGTCTGAAAATAGCAGACATTGATCCGAGAGAATCCGAACGGGAAAACTGTTTTACCATTTCGGATAAAGCCAGATGCATTGCGGGAAGTGTTCTGGAGATTCTGATCTCGCAGAAGGTACTTCCGGGTGCGGAGGGGATTTCAAAATGATACAGAATTTTCGGGATATCCTGAATCTGGATACACAGAAGAAATGGCTGATCGCCCTGACAGGGGGCGGAGGAAAAACCAGCCTGATCTTTCGGCTGGCGAGAGAGTATGTAAGTGAGAACAGAAAAGTGATCGTTGCCACCACTACGCATATGGCCTGGGATCCCGGGCAGCCCTTTGCTCCGGCAAATGATCCTGAAAAAATAGCGGATCAGATTTACCGATACGGGTTTACGGTTACGGGATGTGAGCTTGCGGATATTCAGAAGCTGGGAGCATGCAGTGCGCAGGAACTGAGATGGATGAGGGAGCTGTGTGACGTGATGCTGGTGGAGGCGGACGGTGCCGGGAGAAAACCGCTGAAGGTTCCGAGGGATTATGAACCGGTGATTCCGGAACAGACGGATCTTGTGATCGGCGTGATCGGGCTTGACTGTCTGGGAGAAAAAATCTGTGATACGGCACATCGTCCCCGGGAGGTTGCAGCTTTTCTGGAAAAGAGTATTTCCGATACGGTGACGGTGCGGGATCTTGTAAAAATAGCTGCTTCCGGGAACGCTCTGAAAAAAGGAATCGGAAAAGCAGAATATCTTGTCTGTTTCAATAAATCCGATACGGTGCCGGACAGGGCATTTCTGGAGGAACTTCTGACACAGACCCAAAAAGCAGGAATCCGGGCCTTTTGCGGAAGTATGAGAAAAGGAGAAATTATTTTTTGAAAAAAATTGCTTTGATTCTGCTTGCGGCAGGAAACAGCAGACGTTTCGGGTCTAATAAGCTGCTGTATCAGATCGGCGGAAAATGTATGTATGAATATGTTCTGGATCGACTGACGGAAATTTATAAATCCAATCCGACGGCGTTTTCGGTTACGGTTGTGACACAATATGCGGAAATTGCCGCAAAGGCAGAGGAAGTATGTGCCACAGCGATTTTCAATGAATATCCGGAGCGGGGGATTTCCTATTCTGTCCGTCTGGGAATCCGGGCGAACAAAGACGCAGATGCCTGTCTGTTTGCAGTGGCGGATCAGCCCTGGCTTCGAAAGGAGACCATAGAAGGACTGATTCATCAGTTCCTTCTTTCGGGTAAGAAAATCGGAGGCGTCGTCTGCAATGACCAAATGGGAAATCCGTGTATCTTTCACAGGGATTATTATGGAGAACTGGAGGCCCTGGAAGGGGATGTGGGCGGAAAAAAGATTCTCATGATGCATCAGGAGGATACGACATGGTATCCGGTGGAAGAAGAAAAGGAGCTCACAGATCTGGACCAAAAACCAGAAAACCAGTCCGGCTAGGGACTGGCTTTCTATTATTACAGTATATTTATCTTTATCGAAGAAGACTCATTATATCAGCTGAAATGATGTTTTGCAGCATCTTCCTCCACCAGACGGACGGTTTCCTCAGATGGAGCGGAAATCACTGCAGAAGCAATGATCTCGCAGGGAGGAGCGGAAGTAACGCTGTCCACCGCTGCTTTCACTGCAGCCACATCTCCGCTCAGAAAGACCGTCGCATGTCCTCCGCATTTTGTATTCCATGTCTTAAATGTCACATCGGAAGTTTTCAGCATCTGGTCGATGACAAGAATTGCGTTGCTGCTTCCCAGTACTTCTACTAATCCAAAAGCTCCGTATCTCATGATTTTGCCCTCTCTTCCAATCCGTTATTTGCTGATCGTCATTTTTGCAGCGATTTCTGTGTCTGCAGTGGGAGAGGCAATGACGGTATGAGAAACCAGCTTGCCCAGCGGCTTTCCGGTTTCGATCGCCACCTCCATGGCTGCGTTCACATCGGATACAGACCCTCTGATTTTCACGCAGGCTCCGCTTTTTAAACGATTTCTTTCCACACTCTGAATTTTTACATTTGCTGCCTTAGATGCAGCATCCAGTGCAACATAGCAGGCAACCAGATTATCCATCTCAAAAACCCCAAGTGCCATGCCGTTATAATTTTCTGCCATATTGTTTCCCCATTTCCTGATGATTCATCATAAGCTTCATTGTATATACCTACAGTATACATTTGAAAGAGAGAATTGACAAGCAGTTTTTGGGCAAAATCAGGAATTGCAGCCTGTCAGATGTTTCTTCTACAAATGAATCTTCGTGCCGGTTTTTCCCATGATTCCTTCTTTCGCCTTTTCAAGGAGCGTGATCAGGGCGGTGTGTCCGGCACCGGATTCTGCAAAATCAACAGCGGCCTGAACCTTCGGCAGCATGGAGCCTGCGGCAAAATGGCCGTCCTGGATATACTGCTTTGCCTGAGATACTGTGAGATCCTCCAGCCATTCTTCGTTTTCCTTGCCGAAATTGATGGCAACCTTTTCCACAGCAGTGAGGATGATCAGCATGTCTGCGTTGATCTGTTTTGCGAGGAGACAGCTTGCGAAATCTTTGTCGATTACGGCGGATGCCCCTTTCAGGTGATCTCCCTGCAGCGTGACAGGAATTCCGCCGCCGCCGCAGCAGATGACAATTTTTCCTGCATCCACCAGACTGTTGATGGCATCCAGTTCAACGATCTCCACCGGCTTCGGTGAAGCAACCACACGGCGGTATCCCCGTCCGGCATCCTCTTTGACAACATAGCCGTAAGCCTTGGAAGCATGCTCGGCCTCTTCCTTTGTCATAAAATGACCGATCGGTTTGGTAGGATTCTCAAAGGCAGGATCCTCCGGATCCACACGTACCTGTGTGACAATGGTAACCACCGGAGTGCGGACGAAGCCGCGTTTGCGCAGTTCCTCCCGCAGTGCGTTCTGAAGGTCATAGCCAATGTAGGCCTGGCTCATGGCCACACTGACGGAGAGCGGTGTATTTGGCTGGTTTGGATTTTCTCTGGTAAGAGCAGCCATGGCATTGTTGATCATTCCAACCTGCGGACCATTTCCGTGAACGACGACAACCTGATGACCTTCTTCAATCAGGTCACACAGCGCTTTGGCAGTAGATTTCACGGCGATCATCTGTTCCGGAAGGGTATTTCCCAATGCGTTGCCGCCCAGTGCAATGACAATTCTTTTTCTGGTAAACATCACAAAACCTCCTGTAAATACAAAAGGAGGCTGTAGGTGATACAGCCCCCTTTGAATGATAATACTATTTCAAGATTCTCGGAGCAGCTTTTACTTCCAGTTTTTTCAGGATGTCCTGAGGATTTTCAAATTTGGAAAGCATGATCATGGCTGCGATGATGTATGGTTTGAAGCTGGCTTCTTTGTAAAGCGGAATTCTGTAACGGTCAAATACAGAAGCGTCTACTTCACCGGTCTCACAGCTTACGCCGGAGATGTCAGCCGGCAGGCAGTGCAGATAAAGGGCTTTTCCGTCCTTTGTAGTCTTCATAAGTTCTTCGGTACAAGCCCAGTCCTTGTGCTGTGCATTCTGTGCCAGCAGCTCTTTTTCCAGCTTGTCGATTCCGTCGAAATCACCTTCGCCATAAAGGTTGGTACGTTTTTCCATGGCAGCGAAGGGAGCCCAGCTCTTCGGATAAACGATGTCAGCATCCTTGAAGGCTTCTTCCATGCTGTTGGTCTTGGTGAAGGATCCGCCGGTAGCAGCAGCGTTCTTCTTGGCGATTTCTTCGATTTCCGGCATCACGTCATATCCTTCCGGATGAGCCAGAACGACATCCATTCCGAAACGTGTCATTAGACCGATGACGCCCTGCGGAACGGAGAGCGGTTTTCCGTAGGAAGGAGAATATGCCCATGTCATGGCAAGTTTTTTGCCTTTCAGATTTTCTACGCCGCCGAATTCGTGAATGATGTGGAGCATATCAGCCATACACTGTGTCGGATGGTCCACATCACACTGCAGATTTACCAGAGTCGGTCTCTGCTCTAGAATTCCGTCCTTGTTGCCCTCGGTAACCGCATCCATGAATTCTTTCTGATAGGCGTGTCCTTTTCCGATATACATATCGTCACGGATACCGATGACATCAGCCATGAAGGAAACCATGTTTGCTGTCTCACGAACGGTCTCACCGTGTGCGATCTGAGATTTCTTTTCGTCCAGATCCTGTACTTCCAGACCAAGAAGGTTACATGCGGAAGCAAAGGAAAAACGGGTACGGGTGGAATTGTCACGGAAGATGGAAATTCCAAGACCGCTCTCGAATACTTTTGTGGAGATGTTGTTTTCTCTCATAAAGCGAAGGGCATCAGCCACAGTAAACACAGCTTCCAGCTCCTCATCGGTTTTGTCCCAGGTCCAGAAGAAGTCGTTGTTGTACATTTCTTTAAAGTTCAGGCTGTTCAGCTTGTCGATATAATCCTGTAAACATTTCATAATGGTTTTCTCCTTATTTTGGCTTTGTTTTGAATTCTGAAATTTGTTTTATTTGTTTTTGCAGTATACGGTCGGAAGAGCGGCATAGATGGCAGCGCAGCGAACCAGGTCGATCTTCCATGTCTTTTCGTTCGGAGCATGTGCCTGAGCTTCTGCACCCGGTCCGAAACCGATACATTTGATTCCGTTTCTTCCCATGATCGTTACACCGTTTGTGGAGAAGGTCCACTTGTCGGTAAGCGGGCGTGCCTTACGCATAGCCTCGGTCTCTGCGTTTCCTACACGACTGTCACCGTAGAGATTTTTATGTACTTCTTCCAGAGACTGTGTGATGACGTCATCTTTGGAAATCACCCATGTGGGGAAGTAGCATTCGATGGGGTAAACCAGACCGGTCCAGGCCGGACGCTCATACTGATACATGGATACAACAACGTCATCTCCGTATTTCTTTACAGCCGGAAGTGCACGGATTTCATCCAGACAGCTCTCCCATGTTTCTCCGGCAGTCATACGACGGTCAAGAGAGATCGCACAGGAGTCTGCGACAGCACAGCGGCTCGGAGAAGTGTAGAAAATCTCGGATACCGTAACGGTTCCGCGGCCAAGGAAATTTGCCTCTTCCCATTCCGGATTGTATTTTTTGTCCAGCATTTTGACAAGACCCTTGATTTCTGTCTCATCAGCCGCATCATTTTCATTCAGGGCTCTTACGTCCTGGAGAATGTCAGCCATTTTGTAGATGGCGTTGTCACCACGTTCCGGTGCGGAGCCGTGGCAGGAGATACCTTTTACATCCACACGGATCTCCATACGTCCGCGATGTCCGCGGTAGATACCGCCGTCGGTAGGCTCTGTGGATACAACAAATTCAGGACGGACACCATCTTCCTTGATGATGTACTGCCAGCACAGACCGTCACAGTCTTCCTCCTGAACGGTACCGGTTACCAGTACCTGGTACTCATCGGTGAGAAGACCGAGGTCTTTCATGATTTTTGCGCCGTACACTGCGGATACGATGCCGCCCATCTGATCGGAAGTTCCGCGGCCGCCGATTTCCTCGTCGTTTTCGTAACCCTTGTACGGATCAAATTCCCAGTTGTTAATATTTCCAATGCCGACATTGTCAATGTGAGCGTCGAAGGCGATAAGAGTTTTGCCGGTTCCCATATATCCGAGAACATTGCCCATTCCGTCGATTTCCACTTTGTCAAAGCCGACTTTTTCCATTTCTTCTTTGATTCTCATGATGTGACCTTTCTCATCACAGCTTTCGCCGGGAATCAGAACCAGGTCGCGGAGAAACCTGGTCATATCTGCTTCATAACCTTTTGCTGCTTCATTGATTTTGTTGTAATCCATGAAATAATACCTCCCTTAAAAATATATCTGATAACAATTCAGCATTTCTTTGTTTCTGATTCTATCATACCATATTTCCTGCAATTTGCAATAGGAAAATACAAAAATATTTAGGTTTTTCAAAAAATATTTAGGAAGATTGTAAAGACAGGTGGAATGTGATAGAATAATCCGAAGATTTTGAAAAGAGGAGCGTTGAGAATTGGAAGAAATGAGGGATGTTGGCATGGAGAAGAAGAGCTCCGGAAAGATTCTGCCCTGTCACAGAATTGTACGGGATCTGAATGGTCTTTCTGAGCAGGCGTTTGTGGGAAGCCTGAAATTTCATTTTGAGGTGATGGGAATGCCTCCGGGATTTGTTTGCAGACCGGTGGAACCGCACTGCTTTGGTCTGTATCTGCTGGGGCACTGGTATCATCTGAAGGCATACCCGGATGTTTACGAAGGGAAAACGCTTCTGGATGCCCTGGACGTGACGATTCTGCAGGATAAAGTGATGCGTCCTGTTCTGGGGATTACCGATCCGCTGACGGATGAACGGATTTTTCTCATGGACAATTCCGTGACACTCGAACAGATGCAGCAGATTGCGGATAAAAGCGGCGGGGCATTGTTTGTCCTTTATCCGCCGTCCAGGGAGCAGCTTAGGGAAATTCAGGAAAATGGACTGACGCTGCCTGTCAGAACCTGCTGTATACAATGATTTCAGAAATTAAAAGGACCGAAAAGCTCCGGTGTACGATTCGCCGGAACCTTTCGGTCTTTTTTCGGAGTCTGTATGGCTGATTATTTTACGTTTGTCTTATTCATTCCGTACAGTCCGTCCCAGACGATCTCGCGGAAACGGATCGGATCCGTGTTTCCTTCGGTGGAGATCAGAAGCACTTCGGAATTTTCGTCCAGGTGGATCGCTTCCCGGATATCTGCGTATTTCTCTTTGTCACGGAAAAGGCAGGCGAGAAGTCCCATGGTAACCGAACCGGATTCTCCGGAGATCACGGTAGGATCACCGGCCAGAGGAACGCCATACATGCGGGTTCCTTTTGCGCTCATCCAGTCCGGACAGGAGAAGAATGCAGCGGCATGATTCTGCAGGATGTCCCAGGAGATGGTATTGGATTCTCCGCAGGCAAGTCCTGCCATGATCGTCTGCATATCTCCGCCCACATTTACACGCTTCTGTTCCACACAGGACCGGTACAGACAGTCTGCAGCCTGTGCTTCCACCACACACATGATGGGAGGATTGTCCGGATATTTATTGGCGAAATAGCCGATCACAGCACCAGC
Source organism: Blautia sp. (assembly GCA_022769545.1). GTDB lineage: Bacteria > Bacillota > Clostridia > Lachnospirales > Lachnospiraceae > Blautia_A. The sequence continues at coordinate 197,395 of JALEJS010000024.1, read as the reverse complement.
CAGAGATCCCACACCGGCCTGGACAAAGATGTGGGTCGGACATTCGCAGCCGTCGGCGATGACCTGTCTGGATGCCTCCAGTGCCAGTGTTCCGTATCCCTGCATGATCCAGGTAGGGATTTCCTCGTAACCGTCCCAGGCAGTGTCCTGTACCATGACACCGTTGGGCGTTTCAGCTGCTTCTTTTGCGGCAAGCCGTACACAGTCATCGTAATTCATATCTTCAATGGTGACCACTGCATTTTCTTTTTCGATGTTTTTCAGGCGGGTCTGAGTGGTTCCCTTTGGCATGCGGACAACGGCTTTCTGTCCAAGCTTGTTTGCAGCCCATGCAACGCCTCTTCCATGGTTTCCGTCTGTTGCAGTAAAGAATGTCGCCTGGCCGAATTCCTGACGAAGCTTATCAGAGGAAAGAACATTGTACGGCAGCTCGGAAATGTCCTTGTTCAGCTGTTTGGCGATAAATCTTCCGATGGCATAGGAGCCGCCCAGAACCTTGAAGGCGTTCAGATTGAAGCGGTATGCTTCGTCTTTGACGTAAAGATTTCGGATTCCAAGGTAGTCAGCCATTCTGGAAAGTTTATGTAATGGTGTCACACTGTACTGCGGAAAGCTTCTGTGGAAATTGTTTGCTTTTACCACATTCTCCCGGGACATGATATTCAGGTACCGGTCATCGGTTTTCGGCATTTTATTGAGTGCCCATTTCAATTCTTCTGACATGAAAAAAACCTCCTTAAAAATTTTGGTTTTAATACAAAAAGTTTGTTATACATCTATATTATCACATGTCCGGGAAAATGCAATAGTGAATACTAAATTTTTTTAGGTAACTAAAATAATTTTGCTAAATATAAGTTGTTCTTTCATTTTTTATATGGTAGAATGTATGTAGTTCAGCAGACAAATGTGTTTCGCCGGCAGGCAGAGCACAGAAGATTATTCTATGCAGGAATTGGAGGATTCGCGATGATTGATTTAACCAGAAAAGAAGAGGGACTGGAACATAATATTCAGAAGGCAAAGGAAAACGGTATTATCATCCCGACGATTGCGCAGATGAAGGATCCGGATAAGATCCCGGAGAAAGTCAAGGAGCAGCTGAAGAGTGTGGGACTCTGGGATGTAAATCCGCTGAATCTGTTTCGTATTTCGTGGAAAAACGAACAGAAGGAGAGCGGCGGACTTTACGGAAAGAGCAATTATATTGTTCTTCCTTCCGAGCTGACCGGCGTAAAGGCAAAAATCATCTGCATGATCGGAAAATGGTTCCCGACCGGATGTCATAAGGTGGGTGCTTCTTTCGGATGTCTGGCACCGCGTCTGATTACCGGACAGTTTGATGCCACAAAAGACCGTGCGGTATGGCCGTCCACCGGAAACTTCTGCCGTGGCGGTGCATTTAATTCCAAGCTTCTGGGATGTAAATCCGTTGCCATTCTTCCTCAGGGAATGAGTCAGGAGCGTTTTGACTGGCTTTCCAAAATAGCGGGAGAGGTGATTGCCACACCGGGATGTGAGAGCAATGTGAAAGAGATTTTTGATAAGACCTGGGAGCTTCGCAATACGTGTGACGATGTGATGATCTTTAACCAGTTTGAGGAAATGGGCAACTATATGTGGCATTACAATGTAACCGGAAGTGCCATTGCAGATGCATTTGAAGATATGAAGCAGGAAGGAGACCGTTTTGCAGGTGCGGTATTCACATCCGGTTCTGCAGGAACCATGGCAGCCGGTGATTATCTGAAAGACAGATACCCTGCCGCAAAACTGGGCGTTGGTGAGGCGCTGCAGTGTTCCACCCTTCTTGACAATGGATTTGGAGATCACCGCATTGAGGGAATCGGAGACAAGCATGTTCCGTGGATCCACAATGTAAAAAATACGGACCTGGTGATCGACATTGATGATGAAGATTCCCAGAGACTGATCCGTTTCTTCAATGAGCCTCTTGGAAGAGAGTACCTGAAAAAAGAGATGGGTGTGGATCCGGCTCTTGTGGACAGCCTGGATTACTTTGGTATTTCCGGCATTGCCAATATGCTCTGTGCGATTAAGATGGCGAAATACTATGAACTGACAGAGCACGATGTGATCGCTACGGTTATGACAGATTCTGCGGTAATGTATGGTTCCAGAATTCAGGAGCTTCGCGAGGAGACCGGCGAATATACTCCGGTGATGGCTGCAGTGGATTATCATACACATATCCGTTCCATCAAGACCGATCATATGCAGGAACTGACATACCTTGACAGAAAGAGAATTCATAACCTGAAATATTATACATGGGTAGAACAGCAGGGAAGAACCGTTGGCGAACTGAACGATCTGTGGTATAATGTGGAGAATACATGGAATGCGGCAGCCCGTGAAGCAGCGGATATTGACAAACTGATTGAAGAATTTAATGAGCGCACCGGAGTTCTGGCAGCTCTTTAATCAAACAGAAATGCAAGACCAAAGGACATGTTCTCATGTCCTTTTGGCTTATCAGGAGGATTTGCTATGATGAAAAATGTGATTTCAGCAGTCTGCATCAAATGTGGTGCGGAGCATGAGGCGGTGCCTACCGTCACAACCTGTAAAAAATGCGGCGGAATACTGGATATCAAATATGACTACCGCTATATCCGTTCACAGATTGACAGGAAAAAGCTTGCCGACCGTAAGGAAAATACCATGTGGAGATATATGGAATATCTGCCGGTTACCGGTGAGAGTAAGGTGAACAAGCTTCGGGTGGGGATGAGTCCTTTTTATGAAGCGCCCCGTCTGGCAGAAAGACTTGGCATTCGTAAGCTTTATATCAAAGACGACGGGATCAATCCTACGGCGAGCCTGAAAGACCGTGCGTCTGCCATGGCAGTGGTAAAGGCGGAGGAGGCCGGCATGACGACCATTGCCTGCTCATCCACCGGAAATGCAGCGTCTTCTCTGGCAGGAAATGCGGCGGCAGCCGGTTTTGAGACATACATTTTCGTGCCGGAGCGTGCACCGAAGGGCAAGGTTGCACAGCTGATGGTATTTGGCGCAAACGTAATCAGTGTGAAAGGATCCTATGAGGATACCTTTGAATTGTCTGCACAGGCAATTGACCGCTGGGGATGGTATAACCGGAATGCCGCGATCAATCCATATCTGATGGAAGGGAAAAAGACGGTAGCTCTGGAAATCGCAGAGCAGATGAACTGGGAGATGCCGGATTATATTGCCATTTCCGTGGGAGACGGATGTACCATCGGAGGACTGTGGAAAGGACTGAAGGATCTTTATGAGACGGGGATGATCGACCGTCTTCCGAGGATCATCAGTGTTCAGGCCGAGGGCTGCTGCCCGCTGAACCGTTCCATTATGGAGAATCAGCCCTGGACCCCGATGGAGGAGAATACGCTGGCGGACAGCATCGCAGTAGGTGTTCCGAGAAATCCGGACAAGGCTTTAAATGCGATCCGGGAGTCTGACGGAGTTCCTGTGAATGTTTCAGATGAGGAAATTCTGGAAGCGATGAAGCTTCTCGGAAGTGCAGGTGTGTTTGCGGAGCCGGCAGGCGCGACAGGAACCGCCGGTGTGAAAAAAGCAATTGCGCAGGGGCTGATCCCGGCAGACGCGTCGGTGGTAAGTGTCGTTACGGGCAGCGGTCTGAAGGATGTGGCAAATGCCATGAAGGCGGCAGGAGAGCCGCTGGCCATTGAGCCGGATATGAATCTGCTTCTGGATGCTTTTCATTCCAGAGGATTAAAATAAAAAGAAGATAAGGAGAAACAAGATGGCAGTACTGAAACCCTTTCGTGCGGTGAGACCGGTAAAGGAGTATGCGTCAAAAGTGGCTGCGTTGCCGTATGATGTCATGAGCAGTCAGGAAGCAAGAGAAATGGTAAAGGGGAATCCGTGGTCTTTTCTGCATGTGGACAGGGCAGAAATTGACCTGGATCCGTCAGTGGATATCTATTCCGACCAGGTATATGAAAAAGCTTCGGAAAATCTGAAAAAGCTTCAGGAGGAGCAGATCTGTATACAGGAAGAGACTCCCTGCTATTATATTTACCGGCAGATTATGAATGGACGTGCGCAGGCTGGAATTGTAGGATGCGCTTCCATTGACGATTATCTGAACAATCATGTCAAAAAGCATGAACTGACCCGCGCGGATAAAGAGGCGGACCGCATTCGCCATGTGGATGTATGCGATGCCAACACCGGTCCTATTTTTCTTACCTTCCGGACCAGTGAAGAGATTTCCCGGATCATGAAGACCTGGATGGAAGATCATTCGCCGGAATATGATTTTCAGGCAGAGGATGGAATCTGTCATACGGTCTGGGTAATCGACCGGCCGGAAATCATCGAAAAGCTGGAAAAGATCTTCGGGGAGATTCCGGATTTTTATATTGCGGACGGACATCACAGAGCTGCTTCGGCCGTGCGGGTCGGACAGAAACGGCGGGAAGCGAATCCCGGATACGACGGAACCGAAGAGTTCAACTATTTTCTGGCGGTTGCATTCCCGGATGAGGAGCTGAAGATCCTGGACTATAATCGTGTGGTGCATGATCTGAATGGGGAAACACAGACAGGATTTCTGGAAAAACTGAAAGCAGCTTTTGAGGTGGAACGGTATGAGGGCGGTATCTGTCATCCGCCGAAAAAGCATACCTTTGGGATGTATCTGAATCATCAGTGGTATCTTTTAAAAGTGAAGGAAGGAGTTTTTGACGAGGAGGATCCGGTGGATCGTCTGGATGTATCTATTCTCCAGAACAATGTCCTCACACCGATTCTCGGTATCGAAGATCCCAGAACCAGTGACAGAATCAGCTTTGTGGGAGGAATCCGCGGGCTGCAGGAACTGGAAAAAATGGTGGACGCAGGGATGGCAGTAGCCTTTGCCATGTATCCTACCGGTCTGGATGATCTGATGAGCATTGCAGATACGGGAGCGGTTATGCCGCCGAAATCCACATGGTTTGAGCCAAAATTAAGAAGCGGTCTGTTTATTCATAAATTATCCTGATTGAGAACAAAGCGGACAAGTCCGCTTCGAACTCCTTATATCCCTAAGAAATAAGTAAACACCTGTGAACGGCGGATTCACAGGTGTTTTTTATACATAGGAAATTCCCTCGGGCGGGATGCTCATTTATTGACATCAATATAGCTGTAAAGAGTATATTTGGATATTCCGAAATAACTGGCGACCTTATCACCGGATCGGGTAATCAGAAATGCACCGGAATCGTTCAGAAACTGAATAGCCTTTACTTTGTCTTCCTTGTTCATGAGCGCGACCGGTTTTCCCACCAGCTCCACAGATTCCTCGATCAGCTGCTGCAGAAGGTCGTTTACGTTGTGCGTGATTTCCCGGGGCTTTTTATCATGGTTTGTGGGTGTGCATAAGGTGTGCAGTGCACTTTCCACCAGTGTGAGCTTCGTGATGTCATAATTGATTGCAAATACGTAATGCAGGCTGCCGTCGTCGTCCCGGATATAAGAGGTGCTGCATTTTAAAATCTTGCCGTCGGCACTTTTCATCAGATAGCCGGAATGATCTTTCAATTCTGCGATCGATTTATTTTTTTTACGGATTACATCAAATACGGCATCGGACGGGCCGTCACCGACGCTCCGGTTTGTGACATGTCCGTTCAGAATGTAGACGATGGAATGCTCTGGCTCCTGTGTCTTCAGATCATGGATGACAACTTCACAATCAGAACCGAATAATGCGGTAATATCCTGTGCAAGCTGTTTGAGTATATCAAGTCTTCCCATACAAATCCCTCCTGAAAAATTGTCTGATTATCTAAAAAAAAGTATATCACAAAAAATGTCATAGAAAAAGATTTTTTCAAAAAAAGATAGGATGTATATAGTGAATATGATATAATAAATGGAAATGGAACTGTTTACAGAGCAGATCAAATGTATTGGGGGAATGACATGAAATACTTATTAAAAAATGGTACCGTGGTTTCAGGAAAGGAATCCCGGATTGCCGACGTTCTGATAGAAGATGAAAAAATCGTCCGTGTGGAACCCGGTATTATCAGCGAAGATGCAACGGAACTGGATGTGTCCGGAAAGCTGCTGTTTCCGGGTTTTATTGACGGTCATACGCATTTTGATCTTGAGGTTGCGGGGACTGTCACGGCCGATGATTTTGAATCCGGAACAAAGGCGGCGCTCCTTGGCGGTACAACCTTTGTCGTGGATTTTGCTTCTCAGGATAAAGGAGGACATACTCTGAAAGAGGGTCTGGAAAAATGGCATGCCAAGGCTGACGGAAAATGCTCCTGTGATTATTCCTTTCATATGTCCATTGTGGAATGGAACGATCAGACGGAGCAGGAAATTCAGGACATGATCGATGAAGGAATCACAAGCTTTAAACTGTACATGACATATCCGGCCATGAGTGTGGATGATAAAGACCTTTATAAGATCATCAAAAAGCTCAGGCAGATGGGATGTTTTGCAGGGGTGCACTGCGAGAATGCGGGAGTGATTGACGCGCTGATTCAGGAGGCAAAGGATGCAGGAAGAACCGGTCCGGAGAATCATCCGCTGGTACGTCCCGATACGATGGAGGCAGAAGCGGTTCACCGTCTTCTGGTGATTGCACAGGAGGCGGAGGCACCGGTGATGGTAGTTCACCTGACAAATCAGAAAGCGTTCCGGGAGATCGAGAATGCCCGCGCAGAGGGGCAGACGGTATATGCGGAAACCTGTCCGCAGTATCTTCTTCTGGATGACAGTGTTTATTCCAGACCGGATTTTGAAGGAGCAAAGTTTGTATGTGCTCCTCCCATACGGAAAAAGCAAGATCAGGACTGTCTGTGGAATGCCCTTGCAGAGGATAAAATTCAGACGATTGCCACAGACCAGTGCAGCTTTACCTGGGAGCAGAAGAAAATGGGACTGGATGATTTTACAAAGATTCCGGGCGGTCTTCCGGGTGTGCAGACCAGAGGAACACTGGTTTATACGTATGGTGTAAAAACCGGAAGAATCACACAGGAGCAGATGTGCCGGCTCCTTTCCGAGAATGCGGCGCGTCTCTACGGTGTGTATCCTGAAAAAGGGGTACTTGCACCGGGAAGCGATGCAGATATCGTGGTATTTGATCCGGACAAAGAATCGGTAATATCCGCGAAGACGCATGCTTATCGTACCGATAACAATCCTTTTGAGGGATTTGCCCTTCACGGCGGAATAGACAAGGTCTTTCTGCGGGGGAATCTTGTTGTGGAGAATGACCGGATTCTGAAGGAAAAGAGCGGAAAATATATCAAGCGGGGAAAAAACGAACTGCTATAGAGGAAAGAGAAAGGGAGAAATGCCATGTATGATGTACATTCACCAAAAGCAACGGAATTTATAGACCATCAGGAGATTCTGGATACACTTGCCTATGCGGCAAAGAACAAAGACAACAAGGAGTTGGTCCGCTCGCTGATTCAGCGTGCCCGGGACTGTAAAGGACTTACTCACAGAGAAGCGGCGCTGCTTCTGGAGTGCAATGATCCGGAACTCATTGAAGAGATGTATCAGGTGGCCAGAGAAATCAAACAGAAATTTTACGGAAACCGAATTGTAATGTTTGCTCCTCTTTATCTCTCCAATTACTGTATCAACGGATGCGTATACTGCCCTTATCATGCCAAAAACAAACATATCCGCAGAAAAAAGCTCACACAGGATGAGATCCGCCAGGAAGTGATTGCACTTCAGGATATGGGTCACAAGCGGCTGGCACTGGAAACCGGCGAAGACCCCAAAAACAATCCCATTGAATATGTGCTGGAAAGCATTAAGACCATCTACAGCATCAAACACAAAAACGGTGCGATCCGCAGAGTCAATGTAAATATTGCTGCCACAACGGTGGAGAACTACCGGAAACTGAAGGAGGCCGGCATCGGAACCTATATTCTGTTCCAGGAAACCTACAACAAAGAAAGCTATGAGGCTCTTCATCCCACAGGACCGAAGAGTGATTATGCATACCACACAGAGGCGATGGACCGTGCGATGGAAGCGGGGATAGACGATGTCGGATGCGGCGTTCTGTTTGGACTGGAAACGTATCGCTATGATTTTGTCGGTATTCTCATGCATGCAGAGCATCTGGAGGCCCGTTTCGGTGTTGGACCGCATACCATCAGCGTTCCGCGGATCTGTCCGGCAGATGATATTGATACGGCAGACTTTACAAATGCGGTTCCGGATGAGATTTTTCAGAAAATCATTGCGGTTATCCGTATTGCAGTTCCTTATACCGGTATGATCATCTCCACCAGAGAGTCTGTAAGCTGCCGGAAAAAGGTGCTGGATCTTGGTATCTCACAGATCAGCGGCGGTTCCAGAACTTCGGTCGGAGGATATGTGGAAAAGGAATCTCCGGAAGAAAATTCGGCACAGTTTGATGTGAGTGATACCAGAAGTCTCGATGAAGTTGTGAACTGGCTTCTGGAACTGGGATATATTCCGAGTTTCTGTACAGCCTGCTACCGTGAGGGCAGAACCGGTGACCGCTTTATGTCTCTTGTAAAATCGGGACAGATCGCAAACTGCTGTCATCCAAATGCGCTGATGACGCTGAAGGAATACCTGGAGGATTATGCTTCAGAGGATACAAAGAAGAAGGGTCTTGCTCTGATCGAACGGGAACTGAAAAACATTGAGAGAGACAAAACAAGGGAAATCTGCGAACGAAATCTGAAAGAAATTGAGAGCGGAAAACGTGATTTCCGATTCTGATGGGACAGACTTTCCGAATCAATCCGGTGAAGGGGCTTGCATATTTTGCAGGAATCATGTATATTTGAGGATAAAGGAGGATATATTATGAAAAAAGCCGGTATATTTTTTCTGCTCCTCGGAATGACGATATGCTTTCCGGGATGCGGTTTTGAAGAGGGTGCGGATGCAATCGTTACCGTGATCGAAGCGACCCCCACTCCGATTCCCACCCCGACACCAGAAGTTGTTGCGACCCCGACACCGGAAGTGGTGGCTACTCCGACACCTGCTGTTGTTACAGAACAGACGCCCAGCGGGGTAAATGTAGAGGTAAAAGAAGGCAATTATACGACGACGTCGGATGTAAACGTAAGATCTGACTGCAGTCAGGATGCAGAGATTCTCAGTGGTGTTGCAGCAGGAACTGCACTTCACAGCACAGGAGTCTGTGAGAATGGATGGATCCGTGTGGACTATAACGGTCAGACAGGATATGTCAGTGGAGATTATGTCACAGCAGCACAGTAAATAGAAAGGAAAAGTGGATCGGTACAGATGCCGGTCCACTTTCTTTTTTCAATATTTTACAGCGCTGTCATGTGCATTTATTCCGGATAGGTCAGTCGATCCGGCGTAATGTGATACAGAACCTGATCCAGGTATCTTGCGGCAAGATACTTTGCCATGCCGGGATTCATATCCAGATAATTTCCACAGTCTTTTGCGGATGCCCCCGGAATCTCGCCTTCGAAATCCCGGATAAACTCGAAGGTTTCAATCATTAACGGCAGGATATCCCTTGACTCGTAATCGCCGATTAGCAGAAGATAATTTCCGGTACGGCATCCCATGGGCCCCCAGTAGAGCATTTTCGGGCCGAATTCCTTATGATTGCGAAGGTATGTGGCAGCAAGGTGTTCAATGGTATGCAGTTCTGCAGTGTTCATGACCGGTTCCTCATTGGGGGAGGTCATCCGGATGTCAAAAGTCGTTACAATCTGATCTCCCACCGGATCTTTGCGGGAGACATAGATGCCTGGCTGGAGCTTTAAATGGTCTATGGTGAAACTGGTTATTTTTTTCATGGTGTTCACTCGCTTTCTGAAATATGGTATGCAGCTGATTCGTATTCTTACAGAAACGATCTGCCGTGTTTTTATTCTAGCAGAGTTCGGAAGACTGCGCAAGACAGTCCTGTGGAATAGAAAGGAATGTACCTGGCGGCTGTAATTCTGGAATTGACTTTATAAAAACACAGTGGTAAACTGAGGACAGTCTCTGATGCAAAAGGAATGTTTGATCGGGATTTGAGATTGGAGGATTTAATCATGATAGATGGAAAGAAAGTCTTATTCAGCGGAATGCAGGCAACCGGAAACCTGACTCTGGGGAATTATCTGGGTGCTTTGAAAAACTGGGTAACATTAAGTGATGAGTATGAATGTTTTTACAGTGTGGTGGATATGCATTCCATCACCGTACGTCAGGATCCTGCCACACTGCGTAAGCGTGCAAGAAATCTGCTGACTCTTTATATTGCAGCAGGTCTGGATCCGAAGAAGAACTGCATTTATTATCAGTCCCATGTATCCGGCCATGCAGAGCTGGCATGGATTCTGAACTGCTTTACCTACATGGGAGAGCTGAACCGCATGACACAGTTCAAAGACAAATCTGCGAAGCATGCAGACAACATCAATGCCGGTCTGTTTACCTATCCGGTGCTGATGGCGGCGGATATTCTTCTGTATCAGGCAGATGTGGTTCCGGTTGGCGTGGATCAGATGCAGCATCTGGAACTGACGCGCAATCTGGCGGAGCGGTTCAACAATATTTACGGAGATGTCTTTACGGTTCCGGAGGCATATATCGGTAAGGTGGGTGCGAAGATCATGAGTCTTCAGGATCCGTCAAAGAAAATGTCAAAATCCGATGAAAACCCCAACGGAAGCATTTATCTTATGGATGATCCGGATACCATTATGCGCAAATGCAAACGTGCGGTAACGGATTCCGAGGCATGCATCCGCTATACAGATCAGCAGCCGGGTCTGAAAAATCTGATCGATATTTACAGTGCATGTACCGGTAATACGCCGGATCAGACGGTGGCTGAATTTGACGGCAAAGGATATGGAGAGTTTAAGCTGGCAGTGGGAGAAGCCGTGGTTGGTGTACTGAAGCCTCTCCAGGATGAATTTGAGCGGCTCTCAAAGGACAAGGCTTATATTGACGCTGTGATAAAGGAGAATGCGGAAAAAGCAAATTATTATGCAACGAAGACGCTTCGCAAAGTACAGCGCAAGGCCGGGTTCCCGGACCGGATCCGCTAATTCTTGAAAAATGGAGGAAAAATATGAAATATAAATGGACAGGTATTGCCTGTGTGTTTGCTCTGGCAGTAGTCCTTGCGACCGGATGCGGAACTGCCCGGAATGAGAAAGAGGATATCGCTGCACAGACTGCGGAAACCGGTGAGGAAGCAGAGTCTCTTGAGGTGGATCCGGAAGTGATGGCATCCCAGGATGAGGGGGCAGAGGATTACTTTATTGACGGGGACGGAAACCTTGTGAATGAAGAGGGAGATTCTCAGGAAGTGGTTCTGGACGTATCTGAGCAGCTTACCGGCACCCATCATGCAATGATGCGGATCGTGGATTATGGAACGATTGAGCTGGAACTGGATGCAGATACGGCTCCCATTACGGTGACAAATTTTGTGAAGCTTGTACAGGAGCATTTTTATGACGGTCTGACCTTCCACCGGATCATAGAAAAATATATGATGCAGGGCGGTGATCCGAATGGAGACGGAACCGGCGGATCGGAAGAGACTATCAAAGGTGAATTTGCAAATAACGGAATTGAAAATGATATTTCCCATACACGGGGAACCATTTCCATGGCGAGAACTTCGGATCCGGACAGTGCCAGCTCGCAGTTCTTCATTATGCAGGCAGATACGCCATTTCTGGATGGGGACTATGCGGCATTTGGCCATGTGACAGAGGGAATGGAGATCGTAGATGCGATCTGCGGTGATTCTGCCCCCACAGACGACAATGGAACAATTCCTAAAGAAGAACAGCCGGTGATTGAGAAAATCTGGATGATCGACTGATACAGGGGGGTTGTGCGCGGCGGAGTGATCCGCCGCGTATTTTGTGCCCATTTGTCCTTTGGCTCATCTATAACTTAATAACAAGTACCGGAAGAGGCGGATGATTGGCCCGATTATAATATTCGCAGCAGATGACCAGATACTGCCGGGGATCCAGCCCTTTCAGCCATCGGAGAATGGCTTCTCTTTCCTCAAATCCGGTGTCTTTTCCGCTGTAGAGACAGAGGCAGAGGAGACCTTCTCTTTTCAGAAGGCGAAGCGCCGCACCAAGAGCGGTCAGGCTGCTTTCTGTCTGTGTGGACAGCCGGTGATCAGAGCCTGGCAGATACCCGAAATTGAAAACGATGCAGGATACGGTTTCCGGCTGTGCGTATAGCTCCAGATGTTCATGGGAATCCAGAATCAGACGGTAATTCCGGAAAGGAGATTTTTCCTCCAGAAGCTGTCTGGTCCGGGACAATGCCTGTTCCTGGATATCAAAAGCAAGTACCTGTCCGGTTTCCATGCAAAGAGAGGACAGCGTCAGGGTATCGTTTCCGTTTCCCATTGTTGCATCGATGCAGAGATCTCCCGGCCGGACCTGCTGTTTCATAAATTCAGTCAGCCATTGTGTGATCTGTATATTTTTCATAGGAACCTCCTTTTATTACGGTTGATGACTTTTGTTTCGGTATCATTATGATACCACACGGTTTGGGGATCCGGAAGATGTACAAAAATGCAAACAATGAAAAATCCGTTGCATTTTAACAGAGTGATGCACTATAATAAGCCGGAAGGAGGAAATGACTGATGTTGAAAGGAAAAACAGTTGTCTTAGGTGTGTCCGGCAGTATCGCTGCCTACAAAACGGCTTCACTGGCGAGTATGCTGGTAAAAAAACATGCAGATGTTCATGTGATCATGACGAAAAATGCTGTGAATTTCATTCATCCGATTACCTTCGAGACGTTGACCGGAAATAAATGCCTGATTGATACGTTTGACCGGAATTTCCAGTTCCAGGTGGAGCATGTGGCTCTTGCCAAAAAGGCGGATGTATTTATGATTGCACCCTGCAGTGCCAATGTGATCGGCAAGCTGGCACACGGAATCGCAGATGATATGCTGACGACCACCGCCATGGCATGTACCTGCAGCAAAATCCTTTCTCCTGCCATGAATACGGCTATGTATGAAAACGCAGTGGTACAGGATAATCTTGCAAGTCTGCAAAAATACGGATATCAGGTAATCACACCGGCAAGCGGATACCTTGCCTGCGGAGATACCGGAGCCGGAAAAATGCCGGAGCCGGAGGATCTTCTGGAATATATTATCGCAGCCCTGTATGAGAAGGATCTTTCCGGAAAGAAAATCCTGATTACGGCAGGCCCCACACAGGAGTCTATTGATCCGGTGCGTTATATCACCAATCATTCCTCCGGGAAAATGGGATATGCACTGGCAAAAATTGCGGCATACAGAGGTGCACAGGTGACGCTTGTCAGCGGAAGAACGGCTTTGAAGCCGCCGGCGTTTGTAAAAATGATTCCGGTTGTCACTGCCCGGGATATGTATGAAGCCGTTCTGGCAGAAAGTGACAGCCAGGATATTATCATTAAGGCGGCGGCTGTGGCAGACTACCGTCCGAAAAAAATATATGATGAAAAAGTGAAAAAAAGTGATGCGCAGATGTCCATCGAATTGGAGCGTACCGACGATATCCTGGGATATCTCGGAGCCCATAAGCGGGAAGGACAGTTCCTGTGCGGCTTTTCCATGGAAACAGAGAATATGATCGGTAATTCCAGAGGAAAGCTGGTGAAGAAAAACCTGGATATGATTGCGGCGAATAATGTTAAGGTAGAAGGCGCCGGATTCCAGGGAGACACCAATGTGATTACTCTGATTACACAGGATGAGGAAATATCACTCCCCATGATGACAAAGGAGGATGTATCCGCAAAAATCCTGGATAAAATTATTTCCGAAACAAAAAAACGGAAATCAGGTAACTGTTAACACAGGATGTGGGAAAACTGTCATCCCACAATCCAGCACCGTATTGTATCTCGAAAGAGAACGATAACAAGGAGGAACGAACTATGACAACAACAAAAACAAAGCAACTGACGATTCTGGCTCTTATGACAGCTGTGCTGATCATATTTGCATTTACACCCATTGGAAGTATTCCCATCGGGCCGCTGGTCATCTCACTGAATGTGATCCCGATGGCGATCTGTGCGATTGCGCTCGGACCGGTGGGGGGTGCGATTGCCGGAGCAATTTTCGGCCTGCTGAGCTTTCTGCAGTGCTTCGGAATCGGTGTTCCGAGCGGAATGGGAGCTATACTTGTAGGAATCAATCCGATTCTGGCATTTATTCAGAGATTTGTGCCGAGACTTCTGGACGGATTTCTGCTGGGATACATCTTCCGTGCATTGCATAAGCATAATACCTACATGGCCTGTGCCGTGACCGGATTCTTTTCTGCGTTTCTGAACACACTGTTCTTTATGACTGCGCTGGTTGTTTTGTTTGGCAATACATCCTACATGCAGGAGCTGATGGGAGGGAAAAATGTTCTCGTATTCATCTGCACATTTGTGGGCGTGAATGCAGTGGTGGAAATGCTTGCTTCGACCATTATTTCCGCAGCAGTAGGAACCGCACTTTTTAAGGCGAAAATGATTTCTGTCCAGTGACAGTATTTTTATCATTAAAAAAGAGGAGCATATTATGATTCTGGCGATCGACATAGGAAATACCAACATTGTAGTTGGATGTATTGATCAGGAGAAGACCTGTTTTATTGAACGGATTTCCACTGTACGCACAAAGACGGAGCTGGAATATGCGGTGGACATCAAGACGATTCTGGATATTTACCATATCAAAGGATCGGAAATTGAGGGGGGAATCATTTCCTCTGTTGTTCCGCAGATTACCAATATTGCAAAGCTTGCGGCAGAGAAAATTCTGAAAAAAGAAGTTATGGTTCTCGGACCGGGGATAAAGACCGGACTGAATATTATGATGGATCATCCGGCACAGCTGGGTGCAGATCTTGTTGCCAATGCGGTAGCCGGGATTGCGCTGTATCCTCTTCCGCAGATCATCGTGGACATGGGAACCGCAACAACCTTTTCTGTCGTGGACGAAAAGCATCATTACATCGGTGGAATGATTCTTCCGGGTGTGCGGATCTCTCTGGATGCACTGACTGCACGGGCATCACAGCTGAGCGGCATCAGTATCGAAGCACCGAAACGACTGATCGGAAAAAACACCATCGAATGTATGAAGAGCGGTGTACTGTACAGCAATGCGGCTGCCATTGACGGAATCGTGGAGCGTATTGAGGAAGAACTGGGACAGAAGACAACCGTGATTGCCACCGGCGGTCTTGCCAAAAAAATTGTGCCACACTGCAAACGCGAAGTGATCCTGGATGAGGATCTGCTGTTAAAAGGTCTGATGATCATATACAACAAAAATAAATAAGCGACAAAGAAAGGGCATCTGCCGAAAAATCGGTGGTGCCCTTTCTTTTGCGTGACGGCATGTTTATGGACAAAATGAAACAGCATCCGGAAACACTCTGCAGATATCCTCCGGAACCGGAGCGGTAAAATGCATCGGGATACCGGTGCAGGGATGTTCAAATTCCAGCTTCCAGGAATGCAGAGGCTGTCTGGAAAAACAGCGGTAATCCTGGTTGTAGAGAAAATCACCCGGAAGGGGATGTCCGATGTGTTTCATGTGGACGCGGATCTGATGGGTGCGTCCCGTTTCCAGGCAAAGCTGTGCGAGAGAATAGCCGTCCCGGAATGCGAGACATCTAAAATGTGTGACTGCTTCTTCGCCGGATTCATAATCGACCTCCCGCTCAATGGTGGAATCGGGACGGCGCCGGATCGGAGCACGGATGGTTCCGCTTTTGGGAAGTCTGCCGGACACGACGGCCAGATACGTACGGTGAATCTGCCGGCGGACCATCTGCTGATTCAGGACGGCTGCACTGTATGGATTTTTGGCCAGAATCAAAAGACCGGTTGTGTCACGGTCCAGACGATTGATGCAGCGAAATACAAATGGCTGTCCTTTCTGCTGATAATAATACATAATTCCGTTTGACAATGTGTTTTCGTAATGGCCGATCGAAGGGTGCACCGGCATTGCGGCAGCCTTATTTACGATCAGAAGATCCTCGTCCTCATAGCAGATGTCCAGATCCATTTTTACCGGAACAATTTTATCAGATGGTTCCGTCTCCGGGATGTGGACGGTAAGCAGATCGCCCTTCTTCAGAACGGTTCGTCCATATGCTCTGTGTCCGTTTTGCAGGATGGAGCCGGGAAGTTCTTTCATTCTGACCAGTATATTGCGGGACAGTCCTTTCCGGCGGAGAAAATTCACAATCGTCATATTTTCCTGTTCCGGCTCGATGATAAATTCTATCGTACGATTCATTTTTTTATCCTTTAAAATTAATATAAGATAGTATATCATGAAACGGAATTTCGTGCTATAATCCTTAGGGTAATGAGATGAAAAGGAGGAAGCGTATTTGATGGAGCACAAAAACGGGCTGGAGGATTACTATGTGATTCGCGGCCGAAAAAAAATGCGCTTTGGTTATACGACCGGATCCTGCGCGGCTGCGGCATGCAAAGGTGCTGTCATGATGCTTCTGGGACACGACAGAATGGATGAAGTGAAGCTGATGACACCGAAAGGAATCGAGATCTGTGTCCTGCTGGAGGACATTCAGGAAACGGATCATTCGGTTTCCTGCGCGGTTCGAAAGGATGCGGGAGATGACCCGGATACCACCGACGGAATTCTTGTGTATGCAAAAGCAACGCGACGCAGTCAGCCGGGAATTTTGCTGGACGGCGGAGTCGGTGTGGGACGGGTAACCAGACTCGGACTGTCTCAGAAACCAGGTGAAGCAGCGATTAATCCGGTACCCAGGAGAATGATTTTGAAGGAAGCGGAAGATGCAGCCGCTCTCTTTGATTATGAGGGAGGTCTGGAAATTGTGATCTCTGTTCCGGACGGGGCAGAAATTGCAAAAAAAACTTTCAATCCCCGTCTGGGAATTGTGGACGGAATCTCCATTCTGGGTACGACCGGAATTGTGGAGCCTATGAGTGAAAAAGCGCTGATTGAAAGCATTCGGGTAGAGATGCAGCAGCATTTGGCGCAGGGTGAAGAATATCTGCTGATTACGCCGGGAAATTACGGCGCGCAGTATTTAAAAGAGCACATGGAGCTTCCCTTTGAGCGAAATATCAAATGCAGCAACTATGTGGGAGAAACCATAGATATGGCAGTTGATATGGGAGTGAAGGGAATTCTGTTTGTGTCTCATATCGGAAAATTTGTAAAGGTTGCTGCCGGTATCATGAATACCCATTCTCACAGCGCGGACGGGAGAATGGAAGTGATCGCATCCAATGCGATCCGAAGCGGCGGTACCCTGGAGTGTGCAAAGGAGATTCTGGAGGCCGGAACAACGGACGAGGCCCTGGATATCCTGGTACGGTATGGCCTTCTGGAGCGTACGATGGGTGAGATCACAAAGCGGATCCAGTATTATCTGGACCACAGGTCTTATGAACAGATTCAGCTGGGGGCAGTGATTTTTTCCAATGTCTGCGGCTATCTGGGAGAGACACAGGCAGCGGAAGATCTGGCCGGAAGAATCCGAAGGCAGGAACAGGAATTAAGAAAATCATAAGGAGCAGAAGAAGATGATTCATTTTGTTGGTGCAGGCAGCGGAGCAGCTGACCTGATCACGGTGCGGGGAAAAAAACTTCTCGAGGATGCAGATGTGGTGATTTACGCAGGATCGCTTGTGAATCCGGCACTTCTGGAATACACCAAGGATATCTGCACCATTCACAACAGTGCGAGGATGACCCTTGAGGAAGTGATTTCGGTGATGGAAAAGGCGGAGGCCGCAGGAAAAACGACCGTCCGGCTTCATACAGGGGATCCCTGTATTTATGGCGCGATCCGGGAGCAGATGGATATCCTGGATGAGAAAGGAATCGCCTATGATTACTGTCCTGGTGTGAGTGCATTCTGCGGAGCGGCAAGTGCATTAAATCTGGAATATACACTGCCGGACATTTCCCAGAGTGTGATCATAACCAGAATGGAAGGGCGTACGCCTGTGCCGCCGCTGGAGAGCATCCAGTCCTTTGCGGCACATCAGGCAACGATGGTAATCTTTCTGAGTACCGGTATGCTGGAAGAACTCAGCCGCCGTCTGATCGAGGGAGGATATCGTGAGGATACTCCGGCAGCCATCGTCTATAAGGCAACCTGGGACGATGAAAAGAAATTTATCTGTACCGTCGGGACACTGGCACAGACCGCGAAGGAAAACGATATCACAAAGACAGCGCTGATGATTATCGGTGACGTGGTCGGTGCATCCGGATATGATCGTTCCAGACTGTATGATCCTGCGTTTACGACCGAATTCCGGAAAGCATCTGAAACAAAGGAAAACAGTTGAGGCGGTGCTGTATGATGAGAATTGCGGTGATTTGCTTCAGTCTGACCGGAGAAAACACGGCGGTTCGGCTGAACGAAGGGCTTGCGCTTTGCGGATATCAGGTTCGTCTGTATCGGAAAAGCAAATATCTGGAGCCTTCGTTATCCGTTTCGGTCAGAGAGTGGACAGCCGAACATTTTGAGAAGGAAGATGCCCTGATCTTTGTGGGGGCCTGCGGAATTGCAGTCCGGTCGATCGCCCCATGTATTGTCAGCAAAAAGACGGATCCGGCGGTGCTGGTGGTGGACGAATGCGGAAAATATGCCATCTCACTCCTGGCCGGGCATCTGGGCGGGGCAAATTCTCTTGCGGAGCAGGTGGCTGAGATTCTCGGTGCGCAGGCGGTGATAACCACGGCCACGGATCTTCACTGCCAGTTTGCCGTAGATGTATTTGCAAAGGAAAACGGATGTGATGTTCCGGATCTGAAGGCGGCAAAGGAGATTTCGGCGGCTCTTCTGGCCGGCGAGCCGGTGGGCTTTTTCAGTGAATTTGCTGTGGAGGGCCGGCTTCCGGAAGGGCTGATCCTCTGTGACGCAGAGGGAATCCCGGTGTCCGGACAGGACCGGAAGGAATGTCCGCAGATCGGGATTGCGGTTACGGTTCACAGAGAGTGCCGCCCGTTTGCAAAGACCTGTCCGATTGTCCCCGGTGCAGTCGTTCTGGGGATGGGATGCCGGAAAGGAAAGGCGGCGGACGAGATCAGACAGGCAGCAGACCGGTGCCTGGCCGAAGGCGGAATCTGTCAGGAAGCACTGGGGATGGTCTGCAGCGTGGATCTGAAAAAGGAGGAAGAGGGAATACTGGCTTTTGCCAGGGAAAAAAACATTCCCTTTGAGACGTATTCACCGGAGCAGCTAAGAGAGACTCCCGGTGATTTTGCGGAATCGGAATTTGTAAAAAAGATTACCGGTGTGGACAATGTCTGTGAGAGAAGTGCCGTTCTGGGCAGTTCTTACGGAAGGATCATAAAGAAAAAAACGGGTGCAGAGGGTGTGACGACTGCGCTGGCGTTAAAGGAATGGAGGATTCATTTTGAATAAAATATATGTGGTGGGCATTGGTCCCGGTGCCTATGATCAGATGACAGGAAAAGCCATTCAGGCTTTGCGGGACAGCGATGTGATCATTGGATATACGGTGTATGTGGATCTGGTAAAAGATCATTTTTCAGATAAAACATTTATGACGACTCCGATGAAAAAAGAGGTGGACCGCTGTGTGCTTGCCTTTGAGGAAGCGCAGAAGGGACAGACGGTGTCCATGATCTGCAGCGGGGATGCCGGTGTGTACGGGATGGCAGGACTGATGTACGAGGTAGGCGTTGGCTATCCGCAGACAGAGCTGGAAATCATTCCCGGGGTTACGGCGGCTACCGGCGGTGCGGCAGTGCTTGGTGCTCCATTGATTCATGATTTCTGTCTGATTTCTCTGAGTGATCTTCTGACACCATGGGAAAAAATTGAGGCAAGACTTCTGGGAGCAGCTCAGGCAGATTTTGTTGTCTGCCTTTACAATCCTTCCAGCAAAAAGCGTCATGATTATCTGAAGCGGGCATGTGAACTTCTCATGACATACAAATCGCCGGATACGGTATGCGGAATTGTCAGTCAGATTGCCCGTGAAGGAGAAGAATCCCGGGTTATGACACTGCGTGAGCTTTCGGACACGCAGGTGGATATGTTTACAACGGTGTTTATCGGAAATTCTCAGACCAGAAATATCGGGGGAAAAATGGTGACTCCCAGAGGATATCGAAATGTATAAAGTGATCGTGTTTGCAGGGACTACGGAAGGATATGAAATCAGCCGGTTTCTTTCGCTGGGCAAGGTTGCAGTCTGTGCCTGTGTGGCGACGGAATACGGAAGCCGTTCCCTGGAGAAAAACGAATATCTCGAGGTGAAGGCACAGCGCATGGATCAGGTGCAGATGGAAGCGTTTTTCGGAGCGCATCAGCCGGAGCTTGTGCTGGATGCCACGCATCCTTATGCTGCCGATGTGACGGAAAACATTCGCCGAGCATGTGAAAACACCGGAACGGAATATCTCCGGATCCTGCGGGCAGAAGGAACCCTGACAGACTCCGAAGTGTATGTGGCGGATGTGGAGGAAGCGGTTTCCTGGCTGGAACACACGGAAGGAAACATTTTCCTTACCACAGGAAGCAAGGAACTGGCCAGATTCAAACGTCTGAAAAATTATCAGGAGCGTCTGTATGCCAGGGTTCTTTCACTTCCTTCGGTTCTGGAAACCTGCCGGGAAATGGGGCTGGAGGGACGGCATCTGATCGGAATGCAGGGTCCTTTTTCCACTGAACTGAATGAAGTAATGCTGCGGCAGTATGACTGTCGTTATCTGGTTACTAAAAATTCCGGAAAGGCAGGCGGCTTTGAGGAAAAGCTGCAGGCAGCCAGAAATGTGGGGGCTGTCACCGTGGTGATCGGACGTCCGTCCAGGGAAACGGGGCTTTCCCTGCGGGAAGGAAAGAAGCTTCTGGCGGAACGCTTCGGGTTTGCTGTGCGTCCGCAGGTGACGCTGCTGGGAATCGGAATGGGTGCTAGAGAGACGCTCACAAAAGAAGGGGAAGCGGTTCTGGAGCAGAGCAGTCTTCTGATCGGGGCAAAACGAATCGTGGATTCTGTGAAGCTTGCACATCACAGAGTGGAATATGAATATCGCAGTGAGGAAATTGGTCGGCTGATCGATCAGAATGCAGACAGTGAGAAAATAGCGGTGGTCTTATCCGGTGATGTGGGATTTTACAGCGGGGCCAGAAAGCTGACAGAGCTTCTTGCACAGAACTGTGATCTGCGGATGGTATGCGGGATCTCATCAGTTGTTTATTTTATGGCGAAAATCGGGCTTTCCTGGGATGACGCACAGATCGTGAGTGCCCACGGAAGGGACTGTAATCTGATCTCCTGTATCCGCTGCCATCCGAAGGTATTTTCCATCATGGGAACCACGGACGGAATCGGAAGGCTGGCAGAAAAACTCTGTCAGTATGAAATGGGCCACGTGCGGCTGTATGTGGGAGAGAATCTTTCCTATCCGGAGGAAAACATCTTTTCTGCCAGTGCGGCGCAGCTTGTGGGATATCAGGGAGACGCCCTCTGTGTAGTGTGTGCGGTCAATGAGACTGCGGCCACGCAGAACGCGGTACACGGAATCAGGGACAGTGCATTTATTCGCGGAAAGGCGCCCATGACAAAGGAGGAGGTCCGTACGGTATCTCTGGCAAAGCTGGAATTAAAGGAAGATTCCATTTGTTATGATGTGGGAGCCGGAACAGGATCGGTTTCTGTGGAAATGGCGCTGCGTGCGTGGAAGGGCCGGGTATATGCCATCGAAAAGAAGACGGATGCCCTGGAACTTCTGCAGAAAAACAGGATCCGGTTCGCCGTGGATAATCTGGAGATTGTATCCGGGACCGCTCCGGAGGCGATGGAGGATCTGCCGGTTCCGACACACGCATTTATCGGCGGTTCATCCGGAAATCTGAAAGCTATTGTAAATCTTCTGCTGAAAAAAAATCCGCAGGTGAAAATCGTGATCAACTGTATTACGTTAGAGACAGCCGCAGAAGCGCTGCAGCTGATCCGTGAACGGAACATGGAGACATCGGAAATTGTTCAGCTTTGCGTGTCCCGTTCCAAAAGCATTGCGGATTATCACATGATGATGGGCGAAAATCCCATTTATATTATTACACTGAATGAAGGAGTTCAAAAGATATGAAGATTCCAAGAATTCTGATCGGCGCAGGCTCCAGCGGGAGCGGGAAGACGCTGATTACGTGCGGAATTCTGCAGGCGCTTGTGAATCGGAACAAAAAGGTGGCTTCTTTCAAGTGCGGACCGGATTATATTGATCCCATGTTCCATTCGAAAGTGATCGGAACGGCCTCGAGAAATCTGGATACGTTTTTTTCCGGTGAAGAGATTACCCGATATCTGCTTCAGAAAAATGCGGCAGAATGTGAGATTGCTGTTCTGGAAGGGGTAATGGGGTACTATGACGGAGTGGCCGGAACAACGACGCAGGCAAGTGCCTATGATCTGGCAAGGATTACCGGGACACCGGCAGTTCTGATCGTGAACAGCAGGGGAATGAGTGTTTCTCTTGCGGCATATATCCGTGGATTTCTGGAATATCGAAGTGACAGCCAGATCCGTGCAGTGATATTTAATCAGATGTCGCCCATGCTGTATCCCAGAATGAAAAAGCTGGTGGAGGATGAGCTCGGAGTACGGGTTCTGGGATATGTTCCAAAGGTGGAGGATTGTGTGATCGAGAGCAGGCATCTTGGCCTGGTACTGCCGGAGGAGATTCCCGCTCTGCAGGAACGGCTGAACCGTCTGGCAGAGATTCTGGAAAAGACGCTGGATATGGAAGGACTGCTGCAGCTTGCAGAAGAGGCCGGGGAACTGAAGGAGATTCCGGAGCTTTCCCGGATTTCCAAAGATTTTACTTACCGGCTTCCCCGGCCGCTTCGGATCGGGATTGCAGACGATGAAGCGTTCTGTTTTTTCTATGCGGATAATCTGGATCTGCTAAGGGAGATGGGAGCACAGCTCATTCCCTTTTCTCCTGTCCGGGACCGGACACTTCCGGAAGAACTGGACGGACTGCTTCTTTACGGGGGCTATCCGGAACTGAATGGAGCCGCACTGGAAAAAAATGAAACGATGCGGGAGTCGGTCCGCGGACGGATTCAGGCGGGAATGCCGTGTATGGCGGAATGCGGAGGGTTTATGTATCTCCATGAGGAGATGGAGGATATGGATGGTGTCTTTCGCAGGATGGCCGGCGTGATTCCGGGAAAGGTTTATCGGACCGGATCTTTGAAGCGATTTGGATATATTCATCTGAAGGATGAAAAATGCGGGGCATATGACCAGGCACCGGCACACGAATTTCATTATTTTGAATCGGAGAACTGCGGGACAGACCTGTATGCCGCAAAGCCGTCTGGCAGCCGAGGATGGGCATGCATGCACCGCACCGATACACTGTTTGCCGGTTTTCCGCATCTTTATTATTACGGAAAGCCATCTGTTGCGAGACAGTTCCTGGAGTCCTGTCTTACATACCATAACAGAAGAAAGAAGAAAGAGGTGTGATATGGCGTATACAGGACTGGCACTGATTGCAGGATTTGTGCTGGATTTATGGATCGGAGATCCCGGATGGCTGTATCATCCGGTCTGTGCGGTGGGAAAATTGATTGCCTTCCTGGAAAAAGGGCTTCGTAAGATCTTTCCGAAAAGACCAGGGGGAGAGCTGGCGGCAGGATGCCTGGAGGTTTTTCTGGTATGCCTGTTCTGCTTTGGCATCCCGTTATTGGCACTTTGTGCGCTCTGGCATGTCCTTCCGGCTGCAGGCTTTCTTCTGGAAACGTTCTGGTGTTTTCAGCTGCTTGCCACGAAGTCTCTGAAAATAGAAAGTATGAAGGTGTACGACCGTCTGGTGAACGGCACGATGGAAGAAGCCAGATGTGCCGTCTCCATGATTGTTGGACGGGATACGCAGCAGCTGACGGAGGAAGGCGTGACAAAGGCTGCGGTGGAGACGATTGCGGAAAATTCTTCGGATGGAATCATTGCACCTATGTTTTACATGGCGCTGGGAGGAGCGCCCCTGATGTTCCTCTACAAGGGAATCAATACGATGGATTCCATGCTTGGCTATAAAAATGAGAAATATCTTTATTTTGGACGTGCTGCGGCGAAGCTGGATGATGCGGTAAATTATATTCCGTCCAGAATCGCAGGGCTTCTGATGGCCTTTTCTTCTGTGTTTGTAAAGCTGGATACCGCAAATGCTTTCAGAATTTACAGACGGGACAGGCACAATCACGCCAGCCCCAATTCGGCACAGACGGAAGCCGCCATGGCCGGAGCACTGGGTGTTCAGCTGGCCGGCAATGCATATTATTTCGGCAAGCTGTATGAAAAGCCGACGATCGGAGATCCATCGAGACCGGTCTGTCCGGAGGACATCCGGCTGGCAAACCGGCTTCTGTATGCAACGGCGGTCTGCGGACTGATTTTGTTTGCCGCGCTGCGGGCAGTCTTTTTCTGCCTGGGAACAGCAATTTTTCTTTAACAGGAGTTTGATATGATGAAACATGTACATGGAGGAAATATCTATGACCACAGGAACTGCGTGGACTTTTCGGCGAACTGCAATCCTCTGGGCACGCCGGAGGGTGTCAGGAAAGCCGTGCAGGACAGCCTGAATTGTCTGGACTGTTATCCTCAGGTGGGATATCTTCCTCTGAAGAAAGCCATTGCAGATTACGAGCAGTGCTCTGCCGATGAGATTATCTGCGGAAACGGAGCAGCCGAACTGATTTTTTCCGTCTGCAGAGCCTGTATGCCGAAAAAGGCCCTGCTGGCGGTGCCCACGTTTGCGGAATATGAACAGGCGCTGGACAGTGTGAACTGCCAGGTACGCCATTATGAACTGTCAGAAGACCGCGGATTTGTGCTGGACCGTGGATTTTTAAAGGAGCTGACGGATGACCTGGATATGGTGTTTCTGTGCAACCCGAATAATCCCACAGGGATTCTGATTCCCTGTGAGCTTTTGAAAGAGATTCTGCAGCTGTGCAGGAAACGTGGTATTTTTCTGGTGGTGGACGAGTGCTTCCTGGATTTTGTGGAGGATCCACAGGCTCATACCTTAAAATCATATCTTGAATCTTTCGAAAACCTGTTCCTTCTGAAGGCATTTACGAAGCGCTATGCCATGGCAGGGCTTCGTCTTGGCTATGGAATCACCGGAAACAGGGCGCTTCTGGAAAAAATGGATCGCCAGGTACAGCCGTGGAATATCTCTGTTCCGGCACAGGCGGCCGGAATTGCGGCACTTTCGGAGACAGAATATGTCCGTCAGGGAAGAAGAATCGTATTTGAAGAAAGAAAATATCTGACGAAGAGCCTGGAGGAGATGGGACTGAAGGTTCTTCCGTCGCAGGCAAATTATCTGTTTTTTCGGGCACCGGAGGGATTTGACAAAAAATGCTGTGAGCGCGGAATCCTGATCCGCAGCTGCGGCAATTATGCAGGACTGCAGGAGGGATGGTATCGGATTGCAGTGCGCACCCACGAGGAGAATCGAAAACTGACGGAAGTATTTCAGGAAATATTAAAGATACGGAGCTGAAGTGATGGCAAAAGCGATTATGGTACAGGGAACAATGTCCAACGCCGGAAAAAGTCTTCTGGCAGCGGGACTTTGCAGAATTTTCAAACAGGATGGATACCGTGTGGTACCTTTTAAATCTCAGAATATGGCTCTGAATTCTTTTATCACAAAAGAAGGGCTGGAAATGGGAAGGGCACAGGTGATGCAGGCAGAGGCGGCCGGAGTGGAACCGTCGGTGCTGATGAATCCCATACTTCTCAAGCCGACCAACGATATTGGATCGCAGGTGATTGTCGGCGGAAAGGTGCTGGGAACCATGAGTGCCCGGGATTATTTCCGGTTTAAGAAACAGCTGATTCCGGATATCATGAAGGCATATGAGACGCTTTCCGAAAAAAACGATATCATTGTCATCGAAGGTGCCGGAAGTCCGGCGGAAATCAATCTGAAAACAGATGATATCGTAAATATGGGAATGGCAAAAATGGCAAAGGCTCCGGTTCTGCTGGTGGGAGACATTGACCGGGGAGGCGTGTTTGCCCAGCTGATCGGCACGGTGGATCTTCTGGAAGAGGATGAACGGCGTATGGTGAAGGGGCTGATCATCAATAAATTCCGCGGGGATAAGACAATTCTTGACCCGGGAATCCGTATGCTGGAGGAAAGAAGCGGGATTCCGGTGGTCGGGGTTGCCCCGTATCTGGATATCCAGGTGGAGGATGAAGACAGTCTGTCGGACCGCTTTGAGAGAACGGCGGAAGTAGGAATGATCGATATTGCAGTGATCCGTCTGCCCCGGATTTCCAATTTTACGGATTTTAATCCGCTGGAGAGTATTCCGGGAGTATCCCTTCGGTATGTGAAAAATGTTTCGGAACTGAAATCTCCGGATCTGATCATCCTGCCCGGAACAAAAAACACGATGGATGATCTGAAATGGCTCCGGGAATGCGGTCTTGAGGCGATGATCAAAAAAGAAGCGGCAAAGGGAACACTGATTTTCGGCATCTGCGGCGGATATCAGATGCTGGGCGATATACTGGAGGATCCGGATGGTGTGGAAGCCGGCGGAAGCATGGCAGGTCTTGGACTTTTGCCGATGGATACGATATTTGCAGCAGATAAGACGAGAACTCAGGTGGAAGGTCATTTTTGTCCTCTTCCGGGTGTCTGGGAGCCTTTTGGCGGAACCTGCTTTACCGGATATGAAATTCATATGGGAGAAACAACTGTAAAAGGGCAGGCGGAGTCTGCTATGAAGATTCATGATGTGGTGTCCGGAATGGATAAGACAGACGGAATCTGCAGAGAAAATGTTTTTGGTACATATGTCCATGGTATTTTCGACATGGAAGAATCGGCACTGGCACTGATGAAAGTGATCGGAAAGAAAAAGGGGATTGATGTATCGCAGCTTTCCGGTGTGGATTTTGCTGCATTCAAGGAATCACAGTATGACATTCTCGCGTCTGAACTGAGAAAACATCTGGATATGGATGCAATTTATCGAATTATGAAAGAAGGAATATAAAATGAAAGTGGAACTGGATAATGTGAAACCCATGGAGATTGAAGCCAGAAGCTTTGAGATCATCACACAGGAGCTTGGCGATACGCCTCTGATTCCCGGGACAGAGCCGGTGGTAAAACGCTGCATTCATACCAGTGCGGACTTTGACTACGCCAGAAATCTCTGTTTTTCCGAAAACGTGATTGACAAAGCACTGGATGCTCTGCGCGGCGGAGCGTGCATCGTGACAGACACGCAGATGGCAAAGGCAGGAATCAATAAAAAGGCGCTGGCAAGATTCGGAGGAGAGGTTTACTGCTTCATGTCAGATGAGGATGTGGCAGAAGCTGCCAGAAAAAGCGGATCCACCAGAGCCTGTGCGAGCATGGATAAGGCTGCAGCCATGGATAAACAGTTGATTTTTGCCGTGGGAAATGCACCGACGGCGCTGGTCCGCCTCTATGAGCTGATCCGGGAAAATAAGATTTCGCCGGCACTGATCATCGGTGTTCCGGTAGGCTTTGTCAATGTGGTGCAGTCCAAGGAACTGATCATGGAAACAGAAGTCCCCTATATTGTAGCCAGGGGAAGAAAAGGGGGAAGCAACATTGCAGCATGTATCTGCAATGCCCTTCTCTATATGCTGGACAATCGCCGGGATTAGGAAGCGTGAAGTCCTCTTTGTCTTATCTGAGCCGTTCCAGTACCTCCCGGATCTGTCTGCATGCCGGTTCGAAATCGGAAGCGGGCATGGAGGAGCAGGAGAGAAGAACCGTGATCTGGTCCTTTGCGGATTCCAGAATTTTCAGATGCAGGCCCTGTGCCTGCATTTTTTTTGTGAACTCTTCTTCCGGGCAGGAACAGGAGAAGGTGACGGCAATGCTGGTTCCGGATTCTCCGTATTTTACGGAAGCCATATTTCGGAAGGTGTCTTTTACCGTTCGGATCAGCGCTTTCTGTTTCTGAGAATACAGCCGCCTCAGTTTTCGGGTCTGTGCGGCGAGATGGCCGTCCCGGATAAACTGACACAGAGCAATCTGTTCTGCCTTGGAAGCAGTCTGATTATAAAAGGATGCTTTTTCCCGGTATCGTTCCAGAAGAAACGGAGGAAGAATCATAAAGCTGATACGGATGGAAGGCAGAAGCAGTCTGGAAAAAGAACCGATATATACCACATTCTCTCCGCCGGAGAGTCCGAAAAGAGATGGAGTTGGTTTCTGCAGATAGACAAATTCATTTTCAAAGTCGTCCTCCAGGATCAGCTTCTGGTGATCGGAAGCATGCCGGACCAGCTCCATCCGTCTGGAAACCGGCATGACATCTCCCCATTTTGTCATATGTGCAGGAGAAACATAGATGATGTCACAGTTTTTGTCACGGAAGGCTGTCTGGAACCCATAATCCTGAAAGACCGTACATCCATGAAGAAACGAAGCGTTGGGAAAGGATACGGTATGCCGGTCCTTCAGAAGCGGACAGAGGAGCTGCAGAAGATTCTGGACGCCTGCACCGATTACGATATCTTCTGCGCTGCACAGGATATTTCTCTGTACACGGACATATTCTGCAAGCGTTTCGCGAAAATCATATTCGCCCTGTGGCTCTCCGTAGGACAGCATCCGCTCATCCTGCCGCAGGGCACTTTTTATGTAACGCTGCCACAGATCAAAACGAAAGCTCGAACGGTCCACGCCGGTAGAGGCGAAATCATAGCGGTATTGTGTCGGCCGGGAAGGTCCGGAGGATACCGGATGTATGTGCTGACGACTGGCAATATCCGTGACAAAGTAGCCGCTCTGTGCTTTGGAAATGATATATCCGTCGGCTGCAAGCTGAAGATATGCGCTCTCAATGGTGGTACGGCTCAGCTTCAGTTCTTCGGCACATTTGCGAAGGGAAGGCATTTTGGATCCGGCCGGGATCCGGGAATTCAGAATCTGGTTTTTATAAAAATCATATACTTTCAGATACAGATGCTTTTGATTTTTCTCAGAAATGAATGCGGATATCATAACTGTCCCCTCAAAAATTATATAAATTGGATATTTTGTGATGTACAATCTGGTGCTATTCTATATCAAAACAGAGGAAAAGACAAGACAGGAGAATGAAAATTGAAAAAAATTGCAGTAATCAATGACCTGTCCGGAATGGGAAAGTGTTCTCTTACCGCGGCACTGCCGGTGATTTCCGCCATTGGCGTGCAGTGCTGTCCGTTTCCCACCGCTGTTCTGAGCAACCAGACAGGGTATGAATCCTATTTTTACGATGACTTTACCGATAAGATGAGTGCGTATGCTGCGGAATGGAAAAAAAGAGGATTCCGTCCGGATGGAATATATACCGGATTCATGGGAAATCAGCATCAGATCGATGTCGTGGAGCACTTCCTTACGGATTTTGCAAAAGAACAGACAATGATACTGGTGGATCCGGTTATGGGAGACAGTGGAAAAATATACGGGATTTATACCGATGCTTTCCTTGCCCGGATGAAACGGCTGGTCAGACGGGCACATATCATTACGCCGAATCTGACGGAAGCCATGCTTCTTGCCGGAGGCAGGGAACACATGGAAAAATGGCTCGGCAGACTTCCGGAGGATTCCGGACAGGACCTGATCCGGATTGCACAGGAGACGGCAGAGACGCTCATCCGGCAGTATGAGATTCCCACAGTGGTGATTACAGGTGTGACAGCGGACGGGAAAGTGGGAAATCTGATACAGACATCTTCCGGTTCCGAATGGGTCTTTTCGGATCGTTTTGGCGGAAGCTATTCCGGAACCGGGGATCTGTTTGCTTCGGTTCTTGCAGCCGGCATGGTGAAGGGCTTTGATCCTGTTTTCTGTGTGAAAGCAGCGGTGCGATTTCTCGGACCGGCAATCCGGGAGGCAGCAGAGGAAAAGACAGACCGGAATGACGGGGTCTGTTTTGAAAAATATTTATATCATTTAGGGAGGGATTTTCAATGAAATCAATGGTCAGAGAACAAATTGGAGTACAGAATGCGGTGACAACCAGAAGGATTGCAGTTTCAGCCGTTTTTGCGGCACTGATCACACTGATGACCGCTTATATTTTTCATATTCCGGTAGGAGCGAACGGAGGTTATGTACACCTTGGTGATGCGCTGATCTATCTGGCAGCAGCGACGCTTCCCATGCCTTATGCATGTGCGGCAGGTGCCATCGGAGGGGGACTGGCAGACCTGCTCACCTCTCCGGTATGGGCTCCGGCAACCATCATTATCAAGATGCTGATCTGTCTGCCCTTTACATCCAAAGGGAAGAAGCTGGTGAACAGAAGAAATGTGATCGCACTGGTCGTTGCATTTGTGATTTCCGGAACCGGATATTTTATTGCGGAAGGAATTATGTTCGGCTTTACCGTTTCTTTCCTGACCTCCATCAGCGGAAGCGTTGTTCAGTCCGGCGGAAGTGCCATTGTCTTTCTGATTATCGGAACGGCACTGGACAAAATCGGCTTTAAACAAAATATTGCAAAAGATATTTGAAATCGGTATAATCATGGGAGGAATCAATATGGCAGATATCATATATCGATATAATCATCAGGTCTATTTTAATATCACAAACAAATGTCCCTGCAGATGTACCTTCTGTATCCGGAACAATGCAGATGCAGTGGGGGAGGCAGATACACTCTGGTTTGAGAAGGAGCCTTCTCTGGAAGAAATCCTGAATGCCGTCCGTGCCTTTGATTTTTCCGGCTGTCAGGAAGTCGTGTTCTGCGGTTACGGAGAACCGACCATGGAGCTGGAGAAAATGCTTGCGGTTTGCAGTTACCTGAGAGAACATTATCCGTTCCGGATTCGTCTGAATACCAACGGATTAAGTGATCTGATTCATGGCCGCTCCACGGCAGAGGAAATCTGTCAGGCAGTGGACAGTATATCCATCAGCCTGAATATGCCGGACGCAAAATCCTATACGGAGGTGGTTCGCCCTGCATATGGGGAAAAGTCCTTTGATGCCATGCTTCAGTTTGCGAAAGACTGCAGGAAGTATCTGGAGGATGTCCGCTTTTCTGTGGTGGATATCATCGGTCAGGAAAATGTGGAAAAATGCAGAAAACTGTCAGAGTCCATAGGGGTTCCGCTGAGAGTACGGGTGTATTCTGACTAAACAGGAATATCTGCAGATGCGAATGTCCTGTCTTTATGTACGCTGTTCTTTCAGAGTAATAGGAATATATTTCGGAGGAATTGAGATGCTTGACTGGGAACAGATGATGGAAGTGACAGCACTTGTGCAGGGGACCAGATCTCTGATTGAACGGGAACTGGCAAAAGCCGAAGTGACTGTAAAAGGTGCTGCAGATTATGTGACGAATGTGGATTTTGCGGTGCAGGATTATCTGAAGACAGAGCTGAGAAAAAGATTTCCGCAGATTTCCATGATTGCGGAGGAGAAGGACGGACAGGAACAGAAGAAGAGCAGCCGGTACTGGATTCTGGATCCCATTGACGGAACGACCAATCTGATTCACCATTATCAGCTCAGTGCGGTTTCGCTTGCTCTGTACGAAGAAGGAACGGTGACGTTTGGGGTTGTGTATAATCCCTTTACCGAAGAAACGTTCTGGGCTGGCACGGGATGCGGTGCCTATCTGAATGACATGCCGGTTTCCGTCTCTTCGGACGTAGCTCTTCCGGATGCACTGGTATCCTTCGGATCCAATCCGTATGATAAAGGACAGGCACACCGGCTGTTTGCACTGTTTGAGAAGATTTTCCTGAAAACGGCAGATTTTCGCAGAACCGGTTCGGCAGCACTGGACATCTGCTACGTTGCCTGCGGACGTCAGGATGCGTTTCTGGAATGGAATTTAAAGCCCTGGGATTACGCAGCGGCAGCGGTGATTCTGAAGGAAGCCGGCGGTGTGATCACCGACTGGAGTCATAACGAGCCGGAATGGATTAAAAATTCGTCCATTCTCGCAGCCGCCCCCGGGGTTTATGATGAACTGCAGAAGATGATTGAGACGGAATAAGAGAATACAGATGATCAATGCAGGAGGAGCTTTATGCAAGCTCCTCCCATTTTATGTACAGGTTTTCTAGTTCTTCTGTGACAGAGGCCTTTTCCCGGCTCAGCTCCGTACACTTGGCAACATTGGTGCACACATCCGGCAAAACCAGCGTCTCATCAATTTCCCGGTCTCTTTTTTCCAGCTCTTCAATGCGGGCCTCCACCCGTTTCAGTTCGTTTTCACGTTTTCTCTGACGTGCCTGTTCCTCCTTCTGCTGCTGCCAGGACAGCTTGCTCTCGGAAGGCGTTTCCGCCTGGACGGCTTTGCCGGCGGCCGGGGCGTATATCTGTGTCAGTTCATCCCGTTTTTCCAGGTAATAATCGTAGTCCCCGATGTAATTGACAATCGTCTGGTTGGTGAGGTCCAGAATCCGGGTTGCGGTCTGATTGATAAAGTACCGGTCATGAGATACATAGAATACGGTTCCGGTATAGCTGATCAGTGCTTCCTCCAGAATCTCCTTGGAAGCAATATCCAGATGGTTGGTCGGCTCATCCAGTATCAGAAAGTTCGCTTCGGAAAGCATCAGTTTTGCCAGGGAAACACGGCCGCGCTCTCCGCCGGAGAGGGAAGAGATCTGTTTGAATACGTCATCGCCTGTAAAGAGGAAGGCAGCCAGCATATTCCGGATCTGAGTTTCCGTAAGCGTGGGATAGGTATCTGAAATTTCCTGAAAAATGGTCTTCTCCATGTGGAGTACATGGTGTTCCTGGTCATAGTAGCCAATCTGTACTTTTGAGCCAAGCGTGAAGCTTCCGGTGTCTGCTTCGAGAAGTCCGTTGAGGATTTTCAGCATGGTTGTTTTTCCGGTACCGTTGTCTCCGATAAGTGCAACCCGTTCTCCCCGGTGAATTTCAAAGGAGATATTCTGAAAAAGCGTCTGTCCCGGGAAGGATTTCCCAAGCGCTTCCACGCTCAGAACATCATTTCCGCTGACATACCGCGGTTCAAGGCAGATGCGCATCTTATTCTGGACTTCCGCAGGCTTTTCCACACGCTGGATCCGGTTCAGCATTTTCTCGCGGCTTTCCGCTCGTTTGATGGATTTCTCACGGTTAAAAGAGCGAAGCTTTGCAATGACAGCCTCCTGATGACGGATATCCCGCTGCTGATTCAGGTAGGCCTTGTACCGGGCATCCCGCAGCTGTGCTTTTTTCAGAGCATACGCGGAATAATTCCCGGTGAAGGTCTGCACAGATGCCTGTTCGATCTCGATGATTTTTGTTACGATTTTATCAAGAAAGTACCGGTCGTGGGAAACGATAAAGACCGCTCCGGGATAATTCAGCAGGTATGTTTCCAGCCAGGAGATGCTGGACATGTCCAGATGGTTGGTAGGCTCATCCAAAAGCAGGATATCCGGTGCGCCGATCAGGAGCTTGCCCAGGGCAACTCGGGTTTTCTGTCCGCCGGAAAGGGTCTCGATGGGCTTGTCGAAATCCTCTTCCGAAAATCCCAGACCCTTCAGTACGCCGACAATCTCACTTTTGTAAGCGTAGCCGTTTTCCATCTCAAACTGATGGCTGATTTTGGTATAATGGTTCATCAGTGCTTCCAGTGCTTCACCGGAAGCGTGTTTCATTTCTTTTTCCAGAGAACGCATCCGGTTTTCCATGTCGATGATGTGCTGTCTGGTGGTGAGAAGCTCTTCGTATATGCTGTGATGCCCGTGAATGTCCTGATACTGGGCAAGATAGCCGATGGTTTTGTCTTTGGCGAGAATGACGGAACCCTCGTCGGCAGAAAGCTCCTTCATGATGATTTTGAGAAGCGTTGTCTTGCCGGCCCCGTTATTTCCGATCAGGGCAGCCTTTTCTCTTTCCTCAATGTGGAAGGAGGCATTTTTCATAATCACATTTTCACCAAAAGATTTCGATATATTCTGACAGGATAAAATCATTTTCAGTCCTCCGTTTTGTGCCATTGTGCTTATTATATCGAAAAACTGATTTTTTTTAAATAGTAATTTTTTTCTGAAAAAAACAATATCTGCAATCAGATGAATTGACATTAAAATATCAATTCGTTATAATTATATAGATAGGTAAGGAGGGGAATTTGTGGAAACCAAAGATATCTCAAAAGCAGTAATTAAACGACTTCCAAGGTATTACAGATATCTTGGAGAATTGCTGGAGGAGCATGTAGAGAGAATCTCATCCAATGACCTCAGCAAAAAAATGCATGTTACAGCTTCGCAGATTCGGCAGGACCTGAATAATTTCGGGGGATTCGGGCAGCAGGGCTATGGCTATAATGTAAAATATTTATATAAAGAGATCGGAAAAATTCTCGGACTGGATACCGTGCACCCCATGATCATTCTCGGCGCAGGAAATCTGGGACAGGCACTGGCCAACTACTCCGATTTTGAAAAGAGGGGATTTAAACTGGTTGGCATTTTTGATATCAATCCGGTTCTGGAAGGAATGGCTGTGAGGGGCATTGAGATACAGATGCTCAGTGATCTGCCTTTTTTCCTGAAGGAAACGCAGGTTGACATTGCCATTCTGACACTCCCGAAGAATAAGGCGAAGGAAATGGCAAACATACTGGTGGAAAACGGAATCAAGGCAATCTGGAACTTCGCGCATATTGATCTGGATACGCCGGAGGACGTCATCGTGGAAAATGTGCATCTTTCGGAAAGTCTGATGGCACTTTCCTACAATATCAGACAGTATCGCCAGGAACATGATAAATAGACCAACAGAGCTGTTGCATGGCTTTCATTACAAATGAGCTGTTGCAGCAGTTTTTTATCTCAGGCGATAAAGGAAAGGCGACAGAAGTGAAAAAAGTATTTGACTGCGGGCAGATGAAAGATCTGGACAGACAGACAATGGAATATTATGGAATCCCTTCCTGTGTACTGATGGAACGGGCAGCACTTCAGACTGTGGAGCAGATGAGAGGGAGGATGCAAAAATTCCTTCCGGAGAAAATTCTTGTGGTCTGCGGAAGCGGAAACAACGGAGGCGACGGTCTTGCCATCGCGAGAATTCTGTTTCTCGAAGGATGGGATGTGGAGGTGTTTCTTGCGGGAAATCCTCTGAAAATGACCGAAGAAACCCGGAGGCAATATGAGATTGCACTGCGATATCAGGTTCCTCTGACGAATATGCCCCGGTGGGATGAATATACTACTATAGTAGATGCCATATTCGGCATAGGGCTGAAGCGGAAAATTGAAGGCAGCTGTGCAGAGACAATCGGTAACATGAACCAGGCATCCTGCAGAAAGATCGCAGTGGATATTCCGTCCGGGATCAGCGGGGATGACGGAAGCGTTCAGGGAACTGCATTTCAGGCAGATCTTACCGTTACATTCGCGTATCTGAAAAAAGGACTCTGTCTGTATCCGGGAAGGAAATATGCAGGAGAGATTGTGACGGCTGATATTGGCATCTCAGACACGAAGGATACCGCAGACTGTTATCTGACAGAGTCGCAGGATCTCGGAATGCTTCCGCAGAGGATACCGGAAGGAAATAAAGGAACCTTCGGGAAGGTTCTCGTAGAAGCAGGATCGGAAGGCATGTGCGGAGCGGCCTATCTGTGTGCGGCGGCGGCATTTCGTGCCGGAGCCGGAATGGTGATGATTCATACGGTTCCGGAAAACCGGATTCCGCTGCAGATCCTGCTGCCGGAGGCCATGGTCAGCTGTTCGTTTTCCGAGGAGGAGTATGAGCGGATTTTTGCGTGGTGTGACAGAATTGTGGCCGGCCCCGGAATCGGAAAGGATGCACAGGCACAGGAGCGCATATTAAATGTTCTGAAGCGCGCCAGTCAGGAGAAACGTCAGTTGATTCTGGATGCGGACGGACTGAATCTTCTGGCACAGAATCTTTCCTGGAGACAGTATCTGGGACCGCACGTGACCGTCACACCACATCCCGGTGAGATGTCACGACTGACCGGAAAGAAGATTTCAGATATCCGGGAAGATCTGGCCGGAACGGCAGCTGCATTTGCCGCAGAGTCCCATACGGTCTGTGTCCTGAAGGATGCGGTGACGGCAGTAACCGACGGAAAAACGGTATATCTGAGCGGAACCGGGAATGCAGGTATGGCGACTGCCGGAAGCGGGGATGTGCTTGCGGGAATTCTGGCAGGTGTCTATGGAATGTTCCGGGATGAGGAAAGATCTTTGGTAAAGCAGGCGGCACTTGGTGTGACGCTGCACGGCAGAGCCGGAGATCTGGCCAGCGCACATTCCGATATGCGCTGTATAAAGGCAGAAGACATCATTGATGCAGTGCGGGAAGCGCTGCGGTGATACAAATGGGAGAAAAAGAGTTATTATGAAAGAATATAAACGAATAAAGGCACGGATTTCACTGGATGCCATAGCAGAAAATTTTGAGCAGATGCACCGGAATATCCGGGAAGATACGAAAATGATCGCGGTGATCAAGGCAGACGGATATGGTCACGGAGCGGTTCCGATTGCCAGACTGATCCATGATTATGACTATATCTGGGGCTTTGCGACGGCGACGGCGCAGGAGGCACTTCAGCTGCGAAAGGCAGGAATCACAAAGCCGATCCTGATTCTTGGAATTGTTTTCGAGGAGTATTTTGACGATCTGGTAAAGGAAGATGTGCGGATTGCAGTTACAGATTATGAGATGGCGCAAAAATATGCACAGGCCGGCAGTCGTCAGAACAGACAGGCAAAGATACATATTGCACTGGATACCGGCATGACCCGGATCGGGTTTTCCGATACGGAGAAAAGTGCCGCACAGATTCAGAAGATTGCGCAGCTGGAAAATCTTTATATTGAGGGGATGTTTACACACTTTGCAAGAGCCGATGAGACGGACCGGTCTCCGGCGATGGTTCAGCTGGAACGTTATCTGAAATTTGCCGGGATGCTTCGGGACGCGGGCGTGGAAATCCCCATTTGTCACTGTTCCAACAGTGCGGGAATCATTCGGATTCCGGAAGCAAATCTGAATGTGGTCCGTGCCGGAATCACGATTTACGGTATCTATCCTTCGGATGAGGTGGAGAAGGACATTGTACGTCTCAAACCGGCCATGGAGCTGATCAGCCATGTCAGCTATGTGAAAAACGTGGCGGCCGGTGTTCCGGTCAGCTATGGAGGGACCTATGTTACTGAGAAAGAAACTACGGTCGCTACCATTCCGGTGGGATATGCGGACGGCTATCCGCGGCTTCTTTCCAATAAAGGATGGGTACTGATCCGCGGGCAGAAGGCACCTGTTCTGGGAAGAGTCTGTATGGATCAGTTCATGGTGGATGTCTCCCATATCGAAGGTGTCCGTGCCGGGGATCCGGCAACACTGCTTGGAAAAGACGGTGATGAGGAAATTACCGTGGAGATGCTGGGAGCACTGTCCGGGCGTTTTCCGTATGAGTTTGTCTGTGACATTACAAAGAGAGTGCCCAGAGTCTATGTCCGGGACAATAGAGAAGTGGAAGAAATAAATTTTTTTGACTGATTCACCTGAAAAATAAGCTGTCATGTCAATTTAAAATACCACATGCATACACATGAAAAAAGTGGAAATACTTATCCTAAAACGCGATGAAAATCGTATTGAATCGGAGTGTGATTATGTGGTAATCAGAAGAGGGGATATTTTTTACGCGGATTTAAGACCGGTGGTCGGCAGTGAACAGGGGGGAATCCGGCCGGTGCTGATCATTCAGAATGATGTGGGAAACAAGCACAGCCCAACGGTGATCTGTGCTGCCATCACATCCAAAATGAACAAGGCGAAGCTGCCCACGCACATTGAGATTGATTCCAATGTGTATGGCATTGAGAAGGATTCTGTGATTTTGCTGGAACAACTTCGAACGATCGACAAAAGAAGACTGAAAGATAAAATCTGCCATCTGGATCATGCAATGCTGGCCCGTGTGAATCATGCACTGGAAATAAGCCTTGAATTATCTTTCTAAAAGTGATATATTTTTCCAGTAACTATGCTGTTTTTACAAAGGAGAGTTGATAGAATTATATGGAAGACGGCAGTCATATGCCCCTATGGGGCTTCTTGATTCTGTTCCTGCTGCTGTGGCTGAATGGTATTTTCTATGGATTTGCAGCCGCGGCGCAAAATCTGAATGAAGCGGATGTGGAGAAAAAGGCACTTGGAGGAGACAAAAAGTCCGTTCGACTTCTGAAATTGCTGAACAAACCGTTTCAGTATGTCAATGTGATCCCTCTGATCGTGACCGCTGCCGGAATGTGGTTTGGACTGATCATTGTTCCGTGGGCTACGAACGTACTGGGTGATTACATATTGTATTTGCCTGCTCTTGTGCTTGTGATGGCACTGGGTGCGATTCTGTTTGCATCCCTTGGAATTCTCACGTTTCGCCGGATCGGAGGATTTCAGCCGGAAAAATATGCCTACCGCTATCTGGGCATTGTTTCTGCAGTTGTCACCGTGCTTTATCCGGTTACCATTGTGATAACCTGGATCGCCAAGCTGGCGGCATGTCTGTTTGGCATCAGTATGGAGCAGGCAGAGGATGCCATGACGGAAGAGGAAATCATTTACATGGTAGGTGAGGCACACGAACAGGGGGTCATCGAAGAAAACGAGGCAGAAATGATTCAGAACATCATTTCTTTTAATGAGACAAATGCTCATGATGTGATGACGCACCGGAAAAATGTGATCGCCTTTGATCAGGAAGTACTGCTTCAGGAGATGGTGGACATCATGCTGGAGGAGGGGATTTCCCGCTATCCGGTCTATGCGGACAGTCTCGACAATATCGTTGGAATTGTCAATTACAAGGATGCGCTGAAATTTCTGACCAAAAATTCATGGGCAAGATTCAAGCCGCTGAAGGAGCTTCCGGGCCTGATCCGAACAGCATCGCTGATTCCGGAGACAAGAGGAATCGGGGATTTGTTTCATTCTA
Source organism: Blautia sp. (assembly GCA_022769545.1). Lineage (GTDB taxonomy): Bacteria > Bacillota > Clostridia > Lachnospirales > Lachnospiraceae > Blautia_A. The sequence goes on along the minus strand of JALEJS010000024.1, from coordinate 158,342 downwards.
TGCAGGGGAAAAAGCTGCATATGGCAATTGTTGTGGATGAGTACGGACAGACCAGCGGAATCGTCACCATGGAAGATATCCTGGAAGAGATCGTGGGTGATATTCAGGATGAATATGACGATGATGAAATGACCATACGCACACAGGTAGACAACAGTGTGGTGATCGACGGACTTGCCAGTCTGGAAGATGTGGAGGAAGAACTGGCTCTGGATTTCGGAGACGTGGAGTTTGAGACGCTGAACGGGTATCTGACGTCACTGCTTGGGCATGTCCCCACAGAGAAGGATCTGGACAGGGAAATTGCTGCAAACGGCTATCGCTTCCGAATCGTATCTCTTGGAAACAAGACGATCGGAAGAGTGAGAGCCGAAAAAATAAAGAATGAACCGTAACTGCTTAGCTCAGGCAGGAACGGCTGCATAAGAAACCAATGAAAGTGTATAAAAGGAGAGGAAAAAAACATGTCAGGACATTCAAAATTTGCGAACATAAAGCACAAAAAAGAGAAAAATGATGCAAAAAAAGGTAAGATTTTTACCGTCATCGGACGTGAGATCGTCATGGCAGTAAAAGCCGGAGGCCCGGATCCCAACAATAACAGCAAGCTTCGTGATGTCATTGCGAAGGCAAAGGCCAACAATATGCCAAATGACACGATCGACCGTGGTATTAAAAAGGCAGCCGGAGCAGATTCTGCAGACAGCTATGAAAGAGCTGTTTACGAAGGCTATGGACCGAACGGTGTTGCAATCATCGTTGAGACACTTACAGACAACAAAAACCGTACGGCAGGAAATGTACGGAATGCTTTCACGAAGGGAAACGGAAGCATCGGTACACAGGGCTGTGTCTCCTTTATGTTTGATCAGAAGGGACAGATCATCATCGACAAGGAAGAATGCGAAATGGATGCGGATGAGCTGATGATGGTGGCTCTGGATGCAGGTGCAGAGGATTTCAATGAGGAAGAGGACAGCTTTGAGGTCCTGACCGCACCGGATGATTTCAGTGCAGTCAGAGAGGCTCTGGAAGCAGCCGGTGTGCCGCTGATCGAGGCACAGGTTGCGATGATTCCGCAGACATATGTGGAGCTTACCGATGAGAAAGCCATCAAGGATCTTCAGAAAACGCTGGATCTTCTGGATGACGATGATGATGTTACGGATGTATGGCACAACTGGGACGAATAAAAATACTGGGATAATGGTGAAATGATGCGGAATTTATTCAGAGCTGCGGTGTATTCTCCGGACGTCCATATCGGGAATGTGGAAGCAAACTGCAGGGAAATCGAAAAAATATATAGAGAAAATGCATATCAGGCGGATCTGATCGTGACGCCGGAGCTGTCCATGACAGGCTACACCTGCGCAGATCTGTTTGCCAACAGACTTCTTCTGGATAAATCCAGAGAGTATCTGAAAAAACTTGCCGAAATGACAGCGGCGTACAAAGAAGAGGGGGCTGCGCTTGTGGTTGGCCTTCCTTTTGAGAAAGACAGTGAGCTGCTGAATTGTGCCGCGCTGCTTCATAATGGATCCGTTGTGGCTATTGTTCCGAAAATGTACATTCCGAATTACGGAGAGTTTTATGAAAAACGATGGTTTTCTGCAGGTCCCTGTGAAGCGCAGCAGATTTTATGGAACGGAGAAGACCGCACATGGTTTGGCAGCAATCTGATCATAGAGCTTGGCACGCCGGGAGAATCGGTGAAGATCGGAATGGAGGTCTGTGAGGACGGATGGGCACCTGTTTCACCGGGACGGCTTCTGGCGGTTCACGGTGCGGAGATTATTTTAAATCTCTCTGCTTCCAACGAGGTAATCGGGAAGGAACAGTACCGCAGAACCCTGATCGGCAGCACGTCATCCAGCTGTCTGTGCGGTTACATCTATGTCTCTGCCGGAAGAATGGAATCCACATCGGATCTGGTCTTTGGCGGACATAATCTGATGTATGAAAACGGAAAGCTTCTGGGTGAGACGAAGCCGTTCACACAGGAGGTACTGATCCGTGATTTCAGTCTCTCCAAGATCAGGCATGACCGGATTGCAAACAAATCCTTTGCGGACTGCAGGAGAAACTTTGATGCTGTAAAATACCAGACCATCCTCTGCCGGAAGGTCTTCCTGAACAAAGAAGAGTTCTGCGGAAAAGTGTCTATCACTCCGTTTGTTCCGTCGACGAATAAGCGTCAGAGATGCATGGAAATCTTTCAGATGCAGGTCGCAGGTCTTCAGAGGAGGATCGAGGTGACACACAGCCGGCATGTGATCGTGGGTGTTTCCGGCGGGCTGGATTCCACACTGGCACTTCTGGTAGCGTCTCAGGCGGCCAGAAAGGCAGGCCTGCCTTCGGATACGGTCATCGGCATCACCATGCCCGGTTTCGGTACCACCAGCCGTACAAAAAACAATTCTCTTGAAATGATGAAAGTGCTGGGCTGTGACTGCAGAACCATTCCCATTTCCGATTCCGTGAGACAGCATTTCCGGGATATCGGTCATGACGAGGAAGTCCGGGATGCCACTTATGAAAACAGTCAGGCCCGTGAACGCACACAGATTCTCATGGATGTCTCTAACAAAGTAGGGGGATTTGTGGTCGGAACGGGAGATCTTTCGGAACTGGCGCTGGGATGGTGTACCTACAACGGAGATCATATGAGTATGTATGCGGTAAATACCAGCATTCCCAAAACGCTGGTCCGCACCCTGGTGGACGAGATCGGACATCATCTGGCGGAAAATGGTTATCCGGCACTGGCTGCGGTGATTGAGGATGTGATCGATACTCCGGTAAGTCCGGAGCTTCTGCCGCCGAACGAAGACGGAACGATCGCTCAGATTACCGAGGATACGATCGGTTCCTATGTGCTTCACGATTTCTTTCTGTACTACAGTCTGCGTTTCGGTATGCCGCCGGAGGAAATCTATGAGCTTTGCAGATGTGCGGTGAAACAAAGTGAAGAATATAAGTTCAGCGATGAGGAAATCCGGAAATGGCAGAAGGTATTCTACACACGTTTCTTCCGTCAGCAGTTTAAACGGAACTGCATGCCGGACGGTGTGAAGGTGGGAACGGTTTCTGTCAGTCCGAGAGGAGATCTCAGACTTCCGTCCGAGGTGGATTTTGCACAGTTTCTCGGTGAATGATACCGATGACAGGATAAATATGATAATTATGCGCATAATACCTCCAGAGAATATTCTGGAGGTATGTTTATGTCGGAAAACAGAGAAGACGGAAAAAAGGGATCAGGAGAGAAAAAGAGCTTTGACCTGGAAATACAGGAAAAGGAGTCGGACCGGATCCGTGAGGAGGGACAGATCACACTGGACCGCAATGCCGTCAGAAAACGGATCGAGCTTCTGACGATCATCGGTGAGGTGGAGGGACATGAGAATGCGCCGTCTCAGTCCAAAACAACAAAATACGAGCATGTGCTTCCGAAACTGGCAATGATTGAAGATGACAGTGAGGTGGACGGACTTCTGGTCATTCTGAACACGGTAGGCGGAGATGTGGAGGCCGGACTGGCCATTGCAGAAATGATTGCTTCTCTCAGCAAACCTACGGTGTCGCTTGTCCTGGGAGGAGGGCACTCCATCGGTGTTCCCATGGCGGTATCCGCAGACTATTCCTTTATCGTTCCGAGCGCGACCATGGTGATTCATCCGGTCCGTTCCAACGGAATGTTTATCGGAATTGCACAGACGTACCGGAACATGGAAAAAATTCAGGACCGCATTACCGGCTTTATCTCTTCCCATTCCCGGATCTCACAGAAAAGGCTGGAGGAACTGATGCTGGATACCTCACAGCTTGTAAAAGATGTGGGGACCATGCTGGAAGGAGAACAGGCGGTAAAAGAGGGGATTATTGATGAGATCGGCGGTATTTCCCAGGCGATGAAAAAACTTTATTCCATGATCGGGGAATTCATTCGGGAGTGATTTTTTTTATATCCGGAGATTGAGATATTGATTATTTGCGTCCGGAGTGATATCATGATATAGAAGTATAATTATGCAGATAATGCATCTGCGTCGGCGGGTGCATTATCGAAAGTACAAATAGTAGGAGAAGATTGAGATGTATAAGGTATTAAAAGCGGAAAAACTGGCTGCCAATATTTATCTTATGGATGTGGAAGCACCCCGCGTTGCAAAGCATTGCCAGCCAGGTCAGTTTGTTATCGTAAAGCTGGATGAAAAGGGCGAAAGAATCCCGCTTACCATCTGTGATTATGACAGAGAAGCAGGCGTGGTTACGATTGTGTTCCAGCCAATCGGAGCTTCCACCACAAAATTTACGCAGCTGAAGGCGGGAGATTCCTTCCGTGACTTTACCGGTCCTCTCGGATGTCCTTCCGAGTTTGTAAATGAAGATCTGGATACGCTGAAGAACAAGAAAATTCTGTTTGTGGGCGGCGGTGTCGGTGCTGCTCCTGTATATCCGCAGGTGAAATGGCTTCATGAGCACGGTATCGGTGCAGATGTAATCATCGGCTCCAAGACCAAGGATCTTCTGATCCTGGAAAAGGAAATGGAAGCTGTTTCCGGAAATTACTATCCTTGTACGGATGACGGTACATATGGTCATGCGGGTATGGTTACGACGATGATCGAGGAGCTGGTTGAAAAAGGAAATAAATATGATGTATGTATTGCAATCGGACCGATGATCATGATGAAATTTGTATGTCTTCTCACTAAGAAACTGGGCATTCCCACAATCGTCAGCATGAATCCGATCATGGTGGACGGTACCGGTATGTGTGGTGCATGCCGTCTGATCGTTGGCGATGAGATCAAATTTGCTTGTGTGGACGGACCGGAATTTGACGGACATCTGGTAGATTTTGATAACGCCATGAAGAGACAGCAGATGTATAAGACAGCAGAAGGACGCGCTATGCTGAAACTTCAGGAGGGTGATACCCATCACGGCGGATGCGGCAATTGCGGAGGTGACAAATAATGGCAGTAGATGTATTAAAGAGAATCCCTGTCAGAGAACAGGATCCAAAAGTGAGAGCAACAAATTTTGAAGAAGTATGCTATGGCTATAATAAAGAAGAGGCAATGGACGAAGCCAGCCGCTGCCTGGGATGCAAGAATGCGAAATGTATCCAGGGATGTCCGGTAAACATCAATATTCCGGGATTCATCGCACAGATCAAAGAAGGAAAGATGGAAGAGGCTTACAAGGTAATCGGTGAGTCTTCTGCGCTTCCGGCAATCTGCGGACGTGTATGTCCCCAGGAATCCCAGTGTGAGAGCAAATGTATCCGCGGAATCAAAGGTGAGGCTGTTTCCATTGGTAAACTGGAACGTTTTGTTGCAGATTACGCACTGGAAAACGACATCAAACCGGCTAAGGCAGAGAGCATGAACGGCCATAAGGTAGCTGTGATCGGTTCCGGTCCTTCCGGACTTACCTGTGCAGGTGATCTGGCTAAGCTTGGATATGATGTGACAGTATTTGAGGCTCTTCATGAGCTTGGCGGTGTGCTTGTTTACGGAATTCCGGAATTCCGTCTGCCCAAGCAGAAGGTTGTTAAAAAAGAAATCGAAAAAGTAAAAGAGCTGGGCGTGAAGTTCGAAACAAACGTAGTAATCGGAAAATCCACAACCATCGATCAGCTGATCGAGGATGAGAAATTTGAGGCTGTATTTATCGGCTCCGGTGCAGGTCTTCCAATGTTTATGGGCATTCCGGGTGAGACTGCAAACGGTGTATTCTCTGCCAATGAGTATCTGACAAGAAGCAACCTGATGAAGGCATTTGATGATTCTTATGACACTCCGATCGCAGCAGGCAAGAAAGTCTGCGTAGTGGGCGGCGGAAACGTTGCAATGGATGCTGCAAGAACGGCTCTTCGTCTCGGTGCAGAAGTACATATTGTTTACCGACGCAGTGAAGCAGAGCTTCCGGCACGTGCAGAGGAAGTTCATCATGCAAAAGAGGAAGGCATTATCTTTGATCTTCTCACAAACCCGAAGGAAATCACCGTTGATGAAAACGGATGGGTAAAAGGCATGAAGGTTGTGAAGATGGAACTGGGCGAGCCGGATGCATCCGGAAGAAGACGTCCGGTAGAGATTGACGGCTCCGAATATGAGATTGCGTGCGATACTGTGATCATGTCACTTGGTACTTCTCCCAACCCGCTGATTTCTTCCACCACAAAGGGACTGGAAACCAACCGCAGAAAATGTATTGTTGCATCCGAGGAGAACGGACAGACCTCCAAGGCTGCCGTATTTGCAGGCGGTGATGCCGTGACCGGTGCAGCGACGGTTATTCTGGCTATGGGCGCAGGAAAAGCCGGTGCAAAAGGTATTCATGAATATCTTTCCCAGAAATAATTTATAATTGATCTGATACAAAAGACTCCCCTGCCGCAGCCGGCAGGGGTTCTTTTATCGAAAAATCGTTGCGTGTTGTAACTTTTCATCAGATATGCTATAATACAAAAATCGCGTTGAATTTTATTGGTTGAGTATATACAGAAAAGGGTAAGGATATGACAGTATTATATGTGATCATTTGTGGGATCATACAGGGAATATTTGAATTTCTTCCGGTCAGCAGCTTCGGCCATGTGACGGTATTAAAATCTGTTTTTGAGATGGAGCAGGTGGGCGGGCTTCTCATGGAAGCGATGCTTCATCTGGGAACGGCAGTTGCCGTCATTCTGTATTTCAGAAAAGACTTTCTGAGGATTCTGGCGGAATATGCCGGAATGATCCGGGATATATATTTTAATCTGAAAGTACTGCTGCAGGGAAGAAAAGGAAATTCCAATGTGGCATACAGAAAAATTGTGATGGGTACTTACCGCAGATTTGCAGTCCTGATTCTGATTTCGTTTGTTCCGACAGCGCTGCTGGGGGCATCTGTGAGACGGCTTGCTGCACTGGCGGCGGTATCCTCCCTGCTTCCGGGAATCTTTTTCCTGATCACGGGAATCTTTCTTCTGGTTACAGATATCAGCCACGCGGGCGGTTCGAAAATGCCAAGAGACACTTTTTACGGTGATGCTGTGTGGATGGGAATTGCGCAGGGAATCAGTGCATTTCCGGGATTGTCACGCTGTGGCCTCACCATCTGTACCGGTGCGCTCTGCGGGATGGACAGGCGGTTTGCGATAAAATATTCCTATATCATGAGTGTTCCGGCTGTGATCGGTGCTTTTTTTGCTGAGGTACCGGGCTTTCGTCACGCACAGATGACTGTGGGACTGGGATTTACATATTTTCTGGGAATGCTTGTGGCTGGGGTGACCGGGTATTTTACCATCCGTTTCCTGCTGAAGCTTCTTCAGAATACAAAAATGCGTTATTTTGCCATCTATTGTTTTATCATCGGGGCATTTGCGCTCTCGGGAAGCATGATCTGAACGAATCTTTCCGCAGGCTTATGCGCACGTCATACGACAGGACGTTTACAGTAATTTGACAGAGAGGGGAATGATATGGCTGCATCAAATAATAAAAAGAAAGGAAGAGGAAAAGCTGCACAGAAGCAGACATCGGGCGGTTTTCAGACAGAAATCATTCTGCTGATCATTCTGGCCGCATCGGTGATTCTTCTGGTCAGTGCCTTCGGAATGGGAGGAATCGTCGGAAATACCATCAGCAGCTTTCTGTTTGGTGTGATGGGCCTTCTGGCTTACGTTTTTCCTGTATTTCTTTTTGTCGGATCTGCATTTGTTCTGTCGAACAAATCCAATCCCATCGCATATAAGAAAATCGTGGCAGCATTGTTGTTTTTTGTCTTCCTGTGCGGGCTGATCCAGCTGCTGACGGAAGGGTATATGCGCAGCACCACGCTTTCGGATTACTATGCCCTGTGTTCGGATTACCGGACGGGAGGCGGTGTGATCGGGGGTGCCGTCTGCATTTCTGCGACGTCTGCTTTTGGCATTGTGGGAGGATACATTATTATCATTCTGGTTCTGATGATCAGTTTGATTCTCATCACCCAGAGATCTTTTTTCGGTTTCCTTGGAAAGATATGGGACTTCTTCTGCTCCGCGGCAAAGGGCGGCCATGAGAGATACATGGAGGGACAGCCGGAGCGTGATCTGAAAAAGGAACTTCGCTCGCAGAAAAAACAGCAGAGCCGTGCAAAAAAACGGGCAGAGCGCGTGAAACGGCTGGAGGAGGCCATCGCACAGGCAGAGGAAGAGGATGATCCGGAAGAGACAGAGACTGTAACACCGGCGAAACCTGCTTTTCTGGAAGGCACAAAACTGATCCCGGACAGGCCGGAAAAAGCGGATGCATACCTCCCCAAGATGCCTGTGGAAGAGTCGCCTGAGCCGGAGCGCAGGGATCCGCTGCCTTCGGTAAGAATGACAGAAGAGGAAGAGGGAGAGGATGAAATTGTCATCTCCTCGAGACCGACGAACCAGGGACAGCTGGAATTTGAGATTCACCGGTCAGAACCTGTCCGGGATTTTCCGGAAGAGGACAATGCGGAAGAAGAATTTGAGATCGAGGACATGCCTCTGGAGCCGACAGAGCTGCCGAAAAGACAGCCGGCAAAAAATCCGAAATCTTCTCCGGAAGAAATCGAAAAGGGCATACAGAATATCCGTCGGGAAATACATGAGAAAGAGACGGCTCCAAAGCCGGAATATAAATTTCCTCCGCTGAAGCTTTTAAAAAAAGGAAGCGGAAAGGCTCAGGGGGATTCGGATGCTCATCTGAAGCAGACAGCCATGAAGCTTCAGGAAATTCTTCATACGTTTGGAGTCAATGCGACGGTGACCAATGTGAGCTGCGGTCCCACGGTCACCCGATATGAGCTTCAGCCGGAGCTGGGGGTGAAGGTCAGCAAAATTGTCGGTCTTGCAGATGATATCAAACTGAATCTGGCAGCGTCGGATATCCGTATCGAGGCTCCCATTCCGGGAAAAGCCGCCGTGGGAATCGAGGTTCCCAACAAAGAAAACAGTGTGGTCATGCTCCGGGATCTTCTTCAGTCCGAGGAATTCCGGAATGCAAAATCCCGGATCGCATTTGCGGCAGGAATGGATATCGCCGGCCGGCCGGTAGTGACGGACATTGCAAAAATGCCCCATCTGCTCATTGCAGGTGCCACCGGATCGGGTAAATCGGTCTGTATCAACACGCTGATCATCAGTATTCTCTATAAGGCGAAACCGGATGAGGTCAAACTGATCATGATCGATCCGAAGGTGGTGGAACTCAGTGTGTATAACGGAATCCCCCATCTGTTCATACCGGTGGTGACAGATCCGAAAAAGGCAGCCGGAGCGCTGAACTGGGCGGTTTCCGAGATGACCAGCCGATACAATACCTTTGCCGAATACAATGTGAGAAGTCTGAATGAATACAATAAAAAGGTGGAAAATATGCGGGTGCCGGAGGGTGAGACACCACCGGAAAAAATGCCGCAGATCGTGATCATTGTGGATGAGCTTGCGGATCTTATGATGGTTGCGCCCGGCGAGGTGGAAGATTCCATCGTGCGTCTGTCACAGCTGGCACGTGCAGCCGGAATCCATCTTGTCATTGCCACGCAGAGACCGTCGGTCAATGTCATTACCGGTCTGATCAAGGCAAATATGCCTTCCAGGATCGCCTTTGCGGTGACATCCGGTGTGGATTCCCGCACCATTCTGGATATGAATGGCGCGGAGAAGCTTCTGGGAAAGGGCGATATGCTGTTTTATCCATATGGATATCAGAAGCCTGCCCGGCTGCAGGGAGCATTTGTGTCAGATGAGGAAGTCAGTGCCGTTGTGGATTTCCTGGCCAATAAAAATCCCGGGGTGGAGTATAATGCGCAGATCGAACAGCAGGTGAACACGGTTTCTCTGGCCGGCGTCGGAAGTTCCGGAAGCGACCGGGATGACTATTTTATGGAAGCCGGGAAATTTATCATTGAAAAGGACAAGGCTTCGATCGGTATGCTGCAGAGAATGTTCAAAATCGGATTTAACCGTGCCGCCAGAATCATGGATCAGCTTTGTGAAGCGGGGGTGGTAGGACCGGAGGAGGGAACAAAACCCCGAAAGGTTCTCATGACCATGGAAGAATTTGAAGCGTATCTGGAAGAGTATGCATAGGCAGAGGGAACGATGGAAATAAGGATTTTGTCAGTTGGAAAGATCAAAGAAAAGTATCTGAATGATGGCATTGCGGAATACACCAAAAGACTTCAGCGCTACTGTAAGCTGACGTTTGTTCAGGTGGCAGATGAGAAGACTCCGGATCATGCCTGCGAGGCTGTGAACACGCAGATAAAAATGACAGAGGGGCAGCGTCTTCTGAAGCACATCCGGGAACAGGATTATGTGATCGCTCTGGCCATAGAGGGTGACATGCCGGATTCTGTGGGGCTTTCCAGAAAGCTGGAGATGCTGGGAATTCATGGAAGGAGCTGTGTGACCTTTGTGATCGGCGGATCTCTTGGACTTTCCCGGGAGGTTCTGGACCGGGCAGACGAAAAGCTCAGTTTTTCCAGGATGACCTTTCCGCATCAGCTGATGCAGATGATTCTTCTGGAGCAGATTTACAGAAGCTATCGGATTATGAAAAAAGAACCATATCACAAATGAGAGGGCATTTTCATGAAAAATTATCTGGCACCGCTGGAAGGAATCACCAATCACATTTACAGAAATGCATACCATAAATATTTTTATCCGATGGACAAATATTTCACGCCGTTTATCTCAGCCAAGCCGGGAAAACGGCTGAGCAGGAAAGAAATATTGGAAGTGGATCCTTTGCACAGCCCGGGGTTGAAGGTGATTCCGCAGATTCTGGCCAACAATGCGGAGGATTTTATCCAGACAGCACGGATATTTCAAAAGGAATATGGCCATGAGGAAGTGAATCTGAATCTGGGCTGTCCGTCCGGGACCGTTACGGCAAAAGGAAAAGGAGCCGGATTTCTGGGGGAACCGGAAAAGCTTCGCCGGTTTCTTGACCGGATCTATTCCTCTCTGGATATGAAGATATCCATAAAGACACGGGTGGGAACCCATTATGAGGAGGACTGGGAATACCTACTGGATATCTATGAGGCATTTCCTGTTTATGAGCTGATCATTCATCCAAGGATTCTGAAGGATTATTATAAATTTACTCCAAGGTATCAATGTTTTGATCAGGCGGCAGACCGCCTTGACTGTTCGCTGTGCTATAACGGCGATGTTTTCACGCCGCAGGATTATTTCCGTGTAACGAAGCAGCATCCGGGAATGGATGCAGTGATGTTCGGAAGAGGTGTGATCACCTCGCCGTTTCTTTTGAATGAGATCTATGAGGAAAAGAGCGGAACAAAGAGACAGCTTCGGGCTTTTCATGATGAAATTCTGGATGGATATGTCCGGATTCTGTCCGGAGACAGAAATGTCCTGTTTCGCATGAAGGAATTGTGGTCTTATATGGGCAGACAGTTCTCAAATCCGGACAAATATGTAAAGAAGATGAAAAAGGCGGGAAGTATTTCGGAATATCAGGCCGTGGTGAACCGGCTTTTTGAAGAACAGGAACTTGTGGCACCGGGTGGCGGAAATTCCGGGGCAGAATCGGAGGGCAATGATGAGTGACAGGATATTGGATACAGACAGGCTGGATGCATTTATTTCTCAGTTTCCGGTGTATGAATATCGTATTCTTGATACCTCTGAAATTTATACAGAAGAGAGAGTTCGGACGATCTGTATGCAGGAGTGTGAGCGGTACGGTTCGACATGGGCATGTCCGCCGGCAGTCGGGACACTTCCGGAATGTGAGGAGCGAATTCACAGATACGGGCATGCGCTTTTCTTCTCCAGCGTGGCCGAGGTGAGTGATATCATGGATATGGAGGAAATGCTGAAGACCAGAAGGGCACATGAAAAGCTGACCACGGATGTGGGACACTTTCTGGAGCAGGAAGGCTTTGAGATTTATATTCTTTCCACAGAGTCCTGTGATATCTGTCCGGAATGTACCTATCCGCAGAAGAAACCGTGCAGACATCCGGAATATATGCATCCCTGCCTGGAAAGCCACGGAGTGGTGGTACAGGAAATCGTGGAGCGCCAGCAGATGGAATACAGTCTGGGCGGAAATACCATTTTATGGTTTTCCATGATCTGTTACGGAGCATGAGGAATAATACGAAAAACTTCGGCATACACTGATGGAAAAGCCGGAGTTTTTTTATGTTGAAAATTGGTGAATGGAAAGAACGGCTGGTAAATGATATACAGCTTCCCTGTGATCTGGCTTACTCAGATTCCATGGTTCTGCTGAAAGGAGGCAGGGAGGTGGTGATTGAAAATTATAAAAGTCTGCTGACTCTGAATGAACAGGAAATCGGGATACGGCTGAAAAAAGGGCGGCTGACGGTCTGTGGAGAGGGACTTCACATACCGGTATATACATCGGAGGAAATGCGGATTTCAGGAACAATCTGCAGAATCATCATAGAGGGAAGGTGAGCGGATGGGACCTCTGGAGGAGTATATACGCGGAACGGCAGTGATTTCTGTTACGGGTGAGGAACTGGTACGTTTTCTGGCTTTATGCGCAAATCACGGAATCGAAATGAAGGATGTCATTCGTATTTCGTGCAGTGAGATCCGGTGCAGGATCTGCAGCAGAGATTTTCGGAAGCTGCGTCAGATTCGAAAAAAAACAGGTGTTCATATTCAGATCCGGAAAAAACAGGGAATGCCGTTCTTTTTGTTAAAAAACAGAAAAAGAAAGGCTTTTTTTATTGGGACGCTGGCGGCAGCCGGAATACTGTATCTGCTGTCTTCCCGAATCTGGACGATACATATTCAGGGAAATCAAAGAAACAGTACACCGATGGTACGGGAATGGCTGAAGCAGAACGGTCTGTACGAAGGAATACGGAAGAATAAAATCAACTGTTTCCAGGTGGCAGAACAGGTCCGCGCAGATTTCCCGGATATCACATGGGTTTCTGTGAAAATCCATGGTTCCAGACTGGAGGTCACAGTGAAGGAGGGACTGCTGCAGAAAGCAGTTTCCGATCAGGAGGAACAGGGAGCATGTGATCTTGTCGCGGACAGGAGCGGAATCATAGAAAAAATCATTACCAGAAGCGGGGTTCCTCTTGTGGCGGAGGGTGATCATTGTTCAAAAGGAGATATCCTTGTCTCGGGAAAGCTCGAACTGCGGGACGACAGCCAGGAGGTAATCCGCACGGAGCTGGTCCATGCAGATGCAGATATATGGATCCGGTATGCCAGGTCCTATTATTATGAGCTTCCTTATCAATATTCTGTGAAGACGATCGAGGATACTCATGAGCGGGTTGTCTCTGTGAGACTCTGGAACTGGATTCTGGATCTGGATCAAACACCTGAAGCGGATGATTTTTCTGTCTCCTGGGAAATACAGCCCCGCATTACAGAAAGTCTGTATGCGCCGATGTGGATCAGAAAAGCAAGAATCTATCACTGCAGGGTGGAAGAAAAAGAGTACAGCCAAAAAGAGGCAAAGGAAAAGGTGATGGCACAGCTGAGGAAATATGAACAAAAATTGATGGAAAAAGGGGTTCAAATATCAGAAAATAATGTTAAAATAGAGTTTACAGATACTGCATGCATCAGCAGAGGAAGTCTGACGGTGACGGAAAAAGCTCAGAAAGAGGCAGCCGTCTCCGTGGAGGAGTAAGAAACAGAAAGGAATTATGTGGAATGACGAACGGTATCACAGAGTTACACGTTGATGTACCGGCCAGCCAGCAGGCAAATGTATTTGGACAGTTTGATGAAAATCTGAAATTAATTGAGCGGACGCTGAATGTATCTCTGATATCCAGAGACGGACAGCTGAAAATTCTCGGAACAGCTCACAAAGCGGAACAGGCGAAAAAACTTCTGGAGGAGCTTGTGAGACTGGCGCTTCGTGGGAATACGATTGCCAGACAGAACGTAACCTATGCGCTTGCGCTGACAATGGAAGAAAAAGAACAGATGATGACGGAAATGGATAAGGAAGTGATCTGTAATACGATCCAGGGACGGCCCATTAAGCCAAAAACGCTGGGTCAAAGAGAATATGTGGATCAGATCCGTAAAAAAATGATCGTATTCGGCGTCGGTCCTGCAGGTACCGGAAAAACATATCTGGCCATGGCCATGGCAGTGACGGCCTTTCGGAATGAAGAAGTCAGCCGGATTATCCTGACCCGTCCGGCCATAGAAGCCGGCGAAAAGCTCGGTTTTCTTCCGGGGGATCTTCAGAGCAAGGTGGATCCTTATCTCAGACCTTTGTATGATGCACTTTATCAGATCATGGGAGCAGACAGCTTTGCGAAAAATATGGAACGCGGACTGATCGAGGTGGCACCGCTGGCATACATGAGAGGAAGAACGCTGGACAACGCCTATATCATTCTGGATGAGGCACAGAACACGACGCCGGCACAGATGAAAATGTTTCTTACCCGAATCGGGTTTGGATCGAAGGTGATCGTAACCGGAGATGCTTCCCAGAAGGATTTGCCGAAGGATGCAGTGTCCGGTCTGGATGTTGCCATGAAGGTGCTGAAAAACATAGAGGACATCGGTTTTTGCAGGCTGACCAGCAAGGATGTGGTGCGTCATCCGCTGGTGCAGCAGATCGTACAGGCCTATGACGATTATGAGAAGAAACAGAAGCCGGAAAAAAGCTCCAGACGGGGTTCGGCAGAAAGGAACCGGAGATGACATTTGCGATTGAATACGAAGCAGAACAGCAGCTGGAGCTGGATTATGCCTCCCTGGCCAACCAGGTGGCGGACCGGGTTCTGGACACAGAAGGCTGTCCTTATGAGGTACAGGTAAATCTTGTACTGACTGATAACGATGAAATCAAAAGAGTAAACGAGGAATTCCGCGGAATTTCCTCTGCCACGGATGTGCTGTCTTTTCCCATGATTCCGTTTGAAACGCCTTCTGATTTCCGGATCGTTCAGGAGGATCAGAGCTTTTTTGACCTGGATACCGGGGAACTCCTGCTGGGAGATATCATGATATCGGTGGAAAAGGTGTATGCCCAGGCGGAGGAATACGGACACAGTATTCAGAGAGAATTTTCTTTTCTGATTGCACACAGTATGCTGCATCTTCTGGGCTATGATCACATGACACCGGAGGAGGCTGCGGTCATGGAAAAAAAACAGTCGGAGGCTCTGGATGCGCTGGGAATTACGCGGTAGCGGCGGCAGAGCTGCGCGGCAATGGGTGGAATTACCATTGCGGTTTTGTTATAATAAATAAAGGAATGCCGATAATAAAGAAAAAAGGAGCGGTTTTATGCGAAAATTTTTCTTTTTTACCGGCATTTTTATTATTTCAGGCCTTCTGATCCTGTCAGAGCTTTCTCCCGGAAAGGTGAGAGAGGAGGAAGAAAAAGAAATCGTTACTTCTGTGGATACCGTATATGCGAAAATGTCCACGGAAACGCAGAAAGAGTTTCTGATTGCAGACAGAGGCGGTTTTCTGATGGTGTACGATACCTCCACGGGACGTATTTTTGAAAAGACGAAAATCCGTACAGAATCTCTGCCGGAGAAATTGAGAGAAAAGATACGCCGCGGCTATCGGATCAGAGGTGTCATGACGCTGTACAGTTTTATGGAAAATTATTCCAGCTGACTCCAAAGCCGGCGGCATTGCGCAGGGGAGAACCGGAGCAGCAAACTATGAAAATTTTGTGTTTCTGATAAAAAACATGGACGGGAACGAAAAAATGGTGTAATATATTTTAGATATATGCATATTGGAGCAAACAAATGAATTACCGTGAACGATTGAAAGATAAGAAAAGGATTGTAATTAAAATTGGTTCCTCGTCTCTGACACATATGGAAACAGGGCGTCTGAACCTGCGAAAGCTGGAAGTACTTGCCAGAGAACTCAGCGACCTTCATAATCAGGGAAAAGACATTGTGCTGGTTTCTTCCGGCGCCATTGCAGTTGGCGCCGCGGCGCTGGGAATGCGGGGAAAGCCAAAGGAACTGGAAAAGCAGCAGGCCTGTGCGTCTGTGGGACAGGCAAAGCTGATGATGATCTATCAGAAGCTCTTTTCGGAGTACAATCAGACTGCCGGACAGATTCTGATGACAAAAAACACGATAGTGAACAAGGTAAACCGCAGGAATGCACTGAATACATACAATCAGCTGCTTGGACTGGGTGTGATTCCCATTGTAAATGAGAATGACTCCATTTCCACTTATGAAATTGAATCGCTGGAGAAATTCGGAGACAATGACACCCTGTCAGCCGTGGTGTCGGCTCTGATCGGTGCAGATCTTCTGATTCTTCTGTCGGATATTGACGGACTGTTTACAGACGACCCAAATAAAAATCCGGATGCGAAGTTTATTGATACGGTTGAGACGCTGGACGAGCGTCTCCTGAATATGGCAAAATCCTCCAGCAGCAATGTCGGTACAGGAGGTATGATCACAAAGCTGACGGCTGCCAGAATCGCTACGGCTGCCGGGTGTGATATGGTGATTGCCAACGGAAAGGATTTCCACATCATCCATAAAATTGTGGAAGGCAAACAATGTGGAACACTTTTTCAGGGACATAAGGAAGAAGAGTTCCGACTGATCGATTATATCGATCAACTGTTATAGAGGAGGAATTTATGGATTTATCAAAGATTGACAGAATAAATGTGCTGGCCCGCAAGTCCAAAACCACCGGTCTTACCAAGGCGGAAAAGGCGGAGCAGGCTGCTCTTCGAAAGGAATATATCGCGAATATCCGCATGAACCTTCGCAGCCAGCTGGACAGCATTGATATTCAGGAGCCGGATGGAAGTATAGTGAATCTGGGAGAAAAATATGGAAACAAAAAAAGCCATTAGAAAAAAAATATTTTCTCTTCGGGCGGAGCATTCAGACCGTCAGATTGATGAGATGAGCCGGAAAATCACGAAACAGGTGCTTCAGCTTGCTGCATTTCGGGAACATGATCAGATTCTGGCCTATGTGGATTACAATCACGAGGTGGTTACGAGATATATTATCGAAGAAGCCTGGAAGCTGGGAAAACAGGTGGCAGTTCCGAAGGTTTTCGGAAAAGAAATGCGGTTTTTCCGAATTGATGACTTCTCACCTTTGCAGCCCGGATATTATGGAATACCGGAGCCTCAGGAGGGTGAGGCGGTAACATGGGAAAATGCACTGATGATCATGCCAGGTGTTGCCTTTACCGGGAAGCTGGAACGTGTAGGATACGGCGGCGGATTTTATGACCGCTATCTGGAAGCGCACACCGGCATCTGTAAAGTCGCTCTTGCGTTTGATTTTCAGCTGGTGGATGAGGTTCCGACAGAGCCTACCGATATTTTCCCGGATTATCTTGTGACAGAAAGAAAGATATATAAAAGATAAAGGGAAACGAGCATCAGAGAATGGGAATAAGATCTGTTATAAATGATCCCAACATCAATATGTATGCAGAAAATGCAGGAGGAAAATGAAATGAAACAGAAACAGCTTTTGGCACTTCTGCTCACCGGTGCGGTATCTTTCGCATCCGTTCCGGTGACTGCTGCGGCACAGAGTGATCCGGTGGCCGCCGGTTCTTCCGTGACAGAGGAAGATTCGTCTCTGGGAGAGATTCTGGCAGCAGAAACAGAGGAAGATATGATAGATACAGAACCGGTGGATTCTGAGACTCCTTCTGATGTACCGGAGGATGACGGAAATTCAGAAACGGAACCGTCTGTGACACCGCAGCCGACGGAGACTTCCGATCAGGATGCAAACTCCATGGATTCGGATGAGCAGACACCGGAAGATGAAAATATGGCTGATGCACCGCAGGAAAATGTTATTTCTGATATCAGTGAACAGTTTCTGACCGGTGAGGAGGATACCGAAGTTCCGCTGGATGACGAGATTGAAAAGACGGTGGTCACTACGGCGAAAGAGCTGCAGAAAGCCATCGATGAATCGACAGGAACAAAAGAAAAACCCCAGGTGATCTATCTGAAGGGGAAACAATATTCAAACTCAGATCGCTATTACATGCTGATCTCAAATACGATCGTCGTAAACGATAAATATGTGAAACTTGTTTCCACGGAGAGTCTGGACCTTATGAGGAGTCAGAGCTCAGCAGGTGACATGTTTCAGCTGATTGGCGGCTCTCTGGAGTTTGATGTTGAGAAAGACATGAGTCTGACGGTATATGGAAAATATGGTACCAAGGATTATAATGTGTATGACGGATCGATTGTACATATTGATGACGGTACCTTTACCATGAATTCCGGTGTGGCTCTGAAAAATAATTTTTCAAGCTTTCACGGAGCAGGAATCTATAATTCGGAAACCGGTGTTGTTGTGCTGAATGGAGGAACTATTTCCGGAAACCGCGTATATCATCTGAAGGATAAGAAATACCGCGGGGGCGGAATCGGAAGCTATGGCAAGGTTGTGCTTGGCGGAACGGTGGAAGTAAAGAACAACGGTCTTGTGACAAAAAATTTCAGCGATATTGCAGCCAGCAAGATCAATGAACTGGAAAATATATTTATCAACTGTAAGACGGGAGGCTATCTGGAAATCAGTTCCACACTGACCAATTCCAATGTCGGCTTTACGGTATACAAATATAAAGCCGGAACGCAGGTGATCAAGGCTGCCTCCGGCAAGGTAAATCTTTCAAAGAGTATTGAAACCAACGGAACACGTCAGCTGATCTACGATGATCCGCTGGAGTACGGACTGGATAAAAAGGGATATCTCACAACTCCGCCGAAGCTTCTTGGAACCGGTTCTAATGGAAGTGCGGTTCTGAAGTGGAATGGTACACCGGACAGTGTGTCTACGTCGTTTATCTTTAACAGTAATGCAGATGGTGTATGCCGTTATCTTGTAAAGGAATATAAGGAGTCGCGAACGGAAATCCAGCTTCGCAACAGCGATTTCAAATCGGATTCGGCTCGTTCCATGGATGTTTCCGCAGGAAAGACATTCAGTATTTCACTGAAGAATCTCAGCCCGAACCGAAAATACGTACTGTTTTTACAGGCAGAGGATGAGAATTATGGCGTTGTAAACAGCTATGTGGACCTCAGTGCCGCTTCAGCAGGACGCCCCACTGCGACACCGACACCGACGAAGGGACCGACTGCGACACCGGTTCCGGTCCGTCCTGCGGTTAAGGTGACCGAATGCAGTGTGGAAGGTCTGGACGGAGAACTGGAATTTTATCCGTATTATATGTACCGGTTCACAGTGACTGGCGCAGGTACCGGCAACAGCAGTCCGCAGGAGGGGGATGTGAAATGGTGTCCGTTCACCTTTGCGACGAATCCCAATTATACGCCGAATGACAATGATTTTTCCGCACAGGATGAGGCGGATTCCAAAGAATTTGAAATCGGAAATTCCAAGGGAATTCTGCATGCACAGGATTATACGATGTATATCTGGTTCCGGAAATATGTCTATACAAACGGCAGCTGGCAGCGTCAGGGTTATAAGGACCGCGTGGCGGTATCCTTCCGGTCGGCGGAGCTGGATCCGGAGAAATTCTATGCGAAGCTGTCCGGCACGCCTGTTCCGGATGATGATCTCGGAGAGAACGGCTATGATGCCCAGGATTACGGTGATCTGGGCGGTTCCGGCACAGATCCGGAAGGCGGGGATGAAGGCGGAACAAATGGGGCAGATGCTTCCAACCATTCCGGTTCCGGTTCTTCGACAGGAACCACAAAATCGAATGGAGCCAGAACCGCAGATGAGACGCCGCTTGGAACCTTGTTGATGCTTTTGTCGGCATCTGTGCTGGCAGGAGGATACACTCTTGTAAGAAAACGGAAAAAAGACTGACAAAAAGAAGAAAGCAATACGAAAAGGAAGTGACAGATGCCGCTTCCTTTTTTGTTGTTTTCTTTTATTTTGTCTTTGTTTGTCGAACGCTTTTCCTTGATTCTATGATTCTGTCCGGATATAATATCCTTACATAACAAATCTTATTCAGCAACTCTGATGTTCCTGTGCATTTCTGCACGATTCTCTCACATGAAGGAGATTTCATGAGATATCCATTTTTTATTCGTCCGCCGCCGAAAGAAGTACGGAGGATTCTTTCTCAGTCGAAGAAGACTTCCGCTTCTATAAATGAAGCGGTGAGTAATACCCAATTGTTTTTATTGTTAACAAAAAAGAAAGGAGCGCATGCCTGGCATGCAGCATAATTATGAATAAAAACTATCGAAAAATAATTCCTGCAGTGGTTGCCGCCGGAGTACTGATCATTGGCGGTACATCTGCATATTTGACGGATCGTGATTCGGTTGTGAATGAATTTACGGTCGGAAAAGTATCCATTGATCTTCAGGAGCCATCCTGGAATCCGGATGACCACACAGAAATGGTTCCTCTGGATGAAATACAGAAGGATCCTCAGATCGTAAATTCCGGTTCCAATGATGCTTATGTTTATCTGGAAGTGACGATTCCTGTCAGAGATGTGATTACAGCTGCAGCAGACGGTACCAGAAATGAATCTGCGGCTACGGAACTGTTTTCTTATCAGATCAATGACCAGTGGAAACTGCTGGAGCAGAATAAAAACGACACATCTGCCACTTATGTCTATGCATATCAGAAGGTATTAAAGCCCGGGGAGACAACGCAGACATTGTTTGATACCGTTACTTTTGCAAATGTCATAGAGGGACAAATCGATAATACCTCTTTTGATATTCCTGTGAATGCCTATGCCATTCAGACAAACCATACGGCGTCTGCCGATGCAGCCATCGACACACAGGTTCAGGAAGCATATCAGAAATACATCCGGCAGAACAGTACCGGGGAAAGCAGTTCATGAAAAAGACGGTCCGGATTCTGTCTGCAGCAACCGTATCCTTTCTTCTCATTCATGGAACACAGGCATATCTGACTGATCAGGATGGCACTGTGAATGTCCTCCGGGCAGGTTATCAGCACACGGAAATCTCAGAAGAGTTTCCTCCTGTCTCGCCCACACCTCTTATCAAAAATCCCATATATACAAAAAAAGTACAAATCGTAAACAACGCCTCCGAGGGAAACGTTCCCTGTTATGTAAGAGCCCGTATTCTGTATTCAAATGATGATATTGCGAGGGCAGTAAAGCTTCTGGATATGGATCAGGTAAACTGGGTATATTCCTCCGGCGACGGATTTTATTATTATAAAAATATTCTGATGCCGGGAGATGCCACAACTCCTCTGTTTAGGCGGATACAGCTTCTGAAGGATGCTGCCGAACCGACCTATCAGGAACAGATCGAGTATCTGGATCTGGATGTATACGAGGAATCGGTTCAGGCAGAAGGCTTTGAGGATTACCAGGCTGCCTGGGAAACGATTTGCGGATCATCTGCTTCTATGTAGAGGGGAGTGATTCATTGAAAGAAAAAAATACAGGTATGCTGCTTCTGATCATTCTTTCGATTTTCTTCTGTGCAACATCGGTATATGGAATCGCATATCGAAAGGGAAGTATCCAGAATGAAATAGAGCTGGGAGATATCCGCATCGGAATCCGGGAATACGAGATCAAAGACGGAAAGGAAGTTCCGTATTGCGGTTCCGGTGAGGTACTGCCAGGGGATGAGGTATCCAAAATTCCCAGAATCACAAATTATGCACAAAGATGCTGGATAAGAGTCCGTCTGATTTTTAAAAATTCCAGACCGGATCTGGAGGGACTTTCTTATGAGCTGCTTCAGGGACTCCAGGATTCCTGGGTCCGGCGGGGAGAGTATCTGTATTACACGCTGCCGCTGGAAAAGGAGGAGCATGTGGATCTGTTCCGGGGAATCCGGTATCCGAAGGAATGGGGATCGGAACATGCCGGCCAGGAGCTTTCACTGGAGATTATTGCGGAGGCGATTCAGGAAGCAAATTTCCAGCCGGCCTTTTCAACCGATTCTCCGTGGTATGAGGAAGAAATACAGAGCTGTGTTCACGAAGAAAACGGGAACACGACCATTCAGAGAGAAAATATGAAACTGATGGTAGAGATCAATGAGCAGGCGATGAAGCTTCTCACTCTGCCGGGAGATTTCTTCCGCAATTTTCATAATGCCATGCCGGGAGATGAATTGTTTGATTCCGCAAAAGTGTACAACAACAGCAATGATCCGGTCAGACTCTATTTTCAGACAGATATTCCGGATCTGAAGGAAGAAGAGCAGGCGCTGCTGGATGAAATCTCCCTGCAGATCAATTATAATTCGCAGACCGTTTATGCAGGAAATCTGCGTGCGGATTCGCTGAAAAAGGGAATCCTTCTTGCTCAGCTTCCGGCCGGGGGAAAGGGAACGCTGGATTTTAAGGTCTGTGTGCCAAATTCGTTTGACAATTCCTATGCGCTTCGAAAGACGGCAGTAAAATGGATTTTTTCCGCGTTTCGCCAGGAAAAGGAGACGGTGGAAACAGCTGTAACTGCAGCGGCGCATGAGAAAAAAGCAGATCATAATACATCCCGTGCGAAGAATGCGAAGACAGAGGATTCTTCTGCTGTGACTCTCTGGATCAAAATACTGGTTGCATCGGCAATACTGGCATATCTGATCTGGATTTTAAAAAGAAAGGGAGTGGATAAGTCGTGAAGAAATTACTGATCATGACGTTGGTTTTGAGCTCACTGCTGTTTCAGTCTTTGGCGGAAGTGTCTGGCGAACATACTGATGGGGATGAACCTGTGCAGGAGGGGGCGATGGACTTCGAAGCAATGTATGAGGAGCTGCCGGAAACGGAAGCAGACAGATTGCCGGAAACGACGGAAGCAGAAGAAGCAGATCCCGAACCTTCAGCTGATGATGTTCCGGAGGGGAAGCCGGAAACGGAGTTGGAAGAAAACCTTCCGGAAATGGAACCGACAGCAGAATTTCCCGAGGCAGAGATTACAGCACAGGAGGATCCGGCTGCATCAGAGACTGACCCGGAAGCAGAGCCGGAAACGGAAGAACCGGAAACCATGTTTTTCCTCGATGAAAGTCAGGCAGAGCATCTGACCGCAGCAGATGAGGCTTCGGAAGAACTGATTCAGGAAATTGAGGAGGGAAATGTGATCGGACTGGTTTCTGTGGCGGAACCGCCGGTGACACAGGATGCGGATATTCTTGTGGAAACCATGAGCAGTGAGGTGATGGCTGCGGCGCTGGAACCGGATTATTATTACATAAAAAACGGAACCCGAATCTACTGTGATGAGGTCTGGACAGCGGCCAATGATTATATCGGCGGAAATTCCACAAGGATGGCAACCGTCTACCGGCTGATTACATATGTGGATTCGGAAGGCGTCAGCCGAAAGGCTCCGATCTATTGCCTGAATGCCATGAAGGGAAGCATTGGAGACGGCGTCATTGAGAGCGAAGCAGTGAAAGCACTGTCCAGCACGACACTGCGGAAGATACTCTATTACGGCTACGGAGGACCGGGAGATATCTGCAGCACCTATGATCCTTCCTGCTCTCATATTGACTGGACAAAGTGGCAGAACCGGTTTGTGTTCACGCATGTGGCACTGTCGAAAACGTATTCTTCCGATGTGGGAGGTGCCACGGCTGCAGAACTGGAGCATGTGGGTATTAACCGGTTCCTGACAAAGATACAGTCCATGCCGGTTCCGTCTCACAATAATACAAAGCTCACCACCCCGAACAAAGCAAATGAGACGGTAACCGGTACCTCACTCAATTCTTACCTGGTGCTTCATTCCAAACGTGCCGCTTCTGCCACGTATCTGAAGGATACCTTTCAAAATGGATATTATATTTCCCGTCTGATTGCAGTTTCCGACAGCTCTGCTGCCTCCAACGGGATTTCGGTCACCCGGAAGTCTTCCGATCAATGGCAGCTTCTGTACTGGACCAGCGCAGATGATTATAAAGAACGGGGAGAATCAGATCCCCGGGTCGGTCCGGACTCCGGCACTGTAAATCTGAAAGCCGGCGGAAGAATGAGATTTGTTTTTCCGAAATCAATGATTTCTTCCAGGACGTTTACGTTTTCCATGCTGCTCAAGCCGGTTTCTTTTCTTCTTGTGGATACCAGCGAACAGTTCAACAGTACTGCGTATCAGGATTACGGAGCATATGCATATCAGGGAACGCAGGGGACACTGCGTCTGACATTGGAATCACAGCCACAGGGGACATTGCTTCTGACGAAGAAAGACTCGAGAACGTCAGGCGGGGTTGCAGATGCCGTTTACGGACTGTATGCTGCGGAGGATCTCTATTCCGGAAATGTACTGGTTTATAAAAAAGACACCAAGGTTCTGTCAGGTACAACCAATTCCAGCGGGCAGATACGGTTTTCGGCACTGATTCCCGGAAAATATTATGTGAAGGAAACCACAAGTCCGGAAAGCTATTTAAAGGACAGTACCTCCCATTCTGTGACGGTCCGGGCAAATGTGACAGATTCCTCGAAAACAGAGGCTTCGCTCACCGTAAAGGATACACCTGTATTGAAGGGGAGTATTTCCATAGAAAAAGCGGACGAAACAACAGGCGATTCCCTTACAGGAGCAGAATTTGTTCTGTATGAGTGGTCTGCCTCATCTGCAGCCTATCAGACCACCGGAGACAGGCTCAGCTACAATCAGACGACGGGGCGTTATGAATCCGGAACCATACAGTACAGCGAAAAGAATAAGGGGAAATTTCTGATCCGGGAGACGAAAAATCCGGATGGTTATGAGGGAGAATGGAGCCGGGAAATTCAGCTGACAAAAAATCCGCAGACATTTTCCTTTCGGGTGACAAACCGACGAAAGCTGCCGGGAACCGGAACCGTCGTCATTACTAAGAAAATCAGGGCAGAAGAGATTGTCTGGGCCCATGGATATCCTGTGTTTCAGTTTTCTGTCTCCGGAAGCGATGAGGCAGGTCTTCCGCATGAATACTGCGGAAGTATTCGGTTCCATCCGGATCAGCTGCAGGTGGATGCAGACGGTTATGCATATGTGAGCAGGAAATTTTACAATGTGGTATATGGCAGCTATCAGATCAGAGAGCTTCCCACACTGCGTTATTACCTGTCTGATCTTGTAGGGGTTTCCGGCAATGTTACGGTCACCCGTCTGAATACACCGGCTTACGGTCTCAAACCGGAGGAGGTGGCGGTTGCCCGGACAGTACTCAGTGCGCAGACCCCACAGACGGAGGTGCTTTTTGTGAACCAGAAGCAAAGAAATGACCGTTACTCCCACACATCTTATGTCTCCAACCGGATTCCGGTTGTCTGGTAATCCCGATTATGTACAGATCTCATTCCGACAGTTGCAGTCCTCAGCCGGAAAAGAATCCTGTGGACAAACCAGAGGAAATCAGTTAGAATATACCCATCATCACAAAACCAGCCCCAAAAGGTTTCTTCTGGGGTTGTGTTTTGTGTTTCAAAGAGAGGGATATCATGTTTAATGAATTGGATTTCAGTAAAATAGATACATGGAAAGAGGCTCCGTCTGATGATACCAAAAGGCAGTATTACTATATTGCGAAATGTCAGGAGGAAATGAGACAAAGAGCAGAAAAGAGAGGAACTGCATTTACCTACTGCCTGACAACCTTCGGATGTCAGATGAACGAAAAGCAGTCGGAGGTGATCGCAGGCATCATGGATGAGATCGGATGCGTGCGCCGGGAATCGGAGGACGCGGACATAGTGATCTACAATACCTGTACGGTACGGGAAAATGCCAATCTCAAGGTGTACGGCCGTCTTGGCCATCTGAATAATCTGAAGAAACAGAACCCGGATATGAAAATCATCCTGTTTGGCTGTATGATGCAGGAGGAGCACGTGGTAGCCCGGATTCAGAAGGATTATCGTTTTGTGGATCTGGTATTCGGAACACATAATATTTTCAAATATGCAGAGCTGTTTTACCAGATGCTTTCTTCGGAAACACAGATTATCGATATCTGGGAGGGAACAGATAAAATCGTGGAGGCACTGCCCACCGAGCGGAATTATGATTTCAAATCAGGGGTAAACATTATGTTTGGCTGCAACAATTTCTGCAGCTACTGCATTGTGCCCTATGTGAGAGGAAGGGAGAGAAGCAGGGAGCCACAGGCGATCGTGGATGAGGTAAAGGCGCTGGTTGCAGATGGTGTGACGGAGGTGATGCTTCTCGGACAGAATGTAAATTCCTACGGAAAAACACTGGAAACACCGGTTTCCTTTGCAAAGCTGCTGGAAATGGTGGAACAGGTGGAAGGTCTGAGACGGATCCGTTTCATGACGTCACATCCAAAGGATCTTTCCGATGAACTCATCGAATATATGGCCAGAAGCAAAAAAGTCTGTCATCATCTGCATTTGCCCATGCAGTCCGGAAGCAGCAGAATTTTGAAGGACATGAATCGCCGGTATGATAAGGAACGGTATCTGGAGCTGGTACAGAAGATTCGTAAAGCCATTCCGGACATTTCTCTGACCACGGACATCATTGTGGGATTTCCGGGAGAGACGGAGGAAGATTTCCTGGAGACGCTGGATGTGGTGGATAAAGCGAATTTCGACACGGCTTTTACCTTCATCTATTCGAAGCGCAGCGGAACGCCTGCGGCCAGAATGGAAAATCAGGTACCGGAGGATGTCGTAAAGGAGCGTTTTCAGAGACTGCTGGCACTGGTACAGGAAAAAGGAAAGATCGCTTCCTCAAGGTTTGAGGGTACGGTTCAGGAGGTACTTGTAGAGACAGAGAGCAAGGACAAAGGAATCTTTACGGGAAGAACTCAGTATAATCTGCTGGTTCATTTCCCGGGAAGCAAAGAACTTCTGGGAAAATATGTCAATGTGAGACTGGAAACCTGTAAGGGATTCTATTATCTTGGGAAAATGGTAGAAATGTGAGTATATGAAAAAAGCGACAGCCGTGCTGCCGCTTTTTTCTATTATTGAGCCAAGGGACCCAAGGTCATGAAAATTTGTGTATGGAAATATCCCCTATGGGGGCTTGTACACAGAGCAGAATCTGATATGATAAATATATAACAAAACACATGGATCGTGATTCAGAAATACAGAACAAAAAAAGGAGGATACGCAATGCATATGGCAGATGCGCTGGTTGCACCTGCGGTGGCGGGCACAATGTATGTATGCTCGGCAGCAGCGGCGGCCTGGTCAGTGAAAAAGATACGGTTGGATACAGACACAAAAAAAATTCCGGTTATGGGGATCATGGGGGCATTTGTTTTTGCTGCCCAGATGATTAATTTTACCATTCCCGGTACAGGGTCCAGCGGACATCTGTGCGGCGGAATGCTGTTATCGGCAATTCTTGGGCCGTATGCCGGTTTTTTATCCATGATTGGAGTTCTTCTCATACAGGGACTGCTTTTTGCGGACGGGGGACTTCTGGCTCTTGGATGCAATATCTGGAATATGGCATTTTACGGCTGCTTCGTCGGATCACTGCTTATCTGGAAGCCGATGATGAGAAAAGGTATTTCCAGGGGGAAGATTATTACGGCTTCTGTCCTTGGCTGTGTTCTGACACTTCAGATGGGTGCGTTCAGTGTGACGCTGGAGACACTGGCATCCGGAATTACCGATCTGCCGTTTGGAGCCTTTGTGGCAACGATGCAGCCGATCCACCTCGCAATTGGTCTGGTCGAGGGGCTGATCACAGCAGCCGTGCTTCTGTTTGTGTATGAAGCCAGACCGGAGCTGTTGTACTGCAGCTCTTCGGCTGAGGCAGGAGAAGGAAAATTTTCTTTCCGGAAAACGATGGCAATTCTTGCCGCAGCTGCAGTTTTTACCGGAGGTGTTCTGTCTCTGTTCGCATCCTCTTCTCCGGATGGCCTGGAATGGTCCATCGAGAAGCTGACCGGTTCCACAGAGATTGAAGGTGCTGCAGGCAGTCTTCATCAGGCTGCAGGGGCACTCCAGGAGGCGACATCCATCCTCCCGGACTATGCGTTCAAAGGTTCTGAATCTGTCATGGGCACTGCAGTTTCCGGGATAATCGGTGCTGTGGTAGTGGTTGCCGTCTGTGTCGGGGTCTGCAGTCTGCTCAAACATTTCAGAAAGAGAAAACAGGTATGAGTAAAATCAATAATGCAATTCATGAAATACACTGCATGGATACGTTATCAGCAAGAGACCAGTGGGTGAATCAGATTCATCCACTGGTTAAGCTTGTTTTAACCATCGGATATATTGTAGTGCTGGTATCCTTTCAAAAATATGATGTGGCAGGAACTGCCGGAATGATCGTGTATCCGCTTTCTGTTTTTATGCTTGCGGATCTGTCGGTGACTGACAGCCTGAAGCGGCTGAGGATCGTGCTGCCGCTGGTTTGTCTGCTTGGTATCTTTAATCCCTTTTTTGACAAAAATTACATTCTTGTGGCAGGCGTCAGAGTCAGCGCAGGCATTCTGTCCATGATCACACTGATTCTGAAAGGAATTTTCAGTGTGCTGGCATCGTATCTTCTGATCGCGACCACCTCCATTGACAAACTCTGTTATGCGTTCCGTATGCTTCATATTCCGAAAGCGATTGTCACGCAGTTTATGCTGATGTACCGTTATGTCACGGTCCTTCTGGAAGAAACGGACCGTATCACCCAGGCATACATGCTGCGGGCACCCCATCAGAACGGAATCCATTTCAGGGCATGGGGATCTCTGGCCGGACAGCTGCTTCTGCGCAGTATCGACCGGGCCAATGAAGTATATGAAAGTATGCTGCTGCGGGGATATCAGGGAGATTACCGGTATCTGCAGGACCGGATCCGTCTCGGAAAAAAGGATGTTCTGTACCTTTTCCTGTGGATTGTCATTCTGGGACTATTTCGCCGTTATCCGGTTATTTTGATAATTGGAAATCTGTTTGGAGGGGCATTTTTATGAGTCATATACGAATTGATGTGGAAAATTTAGCTTTTGAGTATGAATCCGGAAAAAAGGTTCTAAAGGATATTACTTTTCATGCTGCAGAGGGAGACTCTGTCGGACTGATCGGGGCAAATGGTGTGGGAAAATCTACGCTGCTGAAAATGCTTGTGGGTTTAAACCTTCACTTTACCGGTTCGATACGGGTAGAGGAGATTCCGGTGGAAAAGAACACACTTGCGGAGATCCGTTCCAGAATCGGATATGTCTTTCAGGATTCGGACAGCCAGCTGTTCATGAATACAGCGTACGAGGATGTCGCATTTGCTCCGAGAAACTATGGGCTGTCGGAACCCGAGGTGGCCAGGCGGGTGGAACAGGCGCTTCGCCTCACCGGGATAGAGCATCTGAAGGAACGGCAGATTTATAAATTATCCGGAGGAGAGAAAAAACTGGTTTCCATTGCCACTATTTTATCGATGACACCGGATATTATTCTGATGGATGAGCCATCCGTTGCTCTTGATCCGAAAAACAGAAGAAATCTGATTCATATTCTGAATTCCTTCGATCATCTGAAAATCATTGCATCGCACGATCTGGATCTGATTCTGGATACCTGCAGCAGAACGATTCTTATGGCGAACGGGACGATCATAGCGGATGGAAAAACGGAAGAGATCCTCACAGATCAGGAGCTTCTGGAAAAATATAATCTGGAGCTTCCGCTGTGTCTCCAGAGACGATAGAAAAAATTTTGACAAAAAAATGCTGAAATAGCCGTACAGATCGATTCCGTCCTTGACAGTGTTTTTTGTAAAAAGGTATAATGAAAGAAGACAGGAAAGGTTAGACTGAATACAAAATACATAAATAAAAAAGGAGATGATAAATGATGAAATATGATGTTATCATCGTCGGAGCGGGGCCGGGAGGAATCTTTTCCGCATATGAGCTTGTGCAGAAGAAACCGGAGCTCAAAATTGCGGTGTTTGAGGAAGGGTTTCCTCTGGAAAAACGGCATTGCCCCATTGACGGTGAAAAGGTAAAAAGCTGTATCAAATGCAAGTGCTGTGCGATCATGAGCGGATTTGGCGGTGCAGGAGCATTCTCTGACGGAAAATATAATATCACAAATGATTTCGGCGGTACGCTGTATGAACACATCGGAAAGAAACAGGCAATCGATCTGATGCAGTACGTAGACCAGATCAATGTGTCTCACGGCGGGCAGGATACGAAAACCTATTCTACAGCTCAGACAAAATTCAAAAAACTCTGCATGCAGAATAAGCTTCGCCTTCTGGATGCCTCTGTGCGTCATCTGGGAACCGATATCAATTATGTGGTTCTGGAAAACCTGTATCAGGAACTGAAGGATCGTGTGGACTTTTTCTTCCGGACACCGGTGAATACGCTGGAGATCATTGAGGACGGTTACCGTGTGTATCATGGAGACACATATGATGACTGTACAAGATGTATTGTTTCGGTTGGAAGAAGCGGCAGCAAATGGATGGAGCGGGTATGCACCGAGCTTGGAATTCCCACAAAATCCAATCGTGTGGATATCGGTGTGCGTGTAGAGCTTCCGGCAGTGATCTTTTCTCATCTGACCGATGAGCTGTACGAGAGCAAGATCGTATACCGTACGGAGAAATTTGAGGATAATGTCCGTACTTTCTGTATGAATCCCTACGGAATTGTAGTAAATGAGAATACAAACGGCATTGTAACGGTCAACGGACACAGCTATGAGGATCCGGACAAGCAGACGGAAAACACCAACTTTGCACTGCTTGTTGCAAAACATTTTTCGGAACCGTTTAAGGACAGCAACGGCTACGGTGAGAGCATCGCCCGGCTTTCCAATATGCTTGGCGGCGGTGTGATCGTGCAGCGTTTCGGCGATCTGGTACGCGGACGGCGGAGCACGAAGAATCGTATTGACGAAGGCATGGTACGTCCGACACTGGCGGCAACGGCAGGCGATCTCAGTCTGGTCCTTCCGAAACGGATTCTGGACGGCATCATTGAGATGATCTATGCTCTGGATAAAATTGCGCCCGGAACAGCAAATGATGATACGCTGCTTTACGGGGTGGAAGTAAAATTCTACAATATGGAAGTGGATATTGACGAGAATCTTGAGACAAAATATAAAGGACTGTATGTCATTGGTGACGGCAGCGGCGTGACACATTCCCTTTCTCATGCTTCTGCAAGCGGAATCTATGTTGCGCGGAAGATCGCTTCTGAAGCGTAAACACACACCGCAGGAAAAGGAGCAGAGTATATGCGTGTATTACAGGGACTTCAGCCGGAAAAGGTTTTTTACTATTTTGAGGAAATCTGCAGGATCCCTCATACTTCCGGCAATGAAAAGGAAATCAGTGATTATTGTGTCGCTTTTGCGCAGGAAAGAGACCTTTTCTGCCGGCAGGATGAATACGGAAATGTCGTGATCCGGGCAGCGGCGACACCTGGATATGAGGCGGAGGAGCCGGTGATTCTCCAGGGACATCTGGATATGGTAGGAGACAAAACTACGGATGCACGGACCGATCCGGAAAAGGACCCTCTGGAGCTGGCGGTTGACGGAGATTATATATATGCGAAGGGAACAACTCTGGGGGGCGATGACGGGATTGCAGTAGCTTATGCGCTGGCAATTCTGGACTCGCGTGATATTCCTCATCCCGAGCTGGAGGTTGTTCTGACCGTATCGGAGGAGGTCGGACTGATCGGGGCGACGCAGCTGGATCTGTCCGTGTGCAGAGGCAGGCGTCTGATCAATGTGGATTCGGAAGATGAGGGGATTCTGACTGCCGGATGTTCCGGGGGAAGAAGGATCTGCTGTCATATTCCGGTTGCGTTTTCGATGACTCAGGGAATGGAATATACCATATCTCTGAAGGGTCTTAAGGGCGGTCATTCCGGTATGGAAATCGATCAGGGGAGAGCCAATGCAAATATTCTGATGGGAAGATTTCTGCTGCTTCTGAGGGAACGAACCGATTATGTGCTGACTGCTTTTCAGGGCGGTTCGAAAGAAAACGTGATTGCAAAGGATGTGCAGATTCAGATCCTCCTGGATCACAGAAGAGAACAGGCCCTCATGGAAGCGGCAGAGCAATTTGAAAAAGAGACAGCAGCAGAATACGGGACTGCAGATCCGGATATCGTGATTGTGGTCAGCCGGGGTGAGATCTGTGAAAAGACGGGAACAGATGCCGAATCTCTTCATAAAATCATTGATGTTCTGAATATCCTTCCGGATGGTGTTCAGGTTATGAGTCAGGATCTGCCGGGACTGACAGAGACTTCTCTGAATCTGGGAGTGGCAGAACTGACGGAGCAGGAACTACAGCTTCGGATTTCGGTTCGCAGCTCTGTGCCTTCTGCAAAGGAGCATATCTGCCGGAAGGTTCAGCTTCTGACAGAAAGGCTTGGAGGAGACGTGGAGTATTCCGGAGATTATCCGGCATGGCCTTATGCAAAGGAGTCTGCGCTCAGGGATATCTGTCTGAAGCTGTATCGGGAGATGTTTGGAAAAGAAATGAAGGTGGTGACGATCCATGCAGGGCTGGAGTGCGGGATTTTGTCCGGAAAAGTTCCCGGACTGGACTGTGTGTCCATCGGCCCGGATCTTCTGGATGTTCACACGGCGAGAGAACGGGCAAGTATCAGTTCTGTTGCCAGAACATGGGAATTCCTGAAAGCGATTCTCGCATATAAAGAGTCATAAACAAAATAGAATACTGCTCACAAGCAGAAAAAGACAGGGGCGTGTTCATTGTCGGGACACACCCCTGTCCTGCATTACTGCAGCTGCATAGGAAGCACTTTAAAGATACCGGATTTTTCCTTCTTCAATTCCTCTGATGCCAAGGCCGGGCTCATCGGATACGGTAATCTGTTTTTCCTGGAACACGGCACCGCCAAGGATGGGGTCTTCACTGCAAAGAACAGGACCATCCAGATCGATTTTTGTGATGATCTGTTTTGCACAGGCAAGATGAACGGCTGCATTGACGCTGATTTTCGCTTCCAGCATGCATCCGATCATGCATTCCACACCGTATACTTCAGCCGCTGAGGCGATCTTCAATGCGTTATAA
The DNA here is from genome assembly GCA_022769545.1 of Blautia sp. Lineage (GTDB taxonomy): Bacteria > Bacillota > Clostridia > Lachnospirales > Lachnospiraceae > Blautia_A. The sequence goes on along the minus strand of JALEJS010000024.1, from coordinate 125,335 downwards.
AGTCCGCCGCACTTCATCAGCTTGATGTTTACAAGATCTGCCGCACGCATCTGCATGATTTTCATGGCATCTTCCGGGGAGAATACACTTTCATCTGCAAGGACCGGAACATAAGAGCGATCGGTAACGTATTTCAGGCCCTCAAAATCATGGGCAGGAACAGGCTGCTCGACAAATTCAATATTCAGTCCGCGTTCCTGCATTCCATTCAGAATGCGGACTGCTTCCTTCGGTGTCCATCCCTGGTTGGCATCGATACGAATTGCAGTCTCTGCCGGTACGATCTGCCGGATGGCAGACAGGCGTGCGATATCTTTTTCCGGCTCTTTTCCGACCTTTACTTTCAGGCAGTCATATCCGCGCCGAATCGCATCTTCGGCATCTCTTGCCATTTCATCCGGCTCATTGACACTGATCGTGATATCTGTGATGATGGATTTTCTGGCGCCGCCCATCAGCTTGTAGACAGGTATGTTGTGGAGCTGTCCGTAGAGATCCCACAGAGCCATATCCACAGCTGCCTTTGCACTGGTGTTTTTCAGAATACATTTCTGAAGAGCAATCATGAGATCTTCGAAATCATCCACGTCTTTCCCGATTAGCGTCTTTTTCATATGGTCATTGATCGCTCCGATAATGGCTCCGGTGGTGTCGCCGGTAATGACACCGGTAGGCGGAGCTTCTCCGTATCCGACGGCACCGGTGTCTGTATGGATCTCTACCACAACATCTTCCACACTGTTGACAGAACGCAGCGCTGTTTTAAATGGAACTCTCAGCGGAACGGAGATCATTCCAAGACGAATATCGGTAATTTTCATAAATTTTCCCCTCCATTTCAAATATGTTTGCATATTTTGACTATATATGCTACTATTGTATCTAGAAAAGTCATTTTTGTAAAGCTTTAAATTGTTAACAAAAATGACGGAAGGGAGAGGAAATCTATATGATAACAAACGGGTTCACTTACATCGCTTTTCTGATGTGTCTTGCGGGGGTTCTGCTTGCATTGGAAAAGTACACAAACTGGAAAATTTTTAACTGGGTGCCGCCGCTGGTCTGGATTTATGTTCTGAATATGGTGTTCTGTACCATGGGAATGTACAATTCGGATGGATGCTCCGCTGCGTACTCCGCACTGAAAAACAATCTGCTGTACGCAATGATTTTTGTCATGCTGCTTCGCTGTGACATTAAGAAGCTTGCAAAGCTGGGAGGTCGTATGGCCGCAATTTTCCTTGGCGGCGCTGCCTCCATTCTGATCGGTTTCATTGTTGCTTTTCTGCTGTTCAAGGGCGTCCTCGGCGGCGGAGAAACGATCTGGGGTGCCATGGCTGCACTGTGTGCTTCCTGGATTGGCGGTTCTGCAAATATGGCTGCCATGGAAGCGGCATTTACCATCGATGCAGGCGCATATGGATGCGCACTTGCCGTTGATACCGTATATTATTCTGTCTGGATCGCACTGCTTCTGATCATGGTCAGATATGCAAAGAAGTGGGACAATGCGGTGAAAGCAGATACGTCCAAGCTGGAGGCAGTGGCAGATGCGGCTGCAAAGGAAGTTTCAAACGAGAAGAAACATGCCACTTCTGCAGACTGGATCTTCCTGATCGGTGTTTCCCTGCTGGTTTCTGCGCTTTCGCAGAGAGTTGGTCTGGCTCTGAATACAGGTCTTTCCAGCATTGGTCTCGGAATGTTTGACAAGGGTACCATGACGACGGTATTTGTGACTATTCTCGGTCTGATCTGCGCACAGACGAAGCTGGGCAAGGTTCCTGCAGTGGAAGAGCTTTCCAATATTTATCTGTATGCGGTAGTATCTCTGCTGGCTTCTACGGCATCTCTGGCTGATCTGGTCAGCGCACCGATGTGGATCGTGGCCGGTCTGGCGGTTCTGATCATCCATGTTGTGATCATGTTCCTTCTGTCCAAGGCATTCCACTGGGATCTGTGTATGGTTTCCACGGCTTCCCTTGCGAACATCGGAGGAAGTGCTTCTGCACCGATCGTTGCGTCTGCCTATAATCCGTCTTATGCCGGTATTGGTGTTCTGATGGGCGTGTTTGGTGCGGCAATCGGTAACTTCTGCGGTCTGGCGGCCGGATATATTATGCAATTGCTTTGCTGAGGATAATTGTGCTTAGAATGATTGTGCTAAGGATGAAAATATGAAAATAAATGAAACATTACAATATTTGAACACAGGTCTGCCGGAGGATATCCTCCGGCGGAAGCTTTATGGGGATTTTGAGGGGGCGGTCCGGCTCATTGACCGACGCCTTTCCATGGAACATCTTCCGCATGCGCTTCGCTGCTGCCTGTTGGCTCAGCGTGAGATGATTCTTCGCCTGCCGGAGGATTATCCTTATTCCCGTGCAGAAGCACTGGGAATTCTCAGAGAGCATATTCCGGATTTTACAGAAGAGGAGTTTGACCAGCGGGTAGACGACGGAAAGATCGGATGGATCTATGTGCATGGGGAAATGCGATTCTTTAACCGTTTTTTCCAGACCATGTGCAAATCCGAACCGGAATTTGCCGTCCGGGCAGGTATTTCCATGTCCGGAGCGGAGAGTGCGGTCAAGGGCTCCAAAGGGGACGGTCGTCTTGATCGCTGCATGCGTGTCATGAAGGAGAAAGGGAGCATCTGCAACCGGATCCGGATTCGTGCTTCCCTGCGCATAAAGGAGGAATTATTTACTCCGGGTATGTTTGTGCGGGCACATCTGCCCATTCCGGCTGCGTGTGAACAGCAAAGCGAAATCCGGATTGAGAAAATCTTTCCGGAAAGCGGAAAGATCGCACCGGAAAATGCACTTCAAAGAACGGTCTGCTGGGAAGAAAACATGGCGGAAAATCATGCGTTTGTGGTGGAGTACTCCTATCTGCACAGAGCATCTTTCCATGATACAGAGACCCCGGATTCCGGCAATGGAATATCGGGAGATGACAGCATCAGCCGGGAAGCGCAGCTAAATCTTTATACCGCGGAAGAGGCGCCGCATATTGTTTTTACACCCTATATTCGGGAGCTGACGGATTCTCTGACGCAGGGACTGACGGATCCTCTGGAAAAGGCCCGCAGCTTTTATGATTTTATCACATTGAACATGAAATACACATTTATGCCGGCTTACTTCAGTCTGGAGAGCATTCCGGAAAACTGTGCCCGCAGTTTCACCGGTGACTGCGGTGTATTTGCGCTTCTGTTTCTTACATTATGCCGATGTGCCGGAATTCCTGCGCGCTGGCAGAGCGGTCTGGCGGTGGAGCCGGATTTTTGCGGCGGACATGACTGGGTACAGTTTTATGCAGAACCGTATGGCTGGCTGTATGCGGATACTTCTTATGGAATTGGTGCTGTGCGTGCAGATAATGAAGAACGTCGGAAATTTTATTTCGGCAATCTGGATGCCTACCGAATGGTATGCAACAATGCATTCCAGGCTCCCTTCACCATTGATAAGGATCACTGGCGTGCGGATCCATATGACAATCAGGTAGGAGAAATAGAGACAGGTGAGCGTGGCCTTCGTTATGATGAATTTGAGCGGACAAAAGAAGTGGTGACGTTCGAGGAGCTTCATTAATCATCAACAATATCACTGTATTTCGATAATGGTGTTTTGTTTTTTAGTTTACTTCAAATTGTATTATATGATATAATGCAAAAGATTACAAAGGAGGACTAAAATGGAGAACTTTAATTTTTATTCACCTACTTTTTTTGCGTTTGGAAAAAATCGCGAAAGTGATTGCGGAGATCTGGTAAAAAGATTTGGCGGAAGCAAAGTTCTGATCCACTATGGTGGAGGTTCTGTCGTTCGCTCTGGATTATTGGACAGAGTGAAAGCTTCGCTTGATAAATCTGAAATTGCATATGTTGAACTTGGTGGTGTTAAGCCAAACCCAAGAAGCGGACTTGTATATGAGGGTATTAAGCTTTGTAAAGAAGAAAATGTGGATTTTGTTCTTGCCGTAGGCGGCGGAAGCACCATTGACTCTTCGAAAGCAATTGCTGCAGGTGTATTATATGATGGAGATTTCTGGGACTTTTATCAGGGAAAACTGATTACAGAAGCGCTTCCTGTTGGAACAATCTTAACAATTGCAGCTGCAGGTTCGGAAGGTTCTCCGGACTCTGTCATCACAAATGAAGATGGTATGATAAAGAGGGGAGCTACCGGTGATGCGATTCGTCCAAAATTCTCAATTTTAAATCCGGAACTGACAGAAACCCTTCCGGCATATCAGACAGCATGCGGTATCACTGATATTATTGCACATTTATATGAGCGGTACTTAACAAATACAAAAGATGTAGAAGTTACCGACCGATTAATCGAAGGACTAATTCTTACTATGAAGACAGAAGGTCCGAAGGTTATGAAAAATCTTCAGGATTACGAAGCAAGGGCAAACATTATGTGGGCCGGTATGGTGGCACATAATAATATCGTTGGTGTCGGACGCAGCCAGGATTGGACAAGCCATGATATCGAGCATGAATTATCTGCGCTGTATGACTGTGCACATGGTGCAGGTCTTGCAGTTACAATGCCGGCTGTATTTACATACAACATGTCTCACGATGTAATGAGATTTGCTCAGATCGCAGTTCGTGTCTGGGGATGTGAAATGGATGAAGAACATCCGGAAAAAACAGCAATGAAAGGTATCGAGGCGCTTCGCAGCTTTCTGATTTCTATCGGCATGCCGAAGAATTTTGCAGAACTGGGGGCAAAAGAAGAAGATATCGAAAAACTCGCATACACCTGTTGCTACGGAAAAGGCAATGGAAGCGGTAAAGTCGGCGGTTTTGTATCCTTGATGCAGAAAGATGTCGAGGCAATCTACCGATTGATGCTGTAAGAGATATGACAAAAGCGAGTTGCCGGTAACATGTCATGAAAAACGCTGAAAATCATATGAATTTCTGATTTTCGGCGTTTTTTTATTACGTATCTGTCTGTTGACATATACAGTGCAACTGTATATAATAAGACTGTATAGTTACACTGTATAGAGGAGACATGTATATGAACAGAGATAAAAACCTGCCGCTGACCGAAACGGTCTATTATGTGCTTCTGGCACTGACAGAGCCTTCATATGGGTATGCGATTATGCAAAAGGTGGAGGAACTGAGTGAGGGGGAGGTAAGACTGGCAGCCGGGACGATGTATGGTGCAATTGAAAATCTTCTGAAAAAGAAACTGATTATGGCAATGCCGGGGGATGATTCCAGAAGAAAGATCTATGTGATTACAGATTACGGAAAAGAAGTGTTGTATGCGGATTATATGCGTATGCGGAAAATGCTTTCCGCGACGAGAAAGACAGCATTGGAAGTGTTGAAAAAGGATGAGTATTAGTTTTCAGTTTTGACGACGAAGGTGGAAACAGATGAAACATTTCTTACTGCCAACTATTTATAGATGTGGGAGTCTTCTTCGCCTGGCATAAACAAAAATGTTGAAAATAAAATCAAAGGATGCTATGATATTGGCTGAGTCAAATTATGTACGATGAATGGACAGAAAGTGTGTGAAACACGCATAAATAAAGGAGTTTTGAATAATAAATGGCTATTTCACCAATGATGCAGGAGTATATGAAAACCAAGGAAGAATACAAGGATTGTATTCTTTTTTATCGTTTAGGCGATTTTTATGAGATGTTCTTTGAGGATGCACTGACTGTGACAAAAGAACTGGAGATTACACTTACCGGAAAGGACTGCGGCATGGAGGAGCGTGCACCGATGTGCGGCGTTCCTTTTCATGCGGCAGAAACATATATTAACCGTCTGATCGAGCGGGGACACAAGGTTGCGATCTGTGAACAGGTGGAAGATCCGAAAAAGGCGAAGGGACTGGTAAAGCGTGAGGTGGTCCGGATCGTCACCCCCGGAACGACCATTGATTCCATGTCGCTGGACGAATCGCGAAACAATTATCTGATGTCCATCGTGTCAGTGGCAGATCATTTCGGCTGTGCCATCGCAGATATTACGACCGGTGACTGTTTTGTGACAGAGGTGGATAAGCCGCGCAAGCTTCTGGATGAGATCAATAAATTCACACCTGCAGAAATCATCTGCAACGATTCCTTTCTGGTCAGCGGTGTGGATATCGAGGATCTGAAGGAACGTCTTGGAATCTGTGTTTTTACATTGGATTCCTGGTTTTTCGATGACGATACCTGCAAACGTACTCTGAAGGAGCATTTCCATGTGGGAACACTGGAGGGGCTGGGAATTCAGGATTATGACAGTGGAGTCATTGCTGCGGGAGCTCTGTTTTTGTATCTGAAAGACACGCAGAAAACGGATCTGTCTCATATGACATCCATCCGGCCGTATATAGCAGAGATGTTCATGCTCATCGACAGCTCCAGCCGGAGAAATCTGGAACTGGTGGAGACCCTTCGGGAAAAGCAGAAGAGAGGTTCTCTTCTGTGGGTCCTGGACAAAACAAAGACGGCAATGGGAGCGCGTACTCTGCGTTCTTATGTGGAACAGCCTCTGATTGATAAGGATGAGATTGAACGGCGTCTGGAGGCACTGACCGAGCTCAATGCTTCTCCCATGCTGCGGGATGAGATACGGGAATATCTGAATCCCATTTATGATATGGAGCGGCTGATCAGTAAAATCAGTTATCAGTCGGCAAATCCTAGGGATATGATTGCCTTTGCCTCTTCACTGGCCATGATTCCTCATATCAAGAAGCTGCTGAATGAATTTCATTCCCCGCTGCTTGTCCGTATCAATGAGGATATGGACGACCTTTCGGATATCACAGAATGGATCACATCTGCGATTGACGAAGATCCGCCGCTGGCACAAAGAGAAGGCGGTATCATCCGGACGGGATACAATAAGGATGTGGATACCTTCCGCCGTTCGCGTACAGACGGAAAAAAATGGCTTTCCGAGCTCGAGGCGAAGGAGCGGGAGCGTACGGGGATCAAGAACCTGAAGATCAAATTCAATCGTGTGTTCGGATATTCTCTGGAGGTAACCAATTCCTTTAAAAACCTTGTTCCGGATAATTATGTCCGCAAACAGACCCTTTCCAATGCAGAGCGATATATCACACAGGAGCTGAAAGAGCTGGAGGATATGATCCTGGGAGCAGAGGATAAGCTGTATGCGCTGGAATATGAGCTGTTCTGTGATGTGAGAGACCGGGTCGGCCGTGAGGTGGTCCGGATCCAGAAGACCGCGAAGGCCATTGCAGCACTGGATGTGTTTGCGTCCATGGCGCTGGTCTCTGCCAGAAACAATTATGTCCGTCCGAAAATCAATACCACTGGTGTGATCGATATTAAAAACGGCCGTCATCCGGTAGTGGAGAAAATGATTGAACACGATATGTTTATTGCCAATGATACTTATCTGGATAATCATAAAAAGAGAATTTCCATCATAACCGGACCGAACATGGCCGGAAAATCCACCTACATGCGTCAGACGGCGCTGATCGTTCTGATGGCTCAGGTAGGATGCTTTGTGCCGGCAGACAAGGCAAACATCGGAATCGTGGACCGTATTTTCACCCGTGTGGGAGCGTCTGATGATCTTGCCAGCGGGCAGAGTACGTTCATGGTGGAAATGACGGAGGTGGCAAATATTCTTCGGAATGCCACTGCCCGGAGTCTTCTGATCCTGGATGAAATCGGCCGGGGTACCAGCACCTTCGACGGACTGTCCATTGCATGGGCGGTGATCGAACATATCAGCAACACAAAGCTGTGCGGGGCAAAGACACTGTTTGCCACACACTACCACGAACTGACAGAGCTGGAGGGAAAAATCTCCGGTGTAAATAACTACTGTATCGCAGTGAAGGAAAAGGGAGACAATATTGTCTTTCTCAGGAAAATTGTAAAAGGCGGAGCGGACAAAAGCTATGGAATTCAGGTGGCCAAGCTGGCAGGCGTTCCGGACAGTGTGATCAATCGGGCCAAGGAACTGGTGGAGGAACTGAGCAATGCAGATATTACGGCTGCAGTGAAGGATCTGACCCTTCCAAAAAAGACGAAAAAAGTGGTCTATGATCAGGTGGATATGGCACAGATGTCGCTGTTTGATACGGTTCAGGATAACGATATTATCGAAGAGATAAAGGGTCTGGAGATCAGTACGCTGACACCGATGGAGGCTTTGAATATCCTGTATAATCTTCAGAATAAAATTAAGAATCGGTGGTGACAGATTTGAGAAAAATAGAGGTTTTGGATCAGAATACAATTGATAAAATTGCTGCCGGTGAAGTGGTGGAGCGTCCGTCCTCTGTGGTGAAGGAGCTGGTGGAAAATGCCATCGATGCAGGTGCCACGGCGATTACCGTGGAGATCAGCGAAGGCGGAAAAAAGCTGATCCGAATCACAGATAACGGATCCGGAATGGAGGCGGATCAGGTGCGTCTCGCGTTTCTTCGCCATGCCACCAGCAAGATCCGTCAGGTGGAGGATCTGGAGCACATCAGCTCTCTTGGATTTCGCGGGGAGGCGCTGTCCAGCATTGCGGCGGTTTCCCAGGTAGAGCTTATCACAAAAACATCGACGGCTCTGGTCGGTGTTCATTATGTGATCGAAGGCGGTCAGGAACAGAAGCTGGAGGAAGCCGGTGCACCGGATGGAACGACCTTTTTGATCCGTAATCTGTTTTATAATACTCCGGCCAGAAGCAAATTCCTGAAATCCGATATGACAGAGGGGAATTATATCAGTGCGCTGATGGAACAGCTGGCATTGTCTCATCCGGAAATATCTTTTAAATACATTCAGAACAGACAGGTGAAGCTTCACAGCACAGGAAACTACAGCGTCAGAGATGTGATCTATCACATATATGGAAGGGATATCACCAGATCACTTCTGGAGGTATCCGCCGGAAATGATTTCATGAAAATTCAGGGGTTTGTGGGAAAACCGGAAATTTCCAGAGGAAACCGGTCGTTTGAGAATTATTATATCAATGGCCGATACGTGAAGGATAAGATCATCACAAAGGCCATCGAAGATGCATACCGCGGATTTCTGATGCAGCACAAATTTCCGTTTGTACTTCTTCATATTGAAATGGAAGGGAACGATCTGGATGTGAATGTGCATCCGTCGAAAATGGAGGTGCGTTTTGCGAGAAGTGCGGAGGTATATGACGAGATATACGAGACGGTGAAAAAAGCACTGACTGTCAGGGAGATGATTCCGGAAGTGACGGCGGGCAGAGAGAATCCCACAGGGAAGCCGTCGGAACCCGTACTCAGACGGTCAGACATTCCCGAGCCGTTTGAGACAAAACGCAGACAGCTTTATGAAGAAAAAAAGACGGATCTTCTTCCGAAGGGACCGACTTTTACCAGGGAGGAGGAAGCGCTGTTTTCAAAGAATTCCGGTACAGAATCAGAAAAACGAATGCCGTCCCCCATACCGCAGCCTGGGGATGCTTCTCTGGATTCGGAACCGAAGCTTCCGGCAACAGAACCGGTTTCTGAGGCAAATCAGGGAGAATCCGCAGATCATTCGACCCGTCAGCTGAATCTGTTTGAGGAAAAGCTGCTGGCGCCGGAGTCAAGAAGCCGTCATGTCCTGATCGGACAGCTATTTGATACGTACTGGCTGGTTCAGTTTGAGGATAAATTTTATATTATTGATCAGCATGCGGCGCATGAGAAAGTAAACTATGAGAGGTTCGTCCGGCAGTTTCAGGAAAAAGAAGTGGTTTCTCAGCTGATCAGTCCGCCGCTGATCGTTACGCTGAATCTTCAGGAAGAGGCGCTGCTGCGTGCAAATCAGAAATATTTTACAGATTTCGGGTTTGAAATTGAACCATTTGGGGGAAAAGAGTATTGTATCAGTGCCGTTCCCTCGGATCTGTATGGGCTGAATGAGGAAGCACTGTTTCTTGAGATGCTGGATCAGCTGGCAGAAAAGGATGAAAAGGATTCTTTCGAGATTTTTGCGGCACGTCTGGCGTCCATGGCCTGTAAACAGGCTGTGAAGGGAAATCACAGGATGTCCGTACAGGAGGCAGACCGTCTGATTGATGCGCTTTTACAGCTGGAAAATCCTTATCACTGTCCGCACGGACGCCCGACGATCATTTCCATGACCAGAACGGAACTGGAAAAGAAATTTAAACGAATCGTATAGGAGCGGAAATGAAAAAACCATTGATTGTTCTTACCGGCCCTACCGCAGTGGGAAAGACAAAGCTGTCCATCTCCCTGGCGAAGGCGGTAAACGGAGAAATAATTTCTGCCGATTCCATGCAGGTTTATAAATATATGGACATCGGTTCCGCAAAAATCACCCGGCAGGAGATGCAGGGAGTGCCGCATCATCTGATCGATGTTCTGATGCCGGATGAAGCGTTTCATATTGTAAAATTTCAGGAGCTTGCCAAAGCCGCCATGAAAGAGATCTATGACAGAGGCAGAATTCCCATTCTGACCGGCGGCACCGGCTTTTATATTCAGGCGGTGACCAGAGATATTGATTTCACCCAGGCGGAGCAGGATGATTCTTACCGCAGGGAGCTGGAACAGGCGGCAGAGGAGAAGGGTGCGGATTATCTGCATGAAATGTTAAGGATGGTGGATCCGGCCAGTGCGGATGCCATTCATGCGAACAATGTGAAACGGGTGATCCGTGCGCTGGAATTTTATCATCAGAATAAAGCACCGATTTCTTTGCACAATGAGGAGCAGAAGGAGCGGAAAAGCCCTTATTGTCTCGGATATTATGTGTTAAATGCCCCCCGTGAGCTTCTTTACAGAAGAATCGATCAGCGGGTGGACGAGATGGTGGACGCCGGCCTGGTGGAAGAAGTCCGGAGGTTAAAGTCCATGGGGTATCACAGGGACATGGTTTCCATGCAGGGGCTTGGATATAAGGAAATTCTTGCCGCTCTGGAAGGGGAATATCCCCTGGAGGAGGCAATACGCATCATCAAGCGTGATACGCGGCATTTTGCAAAACGTCAGATCACCTGGTTTAAGCGGGAGCCTGAGGTGACCTGGGTTTCCAAGGACGCATTTGATTATGACGAGGAAAAAATACTTGCATTTATTCTGGATGACTGGCACAGAAAATGCAGTGAAATAAAGGAGTAATTATGAATCAATTATATGCACAGCTCGGTATTTCCCGGGAGGTATACGATTACTGCCATGAGGTAGAACTGGGTTTAAAGGAGCGTTTTCAGAAATTTGACGAGACGGCAGAGTACAATCAGATGAAGGTTCTTCTTGCCATGCAGAAAAACCGGGTCAGCGAGGAATGCTTTAACGGTTCGTCCGGATACGGATACAATGATTACGGGAGAGATACTCTGGAAAAGGTATATGCGGATACGTTCCACACGCAGGCCTGCCTAGTCAGACCACAGATTGCCTGCGGAACACATGCCCTGGCCATCGCCCTTTTCGGAAATCTGCGTCCGGGCGATGAGCTGCTGGCACCTGCAGGAAAGCCTTATGATACGCTGGAGGAGGTTATCGGAATCCGTCCGTCCAGAGGTTCTCTTGCAGAATATGGTGTTACATACCGTCAGGTGGATCTTCTGGAGGATGGCACCTTTGACTATGAAGGCATAAAAAATGCGATCAGTGAAAAAACAAAACTGGTTGCCATTCAGCGTTCCAAAGGGTATCAGACCCGTCCTTCCTTCTCGGTTGCGCAGATCGGTGAGCTGATTGCGTTTGTGAAAAAAATCAAGCCGGATGTGATCTGTATGGTAGACAACTGCTACGGAGAGTTTGTGGATACGGTGGAGCCCAGTGATGTGGGTGCCGATATGATGGTCGGTTCACTGATCAAGAATCCGGGCGGCGGACTTGCACCCATCGGCGGTTATATTGCCGGTACGAAGGAGTGTGTGGAAAATGCATCCTTCCGCATGACCTGTCCGGGACTGGGAATGGAAGTGGGAGCCTCGCTCGGGGTAAACCGTTCTTTTTATCAGGGCTTCTTCCTTGCTCCCATGGTGACAAAGGGAGCGCTCAAGGGAGCTGTTTTTGCAGCAAATGTATATGAAAAACTGGGGTTTGCTGTGGTTCCGGACGGAAAAGAACCCCGGCAGGACATCATTCAGGCGGTGACACTTGGGACACCGGAAGGGGTTATTGCGTTCTGCAAGGGAATTCAGGCAGCGGCTCCGGTTGACAGCTTTGTCGATCCGGAGCCATGGGATATGCCCGGATATGACAGCCAGGTGATCATGGCTGCAGGAGCCTTTGTCCAGGGTTCGTCGATCGAGCTTTCTGCAGACGGGCCGATGAAGCCGCCCTACGCCGTCTATTTCCAGGGCGGACTGACCTGGGAGCATGCGAAGCTGGGTGTCATGATGTCTGTGCAGAAGCTTTACGAAAAACAGCTGATTCAATTAGACAAAACAGGAGATTCCAATGACTGCAAAGAGAGTGATCGTAGCGGGAGCCGGAGCATCCGGAATGATTGCCGCAGTCACAGCCGCAAGGAATGGCGCGGCGGTGACACTCATTGAACAGAATGATCGTGTCGGAAAAAAAATATGTGCCACGGGAAACGGAAAATGCAATCTCACGAATGAAAAGATGGGAGAGGCGTATTATCACTGCAGGGAGAAATCATTTGTAGCTTCGGTACTGCGGCAGTTTTCCGAACAGGATACGCTTGCTTTTTTCCGGTCGGCAGGTCTGTGCTTTGTGAACCGAAACGGATATCTGTATCCGAGGAGTGAGCAGGCACAAAGTGTGGTGAATATTCTGCAGGAAGAACTGCGAAGAAATAAAGTCAAAATCAAGACAAAGGAAAAAATTGTCCGGATAAAGCCTCCTGTGGAGGAATCGGATCCCTGGAAGGTTTTCACAGAAGGCTGGAGCTATGACGCAGATGCACTGATCCTTGCGAACGGCAGCTGTGCATCTGCCATTGCCGGAGCAGACGGAAGTGGCTATGAGCTGACAAAACAGCTGGGACATCGCGTGATCCGTCCGCTTCCGGCACTCGTTCCCCTGAAATGCCGGGGAATCCGCTTTTCAGCCTGGGCCGGCGTTCGTGTGGCCGGATGCGTACGGCTTCTGATTGACGGACGCCTGACAGAAGAAGCAAAGGGGGAGCTTCAGCTGACGGAATACGGGGTATCCGGAATTCCGGTATTCCAGATCAGCGCACAGGCTTCCAGAGCATTGTCCGAAGGAAAAAGAACACAGATCGCTCTGGATTTCATGCCGGAAATGAGCCGCACAGAGCTGGAGTCGTTTCTTTCGGACAGAAGAAAACAGTTCCCGGAATGGACATCGGCACAGCTGCTGGAAGGAATCTTTCCGGATAAACTGATCAAGGTTCTTGTCGGACAGAAGAATCTGGAGGAAACCATAAAAAATCTGATCTTATCGGTAACCGGAACCGGGAGCTTCGAAAAAGCCCAGATCTGCTGCGGCGGTGTGGATGTGGCACAGGTCAGGGATTCCATGGAGTCAAAAATTCACAGAAATCTTTTCTTCTGTGGAGAGCTTCTGGATGTGGACGGGATCTGTGGGGGATATAACCTGCAGTGGGCCTGGTCTACCGGTGCGATTGCGGGAAAAGCAGCTGCAAAAAGCATGAGAGAAAGAGGAGACATATGATTCGTATATCACAGATGAAACTTCCGGTGGAGCATTCGGAAGAGGAACTGGTTCGGAAAATTCAGAAATCGCTTCGTCTGAATCACAGTCATTTTGCATATGAGATCATCCGCCAGTCACTGGATGCCAGAAAAAAGAATGAAAAAAAATTTGTCTATACCGTTGATGTCTGTCTGTCCGATGAAAAGCAGGAGAAACGTATCCTGCAAAAGGTTCACGATAAAAATATTATGTTAACTAAAAAAACGGATTATCATTTCCCAAAGCATGGGGAGGAAGCGCTGCAGAACCGGCCGGTTGTGGTCGGAAGCGGTCCGGCAGGACTTTTCTGTGCATGGTATCTTGCCAGGGAGGGATACCGGCCGATCGTATTTGAGCGGGGAGAAGAGGCCCGGAGCCGGAAAAAGACGGTAGAGGCATTCTGGGAAGGCAAAAAACTGGATCCCGGTTCCAATGTACAGTTTGGCGAGGGCGGAGCCGGAACCTTTTCTGACGGAAAGCTGAATACACTGGTCAAGGATGTCTCCGGCAGAAATCATGAGGTTCTGCACCGTTTTGTGACTGTGGGTGCCCCAAAGGAGATTCTGTATCAGCAGAAGCCTCATCTTGGGACAGATGTACTTGTGGATATCGTGGAAAGACTCCGAATGGAGATCATTGAAATGGGCGGTGAATTCCATTTTCGATCCCTGGTGACAGATATCGGATTTCAGGATGGAAGGGTCAGCCGGATTCAAATCAATCAGGAACGATGGATGGATACGCAGGTGTGTGTGCTTGCCATCGGACACAGTGCCAGAGATACGTTCCGGATGCTGTATGAGCACGGCGTTCCTATGGAGCCGAAACCATTTGCAGTGGGTGTGCGCATCGAACATCCACAGAAGATGATCAATCGCTCCATGTACGGCGAAGATGAAAACCAGAGACTTGGTGCGGCCAGCTACAAGCTGACGCACACCTGCAGCAACGGAAGAAGTGTCTATACGTTCTGTATGTGCCCCGGAGGGTATGTGGTGAATGCTTCTTCCGAAGAGAAAAGACTTGCCATAAACGGTATGAGCTATCAGGCCAGAGACAGCGTAAACGCAAACAGTGCATTGATCGTCACGGTATCTCCCGGGGATTTTCAGGGAGAGGATCCTCTGTGCGGCGTGCGTTTTCAGCGCAGGCTGGAAGAAGCGGCATATGCGTGCGGTCAGGGCAGAATTCCGGTGCAGACATTTTCGAATTTCTGTCAGAGGCTTCCGGGCGGTGAAATCGGGGACGTATCTCCCTGTATGAAGGGCAGCTGGCAATGGGCAGATGTAAGAGGGATTTTTCCGGAAGCACTCAGCGATGCCATTGAAGAAGGCATCCATGCATTTGGGAAAAAGATACCGGGTTTTGACCGGCCGGATGCGATATTGAGTGCGGTGGAAAGCAGAAGCTCCTCGCCGGTGAGAATTCGAAGAAACGATGAATTTCAGTCAGAATACTACGGAATATATCCCTGCGGAGAAGGCGCCGGATATGCCGGGGGAATCACGTCTGCGGCTATGGACGGAATCAAAGTGGCGGAAGCCATTGCGAAAAAATACAGAAATTTTTGAGAGAGTGTGTATACATCTCTCTCTTTTTGTGCTAAAATATAGGCTGCATTTATTGTGCAAAAATATATCTGGCCCGTTCTTTTTCGGCTTTGGAGAGCAGAGGGAGGATGTTATGAGCCAGTCAATTTCAGATATGCCGCTGTCACAGCGGCCATACGAAAAGTGCCTGAAGGATGGAGAGAGTTCTCTGAGTGATCTGGAGCTGATCGCTGTCATACTCAGATGCGGGACACAGGGAAGAAGCTCTTTGTCTCTTGCGTCGGATATTCTGCGCATGGCAGAAGAGCGGAGCAATTCCGGCCTTTCCGGTCTGATGCACCTTTCGTATCATGATCTTCGGAAAATCAATGGCGTTGGCAAGGTAAAAGCAGTTCAGCTGAAATGCATCGGGGAGCTTTCCAAACGAATTGCGGCTTCTGCGGCACGCAGTGGTCTTTGTTACCAGAATCCTGCAACCATTGCCGATTTTTATATGGAACGCCTGCGTCATGAGAATCAGGAAATGCTGTACTGTATGATGCTGGATTCCAAAAACCATTTTATCGGTGACAGTCTTTTAAGTAAGGGGACGGTGAATTCCACAGTGATTACTCCGAGAGAAATTTTTGTGGAAGCATTAAGACAGCAGGCGGTGCATATTATTATTGTGCATAATCATCCAAGCGGGGATCCTGTTCCGAGCCGGAGTGATCTGGAACTGACACAGCGAGTCTATCTGTCCGGGCAGCTTCTGGGGATCGCACTGCTGGATCATATAATTATCGGAGACCACAGATATGTGAGTCTGAATGAACAGGGGATTTTCGAAGAGTTTCAAATCGAACGCACGTGAGACCTGGCATAAATCGTGAAGGGGATTTCTATGCTGTTTGAAAAAAAATACGCAGTGGATCTGGGCAGTGACTCGGTGAAGCTTTATTCATTGTTGAGAAACAAACGATATACACAAAAGAATATGATCGCTGCAAAAGGGCGAACCATTATTGCCGTGGGTGATGAAGCATATGAGATGTATGAGAAGACTCCTTCCGATATCAGTGTCATATCACCGATGGCTTTTGGCATGATAGCCAATCTGGAGCTGCAGGAAATCCTCCTGTATAAAATGACGAAAAATATGGAGAATTTTATTACACCGGGTTCGGTGGTTTATTTTTCTGTTCCTCTGGATATGACGGCGGTGGAAAAAAGGGCCTACTATCATGTGGTGAATGGTCACTGGCTGCGCAAGACCCGGGTTTTTATGGTGGAAGCACCTGTCGCGGATGCGCTCGCCATGAATCTGGATCCGGACAAAAAAGAAGGCAGCATGATCGTTAACATCGGTGCGCACACGACTCGTTTTTCCATTCTGTCTGCCGGAAAGATCATTATCAGTAAAACGGTGCCCATCGGCGGATTTCAGATGAATGAGGCAATCTGCAGTGAGGTGCGCAAGCGCTACAGTCTGCAGCTTGGAAACCGTACGGCGCAGCGCCTGAAGCTGGTTATGGGAAGACTGACCGATCAGCGCAAGGAAGCCCGGAAAGTGGTGGGGATGGACGGTGTGTCCGGACTGCCCAGGGAAGAGGTGATCTCCTCCTATGTGGTGAATGCCGGGATCATGAATTGTGTCAATGAGATCGCATCGGAAATGAAAACCTTTCTGGAGCGTATTCCTCCGCAGATCTCATATCAGATCGCCAAGGAGGGAATCTATCTGGCCGGCGGAAGCACCAGGCTTCCCCATATTGAGAAATATCTCGCCAGCTATACAGGCTTTACATTTAATCTGTCGGATCTGTATGAGAATTCTTCCCTGGCCGGGCTGGAAAAAATCATTCAGTCCCGGGAACTGCATAAATGGGCACAGCCGGTGACGCAGAGAAAATTATAGTGTTTAGAGGTAAAACAAATGAAAAGCCCGAAAAAGAGATTACATTTTCGAATTAATATAAAAAGTAAACATCTTCTGGCAATTATGACATTGTTTTGCATCAGCTGCATTGCTGCAACCCTTGCATCCGGTGTGACTTCCGCACCGCTTAAGGATCTTGCAGGAATGATTATAGTACCTTTTGAGAACAGTATTTCCAGGATCGGAAACGGTCTTGCGGCGATGCGTCAGAGCTTTCAGGACAAACAGGATCTGATCCGGGAAAATGAAGAGCTCCGGGAACAGATCGATATTCTGACGACGCAGAACGGGAAACTGATCTCCGATCAGTCGGAGCTGGTGCGCCTTCAGCAGATGTACAGGCTGGACGAGGAATATACGGAATATCCGAAAGTCGCTGCGGAAATTATCGCCAAGGATCCGGGAAACTGGTACGATACTTTTATGATCAACCGGGGAAGCAATGACGGAATACGGGTGAATAACAATGTCATTGCCGGGAAAGGTCTTGTGGGGATCGTGACAGAAGTGGGGCCGTCCTGGGCAACGGTCAGATCCATTATCGATGACAGCAGCAATGTGAGTGCCATGGCGGTAAGTACCGGAGACAACTGCATTGTGTATGGAGATCTGGAACTGATTGATGAGGGTAAGCTCTGTTTTGAGCAGCTGTACGATGTGGAAGACAAGGTAACCATCGGAGAGCGGATCGTCACATCAAATATCAGTGAAAATTATGTGGAGGGTCTGTTCATCGGTTATGTCAGTGAGGTTGTGCAGGATACCAACAATCTGACCAAGACCGGCACACTGGTAACGCCTGTGGATTTCCAGCATCTGAAAGAAGTTCTTGTGATTACCGTGAACAAACAGGATATACTGGATACTCCTTCGCAGGAGACAGAGGAGGAACAAGGTGAAGAGTAAAATCGTCATGTTTTTTACTGTCATTTTTACATTTTTGATCCAGTGTACACTGGTTGGTCACATAGAGATCGGCTCGGTCAAGCCCAATCTGCTTGTGATTCTGGTGATATCCATGGCACTGATGCGGGGGCGTAAGAGCGGTCTTTGGACCGGCTTTTTCTGCGGCCTTCTGATTGATCTTTTTTACGGATCTGTGTTGGGGATTTATGCTCTGATTTACATGTATATCGGATTTCTCAGCGGGTATGCATTCCGGATATATTATGATGATGATATCAAGGTTCCCATGGCACTGGCTGCCGCCGGGGATCTGCTGTACAATCTGGCAGTCTATGCGCTGCAGTTTCTGCTGCGCGGTCGGCTCGGATTTGGGCGTTATCTTTCCAGGATTATTTTCCCGGAAATTTTTTATACAGCTCTTCTGACATTTTTTGTTTACAGAATCTACCGCCTGATCAATTATCATTTAATGACCACGAAAAAGAAAGAATGTGATTCTATTTGGGTAATAAAATAAAAAAATTGCTGAAGAAAATAAGATTAAAAAGAACCACAGTGCTTCTTGTGGTTTTTATCTTTATGTCTGCGATTCTGATCCGCCAGCTGTTCGATCTTCAGATCATTCAGGGGCAGGATTATATTCATAAATTTGAGAAACGTACCACAAAGACGAGGGTGATCAAGAGTACACGCGGCAATATCTATGACCGCAACGGTGTCGTACTGGCCTCGAATGTGCTGTCCTATTCCGTCACGCTGGAGGACAATGGGTCTTATCAGACTACCCGCCAGAAAAACCTGACACTGAACGGGATTGCATACCAGATCCTTCAGATACTGGCTCAGAACGGTGATACCCCGTCCGGTTCTTTTCATATTATTGTAAATGAAAACGGAGAATATGCGTTTGACCTGGAAGAAGGCTTTAATCTGAACCGTTTTCGTGCAGATATTTATGGATATCCGCTGATCGAAGACATGAAGGAGGAAGAAAAGAATGCCACTGCAGCGGAAATGATGGAATATCTGACCGGAAGCAAGGGCTTTTCTGTTGTACTCGAGGGTGACGGTGCTTATACCGAAGAGGAACTGACGACTTATCATCTTCCCCTGCAGCTTACAAAGCAGGAGATTCTGGATATTGTGACCATCCGATATAATCTGAGTACCAACAGCTTCAAAAAATACATGCCGGTGACCATTGCCACGAATGTGAGTGAAAAATCAGTGGCAGCTATTATGGAGCGGAAAAGTGAGTTTCAGGGAATTGAAATTGTAGAGGATTCTGTACGAAAGTATATCGACGATGAAAGTGTTGCTCCCATTCTCGGATACACCGGAAAGGCTTCCGCGGAAGAATTAAAGGCACTCCAGAAGGAAAATCCAAATTACGGCAACGATGCGGTCATCGGAAAAGCCGGTATGGAGCAGTATATGGAACTGACACTGCAGGGTACAGACGGACAGGAAACGGTGTCTGTGGACAACCTGGGAAAGGTTCTGAAGATCGATACGGCCACCAGAGAGGACCCGGTTGCCGGAAACGATGTTTATCTTACCATCGATTCCGACTGGCAGCATGGAATTTACGAGATACTCAAGCAGAGGGTTGCCGGTATTGTCCTGTCGAAAATTGAAGCAGGAAAAACGTTTGATTACGAGGGCGTGCAGGATGCCGCACAGATCATGATTCCCATATACGATGTCTATAATGCGCTGGTCCAGAACAGCGTTATCGACATCAACAAATTTTCAGATGAAAATGCCTCGGATACGGAAAAAAATCTGTATGCAAAGTTTCAGCAGAAGCAGCAGCAGGTATTTGCGGAGATTACGGACCGTCTTACCGGGGATCATCCTCCTGCATTCTCGGAGGAAGATGAGGAAATGCAGGAATACATGGAATACATCTGTGATGATCTTCTCCGGGATAATCTGGAGATCATAGCCAGAAGTGCAGTGGACACAGGGGATTCGATGTATAAAGCATGGCATAATGAGGGAAGCATCAGTCTGAAGGAGTATCTGATTTATGCGTCCAGCCAGAACTGGATCGATATTTCCCGGATTTCTCTGGAAGGAGAATATCTGGATTCTGCGGAGGTTTATTCTGCACTGACTAGTTATATTGTAGAGTATCTGAGTACCGATACGGCATTTTCCAAGCTGCTCTACAAATATATGCTTCTAGAGGACACGGTCAGCGGTCAGGAGCTGTGTCTGGTTCTCTATGAACAGGGAGTTCTGTCAAAGGACGATACGCTCTATGAATCACTGGCTTCGGGTGCAGTCAGCTCCTATGATTTTATGATTGACAAGATCTGGTCACTGGAAATAGAGCCGGCACAGCTTGCCCTGATGCCGTGTTCCGCTTCGGCTGTAGTGACAGACTGCAATACCGGGGAGGTTCTGGCCTGTGTCTCCTATCCGGGATATGATAATAACCGTCTGACAAATAATATGGATACGGATTATTATTCCAAGCTGGCACTGGATCTTTCCAGTCCCTTCTTCAATAAAGCAACCCAGCAGAAAACAGCTCCCGGTTCCACGATGAAGCCGCTTTCTGCCATTGCCGGAATGATGGAAAATGTCATTGATGACAATACATATTTCGAATGTACCGGCTCCTTCGATCTGGTTCAGCCGCCCATCAACTGCTGGAACAGAAACGGTCATGGCGTGATCGGCATCCGGGAGGCCATCGAACAGTCCTGCAACTACTTTTTCAATATGATCGGTTTCCAGCTGGGAAAAAACAGCGACAATGAGTTTTCCGAGGCGCTGAGTCTGGGCGTTCTTCAGAAATATGCCAGTGAGATCGGTCTGGACAAGAAGACGGGAATTGAAATCTCGGAGGCTTCTCCGCAGGTTTCTGATGAATATGCAGTTCCTTCTTATATCGGTCAGGGTACCCATCTGTACACGACCAGTGAACTTGCAAGATATGCTTCGGCTCTCGCAAATTCCGGAACTGTGTATGATCTGACACTGCTGGATTACGTGACCAGTCCGCAGGGAGAGGTTATTGAAGAACAGGAACCGGAAATAGAGAACACCATGTCCGTACCGGAAAGTGTGTGGGAGGACATTCACGATGGTATGTACCGTGTGGTTCAGACCCACAGTCAGTTTGACGGTCTTGGCATGGAGGTTGCCGGTAAGACCGGAACCGCAGAGCAGGATATCTATCATCCCAACCATGGTCTGTTTATCGGGTATGCTCCGGCGTCCGAACCGCAGTATGCCATTGCTGTCCGGATCGCAAACGGTTACTCTTCGGGAAATGCCTGTCTGGCTGCCAATGATATTTTAAAATACATTTTTGACCTTGCAGATAAGAGTACCATTATCACCGGACGTGCTTCCAGTGATGTAAGTAATACCTCAAATGACTAAACGGAAATGGCTGGTCACGCAGACATGGCTGCCGTCCGGAACTTTTATAGTAGGATACCTTAAGATAATTCCGCAATCCGGAAAAAAATCAGGGAGGATATTTTAACTATGAGTGAAGTAATCGTAATCACATCAGGAAAAGGCGGTGTGGGAAAAACGACCACAACGGCAAACATCGGTGCCGGTCTGGCTATGCTGAATAAAAAGGTTGTAGTTGTGGATACCGATATCGGTCTTCGAAATCTGGATGTTGTGCTGGGCCTGGAGAACAGGATCGTCTATAATCTGGTGGATGTGGTAAACGGAAGCTGCCGCCTGTCTCAGGCGCTTGTGAAGGACAGGCGTTATCCGGGACTGTTTTTGCTTCCCACAGCACAGACGAAGGATAAATCGGCGGTAACACCGGAACAGATGATCAAACTGACCGATGATCTGAGAGAGGATTTTGACTTCATTCTTCTGGACTGTCCGGCAGGGATCGAGCAGGGATTTAAAAATGCCATTGCCGGTGCCGACAGGGCAATCGTTGTCACCACACCGGAGGTTTCTGCCATACGTGATGCAGACAGAATCATAGGACTTCTGGAGGCAAATGACATTCGTGATATCCGTCTGATTCTGAACCGGCTGCGTCCGGATATGATTGCGCGGGGAGACATGATGTCTGTGGATGACGTGACAGAAATTCTGGCTGTGGAGCTTCTGGGTACCATACCGGATGATGAACAGATTGTCGTGGCATCCAATCAGGGAGAACCGCTTTCCGGAAAGCATTCTCCTGCCGAGGATGAATACCGCAATATCTGCAGAAGACTTCTCGGTGAAAAGATTCCCTTTGTTCCTGTGACAGGGAAAAAAGGGCTGATGAAGCGTCTGGGCGAAATGTTCAGAAAACAGGATTCAGGGAAGTGATGATTTTGTATCGTGCAAAGAAAAACGGCCTCTGTTCCGGCAGATGTGCTGCGGACAGGATCCGGCGGCTGTTAATATCCGAGCGAACGGATTTTTCACAGCAGATGACAGATATGGTTCTGCAGGATGTTGCAAAATGTGCTGCAAAATATGATGGACTGGAGTTCAGGGAAATTCGCTGTTATGCGACACAGAAGCCTTCGGTGCTCCACATAGAAATACCAGTAAAAAAGGAACAGCAGATGAAATGATTAAACAATACAAATTACGATTTTACAATTTCAGACTGATTTTTTTGCTTCTGGTAACCAGCTTCATCGGAATCGAGCTGGTCGGTATCGCACGTTCTGATCTTCAGAACAAGCAGCTTGCCGGTGTTCTGATGGGACTGGTGATCCTGATTATTCTGTCTTTGATGGACTATTCCTGGATTCTCAATTTCCAGTGGATCATGTATGGCGTAAATATTGTGATGCTGCTGGGGGTGCGTCTGTTTGGTGACAGTGCCAATGGTGCCGCCCGCTGGATCGATCTGGGATTTATCCGGTTTCAGCCAACAGAGCTTTCAAAAATCATCATTGTTCTGTTTTTTGCCAAGTTTTTTATGGATCATGAAGATGATCTGAACACTTTCCGCACAATCGTTCAGGCGGTGGCTCTTCTGGCACTTCCTCTGGCTCTGATATACATGCAGCCGGACCTGAAAAACACCATAACGGTTATCGTGCTGTTTTGTGTGCTGATCTATATTGCCGGACTGAGCTACCGGATCATCGGAGGAATCATTCTGGTTACCATTCCCCTGATGATTATATTTCTGACGATTGTTGTTCAGCCGGATCAGAAACTGATCAAGGATTATCAGAGAGACCGTATTATGTCTTTTCTGTACCCGGAAAATGATGAATACAGCGATGAGATAGAGCAGCAGAACAATTCCAAGACGGCAATTGCATCCGGGGAACTGCTCGGAAAGCGGCTTTCCGGTGATGACGATGTCTCTTCGGTCAATGACGGAAATTTCGTCTCGGAAAATCAGACAGACTTTATTTTTGCCGTGGCAGGAGAGGAGTTCGGATTTATCGGCTGTTCGGTGATCGTACTGCTTCTTCTGAGTATCTGTGTGGAATGTGTCCGAATGAGCCTGCGGGCAAAGGATCTGTCCGGCAAGATCATCTGCTGCGGTGTGGCCATGATCATTGCTTTTCAGAGTTTCCTGAATATCAGTGTCGCAACGGGAATTGCACCGAATACCGGAACGCCGCTGCCTTTTATCAGTTATGGCCTGTCATCTCTGGTCAGTCTGTATATCGGTATGGGGCTGGTTCTGAATGTCGGGCTGCAGAGCAGTGCGTATAATAAAGAGCTTCAGAAAAAGTCTCATCCGCTCAGGGATGATGTACTTCAGCGGGAGGAATATTTATGACCAGATCAAAAAAGCGCGGCAGAAATTCTGCAAGGATGCGCCGCATGCGCCGACGCCGCATTCGAAATACGATTTTATTATTGTTTCTGATGGCAGCGGTTGCAGCTGCGGCAGGCGCAGTGATTTATTTTATACGTGGAGGATTGTCGGTAGCTCCGGCGGTTCCGTACGATTCCGCCAGGGAATTTGAAAGTACGGTCATCACAAAGGAAGATCCGAAAGCGGAATCCTTTGCCCACGACCTGTGTGTGGTTGTCTCGGACCTTCCAATGGATGCGGTCTCTCTGGATGCGGAGCAGGAAGGGCTTCTTCTGAATCTTGGTGACAGGGAAGTGATGTTTTCGAAGGGAGCCTTTGATCGGGTTTATCCGGCAAGTATCACAAAAATAATGACTGCCATGCTGGCACTGAAGTATGGAAATCTGTCGGATACGGTGGTGATCACGCAGGAAAATGTGACACTGGAGGAAGGCTCGCAGGTCTGCGGATTCATTGCCGGGGATCAGCTGACCCTGGATCAGCTGCTTCACTGTCTTCTGGTGTACTCCGGAAATGATGCGGCGTCTGCCATCGCGGATTACATAGGAGGATCCACATCCGGATTCGTGGAGATGATGAACAGCTATGCAGCGGAGCTTGGCTGCACCGGCACGCATTTTACCAATCCGCATGGTCTTCAGGATGAAAATCATTATACGACACCATATGATATTTATCTCATGCTGAAGGAAGCACTGAATTATCCTGAATTTACACAGATCACGCAGATGCCGTCCTATACCGTGGAATATACCAGGGCTGACGGTACCATGATGAGTACGGTCCTGACAGCCACGGACCATTATCTCACCGGTGAGGCTACGCCGCCAAGAGATGTGACGGTTCTCGGCGGAAAAACAGGTACGACAAGTCTGGCCGGAAACTGTCTGGCTCTGCTGAGCCAGAATGCATATGGAAAACCCTATATTTCCATTGTTATGGGGGCTTCCACGAAAGAACTTTTATATCAGCAGATGAACAGTCTGCTTCAGAATATCAACGGTTGATAAAACCGGATGATAAAAATTTCATCTTTTTTATAATTAGGCATTGAATTCACGGATAAAATGCACTATAATTGATTTACATCAAACCTATTTTTTGTTTAATATGAATATTATATATGTCTAAGGAGGAAAACAGTATGGTTGAGTTAATTGTAGGAAAGAAAGGAAAAGGAAAGACAAAAGTACTGTTGGATAAGGTAAACGCAGCGGTAAAAGAAGCAAATGGCAGCATTGTTTACTTAGACAAGAGTACAAAGCATATGTATGAGCTTAATAATAAAATTCGTCTGATCGATGTATCCGGTTACCCCATTAAAAATGCAGATGAATTTATCGGATTTGTCTGCGGTATCATTTCACAGGATCATGACATCGAGCAGATCTACCTTGACAGCTTCCTTACAACTGCGAAACTGGACGGACTTGATATTACCGGTACCCTTGCTCAGTTAGATGACATCGGAACCAGCTATGGAATTACATTTGTAATCAGCATGTCCGTTGATAAAGAAGAAGTACCATCTGATTTCCAGGACAAAGTCATTGTAGCTTTATAAGTTGTGTATAATATACATAGGGATGATAACGTAAAAAAGGTGCCGCTTAACCGCGGCGCCTTTTTTATGGCTGAAAATCATTCCTCACGCAGCTTTACAGCACCAGCAGCCTGCCGGCGCCGTGCGTCATCCATGGCCGCATAATGCTTTTTGGTCGTATTGACGTCTCTGTGTCCAAGCACATCGGCAACCAGATAGATATCACCGGTTTCCTGATACAGGGCGGTACCGTATGTACTTCGCAGCTTATGCGGCGTGATCTTTTTTGTGGTGGTGATCTGACGGGCATATTTTTTTACCAGATTTTCAACTGCCTGCACACCGATCCGTCTGCGCTGAGTAGAGTAGAAGAGTGCATGTTCATGGCCCGCCACCGGTGTGATCCCTTCCCGGACAGTCAGATAATTTTTCAGTGCGCGTTCCACTTCCTCTCCGAAATATACAACCATTTCGTTCCCGCCCTTTCGGGTAACCTTGATTCCATTGTTGTGAAAATCAATGTCCTCCACATCCAGACCGACACACTCGGAAACACGGATGCCTGTACCAAGAAGCAGCGTCACCAGAGCCAGATCCCGTTCCTTTGTTTTTTCGTAATATACGCGCTTCTGACCGGTTAGAGAATCCCCACAGTGTTCGATATAATCCAGAAGCATGGCAACTTCGTCCGTATCCAGACGGATAATGCTTTTCTGATGAATCTTCGGAACATCCACGAGAACGGTGGGATTGGTCTGTATCATTTCATGCTTGTAATAATATGCATAAAAGCTTCTGAGAGCCGATATTTTGCGTTTTAAGCCACGTTCTGAGTTGGTCTTGAGTTTTTCCTCATGATCGGAATATACGGTCAGATATTCCATGTATTCCTCGATATCCACCGCCTTGACCTGATCCAGAACGGAGATTGGAATTTCCGACATGGGAATGTTTTTCAGTGAGGGATTGTTCTCCTGAAGGAACTGAAAAAACAGACGAATGTCATATGCATAGGAAATTCTGGTTCTGGTGGTAGTCGTCGAACTCATTCCGCGAAAATAGTCCTTACAGAACGGCGGCAGAGTTTTCAGAACCTCACGCAGTTTGAGTGTGTTCTGAATGTCTGTCTGTTCACGATACGTTACTTTATGGTCATCCATATTGATAAATCCTCCATAAAACCGCATAGATTTTTATCACACACATTATAACAGCGATCAGTTCTTTTTGCAATATCTATTTGAAAAACTCGCGTTTGTCGTATAGATATATCAAAGCCCGGATAACATCATTCAAATCCGGAACCATCATTTTATTCTTCCTTCAGAGTTGTCACGATCAGCTTGCTGTCAATTGCCATGGCAATGAGCTCCTCTTTGGAATCGAAGCCACCCCTGCGGACCATTTCCCGCATATGCCAGTTGACCCCGTCCTTGCTGATGTTGAATTTTCTGCCGATTTCTGCATAGCTCATTCCTCGTATGTAGCATCGCAGAATCTCAATCTGTCCCGGTGAAAAAACATCTGAAAAAGCTCCCTCCAGTTCAACCGGCGGTGCTTCATCCGGAAAAATATGTTCCCCTGCCAATGTCTTTTCAATAATTTCCAGAATGTCTTTTTGTCCATGGTCCTTGTACCACAGACTGTCTGCACATCCCTTTCTGGCAGAAAGAAGTATGTCCGGATCAACAAGTGACGTCATGATAATGACTTTTGTCCGCGGATATTTTTCTTTGATCCTTTTTCCGGCTGCCAGTCCGGAATGACGATGAAGCGTCTGGACATCCATCAGTACCAGATCTGTATCTTTTGTGCACAGCTTTTCCGCCTCAAAGGCATCGCGAACCGCAGCGGTTAACTGCATTCGGCTGTCATCAGACAGCAGTTTCACAAAATAATTCTGTGTGAAGGGATCATCCTCCACAACAATTACATGGATCATGGTTCATCGTTCTCCTTTCCGGGAAAATACAGCGTCATTGTAAAAACAGGATCGTGAGAAAGAAACATTTCACCTCCAGATGCTTCTACACTGCGGCGCAGTGTGGAAAGACCGCTTCCTTCCACAATCTTCTCTTTCGGGGGCTCTCCGTTGTTGGTTATCGTGACCTTCAGAATTCCGGATAATTCATGAATGACAGCATGTACTTTATTTCCCCGTGCATGGCGCACACAGTTTGTCACACACTCTCTCACTGCGGCCGCAATCATTTGCTCCAGCCCGTTATCCGGAGGAACGTATCCGTCCAGGAGCACGGTAACTCCCAGTTCGGATGCATTTTTCTGAACCTTTTCCAGTGTGTTCCGGGAGGTCGGTGAATTGCTGGATAAATAACGGACCGCTTCTTTCAGAAGATCCAGCTTTTTTTCCATCTGTTCAGGGGAGTGTTCCAGGATATCTCTTATGGTGAGAAGGCTTCTGCCAAGGATATCGTGGATGTATACTTTCAGTTCGAGACTCTCTTTCTCACGAATGGTTTCTGCAATTCGTTCATACATTTTCTGCAGTTTTTCCAGGACCTCTCTCAGATGCTGATTTGTTATTTCCAGTTCCAGATTTTCGTGATACAGATCTGTAATATTCTGAGCACTCATCTGTGAACAGCCTTTGAGGCCCTGCTGTGTGAGGCACTGATTTCGGAAGATCCAAACTCGTTCGTCCGGAAAGCAGAAAATGCTTTCCGAACGGTTGAGACATCTTACGCTGCCTGTGTCAGGAAGATTCAAAAGCGCCTGTTCGAGTTCGGCACTGGTCTGAGGCTGACTTCCGAGCAGCGTCATTCCCAGATCACTCATAGTGCGGTTACAGAGAAGAATCGTTCCGGAAGGATCAAAAAAGCACAGTCCCAGTGG
The DNA here is from genome assembly GCA_022769545.1 of Blautia sp. Classification (GTDB taxonomy): domain Bacteria; phylum Bacillota; class Clostridia; order Lachnospirales; family Lachnospiraceae; genus Blautia_A. Next base: position 97,140 of record JALEJS010000024.1, on the reverse strand, counting down.
AAGATCATCGATTGCCTGTTGGATTGACAGGGGGGACAGTTCATTTTTGGCTCTCTTCCACTCTCTGATAAAACCGAAAACTGCATGAAATAAAAGGAACAGAAAAAGCAGAATAAATCCCCATACCGGTATATGATACAGCCATCGCACAGGCTGCTTTACTTCCACCAGCAGATACAGCAGAGTCATTAATGCCAGAACAGCTATCGTATCGGGAACCAGCCGCCGTACGGAAGGCAGATGTGATCCTTTGTAGACCAGCAACAGAAGATTTAAGAGGAAAATCAAAAACAAGAGAAGGATCAGTGTCAGCTGAGAAGACGCTGAAAGCATGAAATATTGACTCATGAAAATGTTCCTCCTTTCAGAATCTGAATGAGTGACCATTCCTCAGGTTCTTCCATGTCGATGATTGCTTCCGGATACAGGTGCGGAAGCTGCGACAAATCGGTTTTACTGCTGAGGCGGATGGAAATCCGAAGTTTTTCATCCAGTATATTTACACTGACAAAGATCCACTGAAGATCATCTATTGTCATTTCTGCAGCTGTCTCAAAGAAATCATATGCCTGTGCGGCTATTTCACCATCCAGCCAGGATATCTCCGGATCCAGAAAGATACTGGTACGGATGTGCAGAAGTTCCAGGGCTTTCAGAGATTCTTTCAGAGCTGCCTTCAGTTCTTCTGATGAAATTCTGCAATGGCTGTAAATGGAAAGTGTCAGGTGTTTTCTTCGTTTGACATAAGTGCATAGCACAGCAATCTGAGCAAGGATATCATGCCCCTGTACCGCATTTTTTCCCTTGTTTTCATATTCGGTGACGAGAACGGATATCCTGTCAATCTGCTTCTGTGTACACCGGTTCAGCAGATCGTAAAGACGGTTCTGCTCTTCTATGGTCTTCCGGTTTTTATCCTGTTCATATTCCAGTTTCAGCAGTGCACTTCTGTCCCGCAGCTCCTCCTGCACTTCTTTCAGCTCCGACTGAAGAGATGTCAGTTCAGAGACGTCTTCCGTCCAGAGAATATGCCCGCCTGCAATCTGCATATTATGGAGTCTTATTCCCGCGGAAATCATAACCGGCCCCTCTTCTGCCAGACGCATTTGATCTTCTGTAAGCTGCTGCGATCCGCTGGCTGCATATCGCACTGCATAATGATTGTCTGTGATCTGTGCACAGCTGTCAGATGCGGCATGGAACAGATCAGCATAGCATGAATTGCTCTGTATCAGATGACATCGGATCAGATTTTCGCATGTGTCCATGTACAGCAGACCGAAAACAATACAGAGATCTCCGGCAAGAAAACGGATCAGGGAAATACCGGATACATACAGAAGCCCATATAAGATTAAAAGAAGCATTGGAAGGAGGGGGCGGAAAAGAATGGATTTTTCCATTGGGATGCGGCATCGGCTTATCATTATGCCCAATGCGCAGAAAGCCAGAAGAATCATCCATATCAGCACAATGCCATAGCCCGGTCCATAGGAATAAGAAGTGTCGGAAATTGTCCGAAGGCTGGCACCGCGGGGGAAGACAAAAACCTGCTGATGCAGATCATTTGTCAGTACCAGAAGAATCAGAAATATGGTCGGAAGCCATAAGAACCGCAGCCCGGCCGGCTGTCTGCAGTTTTCAGGCTGTCCCATGCACCACCCGGCCAGCAGTGCAAAATACGGAATCAGAAGCATCGGTATATAATACAGATACCAGAGATACCGGTCTGCCGCCGGATCTGAAATGATCCGGTATTTGAGGGTTTTTAATATGATCCACAGGAGAAGAAGAACCACAACCGACAGCAGATATTTTTTTACCTTTTTCTGAACCAGTCGTCGGTTCAGAGAAAATCCCCAGGCACTGAACAGGCCGATATGAAGCGTAAGTCTGAGATAAGTAAAAAACTCCAAGCCCGGAAAAAGGAGGCCGATCAGCCGGCAGATATATGCTGCTGCAATCACAGAAACTGCAGCAGCACGTATGTATAATTTGTCTGTTTTCATTTTTTTGCACCATTACGGTATCTTAATGTAATTCAGAGGATCTTTTTTTACACCATTGATGCTGATCTCCAGGTGGAGATGTGGCCCTGTCGAATTTCCGGTCGATCCCACATATCCGATCAGCTGTCCTTTTTTCACTTTTACGCCGACTTTGATTCCGGCGGCAAATTTTGACTGATGCATATATCCGGAGGAAATATTGTTTCCGTGGTCGATCACGGTGTAATTTCCGCCTCCGCCGCTCTGCGAAGGTGTCTGCACCAGGGTAACGGTTCCGGAAGCAATGGCATAGATCGGCGTTCCTGTCGGTGCAGAGATATCAATGCCTTTATGATTGGTGGAACCGATCCCCCCCGGAGATTCCCGATATCCGAATTTGCTGGTTACATTATTCCAGTTTGAGGACAGAGGCCAGATGAAATTCTGTTTGGAATATCCCGGAAGATATTTTCCATCCGAATCCACATAATGTGTTTCATCAATCCATTTGCTGACAGCCATCGCACCGGTAGACGGCGAGAAATAATAGTAATTTCCGCTGATTTTTTTCCATCCGTTCTGCATGATACCCTTGGAATTAAAATAATATTTGTGACTTTTATACTGAAGCCATCCGGTTGCAAGAACACCGTTGCTCAGGGCGAAATATTTTCCTTCTGAGGTTTTGATCACTTTGTTCTGATATAAGCGGCCATTGCTGCTGAAATAATACATTTTTCCGGAAGGAGTTGTTAGTTTTCCTTCCACACGGTATCCTGCGCTGGTAAAGAAATACAGTCCGCCTTTGTATTTCAGCCAGCCTACCGACATCACGCAGGTGGACGGATCAAAATACCTGGTTTTTTTGCCGAATTTGACAGCACCTGTTGCCAGCTTTCCGCTCGACCCGGCATAATAATATTTGCCGTTTTCTTTATACCATCCGGATTTGACCATAACACCGGTTTTCTGGTCGAAGGCGTACCAGTACTGTCCTATTTTAACTCTCCCCTTCTGCATGGCTCCGGAAGGTCCGAAAAAGTATGTCTTTTTGTTAACTGTGACCGTTTTATTACGGATCATTTTACCTTTTTCATCAAAATAATACTGCTTGCCGCCGAGTGTCAGTATGCCGGTTTTGGCAGCTCCGGTGGTGCTGAAAAAATAGCGGTTGTTGCCGATGGCAATCCATCCGGTGAATACATGTCCGTCATTTTTGTCAAAATAGTACATTTTACCGTCTATTTTATGGTATCCGGCATATCTTGCTCCGGTTTTTAAATCAAAGTAGCATTTTTTGTTCGCAACGGTAACCCATCCGGTAAATGCTTTTCCTTTCTGGGAAAAGAAATAATATTTGTTGTCAATTTTCTGCAGACCAGGTCTGGCTGCTCCGTCTGACCCGAAGTAGTAAATCGCACCGCCGGAGGTCCGGTACCAGCCTTTGCAGAGATTTCCTTTGGAATCGTAGTAATACCATTTTCCGTTTTTCTTTACGAATTCACTTTTGTAGGCTGCGGCAGAAACCGATACAGCAGGTATCGACAGTGCAGCAGGTGCTGCGGTAAGCAGTGCAGACAGCACCAGAAATAATACGACATGTGCTTTTAAAATCCTTTTCATACGTGCTCTCCTTTTGACCTGAAAGCATTTTTAAAGAATATGATCGTCCAGTATAATCGTAAAAGGACCGTCATTTTCCAGAGAAACCTTCATGTCTGCTCCAAATATGCCGTGTTCTACGACATCCACCTGTTTTCGGGCTTCAGAAAGAATATACTCGTAAAGAGCTTCTGCTTTGTCTGGCGCACCTGCGTCAATGAAGCTGGGACGGTTACCTTTTTTGCAGTTTGCATACAGTGTAAACTGAGATATCATAAGAAGCTCACCCCCCACATCTGCGAGTGAAAGATTTGTTTTTCCGTTTTCATCCTCGAATATGCGAAGCCCCAGAAGCTTTTTCAGATATTTGTCTGCTGTTTTTTCGTCATCCTCTTTTCCGACACCGATCAGAACCAGAAATCCTCTTCCGATCTTTCCTATGATTTTCTGATCTACGGTAACCTGTGCGTGACTGACACGCTGAACTACAAATTTCATGGCTCATTCCTCACGATTTTCGTTTTTTCTTTTCGCTTTTTTCGGTTCGCCTGACCGTGCGGGATGCTTTTGCCGGCATGGGAACCGGCTGATGGGTCGTTTCATCCAGACAATCGATGTTCAGATAGCTTTCCATTTTGGCAGGCATTTCCTTTTTCTGCAGAGAACTGCTGATCATGGCCCATACCATTGCATAAATAACTGCACAGATCGGAACACCGAGAAACATTCCCGGTATTCCAAACAGGCCTCCGCCCAGAAGTATGGATACAATTACCATAAAGCTGGACAGACCGGTGGAATTCCCGAGGATCTTGGGTCCGAGAATATTGCCGTCAAACTGCTGAAGAATCAGAATGAAAATAACAAAATAAAGACATTTCAGCGGATTCACCAGCAGAATCAGAAACGCGGACGGTATGGCGCCCAGATAGGGACCAAAAAACGGGATGACATTTGTCACGCCCACAATCACACTGATCAGAAGTGCATAGGGCATCTTCATGATCGAGATCACAACATAACACAATACACCGATGATGGCGGAGTCCAGAAGTTTTCCATTGATAAAACCACTGAACGTATTGTCTGTAAAGCGCATGGAATGAATGAACGCATTTGCCCATTTGGACGGTAGGATCGAATACATGACCATTTTACTTTTCGCAATAAAAATTTCCTTATCCACCAGCATGTAGATCGATACGATCGCGCCGATCAGAAAGTTCTTCAGAAAGATCACGAGATCAAACAGTCCGGAGGAAAGGTTTTTCAAAATCTCCTGCAGCTGCGGAAGAATGGAAGTAGAAAGAAAATTCTGCAGCTGCTTCGGAGTGGCTTCCAGCAACTCCTGAGTCTCCTTCTGCATCTCCCATCCATGTTTCTCAATGATGGAATAAATCCAGTTTTCTGTAATAACTGCATATCGCGGAATGTTGTTGATCAGGGAAGTGATGCTGTCTACCAGCTGTGGAAGGAGCAGCATGACAAATGTATATATGAGCACAAACATGAGAAAAATGGAAAAAAGAACGCAGACCCATCGAATCACACTCCTGCCCTTTTTCTGAAATTCAATTCCCTTTTTCCGAAACAGCGGAATGATTACTTTGTTTTCAAAAAAGTTCACCGGAGAGGTGAGAATATAGGCAATTGCCGACCCGTAAATAATCGGTGCCAGAATACGAAACAGAAAATGAATTCCATTCAGCAGGGAATTTATCTGGAAAAATCCGTAATAAAATACCATACTGGCTGCGATTACCAGAAATGCAGTAACTCCCCAATGTAAGTATCGGTTGTCCCAGCGGAATTTCATATTATTAAAAATACCTCCAATCATTCAAACATTCTATTCAAGTCGAATGCACCACATATTGAAATGAAAGTATTCTTCGACTGAAATAAATTATAACATATGTTTTTCATGATGTCACAGAAATTTTCACTGCAGACCGTTTTCTGTATGCAGTTTCCACGGAATGAGTGCTTTGGATTTCTTGCAGTCTACCGAAAAAAAAGTTATAATATGAGCCAAGGGACAAATCGACGTCAGGCTCATTTGTCGGGCAACTCATAATATAAAAATCAGATAAAAAAACGAGAAAACAAAAAAGGAAAGGACAGACACAGATGAAACTTCAGCAGCTGTTAAGTATAACACGAAGAGCAATCGATGATTATCATATGATACAGGACCACGACAGAATTGCAGTCGGTGTATCCGGAGGCAAGGACAGTCTCACACTTCTTTATGCGCTCCATGGACTTTCCCGCTTCTATCCCCATCCGTTCACTCTGGAAGCGATCACGGCAGATCTGGGATTTCCGGGCGTTTCCATGGAACCCATCCAGGAGCTCTGTGACAAACTGGGCATCCATTATACGGCTGTTCCGACGGAAATCGCCAAAATTATTTTTGATGACCGCCGGGAAAGTAATCCCTGTTCGCTGTGTGCAAAAATGCGCAAAGGAGCATTGAACCAGGTGGCCAAAGAGCTGAACTGCAACAAGGTGGCGTATGCCCATCATAAGGATGATGTGGTAGAGACGATGCTGATGTCCATGATCTACGAAGGAAGATTTCACACCTTTTCCCCGGTGACTTACTGGGATCGCATGGGACTGACACTGATCCGGCCGATGATCTATATGAATGAGATGGATGTCATCGGATTCCAGCATAAATATGATCTTCCGGTTGTTCAGAATAAATGTCCGGCCGACGGAAATACCAGGCGGGAATACGTGAAAGAACTGTTGAAACAGCTTTCCAGAGAAAACCCCGGTGTAAAGGAACGAATGTTTACAGCCATCAGAAACAGCAATATAAAAGGCTGGTCCGATGGCTGCATATAAATAATTTTGTATCGAAATCTACTTCAGAGAATCGAAGATCTGGATGGCCTGGATGATCGTCTGGGCCGCGCCGGAGATTCCGAGCCGGCTGCTGTCCACACATAATGTGTATCCGGAAGCCTCTCCCCATTTTTTGTTGGTATAATAGTTATAATAGCTGGAACGGCTCTTGTCCATTTTGTTGATCATATCTCTGGCTTCTTTTGCGTTTTTATTGTATTTCTGGGAGATACGGTTAATACGGTAATCCTTGTCCGCATGAATAAATACGCTGAAGCAGTTTTTGTTTTCCGCGAGCGCATAGTCTGCGCACCGTCCGACCATCACACAAGGTCCCTCTGCCGCAAGCTTTTTGATGGCGTCAAACTGAGCGAGAAATACCTTATGGTTCATTGGCATTTCTGTAAACGCACCGGAAGAATATCCAAAAGAATACGTGTCCATCACGAGAGAATACAGGAAACTGTTGGTTGGTTTCTCATCATGATTTTCAAAGAGCTCCTTGCAGATTCCGCTCTCACTGGAAGCATGATCCAGCAATTCCTTGTCATAGCATTTGATGCCGAAATATCTGGCAATCTCCTGGCCGATCAGTCTTCCGCCGCTGCCGTATTCACGACCAATCGTAATCACAGAACTTGTTGTATTCATAAGCATCTCTCCTCTCTGTGCTGCTTTTTATTTATTATACATCTTTTTTGACCGGGAGAAAACTATTTTCTCAATTTGTTCAGTAATTGCTCAAAATACTCCGGCAGCGGAGCACAGAATTCCATATATTCTCCGGTTCGGGGATGAATGAAGCCAAGTACCTGGGCATGAAGTGTCTGTCCCTGCAAGTGGTAAGGGTTTTTTCCGCTGCCGTACACCTCGTCTCCCAGAAGCGGATGTCCGATACTGGTCATATGCACACGAATCTGGTGTGTCCTTCCCGTCTCCAGACGACACTCCACGTAGGTGGCATTTCCGAAACGTTCCAGAACTTTATAATGCGTAATAGCCGGTTTTCCGTTTTTTACGTGGATGGCCATTTTTTTTCGGTCTGTGGGATGACGTCCGATGGCACCTTCCACTGTGCCCTCGTCCTCCCGGATGTTCCCCTGCACAATGGCACGATATCTGCGTTTTATCGTGTGCTCTTTCAGCTGTTCTGCGATATTGTGATGAGCCGCATCGTTTTTGCAGACCAGAAGCGCACCGGTAGTATCCTTGTCGATCCGGTGAACGATTCCCGGACGCATGACACCGTTAATACCGGAAAGGTGCTCTTTACAGTGAGACAAAACAGCGTTGACCAGCGTTCCGCTGGTATGCCCGGCGCTTGGATGAACCACCATTCCCTTCGGTTTGTTTACGACCAGAATGTCGTCATCTTCATAAAGAATATCCAGAGGAATGTCCTCCGGGAGAATGTCGGGTTCAGTCAGGTCGGGAAGCTGAAGGCTGACATAATCACCGGACTGAACTTTATAATTCGCTTTTATGCTCTTATTGTTTACCTGAACCAGACCATCCCGGATCAGCTTCTGGAGAAAGGATCTGGACAGCTCCGGATGATTGTCTGACAGAAATCGGTCAATACGGATTCCGGATTCCTTTGCTTCAAAGTTCAGATTCTGTTCATTCATGAATATCATTCCTCCTGCCGGGAAGGAAAAAGGAAAAATCCTGATCCTCATACCGGAATAAAACGGCAAGTATCATAGCGATTCCGCTGCACACAACATAGATATCCGCCACATTAAATATGGGAAAATTAATCATCGTAAAATAAATAAAATCAATGACATATCCCCGGAAAAAGCGGTCCAGCATATTTCCGGCCGCGCCTGCAGCCAGAAATACAAAGATCACATGCATTGGCGCATAATACCGGTTCAGCGGCATACGAATCATCATGTACAGGATCAGAAGAAGAAAGAGTACACTCAGAGCGGCAAACAGATACGTCATTCCCTGAAACATTCCAAACGCAATTCCCCGGTTTTCCGGATAGAGATAATGAAGTTCCAGAATATCCGGAATCAGAATAACCGGAGCTTTCATTTTCAAATGCAGTTCTGCGAGATATTTGGTCCACTGATCCAACGCTGTCAGACAGAGAATGGACAACAATGTCAGAAAACGCACAGCACCTGCAGAAACATGTTTAGCTTTCATCCGTAATCTCCTGCGCTGCAAAAAGAATCTCCTCGTCGGTTACGGTCCGGTCAATGAAGCTTTTCCCGATCCCATCCATCAGAATGAATTTAATGTGTCCCTGCTCCATTTTTTTGTCTTTCTTTGTTGCAGACAGAATTTCGGCGGGGGTAATATGCTCTGCTTTTACCGGCAGATCGTAAAGAAGACAGCCCTGGCGGATCTGTTCGTATTCTTCCCTGGTGAGCAGGCCCCGTCTGCAGGATAATGCTGCAGCGGCAACCAGTCCGATTCCGACACACTGCCCGTGCAGCAGCTGGAAATTTTTCAGTTTTTCCACAGCATGTCCGATGGTGTGCCCAAGATTCAGGAGTGCCCGTTCTCCCTGCTCTTTCGGATCGCGTTCCACCACCCCGGCTTTGATCTCACAGCAGGTCTTTACCATATACGTGATCATATCCATGTCGAATGCGCGGATGGACAGATGGTTTTTACATACAAAACGATAAAATTCACCGTCACAGATCAGTCCGGTTTTCAATATTTCGCCCATCCCGCAGGCAAATTCTGCTTCCGGAAGAGATTTCAGTACTTCCAGATTCATATAGACCAGAGACGGCTGATGAAAGGCGCCGATCATGTTTTTGTATTGTCTGAAATCCACGCCGGTTTTTCCCCCCACGCTGCTGTCCACCTGGGAAAGAAGTGTCGTCGGAATCTGAACAAAGTCAATTCCGCGCAGATAGGTAGCAGCTGCAAATCCGGTCATATCACCGACCACACCGCCGCCTAACGCCACCAGAACGCTCTTGCGGTCCAGCTCTTCTTCAATCAGTCCGGAATAAATCTGTGATATGGTATCCAGATTTTTATTTTTCTCTCCTGCCTCGAAAATATGGAAGGAGACTTTGTCGGAAAGCTGAGACAATGCAGAAAGGACCGTCTCCAGATACAGAGGCGCCACATGACTGTCTGTCACTACACAGATTTTGTGATTCCGGTAGCCTGCCTCTTCCATACAGCTTCCCAGACGATCAAAACTGTGTTCAAAATATATGGGATAATGAAACTCCCCTTCTTTTCTTACAAACAATTTATTATTCATTGTATTACTCCCTTTATACATAGCGGAACAGACGCACGCCAAGGCGTCCTTTTTTTGTTTTATGTGTCTCACCGTCGAAAAGGAAACGCCCCTTTCCTCTCACAGATATGATATCTCCGGTTTTCGGTTCATATCCGTTGGAAGTGACCAGTTTTCCGTTCACATATACACGTCCTTCTTCAATGAAAGGAACCATACTGCTTCTGGAAGACTGAAACGCAAGGGCGATCAGGCTGTCCAGACGAACGGAAGAACAGGTACCTGTAATCTCCTCCATCTTCGGCCGGGGCATCTCTCCGGGATCGAATACCGGCGAGATGACAATGTTGGTATGTTTTACGCGGCAGAGATTTTCCATGAAAAAATCTGCCATCCTTGTCTCTGTAAAAAACCAGGCCGTTTTGTCCTGAACAAGAATGTCTCCAATCACAGCCCTGTCCACACCGAGATTCAGAAGTGCTCCCAGGAAATCCCGATGCGTCAGTTCTTCCGAGAACTTCAGAGAACGGGCTTCCACCTTCAGACAGGAAATGGGAAATTTCCATGGAAAAGCAAGAGCATCAGTGTGAAATGCCACCATCTGACGCTCTGCATATTCATAGCCACCATACACTTCCGGAACGACTCCATATTCACGAAAATTCAGACTATTCAGTATATTCAGTTCATTTAATCCCAGAAAATCCGAAAATGTGACAATATCTCTCTGATAAGCCGTATTGGCAAGTTCCCGGATTCTTTTGACAAAAAACTCTTCTTTATTCATTCAGAGATACTTCCTGATTTAATAACCGGCTCTCACAGAGGGTACAGAGCCGCCGAGAATATTCTGCAGATCCCCTGTAATGTCCACATTGTATGGTCCAAGTACAAAAATATAGCTGGATACTTTCTGAAGACTTCCGCCCAGAGAGTAACATGCACCGGATGTAAAATCAATGATTCTCTGTGCGAGCTCCACATCAATTCCTTCCAGATTCAGGATTACCGTAGAATTGTCAACCAGTGTATCGGCAATCTCTCTGGTGTCCTCCATGGACGTGGGTTTAATCACACATACCTCCATGGAAGCGGCCTGGGAACCGCGCTTTGCGGAACGCATCGGGGTAATTTTCGGAGATACCGCCGGTTTTGAAGCACGCTCTGTCTTAGCGGGTGCAGCTTTGCTCACAGTCTGTCTGGAAGATGCTCTGACCGGTTCTTCCTCGTCGTAGTCATCGTAAACGTCATCGGAAGATTTTTTCTTTGTAAACTTCTCGAAGAACTTCTTTTTCGGACGATCGTCCTCTTCGTCCAGAAAATCATCATCCTCATCTTCGTCATCCAGAAGGTCTTCATCCAGGAATTCATCATCATCGAAATCATCGTTCAGCTTGATTGCATCCAAAAACTTATCTAAAACACTCATAATAATCTCCAATCTTAATCTTATCGTAAGTAATTTCGCTCACCGAAAATACCGGTACCTACACGCACCATCGTGGCGCCCTCAGAAACAGCCGTCAGATAATCCCCGGTCATTCCCATACTCAGGACACTCATAGTAATATTATTATGTTTTTTGGCATCAATGTCAACACTTAATTTTTTTAATTGACGGAAAATGTCACGGTTTTCTTCCGGATTTTCCACAAAAGGAGCGATTGTCATAAGGCCGCATACCCGGATATGTTCGTAAGCACTTACCTCTTCCACGAAGGAATCCACTTCTTCCGGGGCAAGTCCGTACTTGCTTTCCTCTCCTGCCACATTCACTTCAATGAGAACCGGCATGACGATATTCTTTTTCGCGGCTTCCTGCTCGATCGTCTGTGCCAGCCGAAGGGAATCTACAGAATGAATCATAGACACCTTATCGATGATGTATTTTACTTTGTTTCTCTGAAGGTGTCCGATCATATGCCATTTCACATCCGCGGGCATCTGATCATATTTTTCCAGAATTTCCTGAACCTTGTTTTCTCCAAATACTCTTGCACCGGCCTCATAAGCCTCCATCAGCATGGAAACCGGTTTTGTCTTACTGACGGCAATCAGTGTCACTTCGTCTTTGTCTCTCCCGCAGGCACTGCATGTCTCATCAATTTTCTTCTGCACTTCTTTATAATTTTCTGCTACCATATAAAACTCCTTTATGCATCTTCTTTATGAAACAACACAGATCAGTACAGGATATCCTGCTCCTTTACCTCATCTGCATTTTTGACAATGTGATCATATCTGGCCAGTCCGAAGGTGGTGTCTTTGGAAACAATTGCGTATTCTTCATTCTGATCCAAAATTTCAATTCTGCGGAAAACGGCATAGCCCTGATTAATACAGTAGACGCCCTCCAGAACATCCGTGTCTCCCACAATAAACTTTACATTGGAATCGTCGGTAACGATGGCATCTCCCTCCTGGAAGGCAGATTTGTCCACATAATACATGTACTCCTCTTCCTCATCATCGGACAGACCGGTACCCTCGGATTTAATGGCAATCTGCGCGTAAATGGTAGGGGTCGTAAAGGTTTTTACCGTTTCCCCGTCTTTGTTTTTCTGATACAGATAGAAACCGGTCACCAGGCTGTCCTTGTTGACAGTGGCAAATTTATCCGGAATTGTGTAAAATTCTTTTGTGACAATTGAGGTCAGAGGAATTTTCAGTCCGGAAATATTGTTGGTTACCAGTTCTATTTCCAGAAAACGGTCCGAGGCATAACGAATCAATCCTTTGTTGAAGCTGATGCGGCCATATTTTCCGCCATCGATTTCAATTATTTCAAAATCACCGCTCTGTGTCATGTCATCCTTCAGAAATTTTACCCGGATAGAGGTTCGGCCGGTCAGCTTTGCAGCCTGTTTTTCACTGAGCGGGATCAGAAGATCCCACCGCTCGTCCGTGATGATTGTATAGATATCCGTACCGGCTTTTACCGTTTTATCTGTCTTCAGATCTGTCTCATGGTAGGAATTCTGATCAAAATCTTCAGCAGTTATATTCTCAAGTGTTTTTCCCTCATATCCGTCTTTGGAGTACAGAACGATTCCGTCTGAATCGGATTTGCAAAGAGTCTGATTTCCGAGTGTCACGGTATTTGCCGTGCTGTTGTATACCGTACTGCTCTGCATATCCTCGGAAGAGTCGGAATCATCCGCATCAGAAGAAGCAGGTGTCTCTTCCACTGTGACGCCCGCATACTGAAGAATGTTTCCTTCCAGCTGATATTTAAAACTGTAGGTTTTATTAAATTTACTCGGATCAAAGCCCTTGGAAAAGCTCATCATGTCATCACGGATTCTGGAGAGCTCTTCTGAGCTCAGCTTCGTCTGTGTTTCTGGTGTTTTTGTGGCACTCAGCCCATAGACGACGCCGTTTGCATTGATTTTGTTTCCTTCCCGGGCATAGTATGTCACATATCCGCCGGAATCGGCCCGCACGTTTTTTTCTTCCCGCACGGCCAGACCGGTGTAAGTCTCATTTCTGGAAAGCGGTCCTACCGCAACCTGATAAGATTCTATGTGCGTGGATGTAAGATAAAGCACCGCGCTGAACAGCATGTAGATAAAAAGGACTGCAAAAATTGCGGTGCCGATATTCAGACCGGCTATTTTTCTGATTTTTTTTATGTAACCGGAAAGCTTTCCGGGTGAATTCTTTTTTGCTGGCAATGAGATGCCTCCTTTATTCCTGATCCATAAAGCTTATTCTACCATTTTCTTTGTGTAAAGACAAGGTCTAAGATTGTCTGGCATTGCGGCGGTTCACTGTCATCGGTATCCAAACATATTTTCCGAATATCTGTTTGCTATTTTTGAGATTGTGTGATAAAATGAAAGAAAAATCGATCAATCCAGGAGGGGTTACATGGGATACGGACGAATCAGCAAGAAGCAGCAGGAAATACTGGAATATATAAAGAATGAAATACTGAATCGAGGCTTTCCGCCCGCTGTACGTGAGATTTGTGAAGCAGTGAATCTGAAATCCACTTCTTCTGTACATGCCCATCTGGAAGCCCTGGAAAAAAACGGATATATTCGCAGAGATGCCACCAAGCCCAGAGCGATCGAGATCATTGACGATAATTTTAATCTGGTTCGTCGTGAAGTTGTGAATGTTCCTCTGGTCGGAACGGTTGCTGCCGGTCAGCCGCTTCTCGCAGTGGAAAATATTGAGGCATATTTTCCGGTTCCGGCTGAGTTCATGCCGAATGAACAGAGCTTTATGCTGAAGGTGAAGGGCGAAAGTATGATCAATGCAGGAATTTTTGACGGGGATCAGGTGCTGGTAAAGCAGCAGTCTACCGCTTCTGACGGTGATATCGTGGTTGCGATGATAGACGATTCGGCTACCGTAAAGACGTTTTACAAGGAAAAAGGCTATTATCGTCTTCAGCCGGAAAATGACAGCATGGATCCCATTATCGTCCACGGAAATCTTCAGATTCTCGGAAAGGTGTTCGGCGTTTTCCGTTTCTACAACTGATTGATTCCCCTTACAGAAGCGGGAGTTTTCTTCGACGGAGATAAAAAGTTCTGAAAAACGGGTTTCCCCGTTCTTCAGAACTTTTTTATTTCAGAAATTCTTCGGAGTCTACCGTTTTTCCGTCTCTCCAGATACGCTCCAGATCATAGAACAGTCGGTTTTCTTCATCAAAGATATGCACGATCACATCGCCGTAATCCATGAGAACCCAGCTGGATGTCCGGCCGCCTTCAATTTGTTTTGGTTCATAACCGGCTTTTCCGAGAACCTCTTCCACATTGTCCATCATTGCCTGAACCTGATTTTCATTGGAACCGCTGGCGATCACAAAATAATCTGCCAGAACAGACACCTCATGAATATCGATTACCTTGATGTCCAGTCCCTTTTTTTCATCCAGTGCCTTGCAGGCCAGCTTTGCCATTTCCATTTCTCTAGTCATTTGCTTCCTCCTTATCCGTACCGCTGATCCGCTCAATATGCAGATCCTTATAATACAAAAACGCATCCTTTGTTGTGACATCAATATCTTTTGGATTATCTTCCAGGTAGATCAGTGTATCTCTCAGTATCTCAAACATGCACTGGTCCAGATCCGCAAATGCGATCTTCCGGATCCGTTCCAGGTTTGGAGCCTTGTCGCGCATCGGTTCAATATAGTCGGAAATATAGACGATCTTTTCCAGTGTACTCATCGCCGGCTTTCCGGTCGTATGGTATGTAATGGATGAAAGAATTTCCCGGTCCTCTATATGATATTTTTCCTTTGCAATACAGGCGCCAAGCTTCGCATGAAGCAGAAACGGATGGCTCTCCTCAAATTCGGACACCTCCAGGTGATAGCTTTTGCAGAGCTTTATTTTTTTCTTATTTGGGATGCATTTTGCACAGTCGTGCAGAAGGCCGGCCGCCTGAGCGTCCTGGATGTCGTATCCGTGTACCATGGCCAGGGCAGCGCAGGTATACATGACACCCATTGTATGCTCATACCGGTCTTCATCAAGATATTTGGATAATTTTTTCTGCATTTTTGAAAAATCATATTTTTTCATAACTGTTTATTTCCTCCTGAAGCTCAGGAACGCAGATCCTGGTACATTTTCTGCTCCCGGATATAGTCGATCACCGAATCCGGAACATAATAACGGATACTCTTTCCCTCACTGATCCACTCACGGAGCATCTGGCTGGAAACATCGATATTCATGGTATCCAGACGAAGCAGTTTTCCGTGATAGGCCTGTCTTACCTCTTCCATTTTCGCACAGATTTTTTCTGTCGAAGTGTGATTTCTGGTAGCAACAACCAATGTACAGGCGGCACAAATCCTCTCCGGTTCCATCCAGGTGTCGAACTGAAACAGAGAGTCCGCCCCTATGATAAAGAAATAATCCGTGTCAGGATTTTTCTCTTTCAGTTCTTCCAGTGTATGATAAGTATAAGTATATCCGTTTTCATGCATTTCAATCAGAGACAGAGAAAAATGATCATTTCCCGAGATTCCCCGGCGGACCATCTCTACTCTCTGTTCATCGGTGGCCCTTCCAAGTCGGTTCCGCTTATGAGGCGGATTGCCGGAAGGCATAAACCATATCTGATCCAGTGCCAGCTGTTCATATGCTTTTTCGGCAAGAATCAGATGTCCCATATGAATGGGATCGAAGGTGCCGCCCATGATGCCGATTCTATTTCGTTTATTTTGGAAGGACAATTCTTTTTTTATCATCTTTTCCCTCACGATAAAGGACAATTTTCCGACCGATCACCTGTACGACCTGTGAATGGGTACGTTCAGCGATCATCTCTGCCATCTGCTTCGGATCATCCAGACAGTTCTGAAGAACATTGATCTTTATCAGTTCCCGAGCTGCCAGTGCTTCGTCTATGGATGCTGTATTTTCCGGTGTCACACTGCTCTTTCCAAGCTGAAGAATCGGATCCATTTTCATCGCAAGACTTTTTAAATATGCCCGCTGTTTGCTTGTCATCATATCCCTCCTCCCGGTTTATTTATAATAATCGAAATCAAATCCGTACATACGGACCGTATCCCCTTCCTGAATTCCGGCTTTTTCGAGTTCCTCAAGGATACCTCCGTCTTTCAGGAATTTCTGGAAAAAGGCAAATCCTTTTTCGGAATCCAGATTCGTATAACCAAGCATTTTTTCAATTTTGGGTCCTTCTACCACAAAAATGGCCGGATCCTGTTCATCCCGGGTGACGGTAAACGGAAGATTCTCTCTTACCAGCATATCTTCCGGGAAAAATTCCTGTTCAAAGCGAACCGTTTCCTGCGGACACTGATCCAGAAGGTCTTTTACATAAAAGAGCAGTTCGCGCACACCCTGCCCGGTCACAGCGGAAATGGGATATACCCGGATTCCTTTCGGCTCAAACTCTTTTCGGATACGGTCAATGGGGGATTCTTCCCCGTCGTCATAGATACAGTCGATTTTGTTGGCTGCGATCACCTGCGGACGTTTTGCCATATCCGCATTGTAAGCCTCCAGCTCTGCATTGATTTTGTAAATATCGTCGATGGAATCCCGGCCTTCGGTAGATGCGGCATCTACAATATGAATCATTACCCGGGTACGCTCGATATGACGGAGAAATTCATGCCCAAGACCAAGACCCTGGGATGCACCCTCGATCAGTCCCGGAATATCCGCAATGACAAATCCGCCGTTTTCGGTATCCACAACGCCGAGATTTGGCTGCAGTGTGGTAAAATGATAATTGGCAATCTTTGGCTGGGCATTCGTTACCCTGGATAAAAATGTGGATTTTCCTACATTTGGAAAGCCGACCAGGCCTACATCAGCAATCACTTTCAGTTCCAGCAGAACCTCCAGCTCCTGAGCCGGCTGTCCCGGCTGTGCATATTTCGGTACCTGCATGGTAGCGGTGGCGTAGTTCATATTTCCCTTGCCGCCGCGTCCTCCTTTCAGAATGATCTGACGGCTGTTTTCTCCGGACATATCCGCAATGACTTTGTTCGTCTTTGCATCCATGATCACAGTTCCCTCCGGAACCTTCAGCACGATATCTTTTCCGTCACTTCCGTGGCAGCGTTTTTTGCCGCCTTCCTGCCCGTCTTCGGCTTTGTATTTTCGTTTATGGCGATATTCTCCAAGGGTATTCTGTCCTTTGTCCACCTCAAAAATGACATCGCCTCCACGGCCTCCGTCTCCGCCGTCAGGTCCTCCATTCGGAACATAGAGCTCCCGCCGGAAACTCACATGTCCATCTCCGCCTTTGCCGGACCGGATGATTATTTTCGCTCTGTCTGCAAACATTATTTATTTAACCTCCATTCTTACTCATGGGGATTAGAAAAAGGCTCCAAACCCTTTTAGATTTGAAGCCTCCCACTCGACTGATTACTCTGCCTCTACCGGAACGATAGAAACCTGTTTCTTATCGCGTCCTTTTCTGGTATATCTTACAACACCATCGGTAAGTGCAAATAAAGTATAATCTCTACCGCATCCTACGTTCTCGCCTGCGTGAATCTTTGTTCCACGCTGTCTGTAAAGGATGTTGCCAGCTTTTACGAACTGTCCGTCTGCTCTCTTCGCACCTAATCTTTTTGACTCGGAATCACGACCGTTCTTTGTAGAACCAACTCCCTTTTTATGTGCGAATAACTGAAGGTTCATTTTCATCATGTTGTTACACCTCCTTGACCTTTACTGTCAAATATCGATTCTTATAACTATGCTCAATCTCTGTCAGACCAAGAAGGAGCGAATCCATCAGCAGCTTTCCACGATCGGACAGACTGCCCTGAAATCTGAGAGATACATATCCGTCATGCTCTTCTGCCGTAAACTTATCGTCGGTAAATGTCTCAAGTGAATTTACGGTATTGACGATCAGTGCAGATACTGCAGCACATACGATATCATGTCCGCTTTCGGCATATCCGGCATGTCCTCTGGAACAGAAATCCAGATATTCCCCATTCTTTTTCCTGACTTTAATTGTAATCATAATGACACCAGATTAACCGTTGATCTTTTCGATTTTTACTTTGGTGTACTGCTGTCTGTGACCGTTTTTCTTGTGATATCCAGTTTTTCTTTTGTATTTGTAAACGATAACTTTCTTACCTTTACCGTTTTCAATTACAGAAGCGGTAACACTGGCACCTTTCACATCTTCGCCTACTTTTAAACCGTCATTGCTTACTGCAATCACATTATCAAAAGTAACGGTTTCACCAGCTTCAACTCCGAGCTTCTCAACTCTGATTACGTCGCCTTCAGCAACTTTGTACTGTTTACCACCTGTTGCAATAATTGCGTACATCTGTGGCACCTCCTATAAACATTACTCGCCAAATACGGTGGCCGAATGGCTCTTCTACCTCTTTGTGCGGCATACTCAAGTATAATAACATGTCATAATTTGTTCGTCAATAATATTTTAAAAAAAATCAAAAGAAATTCATCATAAATTTCCCGTAGTTCTCTTGTTTTCCGTAAGATCCCGCAGATCCTCGATGACCGGACGGCGTACCTTCTGACGGGTCATTTCCAGAATATGAAGCGGTGTGATATCGACCGCTTTCGCTTTTACCGAATCTTTTCGCAGGTATTTCTGGAGGATATGAAACAGTTCCTCCTGGTGATCCGGATTTTCCATGTTGATGAAATCAATCAGAATGATACCGGAAAGATTCCGCAGCCGAAGCTGCCTTGCGATTTCCCGGGCCGCTTCCAGATTAATCTTTCGGTAGGTCTCCTGCGCTTTTTTTCTGCCGGTATATTTGCCGCTGTTGACATCAATGGAGACAAAGGCTTCTGTCTGCTGAATGACCAGAAAACCTCCGCTGGACAGCCAGATCTTTTCCCGGCAGATTTCGTCAATGGCTGTCTCCACACGGTACAGCTTATGCAGAGGAAGCAATTTATCATCGTAAAATCGAAGCCGGCCGATTTCCTGCGGGCAGACAGCCGACAGGTATTCCCGAATCATGTTCTCCGCCTGTGGCTGATCCGTGACGATTTCCTCCAGCTCACTGTGATACACATCCCGCACAGCATTCAGATAGAATGGCTCCGACCGGTACAGAAGGCTGCCGCAGGTTCGGTTTCGTCCTTTCACAGCCGTCTTGTCATAAAGATAATGAAGATACTGATATTCCCGCAGAAAGGCATCTCTGGAGGCCTGTGCGGCATTGGTGCGGATGATGATCCCATAAGGCCTGTCTGTATTCGAAAGCGATATCGAATCCATTCCCTCCTCCAGCCATCTGCCGAGAAATCCTTTTTCTTCTTTTGTGAGCTTTCCGGAAAAGCCGATCCTTTTTTCACCGGTGGTAATAACAAGATATTTTCCGGTAAAATTCAGATTGGATGTCAGAGCAGGGAGTTTTCCCTTCATCGCATCCTGTCTGACCTGTACCAGAATTTCATCCCCCGGGCGCAAAGGTGCATTTCCGGTCCGTGAAGCAGAATAAATTATGGTATTTTCTTCTGCCAGAGGAAAGTACCCCATCTGACCTTCACCAAACCGAACAAATGCAGCCTGAATGTTCGGAGCGATCTTGTCTACCTGGCCGACATAGATGTTATTCAGAATCGATTCTTTTCCATCCGGTTCCAGCTGAAGCTCCATGATGTGCTGCTCTTCGGTACGGGCACAGATCATACAGGGCTGTCCTGAAATATCCATTTTCGAAATGATAAGTTTACTCAACGTTTTCTCCTAATTCCTCCAGTGGAACAAAACATTTGCCGTTCCCGCATTCTTTTTCCGCATACACTTCCAGACGACGGATCTGATAAGCAAATGGTTTCGGCTCCTCGCCAAGCCACTGCCAAAAGGTATCCAGAACCAGCTCCGGTTTTGTATAATTTCCGCTGGCCGATGCCAGTTTCATTTTTATCTCATCCCCTGTGAGAGCAAGCTCGTATATAAAAGGACGAATATCCACTTCCTTCTCACTGCGCTTCGTCTTTTTCAGTACGGTGATGGATGGCTGTGCATAAAATGCAGCAAGCTTTTCCTTCCATTCGTCAGAAGGCTCCTTTCCCGGACGGAACTGTACGGAATAGTCCGCTGCAGCAACCAGGGACATTGCCTTGGATGCTTTCCCGTCTTCCACCTGTCGTGCGCTCTCCACATGAAAGCCTTCTGCCATAACGGCATTTAACCGCGTCTTGATTTCTGCTGTAGGAACGGTGCGGGACAGCTCCAGATCAAAATATTCTCCGCTGCTCTCCATTCCAACCCCGAGAGGAGATGCGAAAGACATGATCATATGCGGGCTGTATCCGCCGGAAAATGCAGCCGGAAGTTCTGCTCTTCGGATCGCTTTCTGAAAATACCGCATGGTGTCCAGGTGGCCCACAAATTTGACAGGACCGACTTTGGAAAATTTAATTCTTACCTTCATGACACACACCTCCGCCGTAACGTCTTACACCGCAGCCGGAACATTTGCTCCGACAGTTTGGTGTAACCACTCCATTTTTTGCCTGCTTCCATTCCCGAAGCAGAAATTCCTTTGTCACTCCTGCGTCAATGAAATCCCAGGGAAGAATTTCCTCAGGACTTCTCTCCCGCGTGGTGTAGAAATGAATATCCACTCCACTCTCCGCAAAGGCCTCTTTCCAGATGTCGTAGCGGAAATGTTCCGACCATGCATCATACATGGCGCCCTTCTGATAGGCTTTTTGAATGACTTCGGATGCTCTGCGGTCTCCCCGTGCAAGAAAGCCTTCCAGAACCGTCACATCCGGTTCATGCCAGCTGTATTTGATACTTCTCTGGTTCAGCTGATCACGGATCTCACTTTTTACAATTTTTGCTTTTTCAATGAATTCCTCTTCGGTGAACATCGAGGCCCACTGGAAGGGGGTGAAGGGTTTGGGAACAAAGAAAGACGTACTGACGACGATCTGAACCTTTCCGTTTCTCTGATCCTTTGGAATTTCGTAATATTCTTCCGCAATTTTTTCTGCCAGATGGGCAATACCCTTCATATCCTCTTCGGTCTCTGTGGGAAGACCAAGCATAAAGTATAGTTTCACTCTGTTCCATCCGCCGCGGAATGCCTCTCCCGCTCCATGCAGAATTATTTCCTCGGTCAGGCCCTTATTGATTACGTCACGAAGACGCTGAGAGCCGGCCTCAGGAGCAAAGGTCAGGCTGCTCTTTTTCACATCCTGTACCTTGCTCATCACATCCAGGGCAAACGCATCGATGCGCAGCGAGGGAAGGGAAATATTAACGGCATTTCCCTGAAATTCGTCGATCAGAAATGTGACGAGCTCTTTCAGTTCACTGTAGTCACTGGAGCTCAGAGAACTCAGAGAGATTTCTTCGTGTCCGGTGTTTTTCAGCATCTGCTTTGCAGAGGCTTTCAGGGTCTCCACATTGCGCTCTCTGGTCGGACGGTAGATCATACCTGCCTGGCAGAAACGGCATCCCCGAATACATCCGCGCTGAATCTCCAGCGTCACACGGTCCTGCGTTGCCTTAATGTATGGAACGACCGGTGCCTCGATGGCGCGATATCCGTTTTCCATATCGATCACGACCTGCTTTTCAATCCGCCCGGGAACTCCTTTCCGGTTCGGTATGAAAGAAGCAATGGTTCCGTCTTCGTGGTATGTCACATCATAAAAGGCCGGAACATAGATCCCGGGAATCTGCGCCGCCATCAAAAGGAAATCCTCCTTTGAACCACCCGCCGCTTTATTCTTTTTGTATGCATCAAAAACATCGTCAAAAACGGTCTCTCCTTCGCCGATATAGAACATGTCAAAAAATGCAGCCAGCGGTTCCGGATTGTAGGCACATGCACCGCCTCCGATGACGATTGGAAATTCCTCTCCTCTTTCACTGGAGAGCAGAGGGATTTGGCCAAGGTCCAGAATCTGAAGCACATTTGTGTAACACATTTCATATCCAAGTGTAATCCCAAGAAAATCAAAATTCATAATCGGATCCTGGGATTCCAGAGCAAACAGCGGGACGTTTTCCTCCCGCAGAAGACGATCCATATCCGTCCACGGCGAAAAAAGACGCTCACACCATACATCGTCTCGTTTATTGAACATATCATACAGAATCATCATGCCGAGGTTTGACATGCCGATTTCATAGACATCAGGAAAACACATGGTAAAACGGATATCCACCTTTTCTTTATCCTTCATGACAGAGTTTACTTCCCCGCCGATGTAACGGGCAGCCTTGTCAACTTTTAGTAATATTTCATCATTTAAAGCCAGTTTTCGCATAAAACTCCCTTCGTTTTTGTGCAACATAAATTCTTGAACAGAACATCAACTCACCATATTGTAAGCTTTTGGCGGAAGGAATTCAAGCAAATCTTTTTCTGTTTTCAATTAAGCAAGTCGCATGGGCGAGCCTTAAAATCATGACTTCCGGTAAAGTCTCAACAATTTATGGTGATACAAAACCATGATCGGCAAAGGAAGCATCACACCGCCGCACATGGGAATCACAGACCACAGGCTATCTCCGATGATCACTCCTGTTCCATACGACACCAGGATAATGAATCCATAAAGTACCCACATCCGTCCATGCTTTTGATTCCATGCTTTCACATCAGACAGCTCCTCTTCTTTGGGTGGTTTTTCGTTGGAATAGAAAGCGACTGGTTTTTTACTTCTCAACTGTGAAATTCCAATACCTGTCATGAAACTGGCTACCGCCAGATAGATCACCAGACCAATGAAATGTTCCATTTTTCAAATATCCTTTCTACCTGTAACCTGCTATAAAGTAACTGCAATCACACATACAAAAGGTATGATTGTGGCAGGGATCCCCTTATAATTCTCCCTGGTATGAATCTTATGAATAATCATTTTATTGATCACATTTCCTGTAAACAAGGCGACTCCCAGATCGATTCTTTCATCATAAGTTACCAGCCTGGGAATGACCATCCACATATTCCCAAAAATCTTTTGTTTGGGACCAGTATCGGATCCCCCAGTTTTCAAAATTCCATTCCTCCATATAGTCGTTGCACTCGTAATCAATATAGTATAACTTATCTTCCTGCACCACAAAATTAGTCGGAAAATAATCGATGTTGGTGTCAGCAGCATATAATACTTCGCACATTTCTTTCATCTGCTCTACAAAAGTCGGTTTTACTTCATTTCGCAAAACATAATCAAATATGGTATCTCCCCTTATATACTCTTTCAGGATTCTTTCCTTTCCAACATCTGCATCAAGCATCTCAGGTATGGGAATCCCTATTTTTTTCAAACGTTCATAATCCTTCATTTCTGATTCCATTTTATTTCCAAACTGATAATAATCACATGGTTCATGATGAATTTGTTTCAGCACATACTCTTTCGTCCCATCTGTAACCAGATAGGAATATCCCCCTTTTCCATGACCTAATAATTTTATAACTTCATATGTCTTTTCTTTTACACACATCTTTTCCATTGTAAATTTCTCCCAACGATTTCTATGCCTGCCTGTATTACTCTCCGTACTTCTCCTCATTCTCACGCATTGCAATCTCGTTCAGGACACGATCCTGATGCAGTTCAATGGCAACCAGGAGCAATAAAACGGCAAACACCACACCCGCCAGAACAAATGCAGCAGAAGCGGATACCCGGCATTTCAGTAACCAGAACAAGATTCCGATCAGCAAGAACATACCCACGATTTTAAGCATGGTTTGTCCCGGCCACAGCATATTCAGCTTGTGTTTATACCGATTTTTGTATGTTGTTTTTTCGCATTTTTGCTTGCTCTTTTCCAAAAAACGTACCTCCGATGTAAAAAATTTAAGTTTATTCTCCGGCTGCATCATATGCATATCCTCAACTTTCACTCCAGCCCCATCAGAGAAAAAACGATAATTGTTCTCCTGCCAGCTTATCTTCAAACTGATACAGGTATTCAAATAATTTTTCCGATCTCCATTCCATTCCTGCTTTCGTACATTCCTGACGTACCAGATTCATCAGTTCCTTCTCCCGGGGTACCGGCAGTTGATAAGCATCCCCATAAGTCCTGATATATCGTTCCTTCATTCCCGGAAAATGCTGATCCAGTTTTTGATAGAAATACTGCCGATCCCCGTCACGGAGCGTTACTCCGATTCCAAAGGTTATAATTCCATATACCTCTGCCTTTTTGCATTCGCTCAGCAATCCCTGAATGTTTTCTCTGGTATCATTGAGAAAAGGCAAAATTGGTGTCATCCAGACGATCGTTGGAATTCCTTCCTCCTTCAGGATATTCAGCACTTCAATCCTTCGTGCCGTTGTACAGACATGTGGTTCCAGTATTCTGCAAAGCTTTTCGTCATATGTCGTCAGAGTCATCTGAACCACACATTTTGTTTTCCGGTTGATACTTTTCAGAAGATCCAGATCCCGCAGAATCATATCGGATTTTGTCTGGATGGCAAGACCATATCCATATTCATCAATTAATTCCAGACATCGCCTCGTCAGCTTACGTTTCTTTTCCAGATGAAGGTATGGATCACTCATTGCTCCGGTACCGATCATACACTTTTTTCTTTTTCTGCGCAGCGCAATCTCCAACAGCTCCGGTGCATTGATCTTTACCGCAATATCCTCAAAAGAATGATCCATCTGATAACAGGTGCTTCTGGCATCACAGTAAATACAGCCATGGGTGCAGCCTCTGTATATATTCATTCCGTTCTGTGCAGAAAGGATTCCTTTTGCGATTATCTCATGCATACCGATTCTCTCCTTCCTCAAATTTTTACAGCTGACCAAAATCTATGTAATACAGCAAACACCGCGTTCTGTGATATCCCGGCAAAACTCTGTGTCCGGTCTATCTGTTCTTCCATATTATCACACTTTATTACCACAGACAAAGCTGTTTTCAAGCATTGGAATAATACGGTGCAAAATAAATCCTGGATGATATCTTCTATCGACATTAGCTGCCTCAATATTGAAATGCGAAGGTATATCTGCTATAATTGGTTCGTAAACCAAATTGTTTGACAGGGAGGTGATTGATTGGCCGTACGAAGTGACGGACTTAAGACGCAAAAGCGGATCCTGCAGGTATGCGTCAGGCTGTTTCTGGAAAAAGGATATCACCAGACAACCATGACGCAGATTCTCCGGGAAGCGCAGGTCTCCTCCAGCAGTTTTCAGAACCTTTTCCACAGCAAGGACGGTGTTTTGATGGAACTGGTAAAATTCATGTTTGAAACCCAGTTTGGCATTGCCAGATGTGTTGCAGGCACTGCACTTTTGCCGGTGTATGTCTATGCGGCGGAAATCGCACTCCAGATCACGCTGACGGAACTGAATGAAAATCTGCGGGAAATCTACCTGGAGGCTTACACACAGCAGCATCTTCTGGATTACATTCACCGATCCATGGCAAAGGAGCTGCTGAGCATTTTCGGCCCGTATCAGCCCGAGTTAACGGAGCAGGACTTTTACGAGCTGGATCTGGGCTCAGCTGGGCTGATGCGCGGGTATATGGCCGCTCCCTGCACGGCGGATTTCACGCTGGAGCGGAAGCTGAACAAATTCGTAACCCTGGCGCTGCGAGGCTACAAGGTACCGGAGGACGAGCTGCAGAAGGTTCTGGCTTTCCTTGCAGGAGTGGATATGCGCGGCATTGCACCGATGGTCATGGAGGAGCTGTTCCGCCGGCTTGCCATGCGCTATGAGTTTTCCCTGGACGGCCTTCTGCCGCAGGGATAGAAGTCAGACAAAGGTGATTTACAAGGGAGTACTCCCTTGCATAGAGTATATTCTCCCTATGCTATCTCCCTATGAGAGGTACCTTTTCTGCGGAGTACAGAAAAGCAAAAAGAAAGGAAAAAATATGAAGAAACGATTTCTTAGCATCCTGCTGAGTCTGTGCATGGTGCTGTCGCTCTTCCCAAACATGGTATTTGCCGAGGAGGAAGCGCCGGAGCCTGAGATTTATATCAGCGAAACAACGGACACAGAGGACGATTCCATCGTCAGCGATGTGGAAGCCATCGCGGAGACCCCCGCGGAAGAACCTGCAGAGGACTTCGTGGAGGAATCCATGGAAGATTCGGTTGAGGAACCTGAGTTGGATCCTGCGGAAGATTTTGCAGAGGACTTCGTGGAGACTCCTGCAGAAGAGCCCGCAGAGGATTTCGTGGAGGGATCTTCGGAAGAATCCGCAGAGCCCTTCATGGATGACTTCATATCGGATTCCGCAGATATGCTCGCGGAAGCATCCGATGAAAACGGACATTTGGACATTACGATTACCGGTTTCGAACTGGGCAAAACGCCTGCCGATTGCGTGATCACAGACATTACATCTTCGATAGACGGAGTCTCATTCAGCACAGCTGATGATGTTATTGCGTTTAAATGGTGGACCCGCGGTGATGATAATTTCGTACATCCATTGAGTGATTCCGATGTATTTGCAGCTGACACATCCTATGAGTGTTACATCTGGCTGAATGCGAAAGGTCTTACATCGGCACCCACCGTTAGCGTTAACGGCAGAACACAGCAGAGCCGGCTCGATGAAATGGGTACACAGATCGAAATCGACTGTACGTTTGACCGATTTACGTCAGACGGAACTGCAAAGCTGCAGAGCCTGCTGGACGCCGGGGGCACGGTGACACTGGACAAGGACTATACCATCACGTCGACGTTGAATGTGACGGGTACCGTCACCCTTGACCTTAACGGACACGTGATCCGAATGTCCGGCAATAACATGATCCTGAATGTTGGAGGTCAGAATGCATATCTGACATTACAGGACAGCAATCCCAACGCCGAACACACCGGGCTGCCTGACGGCGGTGTATTGACCGGCGGAAACGGATCCTCTTATGGAGGCGGTGTGTATGTCAATTCCAACGCCCATTTTACCATGGACGGCGGCACCATTTCCAACTGCAGCGCAACAAATTATGGCGGTGGCGTGAGTGTCGTAAGCGGCAGTTTTATCATGAACGGCGGCTCCATTCTTAACTGCAGTGCAGAAAATGGCGGCGGTGTGAGTGTCAACTCCCCCGATAGCTTTACCATGAACGGCGGTACCATTTCTAACTGCAGTGCAGAAAATGGCGGCGGCATCTATGTCGGTTCTAATAATAGCGGTGTCATGAACGGCGGTACCGTTTCTGACTGCAGTGCGACGTATGGCAGCGTGTTTATCTACAAGGGCGGCAGTTTTACCCTGAACGACGGCATCGTTGAAAATGGCGCAGACCTGGCTGTATCTGGAGTTAACAATTCGAATCTAATCGCAAACGGCGGTCGGATTCATGGAACGGTAATCTTAGGTTCATATGGCAGGATTCAAACCACAAACTCCAGTGGATGTACCAGGTTTTACGATGAGGTTACGAACTACGGCACCATCAGTGGCGGCATCTATTACGGCGGCATCCAGAATATAAGCTCGGGCACAGTTTCCGCCCCGTATCACACGGTCTGCTTTGAGTTAAACGGCGGAAGCGGTTCTGTCCCGACCCAGTGGTTCGTCAACATCAGCACGGAAACGGCACCGCAGCCTGTTGATCCCAAAAGGGATGGCTATGTATTTAAGGGCTGGTACAACGGTGATACCAGATACGATTTTTCGGAAGCGGTCACAGAGAGTATCACTTTGACTGCGAAATGGGTTACCAGTAACGTTTCCACCGAGGAAGAATTAACAGATGCTCTGGAAGAGGGCTATACCTCCATCAAGCTGCTTGCTGACATTTCACTTTCAACTACCCTTGACCTGGGCCAAAAGGACATCACCCTGGATCTTAACGGTCATGTGCTTCGAATGACCGGCAGCGGAAGTGTGATCCAGGTCTCAAAAAGCCTGATTTTGCAGGACAGCTGTCCGGATACCGAACACACCGGTGAGAATGCATCCCTGCCTTATGGCGGTGTGATAACAGGAGGCAATGCAGTCAAGGGCGGCGGTGTATATATCAATTCCGCTGCCAGTTTTACCATGAACGGCGGTACCATTTATAACTGCAGCGCA
This sequence comes from Blautia sp., assembly GCA_022769545.1. Classification (GTDB taxonomy): domain Bacteria; phylum Bacillota; class Clostridia; order Lachnospirales; family Lachnospiraceae; genus Blautia_A. Next base: position 68,964 of record JALEJS010000024.1, on the reverse strand, counting down.
TCAAATTATGGCGGCGGCGTGCATAACAATGTTAGGGCCAGCTTTACCATGAATGGTGGTGCCATTCTTGACTGCAGTACAAAGAATGGCGGCGGCGCTGTGAGTATCTTTGAAAACAGTACGTTTACCATGAACGGCGGTGCCCTCCAAAGCTGCAACGCACTCTTTGGCGGCGGCGTGTATATCTTATCTACCAGCACGTTTATCATGAACGGCGGCATCATTGAGGATTGCACGGAATCCGTTAATCCCGCTCAAGGCAACAGTATCTATAAAAGTGGTATCATGTACGCAAACGGCGGCATTGTCAAGGGGACTGTGAATAATCTCGTGCAGTCGATCGAGAGCACAAACCCCGACGTCTGCACAAAATTCTACGATAAGGTTACCAACTCCGCCACCATCAGCGGCGGCATTTACTACGGCGGCATTCAGAATAAAAACTCCGGAACGGTTACCGACCCGTATTACACGGTCAGCTTTGAACTGAACGGCGGAAGCGGTTCCGTCCCGACCCAGTGGTTCGTCAATAGCAGCACGGAGACGGCACTGCAGCCTGACGATCCCACAAAGGACGGTTCTGTATTTGCAGGCTGGTACAACGGTGATACCAGATACGATTTCTCCGAGGCTGTCACAGAGAGTATCACACTGACCGCGAAATGGATCTCCGGCGACGTTTCCACCGCGACCGAGCTGAAAGAAGCCCTTGACACTGGCTTTACTTCCATCCGACTGCTCCGTGACATCCAGCTTTCAAGCAACCTCAGCCTGAGTGATAAGATCATCAAGTTGGATCTCAACGGTCATACGCTCAAAGGCAACGTTGTGGTGACAGACGGAAGTGTGGCTCCGGATGCTGCCCTGACTCTGATCGACAGTGACCCTGCCGGAGGCGGTGTATTGGATGGCAAACTCACACTGACCAAGGGAAGTGGCTACGGAGGCGGATGCTATCTTTACGCGAACGGCGGCACGATAACCGGTCAGGTATCCATGCCCAGCTTTGTCGGCAAAATATACTGCACAAGCGACACCCCTACTGTCTTTAAGGCCTATGTCGGCAATTACGGCGAAATCCATGGCGGTTTGTTCTACAGCAATATCAACACAGACTGCATCAAGGAAAAAACCATAACATTCAAAAACGGAAGCAGCACCTACGCTTATGAAGTGGTTGCCACAGGCAACAATACGGTTGCACCGCTCTCTCCGTCGGTTAAGACCGGATATCAGGCCTTTGACGGCTGGTATGACGGTGAAACCAAATACGAATTCGGCTCTCCGTTAAGCAAAAATATTACATTAACTGCTAAATTCATTCCGATAACCTATGATATTACCTTTGACCTGGACGAAGGCACAGCAGCCAACCCGACCAGCTATACGGTGGAAAGTGAATCTATTACGCTGAATAATCCGGTAAAAACCGGCTACACCTTTACCGGCTGGAGCGGAACCGGCTTAACCGGAGAAGACAATCTGTCTGTCACCATTCCAAAAGGCAGCACGGGTAACAGAACTTACAAAGCACATTTCTCCCAGAACAGTTACACGGTTCTCTTTTATACCGATGGCGGAAGCGACGTAAGTGACAAAAACGACGTGAAATGGACCGACAAGGTACTCGACGATATTACGGCTCCGGAATGGGACGGCTGGGAGTTTACAGGCTGGAAATGCGGAGAAGAGACCGTGGCTGCTGACACCACATATGCTGATCTGGCTACAGATGATACCATTGCAAGTATTACACTTGTTGCACAGTGGAAAGATCTTGAGCATAACTGGGTAGATAAACCGGCGAAGGAGGCAAGCCTCACAGAAGCGGGTTACACTGCACACAGAGAATGTTCCGACTGCTATGAGACAGAGGGAAAGACCAAAATTCCACAGATTGATGAAGCATCCATAGCACTTGACCAGAACAGCTTCGTATATGACGGCGAAGCAAAAACTCCTGCTGTCACTATCATGGATATGGAAGGAAAGGTGCTGTCCGGAGAAACCGATTACACGCTTGCGTACAGCAATAATGTCAATGCAGGCACGGCTGCTGTTTCCATTACTTTCAAAGGAAACTACACCGGAAGTACGGAGCTTTCCTTCACGATTACTTCCAGGGCAGTTACAACAGAAAAGGCAACACTGTCGACAACAAAATATACTTACAGCGGCGAGGCAAAGAAGCCTAGTGTAAAGGTTCTTGATGCCAACGGAAAAACCATATCATCTGACAACTATACCGTAGCCTATGCAAGTGGCCGCAAAAATGTCGGAAGATACAAGGTAACCGTCACCTTCAAGGGCAACTACAGCGGAAGCAAATCCCTTTACTTCACAATCGTTCCCAAAGCACCTGCAACAGCAAAAGCAGCACTGACCTCAAAATACAGCACAACTTCAGGCTATGATGATGTGAAGTTCTCATGGGATAAATCAACCGGTGCCAGCGGCTATTCCGTATATTATAAGAAGTCATCGGCATCGTCCTATACATACCTTACAAGAACAGCCAACACTTATGTATATAAGAAGGATCTTGCAGACGGAGTAAAATACACCTTCAAGGTAGTTCCTTATTACCAGGATGCAAACGGTACGAGATACGCTTCTGATGCATACAAGACCGCATCCGTTTATACCCTGAAGAAGCTGTCCGCACCGAAGGTGACAACGGTCGGAAACGTGGTAAAGGTTGCGTGGAGCAATATCAGCGGAGAAAGCGGATATCAGATTTCCAGATCCACATCCAAGCTCGGCACAAGTATTGTATCCACATACTCGACCACATCCGGAACCTACAAATATGTCAGCGCTGTAAAGGGTACCTTCTATTACTACAAGGTAAGAACTTATCGAATTGTTGACGGAAAAGTGATTTACGCGCCCTGGTCAAATGTGACATTATACAGACGCTAAGTCACGATTGTAAATAAATTTAAAGCCGCCAGGCTTTCCGTTTGGAAAGTCTGACGGCTTTTTCATTCCTTAAAAATTCAGTTAATTGTTACTGCTTGGAAAATACGGTCTTAATACATTTGCCACATTTGAGATTGGCATGGTTTGCAGCCATACATGTCCGGGGCCTGTGATTTCCGTATTGAAAACACCCTCACCGCCGAAAAACATATTTTTCACACCGGGAACCGTTACAATTTCCATACGGCAGGTACCGGTCATGGCAGCAAGATGACCGGTGTCGACCACAATTTTCTGTCCCGGCTTCAGCTCATATTCCACCACATGCCCGTCAAACTCTGTAAACAACATTCCATGACCGGAAAATTTCTGCATAATAAATCCTTCCCCGCCAAACAGGCCGGAGCTGAATTTTTTACTGAAACATATGGAGGTGTTAACACTTGCCTCACTTGCCAGAAAAGCTGTTTTCTGGGCAATGATCTCGTTTTGGGGACTGATCTCAAATGCCTCAATAGAACCGGGGAAACTGGATGCAAATGCAATCATTCCGTTTCCACCCATTGCTGTGTAAAAGTTCTGAAACAGCTTTTCTCCCGAAAGCATGCGTCCGAAAACCTTTCCAAGACCACCGTTTGAAGTCGTCTCCATCTTCATGTTCGGGGACATCCAGGCCATTCCTCCCCCCTGCGTGACCATCTTCTCTCCATTTTCCAGGTAGCAGATCACTACCGGAAGAGTTTCTCCTTTTATCTCGTACCGCATAAGATCCTCCTATTTATCATTCTTTTCATCAATCATATCACGTTTGCATAAAAAGACAAGTGGAATAGGCAATTATTCGATAAAAGAAAAACCGGCTATGCAGAATCCGAATTTCAGCTTGACACTGTTTTTTACTGATAGTATCATTTAATAAGAAGAAGTATGTAATTCTGGAAAGAGAGGAACAGATAAATGGCAAATGATTATGGAGAACAGATCAGAATTGTACAGGAAACCGTCGCCGGTAAGGAAATCACCTTTGCCCACGTGATGGGCGGCCCGGCTCCGATTATATACCAGAAGCTTGGACTAAATCCTCAGGTGGATTATCGATCCTCCGCCATTGGAATCATGAATATGACTCCGCCGGAATCCGCGGTAATCGCATCCGATATTGCAGTGAAAAGCGGAAATGTTTATCTCGGATTTGCAGATCGTTTTACCGGAACACTGATCATTACCGGCGAAATTTCTGATGTTCTCTCCGCAATGAATGAAATCGTAGATTATTTCCGGGATTCTCTGGGATATGTTGTATGCAAAATTACGAAGAGATAGGAAGTGTGTTCATGACTCATATAACCAAGGAAGAACTTCTGGAAAAAATCTTTCATGAGGATTATGAAAATCTGAAGGGAAAGAAGCTTCGCATGACGCGTGTGCGTGTACCCGGAAAGGAAGTCTGCCTGGCACACATCATATGTCCGTCTCAGGCTTGTATTTATCAGAACCTGAGCCTTCACATCGGTGTTCATGAGGGTGAGGATCATACCGGTGAATCCATTGGCATGATTCGCTTTACTCCCTGGGAGGCAGTTGTCGTTGCAGCCGATATCGCTGTGAAAAGTTCGGATGTGCAGATCAGCTTTATGGACCGATTCTGCGGTTCCCTGATCATTACCGGCGGTCTTTCTCAGGTGCGGACTGCCGTCGAAGAAGTTGTACGATATTTTCATGAGGAACTGGGCTTCAGAACCTGCGAGATTCATAAAAGCTAAGAAAACAGGTAAGGTGGCAAATGAAAAAACTATTTTTAATGGGAAGAAGCGAAGCCGGAAAGACTTCTCTGACACAGGCACTCAAAGGCGAAGAGCTTCATTATGTCAAAACACAATATACAAATACGGATGATGATACGATTGATTCCCCGGGAGAATATGCGGAATCCAAGCGTTTCAGCGTGGGGTTGGCATGCTTCTCTTTTGAGGCAGATGTTGTTGCGATCGTGCAGGCAGCGGATGAACCGTTCAATCTTTTCGGAGCCTGTCTGCATTCCTTTATTCTTCGCCCGCTCATCGGTATTATCACAAAAACCGATTCCCCGTATGCCAATATTCCCATGGTAAGGCAGTGGATGATCAATGCAGGCTGTGAACGTATTTTTCTTGTAAATAATGTGACAAGGGAAGGAATTCATGAACTGATCGAATATCTGGAAGAGGATCTGCCAAAGCTGACACTGGAGGAGGCAAAATACAGGCAGAGCCTCGGTCTGAATGACTGGGATCCCCTTCCGGAAGAAAAAAAAGACATATCGTTTTGACCGGGCACAGCCAGTTCAGAGCTGCAGTACATGTATCAGCATAAACCATGCCAGACCGTATTAAGTGACAACGGCAACCAGGTCATTGACTGTCGTGATCAGCGACACGCGGATGGTTACTGCCAGTGACTGTGTTCCCACATTTCCCGCCATATCCAGAACCAGGGACTGAAAGCATACAATCATGGCCAGTTCTGCAACCACTTTTTCAAACACTCCTACCACACTGGATACCACCATTCCAAGGGCAAGCAGAATGATCAGCCATGGAAGTCTTTTTTTCATACTTTTCTTTATTGGCTCCTGCAGATCTTCCTCTGCGGTTAAACCGGCAAGTTTTGCATAGTCATCTCCCATTTCATCGTCTACAAGTCTTGTCCCATATAATCCGGAAGTTTTTCCGAATATTCCAGAATTCCTGCCAGCGTCTCAGAATCAAGAAGCGTATACAGGCAAAAGGGCATAAAAATACCACTGTCACCTGCAAAACATGTGTTTTGGGACAATGGTATCCATTCTTCTGAGTTATATTCTTTTCATTACGCTCTCTGCCAAATCCGCAGAGACGATGAAACACCATCCGGGTATTTCCGGTCAGAAAACAGACGGCACAGAAGAATCTGCGTGTCGTCTGTCTATGAATACCATGTCCAGACTTCGATCACAACTGCAACTGCTGCCGTCCATTCTCTCACCTCACATTCATTTTCTCATCCGGTCGTTTACAAAACGCCGCAGATTGTTTCATTATTCATGTTACCAGGTTAATTCCAGATACAGATCCTTGTACTGTTTTGCGGAATTATCCCAGGAGAAGTTTTTGTCCATATCTCTTTGCACCATTTCATCCCAGCACCAGCGATTTGTAAAGTACAGGGTTTTGGCACGGTTGATCGCATCCAGAAGAAGACCTGCATCATAATGGTTAAATGTAAATCCATTCCCGGAATTGGTAAACATGTTGTATGGTTCTACGGTATCTTTCAGACCGCCGGTTTCACGGACGATCGGAACCGTACCATAATGCATGGCAATGAGCTGTGTCAGACCACATGGCTCAAACTGGGAAGGAACCAGAAGCGCATCAGCGCCTGCATAGATTTTGTGAGCTCTCGTCTCATCATACATGATGTTGGAGCAGACATTTCCCTTATATGCATTTTCATAATAGCGGAACGAATTTTCGTATACGGCATCTCCTGTTCCAAGAACAACGATCTGTGTATGCTCATCCATCACCTGTGGAATAATGGCATTTACCAGATCCAGACCTTTCTGATCTGTCAGTCTGGAAATCAGACCGATCACAAACTTGTGGTCATCCTGTACCAGTCCAAGCTCTTCCTGAAGATTGCGTTTGTTTTCTTTTTTCTTTTCCAGAACGTTTGTTATGTCATAATTTGCATACAGTCTGGAATCGGTTGCTGTATTCCAGATATCGTAATCAATTCCGTTCACAATTCCGCGAAGCTTTCCGGAATGATATCTCAGATGTGCATCCAGTTTTTCACCATAATATGCCGTCTGGATTTCCCCTGCATATGTATGGCTGACGGTTGTGATAACATTGGCATATGCCAGACCGCCTTTTAACATATTAGCATCACGATATCCCACCTTTAATGCATCCTTATTGAATACATAATCCGGCAGTCCGGACCAGTAGCGGATAGTGGGAATGTTGTAAATTCCCTGGAACCGCAGATTATGGATTGTAAGGATCGTCTTTGCACCGGTCAGCTTTGTATGTTCAAACATGGTTCTTAAATATACCGGAACAAGCGCTGCCTGCCAGTCATGACAATGGATGATATCCGGAACCCAATCCATAAAATTCAAGGCAGCCAGTGCAGCCTTTGCAAAATAGCAGTATTTCGGAATATCATCGATCAGATTGGTGTACGGATTTCCATCACTGAAGAATTCTTCATTATCAATAAAATCATATACCACACCATCCCAGACATATTCCATAATACCAACATAATAGGATCTTCCGTCTGCACACAAATCCATCTGGAAGGATCCTTTATAAACCATTTTCTGCTGATATTCCCACGGAATACATTTATAGCGCGGAAGGATTACCTTCACATCACAGTTCTGCTTTACCAGAGCCTTCGGAAGCGCATACATAACATCGCCCAGTCCGCCGGTCTTCACAAACGGATAACATTCGGAACCAATAAATGCAACACTTCTTCGAGGGGAAGAATACACTTCCTGAACAGGCACTTCTTCCTTCGTCTCTTCCACAACTGCCTCTTCCGCTTTCGGTTCTTCTGTTTTCGGTTCTTCTGCTTTGGGTTCTTCGCTCTTTACTTCTTCTGTTTTTGTTTCCTCAGCCGGTGCTGCCTTTGGTTCTTCGGTTTTTGCTTTTCGCACCGTACGTTTCTTAGGCTTTTTCACAGCTGTTTCAACCGTTTCTTCTGCTGTTTTTTCTTCCGCTGTTTTTTCCTTCACAGCTGTTTCTTCCGCTGCTGTTACTTCCGCTGCTTTCACGGCTTTTGTGGTTCTGGCTTTTCTGGTTGTTTTCGCCTTTGGCGTTTCTTCCTTTTCTTCCTTTACCGCCTTTGCGGCTGTTTTTCTTGCAGCCCGTTTTTTCGGTTTCACTTCTGCTTCTTCTTTTACCGTTTCTGCTTTTATTTCTTCTGACTTTGTTTCTGCGGCTTTTACCTCAGCCTTGGGAGCCTGCGTATTGGTTTCTTTTTTCTCATCAGCCTTGGAAGCCTCAGTCGTCGTTACCTTTTTTTCATCGGCTTTGGGAGCCTTTGTCTTTACTTCTTTTTTTACCTCTGCTTTTGCAGGTGTCTTTTCAACAGATGCTGTGTTTACTTTTTTCCTTGCCATTTCTTACCTCCAGGATTAACCATTCTGTTTCATTTTGATTTTCACATAAATACGATGTCCATAATCTGAAGTCTTCGTGAATTTCCTCAGATTGATTATAGCATAGAAAACCTGGATAGGCAAATAACATCGTATGGTCACACAAGCTTTCCCATTTTCCTGGCCATTTCGGCCAGGATTCTGTTTTTCTCATTCATTGGACCGAAGTCTTCCAGCGGACAGCAGACGGTCCTGCATTGTTTCAGAAGCTCCAGAGCCTGCTCAAAATGTTCCTGTGAAATACATGCAAAGGGATCTTCGGAAACGACACGGCATGCAAGCGCACTTGCCACCTGGTAATCGGCATCATTGACATGCAGTACGCCGGCTGCAAATGGAATTCCCTGCCGCTGCAGTTTCCGGAACAATGGGATTCCACTGCCATTTCCTCCAATGACAAACACCTGCGGTTCTCCCTTTGGCGGTTCCATCTCAATACACCCGAACGATGCATTATAGCTGCCCTTTGTGATCCCATACAGTTCACGGATATAGGCAGAAGTAAAAATATCTTCCGGAGTGCCGTATTTCTCAATATATTCCCCATGGACACAGATTACTTTATCCGATATTTTCTGGGCCAGGTCCAGTTCATGCAGCGACATGATTACTGCAACCTGCTTTTCCATCACCATATTTTTCAGAATTGTAAGCAGCTCCAGTTTATGACGGATATCCAGAAAAGAAGTCGGTTCGTCAAGGATAATGATCTCCGGCTCCTGACAGATGGCTCTTGCAAGAAGGATCCGCTGTCTCTGACCGTCACTGATTGCAGTGAAATCCCTCTCTCTCAGATCCCAGGCATGAACCATTTCCATGGCCTCTCTGACTTTTTCACGGTCCTTTGCAGAAAGGATTCCCAGCGTGCCGGTATACGGGTAACGCCCGGTTTCCACAACATCTTCACAGGTCATCAGTTCCGGATTCATCCGTTCTGTGAGGACCACAGAAAGCTTCCTGGATATCTCTTTACCGGACATGGCATTCATATTTTTCTGTTCCAGGAAAACCGTTCCGCCTATTACCTGAAGCTGGCGGGTTATGCTTTTCAGAATTGTGGATTTTCCGGCTCCATTCGGTCCGATCAGAGTCAGTATCTCTCCTTTTTGAAGCTGGATATTGATTTTTCGTATCAGCGGCTTGCCGTTGTATCCCACTGTGAGCTGATCTGTATGGAAATAAAATGATTTCATAATATCATACCCTCTTCTTCTGTCGGCGAATCATAATGTAAATCACGACGGGGGCCCCGAAAACAGCTGTCACGGAGCTGATGCTGAGTTCTGTCGGTGCAAATACGGTCCGTGCGATCAGATCACAAAGCAGGCAGAAAACAGCGCCGCCCAGAAAACAAGCCGGAATTACCAGAATCGGCCGGGCTGTTTTCAGCAGGCTTTTTGCAATATGGGGAACTGCGATCCCCACAAAGGAAATCGGACCTGCAAAAGCAGTGACGCATGCCGACAATACGCTGGACAGAAGGATCAGCATAACACGAAACAGCTTAATGTTTACTCCCATGTTCTGCGCATATGCCTCACCAAGCTGATAGGCACTGATTGGTTTGGACATAAAAAATACAATCACCATGGAAATACAGACGACGACAGCCATTACGGTCACATTGTCCCAGGACATGCCGGAAAAACTTCCCAGTGACCAGTTGTGAAGATTTACGATATTGGAATCATCTGCAAAAGTAACCACAAAATCTGTGATTGCGGAACAGATATATCCGATCATGACGCCACTGATGACCAGCATGGACATATTCTGTACCTTTTTTGCCACAAGAAGAACAAATCCCATAGAAATCATGGATCCCAAAAAAGCAGCCAGAATCATGGCACCGGAACCCATCGATACAGAATGACTGAGAAAACAGATCATCAGAAGTGCCACGACCAGCTTGGCACCGGAAGAGATTCCCAGTACAAACGGACCTGCAATGGGATTGTTAAAAAAAGTCTGAAGAAGGAAACCGGAAACCGAAAGTGCGCCGCCCAGAATAATCACCGAAAGAATTCTTGGAAGACGGATTTCCCATATGATATTGTAAGCGGTTTCCTCTCCCTGACGGCGAAAAATGATATTCAGAATTTCTCCAACGGAAAGATGAATGCTCCCGGAATTTACATTCCAGACAAAAAATATGAACAGCAATGTTCCCAATATGAAAAAGGCAGACACATATCTTGCTGCCCGTTTTCTTTCATCCATGTTTGATCTCCTTTTGACCTCAACTCATATATTTAGAGTTACACGACAAATGTGCACGACGTATTTTATGTCCATCTGTCCCCTGACTCATATATTATCATTTCAGGCGATGCATGTAGGTGAGTTTATCCAGAGAAGGATCCTCTGTCGTCAGTAAGGTGTGAATGTCCTCGATCATGGTTCCGAGACCGGTCGTCTCCTGAAACAGATTCTTGCCCGTACACCACACATTCTGATTTTTTACCGCTTTGAAATCAGAAAGAAGACTGCTCTTGGTAAGCAGATCATCGATCGTGTTCAGTTCCCCGTCAATCGTACTGTTATATATGATATAATCTGCTTCCTTTGCCTTTGCATAAAACTCTTCCATCTGCATATTCATCGTTGACAATGCATTATCATCCTCTCCCGTATCCTCAGGAAGATAGGTTCCTCCTGCCAGTTCAATCATTCTGGAAACATAATCATTGCTTTTGCGGATATTGACTGCTCCGGTGGAATTAATATAGAAAAAGGCTACTGTTTTTCCGGTCGCGTCCGCGGACAGAACCGCATCCAGTCTGTCGGTCTGTTCCTGAAAGAGCTGTTCTGCAAGTTCTTCTTTATCAAACAGCACTGCGTACAGCTTCATCCATTCTGTCCTTCCAAGAGGATGATTTTCATAGCTGGAACGCTCCACCAGAACAGGTATTCCAAACTGTTCCAGTTTTTCTTTCACCTCCGGATTGTGATGAATCATCGTAGACTCTACTGCGAGCCCACAGCTCTGATTCAGGATCTGCTCGTAATCCGGAGCATTGTACTTTCCTGCGTAAATGATATTTCCTTCCTTCATTTCCTCCACAGCTTCCGGAATATACCATCCGTCTTCCCTGGTTCCGGACAGGCGAATTCGGTCCATACAATCGATAGCCCGGAAAAGATCCATGGCAGAAGTTGCGACCAGATAGACCTGATTCAGCGGCTGCTTCAGTACCGTAACAGATACGTCCAGATCTTCCGGCACCTCTTTTCCTTCCGGAACAACCAGATACTGTCCTTCCTGCTCAATGGTGATCAGGGCATATCCATCTTCGTAATAATCCACATGGAATTCTTCCGCATAGGAAAGCTCCATGCTGTGATCAAACGTCAGTCCGGGCAGAGAAACAGAATCGGTATCTTCCTCCGAAGCGTAAATACATGGTGTGTACATCAGTAAACATATCAGTACCGTAATAAATTGAAGAACTGTTTTTTTCATAATTATTCTGCCTTTTTCGCGGATGTGGAATCAAATATCAGTGTATACTCAATTTCGTGAGGTGTACTCATCGCTGTCGTGTCCGCAATTACCTGCAGTTCCGTATCAAACGCAGCGATCGGAATCTCAAAGACCGAATTTCCATCCGTGTTCGTGAGTTCATATTTTTCTCCGTCTACGATCATATAGTCATAATTCGGACTGCTCCATACGATCGTGGCCATGGCTTTTCCTTCTGCGATCCGAACTGATGCAGGAGATTCTACGGTTGCTTTGCCGGTTCCGCCTGCAAATGTTACTTCCATGGTGTAATCACCGTCTTCCAGCTCCACAGAAGAACTGCTGTCTTCTGCAACCGGATCAGATACGCAGACTTTATGATCATACCATTTACCCTTTTTCCCGATAAGTGCAACATCAAATTCCTCATCCAGCGCAGGAACCGGAATATCGAAACCATACACTTCTTCTGTCATGCCGTCGCTGTAGGTCACGGTATCTGTGGTTGGCTGAAGCAGCTCTGCCCCATCCTTTTTTGCGTCCTCTGCAAGACCTGCAAAAAGATTCAGAATACCTTTGGAGGCAAGACTGACATGAATTGTCATTTTTCCATCTTCCACGGTAAGGATTCCCCGACCGTCATTTGCTTCATTTACATGAAACATGCTGCTGTCTGTGTCAAATATGGCACGATATACACCATCCTCCGGAATTTCTGAAGCAAGTACGGTACAGGCCCCCATCAGCACAGCCTGTATCCCCAGGATTGACAAAATCATTGCGAAAAATCGTTTCATCTTCATTCTCTCCTCTTACAGTGACTGCCCGGAATGCAGGAAAAGCATCCGGGCAGTGTTTTTTTCTGTTCTGTATTTTTACTTATTCAGCGACAGAATCAATGGCTGCTTTTGTATGCTCTACGTAAAGCTGCTTCACAGCATCAATTCTTCCAAGTCCGGCAATCTGTGCATCCACACTGTCAAAGCTTCCGGATGCTTCAAAGATGCTCTTCCAGGAATCCTCTTCCGCACCTGCCATATCATTATTGGCATGGTCACCTGCGACCACCATAAGAGGACGAAGAATGACTTTGCTGAATCCGGCATCCTTCACCGATTCCACAACTGCATCACAGGCGGTTTCTTCCGGCTCTCCTTCTACGGTACCGATAAATGCATTGGTGTATCCGAGCTCATTCATCTGCGTCTGCATCTGGCTGTAGGATATCTTCGCTGTATGGGAGGTTCCATGTCCGAGGAATACAATGGCGGTTCCATCTTCTGCAGCTGCTTCCATGCTGTCATATCCGGCATCTGCCACTGCTGCTTCAGCAACGGCTTTGGCAACGGCTGCCTTATCTTCGTTAATTACGGATGCGTCGTCACCCACCTCGCCGAGCATCGGTTCTGCGACAGCAACGGTCTCGAACTGATCGCGATATGCATCAATCGCCTCGGTCATCTCATCGTATTCTGCACCATGCATCAGATGCGTCGGCTGAACCACAAGATTTTTTACGCCGTTTGCAACAGCACGATCCAGTGCCTGCTGCATATTATCGATCTGCTCGCCGTCTCTTGCCTGAACATGATTGATGATGATCTGTGCTGTGAATGCTCTTCTCACGGACCAGTCCGGATATGCTTCCTGAAGTGCATCCTCGATTCCTTTGATATCTTCGATACGGCTGTCATTATAGGAAGTACCGAAGCTTACGACAAGCAGCTCATTCTCTCCGATTTCATCCGCATTTCGTACATCATCTCCGGATGCATCTCCGGTATCCAGTCCAAAATAATCCGGGCTGGCTTCCTCTCCTTCTACCAGTTCCTTCTGTACATCTGAGAGGCTGTCCCACGCCTCTTTGGCTGCTGTACAGTCCTCATCGGTCGTCTCGGTTCTTTCCTGTACATAGATCTTGTCAATCAGTTCAGCCACATGATCCGCTGCAGCCTGATCTGCATCCCCGGATTCCTCCTGTACTTCCTCTTCTGCAGCTGTCTCTTCTGCAATGACGGAAACACTGCCTGCCGAAAACATTCCGCAAGTTACGGAAATTGCTGAAAGTAAAGCTACCAACGTTTTTCTTTTCATTTTTTTATCCTCTTTTTTCTTCATATATTTCCGGATGAAATGAGCAAAAAAACGCGGCTGCGCTCTGCAGCCGCTTCCTTTCCCATAAATACACGGTTCTGTATGAATCACACGAAAATATATAAGAACTATGTATAGCTATGAGAACATAGGTCATGTATACCGCAGACCTGAAATTCCACGCGCGGGCAGTTCTCCTGACTTCGTTCATCGCCGCCCTCCCTTCCCGGTTTCCCAGTGGTTTTGAGTTTGGCTCCCTTACACAGTGACGGTATCGCTCCGGATTCCCACCGGATTCTCTTTTGCACATCATTTCATGATGTAACCTTCGCGTTATAACTATTGCACATATTCAATTCGGATACTATTTTTTTACCACAAATATGGCCATGTGTCAAGTAAAGAACCAAATTGTATCCGTTTCTGTAAAGAAATCAGCACAGCGGGGCAAAAATACGAAGCACTCCGTCAATCAGCCATCTTCCAAAGCTGATTTTCATGTTTTCCAACGTACGCGGCCGGCATTTTTCCTGCGTTTCAAGAAAATCCTTTTTCAGATCATCCAGAATGGATGCGCGATAAAACAGCGAATTGTTCTCAAAATGGAGGAACAGGCTCCGATAGTCCAGATTGACGGTTCCCATGGTTCCAAACACATCATCTACAATACAGGCCTTTGCATGAACAAACCCGGGTGTATATTCATATATTTTCACGCCTGCTTCCAGCAAAGGCTGATAATAGCTGCGTGACATACGGTAAACGATTTTTTTGTCCGGAATTCCAGGCATGATGATCCTTACATCCACACCTCTCTGAGCGGCAAGCACAAACGCCTCCAGCAGAGAATCACCCAGCATGAGATAAGGAGTGAAAAACCAGGCATATCCGGTTGCCCTGGACAGCAGTTCCATATACAGATGATTGCTGACCGCGTCGGAATACAGCGGAGAATCATAGTAGGACAGTACATATCCGCCGGAGGGCTGTTTTGCTTTCGGGAGCGTCAGTGGTTTCAGCTCATCGACCGGTATGGGGGTTCCGGAGAAAGCATTCCAGAATTCTGTGAACATGCGGGTGAAATTCTGCACCGGTCTGCCGGTAATACGATAACCGATATCCTTCCAGTGTCCGAATTTTTCTGTCCTGTTTATGTATTCATCTGCAAGGTTAATCCCTCCGCTGAATGCGACACGATTGTCGATGATCATCATTTTCCTGTGATCACGATAATTTACCGTTCCCTTCACGCAGACCAGTGGATTGAATGCAATACACTGAATTCCTTTTTTCTGCAGCTGCAGTCTTTCCTTCCGGGAATAAGTGGAAATACTTCCAAGATCATCGTACATTACACGCACATCCACTCCGGCAGACGCTTTCTGCTCCATGATTTCCACGATGGAATCCCACATGATTCCCTTTTCCACAATAAAGTATTCTGCATAAATAAAATGTTCTGCAGATTTCAGATCCTCCAGCATCTGCTCCCATGCTTTTTCCCCAAGGGGAAAATACGTCGCTTCTTCGCAGGGAAAAACCGGCATTCCGGTCTTTTTCTGAACATATTCAAAAGTCTGAGCTGTACGTGCATCTTCTTTGAATAATTCCGGACAGACAGAAGAACAGACACCGGTATCCAATAAGGCAGGGCGAGCAACGCCGGCAAGCTTTTTCTTCAGAGGATTGGCAGCTCTTTTATTTCCGAAACAGAGGTACAGGATTGTTCCGGCGATGGGAAACGATAAAATCACCAGAAGCCACAACGTCTTATAGGTACTTTCGTTTCTGCTGGAAATAATATAGAGAACATACAAAAATGCCAGAAACGTGAGAAGCAGATTCAGAAGTGTGGCATACTTTGAAAGCCAGCGAAACAGGATCAGAAGCCACAACAGCTGGAGAAGAACAGCCGGGATCACGCCGATCACGCGATTTATGATATGTCTCATGTTTTATCACTCCTTCGAGATGAAATTTCATTATCTTACGAGTTGACCGAGAACTGAGCCTGATGACGATTTTTCCCTGGCCCATTCTATAGATTATACTGAATTCCCCTGCCGATTTCAATAGAAACCGACAGAAGATCCCAGTTGATTTCCTTAATATATTGCTATATAATCCAGATGTATAAATACGGGATAACCGTAAATTCAGCGGATGGTATGATCTGGATACGCAAACCATCTGCACCGGGAGGTTATTATGAAATATCTTAGACAATTTTCCATAATCCTTTTTGTTTCTTTTCTGGGAGAGCTGCTGCGAATGCTGATTCCTCTTCCGGTTCCGGCCAGTGTTTACGGACTTCTTCTGATGCTCGCCGCACTTTGCAGCGGAATCATTAAGCTGGAACAGGTTCAGGATGCGTCCGGCTTTCTGATTGAAATCATGCCGGTCATGTTCATTCCGGCAGCCGTTGGTCTTCTGGAATCGTGGACCGATCTCCGGCCGGTGTGCGGGCCGTTTATCATCATCACAGCTCTGACAACCGTGATCGTTATGGCTGTGACTGGACGAGTGACACAATTCATGATTCGAAAGGAGAAAAAGAAAAAATGAAAGAATTTCTCACAAATTCTGTTTTTTTCGGTGCTTTTATCAGTCTGGCTGCCTATGAGGCTGGGCTTCTCTTAAAAAGAAAATTCCGTCTGGCGATTTTAAATCCGCTTCTGATCGCGACCATCTGTGTCATGGGGATTCTTCTGGTGTTGAAGGTGGATTATGCACAGTATCAGGAAGGAGCGAAATATATCAGCTACCTCCTTACCCCGGCAACCGTCTGCCTGGCCGTTCCGCTCTACCGGCAGATGTCCCTGCTGAAAAAGAATCTGAAAGCAGTGGCTGCCGGAATTCTTTCCGGTGTGCTTGCCAGTCTTTGCAGTGTGTATCTTCTGGCAAGGCTGTTTTGCCTCACCCACGAACAATATGTTACGCTTCTGCCGAAATCCATCACGACAGCCATCGGCATGGGCATTTCCGAAGAGCTTGGCGGAATGGTCACCATTACGGTTGCCGTCATTATCATTACGGGAATTCTGGGCAATGTGATCGCTGATTTTGTATACCGAATTTTCCGCATCGAGGAGCCTGTGGCAAAAGGACTGGCGCTTGGAACGGCTTCCCACGCAATCGGGACTGCAAAAGCCATGGAGCTTGGACAGGTCGAAGGAGCCATGAGCAGCCTTGCCATCGCGGTAGCCGGACTTCTGACCGTCATCGGAGCCTCTTTCTTTGCACCGCTGCTGTAAATAAGGCAGAACAAAGCGGACAAATCCGTTTTGAATTCCCCATATCATAAAAAAACCTCTCTTTCTGAAAAAGATCATGCTTCTGCAGAAAGAGAGGTTTTTTACTCTATCAGTCTCTCAAGTGACAGATCATTTCCCACATTGCCTGTGCGGAGTTAAAGTTTTCCGGAATTATTTCCGCCGGAGTCAGTGTAATATCAAAAACATCACTGATTTCACTGATGATGGATAAAATATCAAATGAACTTAAAATTTTGTCATCGATCAGAGAAGTCTCCTCTTCAAAATCCACATCCGGACAAATTTCTTCCAGAATTTCCATTAATTCTTCCATATCAGGTCCCTGCCTTTCCCTTTTGTATACCTTTATCATATCAGCATTTCTTTGTGCTGTAAATTTCTTTTAACCGGTTTCTGTCAATTTTTCCATTTTTTGTGACGGGCATGGTATCAATGCTCCGAAATACATTGGGAATCATATAATCCGGTACATAGTTTGCCAGTTCTCTGCAAATCTGCTTTTTGTCCGTCTTTCCCTGATAAAAACAGACGATCTTATTCCGTTTTTCATCAAAAAAGCAGCAGCTTCTCTGTATTTCACTTATTTTTTCCAGTGCCGCTTCAATCTCTCCAAGCTCAATACGATGCCCCATGTGCTTGATCTGAAAATCTTTTCTGGACGCAAAGCACAGCTCATTCCGTGAATTGTAGATGCCTATATCGCCGGTACGGTATATCGTCTCCATATAACGGTGATTCAGCGGATTCTGGACAAAGGATTTTTTTGTCTGTTCTTCGTTGTTAAAATATCCCAGTGCAAGTGCCGTGCCGGAAACACAGATTTCTCCCTGTCGGTTTTGCTCTGTAACCAGCTGATCATTTTCATCCAACAGAAAAACCCGCTCGTTTGGAAATGGCACTCCGATGGGAAGGACATCTCCTGCCTGAAATTCACGGTCAAGGATATAATATGTGCAGTTGCAGGTGATTTCGGTAGGTCCGTAAAGATTCACAAACATGGCATCCGGCAGATGTTCGCGCCAGTAATTCAAATGACGAACGGGCATGGTCTCCCCGGAGAACATGATTCGCTTCAGACTGCCGGGCACCTTGTAATCCAGACCATTGAGAACTGAGACAATACAAAGTGCAGACACCGCCCAGGTCAGGCTCGTCACCTTTCTTTCCTCCAGAAAATCAAGCAGCATTGCCGGAAAGGAAAACAGCTTTCTTGGAATAATCTGTACTTCTGCTCCGGTTTTCAGTCCGGCATAGATATCCTTTACCGAGACATCAAAATCCCAGGGGGCCTGATTTCCAAGAACATCGTCCCGTGTGATACCGAAAATTTCTGTAAACGGCCCCATAAAATCAATGACTGAACGATGACTGATTACCACTCCCTTGGGAGTACCGGTGGAACCGGAAGTAAAAATCCCATATAGCGGATCAATATCCAGTCTCTGCCCGGCTATCCGGTCCAGATTCTTTTCCGCCTCGGTTGTGAGCGGCTGCAGCAGTTCCTCCGGTGACAATCTCACTGCCTGGCAGGAAAGCCCTTCTGCAGTGATCTTATTTTCACGGGGAACAATCATCACTTCCGGGGAAAGTGTGTCCAGAATCTGATTCAGACGCACCGCAGGCTGTGAAGAATCCAGAATGACATAAAATCCGCCTGCGTATACAATTCCCATCATTACTTTGATTGTCAGAACGCTTTTCTCCATCATAACAGGAACCGGTTTTCCGTACACATCCATGGAAGAAAGCACGCCTCCGATTTTTCTGGCATCACACTTCAGCTGCGAAAAAGTACAGCTGGATTTTTCGTCCGCGAACGCGGTTTTGTCCGGATATTGTTCTGAAGAATGCTCCAGATATTCGATAATGCTTTTCATGGGCCACTCCCTCTTATTTATGATTTACAGACACGTTCCAGCACTTCCGCCAGAAGTCTGGAAAAAGCCTTTGCCGTCTCTCCGTTCATGTGTCCGTCAAAATCGGTATAATTCTCAATCTTGTGTGTAAAGGTTTTAAAATATTTCTGATTGTTGAAATTCACATAGGGTACTCCCTGTTCCTCGAAAAATGCGCTGAAATATTCATCTGCCGCCTGGTAACCGTCTGCAAAATGCTCCAGCGTTGCCCGGGGAAGGGGTGTTGTCACTGCGACAAATGTAATCTCATTTTCTCTGCACAGATCGATCAGTTTTTCAAGATAAATCATATTGGTTTCACATACATCCTCTGGATGAAATTCCGAAAGGCCATCCATGGTAAAGGAAGCACTGTCCACCGGATAACGCTCAATAAAGCCGTCTTCATGATAGATCTGCGTGTCGCTTTTCAGATCCTCTGTGTCATAATCCCGGCTCCACTTCTTTCGTACATTTTCCTTAAGATGCGACAGTTCATAAGAAATGGGATATTCATACCATGGAAACAGCATTGTGCGGAAATTACATTTCAGCAGGGTATCTCTGAAATAGTCCAGTTTCGCTCTGGACAGAGGAAATTCATGATAAAACAGAAGATAATTGTTACCCTCTTCCTTTTCCATGGTAAAATAGCCGGGAGAGACTTCATAAATAATCCGGGATGGCTTACACCCCTTTTCCAGCATCAGTCTGGCAATGTAATAGGTATCCACGGCATATTCTCCGCCGACACATACATTGTGGCCCGTTCTTCCGTTCACCTTCTGCGCTTCGGAAGGCGAAATATCCATTTTTCCATGGGAAGTTCCCATATATATATCATCAAATTGTGTGGTACTGACTGTATGGATGTCATTTCTCATAAACGTGCACGGATACAGAGCGAAATCAAGCGCAAACAGAATTCCGCCGGATATGCACAGAATGAGAATCATACGCAGTCCCTTTTTAAAATTGTGCATAGATAAATCCTCTTGGTGCCGCAGTTGATCCAAATACACCGATTGCAATCAACAAAAGCACATATATAGCCGCTGTCACAGGAAATGGCAGTCTGGAAAGTTCTTTCCGGATCTCATGACCCTTTTCCTGAAAACATCCTACAGTCACCATAATGACACAACCCACAAAAATGATCAGCAGTGCCCAGGGAACAAACGCGGTTCCTCCGCTTCCTGCACTAATCATAAACAGCTGTGAGGGATTAAAATGTGTAAAGGCCTGACGAATCATATAAAAGCCCTGAGAAAGATTTTCAGAACGGTCAAAAAACCATCGCAGATTTACCAGAATAAAGGTTCGTACAATGGCAAATATATGGTACCAGGTTTCCGTTCCTTTTATGTGAAGGGCCTTTCTCATGGAACGGTATTTTCCGGCCATCAGTTCACTGAATGCGATAATTCCCCCGTTCATGAGTCCATATGCCACGTATTTCCAGCTGGCACCATGCCAGATTCCGACAAGAAAAAATACAATCAGATCGGCAAGGGCAATGGGTACGACCCGGCCGGTCTTTCGCCCGAATCTTGCTTTGGACCATTTGGAAAAACGCATCATCCATTTGGACAGAGACACCGGGTAGAAAACATAATTCATCATCCATTCACCGAGTGTGATATGCCAGCGCTTCCAGAAATCAGCCATCGATGTGGCAAGATATGGTCTTCGGAAATTTTCATCCATCGTAATCCCGAACAGATTGCCAATTCCGATCACCACATCCATCGCTCCGGAAAAGTCAGCATAAAGCTGGATTCCGTAGAAAACAAGGCCAAACAGTGCGATGCCGTTAAACCGGTCCAGATCCCCCCATATGGCATCTGCAAACACACCTGCCCAGTCTGCAATGATCATTTTTTTGGCATAGCCCCAGATCATACGCTGAACTCCGCGACTGATATTTTCCATCGCAAAAGGATGCGGTATCGACAGCTGTGTTCCCAAACGCTCCCATTTCCCGATCGGTCCCTGCAGCAGCTGTGGAAAGAACGCGACAAACAGGGCATACCGGAAAGGATTTTTTTCAGCACGGGTCTTTTTCCAGTAGACATCCAGAAGATAGCCGGAAGACTGAAAAGTATAAAACGAGATTCCCAGGGGAAACAATACTTCGAAGCCTTTCCATTCCAGATGAAACAGTGCATTCAGATTGTCTATGAAAAATCCGGTGTATTTTACGATCCCAAGCATTCCCAGATTGCAGATCAGCCCGATCACCAGCATTCGTTTTATTTTTTTCTGTTCCATTCCCGCTTCGTTCATACGGTCAATGACAAGACCAAAGCCATATGTCACACAGGTCGAAAACAGAATAAAAAAGAGATATTTTGCATTTCCGGAAAGATAATAGAGATAGCTGAAAATAAGCAGAACAATCCACTGAAGCTTTCCGGGAACCACATAATACAAAATGACTGCTGCTATGACAAATAGCAGAAATGCATTCGATACTAAAGACATCATCGTCCTCCGTTTCTGTTTCGTATACAGAAAATATGACACAGCTTCCTGTGTCATATTTTACAAGTTATGTAAATTTCCTGCCATCAGCCAAGCAGACCGTCCGTCAGACACTGCTCTGTGCCACCGCCTCCGCTGCCATAATCTGTGCTGATGCTGTAACTGTAATCATAGCTGTAATCGTAGCCGTAATCATATCCATAATCAGAACTGCTGTCCGTGTAGGAGGAACTTTCTGCAGGCGCGGTCTCAGCAGGTGCTGCTGCCTCCTGAGCCAGTGATGTTTCCGTCTCTTTTGTAATAATCTCCTTTTTCAGACTGGTACTCTCGAACACAATGTATGCGACCTTCTCTTCCAGCCGGATTTCCGCTTCTTCGGTATCTCCAAAGGGAAATGTGTGAAGAACAGCTTTTGAATCATCTTCAAAAGTCAGTTCCACATCATATTTTCGCACATCTTCTTCCGGGGTGATTTCCGGCGCCGTATAAAAAAGCATCCGTTCCTCGTCTTTGACAAAGATGTCTTTTTCCTCCAGCATATTTTCCGGAAATTCTTTTTCCGCTGTAGACATAATGGAAATGGCTTTCAGATCTTTTCCTGTGGCGTTTTTCAGCTTCACCTGAAAACAGTCTTTTTCTTCTTTACCGATTGTTTTTAGCTCAACAGCCGACTCTTTGTCCGACTCCTGGGAAGGTGCTTCTGCTGCTGTACTTTGTTCTGCAGAAACCACTGCAGTGCTGCCTGCAAGAAGTCCCGTACTGATCACTCCGATTGCAAGAATTGCTTTTAATCTGTTTTTCATTTTTAATCTTCTGCTCCTGCTCTGTTATTTTAAAATTGGAATACCTGGTGCACTGCAGTATACCAGATGCTGTTTATCACGATACGCAGTATAAGGGAAATTATAGGACAGCTGAACCGCTTTTGCATATGTCACGCGAAGATTCGTCTGTACATAGGATACAAAATTCGGATCAAACACATAATTTGCGCCTGCTTTTGTGGTGATCTGTACCCATGCATGTACATTTGGTTTTGCTGTCATCGTCCGGTTCGTGACATATCCGCTTTTGTATTTTGCATTAAATCCGGCAGCTTTTGCCATGTAGTAAAAGGTTGCCGCCTGAACTTTACAGTCACCGGCTCCTTTCACAAATCCATAAAATGCGTAATTTGCAGGTGTTTTATAATTGGCCGGAAGAGATCCCACATATTTCAGGTTTGCACTCCAGAGAAAGGCATTGCGGATGGAACCGCATTTGTCCAGACGGTATCCGGCATAATATTCTACCAGAGAAACCTTTTTCAGCTGTCCGGTGGAAGAAGCATAATAATAATTGCTTCCGACACGAACCGAATGACTGTTTCTAACCAGATGATAGCTGGAGTCAAAATAATATTTCTTCTTATTCAGTGTCACAATCTGATTTTTTACAGCTGCACCGCTTTTCTTCGGATCCAGATAATAATAGTATGATTCACCGGAGACACTGGGTTTGAGAAGACCGGTCTGTTTTTTTCCGTTTACATAATAGTATCTGGAGCCTTTTGATGTTACCCATCCGTTTTTGGCTGCTGCCGATACTGTAGATGCTGTTCCGAAAATTCCTATGGACAGCACTGCAAAAACAAGTGCTGTCAACAGCAGTTTTCTGCACTTTTTCATATTCTTTCCTCCTTATTCTTTACAGCTTATCTCGGATAAACACCAAGAACGATTTCCTTGCCGCTGTTGTCACGGTACAGGCTGACAATCATTTTCGGATATGTCAGCGTCAGGTCCTTTCCCGGACCGTAACAGCTGGTACTCGTTTTCGTGCTGATGGGTTTTCCAAGGATGCTGCGAAGCTTTGCCGCGTTTGCCTTATAGGTACTTGCCTTTCGGATTGCCACACTTTTTGCGGAATTATAATGTCCGTTGGCATCGAAATAAAACAGTGTTTCCGTTTTAGGATCACAGTAATAGCCGCTCTTTACCATACGACCGTTTTTGTAAAATCCGTACCAGTAATTTCCGATTTTTCTCGCAACCACATTGAATGTCATTCCTGTGTAGGACGGTGCCTGATATCCGATTCCGGAAGCAGTAAAATAATACCGGTATGCCACGGATTTGCCGTTTACGTTCTGCTTTACGGTACGCCATGCATTTTTTACCCATTTTCCGTTCTCATAATAAAAGTAATAATAGTTTCCATTGGACAGCTTCAGATGGTATAATCCGTTCTTTTTTGCTGCTGCAGCCTGAACCGTTTCCGGCTGTGTGAGATATGTTACCGGTGCCTGTACCATCAAAAGACAAAGAAGTACCAGAAACAGGTTTTTTATTTTTTTGCGCATTGAAAATTTCCCCCTTCTCTTTAAAATGCAACCTTTCTGTGAATACTGTAGGAACTGTGTCCGGATGCGCCGAACAATGGTCCCATATTGTCATAATATTTTCCGTCGATCATAACAAAGCTGTGATCACCGGTTGTCACGATTACATAGGGACGATATCCCAGTTCCTTTGCAATTGCTGCCACACAGCAGGCAAAACGGTGGCAGTTTCCTCTCAGATCCGGTGACTGAAAACACTGGAGTGCCAGCCTGTATTGCCACTCCGGCTGATTAAAGGCGGCGTAATCCCCGCTCACACTGAAGTAGCCCGGAGAATAGCGCATATATGCAACAAGATAGTTAAAGCATTTACGGAATTTTACAGCATTACTGTCAGAGGCACTGCTGTGCTTCCGGATAAATTCATTTGCCGCTCGCTCACACATTGCCTGATTGACCGTAATTTCCGTAGCCAGGCCGTTTTGCGTGGTATTATAATATTTTGTTCCACAGCGCACTCCTCTTTTGCTTTCCACCAGCTTGCCGGTAGGACTGAAATAGAAAAGATAATTTCCGAACTTCGTCATCCCGGTAGCCGCCGATCCGTCACTGAAAATATAATAGCGATAGGCTCCAATCCGGACCATTCCCTTTTTTGCGTATAGAACACCGGTCGTCTGATAAAAATAGTAATATTTCCCATGAATTCGCTGCCAGCCGCCGGCACGGTATCCTCCATCCAGAAGATAGTATTTTTTCTTATTCAGAATCTGCCAGCCTTTTTTCCGGATATAGGAACCATCGGCTTTTCGCCAGAGGTACTGCCCGTTCTTCTGTTTCACCCACCCTGCTTTCCTTGTCTCTGATAAGAGTTTTGAAGATGCAGGCAGACTGCTCTGTGCAGATACCTGTTTAATCCCCGTCGAACACATCATAATACAAAGCAGCAAAAACAGGCCGCTCCGGAGAATCCTTCCAGAATGATTATTCATTTTCATTTTTCCTTCCATTTTTTATATACATATTGTATCGGTATACACTTTTTGTCTGTTTTCACCGAATCATCTTCATTCTATCCTTTTGCACTGTAAAATGTCAACGATTTATTCCCCCTTCAGGTCTTATTTAACCATGACGTAACAACTTGTAATATTCTGTAATAATCAGACGAATCAGGACAAGCGGAGTTATTTCCACGAAATAAAAGAACTGCCCCTGATATCGGGACAGTCCTTTCTTAGTCGTCATGCACCACCAGTTCTTTGTAGAACTCCGCATAATCTGTTCGCTTTTCTTTTGTAAATGCAATCGCTGTTCTCGGATGCTGATTTAATATTCCGGTAATAAGATACTGCGCATCATATCCCCAGGTGATTCCCTGCTCTTTCAGAGGATTCATATAGCTTTCAATAAACTGTACGGCAGGATAAATATTGTATTTTGGATTGCGGAGGAAACCTAACAGCAGCTCCATGGCACAGTTTCCGGCGCCGCGCCCCATGTTGGCATAAGTGGCATCCAGCCAGTCAACACCGTCTCCAACGGCTTCAATGGTATTGGCAAACGCAAGCTGCTGATTGTTATGTGCATGAATTCCCACTTTTTTATTATATTTTTCCGCGACACTGCAGAACATATCTGCAACCCGGGCAATCTGTTCCGGATACAGCGCACCGTAGCTGTCAACAATATACAGACAGTTAACCGGTGTCTGCGCGAGAATTTCCAGTGCAGCTTTCACATCTGCTTCCTGTGAATTGGAAAGTGCCATGATGTTGCAGGTGGTCTCATACCCTTTTGCCGCAGCATCTTCGATCATCTGCACAGCGGTCGGAATCGTATTGATATATGTGGCAACACGAATCAGATCAATCGGGCTTTCCTGCTTCGGAAGGATATCCTTTTTATAGTCACATCTTCCCACATCTGCCATAACAGCAATTTTCAGATCGGTCGGATTTTCTCCTACGATTTTTCGGATATCCTCATCCCTGCAGAACTTCCATTTTCCATACTTCGTCTCGTCAAAAAGCTCTCTGGATGCTTTATATCCAAACTCCATGTAATCAACACCGGCACGGATATTAGTAAGATACAGCGCTTTTACAAATTCATCCGAAAAAAAGAAATCATTTACCAGTCCACCATCTCTCAGTGTTGCGTCAATCACACGAACATCGGAGCGATAATTCATCAGTTTCTCTACTTCTTTCATAATGCTTCTCCCAACGTCTTTAATTTAACAGTTTAAAGTATAAAACGGCTAAAGCATTTTGTCAATGAATTTCAAAAACTATTTGTAAAGAATCCGTATAGAATTCAAAACACAGAGCATTGCCACGCCTGTATCTGCAAACACTGCCATCCACATAGAGGCAAAACCGGCAATTCCCAATATCATGACCAATGCTTTCACAACAAGTGCAAAAATCACATTCTGCTTCGAAATACGTCCGGACATTCTGGCAATATGAATTGCCTGAGGTATCGCCTCCATATTGGAATTCATAAATACCACATCTGCGGCTTCAATCGCTGCATCTGCACCGCTGCCCATAGCCGCGCCGACATCTGCTCCTGCAAGAACGGGTGCATCGTTGATTCCGTCCCCCACAAACATGACACTTCCGTGATGCTCCCGGATTTTTTTCAATTCGGTCAGCTTATCCTGAGGAAGAAGCTTTGCATAAACCTCATCAATTCCGGTTTCTTTTGCCACCGTCTCAGCGCTGTTTTGCGCATCTCCGGTCAGCATTGCCGTTACAATGCCAAGCTTTTTCAAGGCCCTGACGGAATCTGCAGCATCTTCCTTCACAGTATCCGAAACATTTATCCATCCTTCCAGTTTTCCGTTTATCGCAACGAGCACTTCACTTCCGCTATCATTTTTCTGATAGCCCGACAGATCCACATGATACTTTTTCATCAGTTTCGTATTGCCTACGAGTATGATCTGACCTTTTCTTTTTGCACAGATACCATGTCCTGCAATTTCTTCCAGTTCTGCCGGCTGCTCCAGATACATATTTTTCGCAGAAGCTGCCGCCGTGATACTGCTTGCGATCGGATGTGTGGAATTCTGTTCACACTCTGCAGCCA
This sequence comes from Blautia sp., assembly GCA_022769545.1. Lineage (GTDB taxonomy): Bacteria > Bacillota > Clostridia > Lachnospirales > Lachnospiraceae > Blautia_A. The sequence continues at coordinate 42,215 of JALEJS010000024.1, read as the reverse complement.
GTGTAAGAATCTGATCCGGAGAAAGCGTTCCGCTGCTGTCCACACTCTGCACAGCAAAATCACCACGGGTAATGGTTCCTGTCTTATCCATGACGACTGCTCGAACGGTGGAAAGCTGCTCCAGTGCAACACCGCCTTTAAACAGGATCCCCTTTCGTGATCCTGCACCGATTCCCGAGAAAAATGTAAGCGGAACACTGAGAACCAGCGCGCAGGGACAGCTGATGACCAGGAAGGTCAGCGCAGTGTAGACCCATTTTTCCCAGTCACCTGTCAGTGCCGAAGGGAGAATGGCAATACACAGGGCAAGTGCCACTACAAAAGGCGTATAAATTCGGGCAAAACGTGTAATGAAACGATCGATTTTTGGTTTGCTTGCCGCGGCATTTTCCACCGAATCCAGAATCCTGGTAACCATGGATTCCGACAGCGGCTTTTCCACACGGACTCTCAGCTGCCCGGAAGTATTCATACACCCAGAAGTAACACGGTCGCCGGATCTGACCGTCACCGGAACCGGTTCTCCGGTGATGGGGGATGTGTCCAGACGACTTTCTCCTTCCGCAATCACACTGTCCAGGGGAATTCTGTCTCCCGGCCGAACCAGCAGCAGATCTCCAATCTGTGCTTCTTTCGCATCGATTACCTGAACGGTGTCACCTTTTATAAGATTTACTGTTTCCGGACGGAGATCCACTGCATCCATAATCTGAGACCGGCTTCGTTCAACCGCAAGTTCCTCCAGAAATTCACCGATTCTGTAAAAAAGCATGACTCCGACTGCTTCCGGATAATCTCCGATAGCCATTGCTCCAAGTGTGGCAATGCTCATCAGGAAATTCTCGTCCAGAATCTGACCTCTGGTCAGGTTTTTTAATGCCGTCAGAACAATTCTGCCGCCAAGGATCACAAATGCAGTCAGATAAGCGACAAAAGAAGGAAGGCTATTGCTCAGCTGATGCTCCGGCAATTTCCCAAGAAGAAACAGTACAGCCCCTGCTATGATCAAACAGAGTTCTTTCCGTGTCTCCGATTTTTTTTCATCCTTTGTCTTCTCGGTACCTGTATGTGTGGGTTCTTTCACAGAAGAAGGTATGTTTCTCGGAACCACCTTCACTTCGGATTCGATTGAGGAGCAGATCTGTCTGATCTGCGGAAGTAAACGCTCCGGATCATCTGCACACAGACGGAGCTGTTTTGTTGCAAATGTTATGGTTGCTTCCGAAACACCCGGCAGCTCATTGATTTTTTTCTCCATTTTTGCTGCACAGTTGGCACAGCCAAGATTTTCCAGAATAAAAACGCTCTGGTTTCTATGGTCCGCAGTTCCCTTTTTCTGAGCGTGATGATGCTCGTGTACATGATCGTGTCCGCAGCTGCAGCTTTCCCCGTGCTCATGGTGATGTTCGTGCTCATGCCCGCAGCTGCAGCTTTCCCCGTGCTCATGGTGATGTTCATGCTCATGTCCATGGCTGCAGCCGCAATTGCATTCCTGTCCGTGAGGATGTTCCTGTTGCTCTGTTCTTTTCATAGCAGCCTCCTGTCTATTTCTACATTTTTATATATGTTCATTTATTCATATGTTCATTATATGCCAAATGTATCAGGAAGTCAATCCATTTTATTTTATATTTTCAGATAATCAAAAGGAGTCTCACTCCACAACTGAACACTCAGTTATTTGTGAGACTCCCGTTACTTACAGATCAAGATGTTCCAGCGATTTCAGACGATCCTCATAAACCGTATCCATACATTCCTCAAAGGCTGCCTCTTTTTTCATTTTTTCAAGAGAGGCTGCTGATTTTTTAATAGGCTGAATCGTTCCGGCACCGGCAATACATCCGCCTGGACAAGCCATCCCCTCCAGAAGATAGCCGTTATACTTTCCTGCCTTTGCCATCTGAAGCATTTTTTTACAGTTCTGCAGTCCATCTGCACTGGCAATCTTCACTTCTCTGGACGGATCCATTCGTTTCACAGCTTTCACAACAGCAGCCGCAACACCGCCGCTGGCTGCAAATCCCCGTCCGTCTGCACTGGCCCTTGCAAGAGGTTCTCCTTCCGGAAGTTCTGCAAAATCAACTCCCCGGGCATCAAACATTCCGGCAACCTCCTCAAATGTAAGTACAAAATCGACATAGCTGCGGATCGTTTTTCTGCTTGCCTCCAGTTTTTTTGCAGCACAGGGACCGACAAAGACAATTTTACAGTTCGGTTCCTTCTGCTTGATCAGCCTCGCTGTCAGTACCATCGGTGTCAGAGCCATGGATATACAGTCAGCCTGCTTCGGAAACATTTTCTTTGCCATCATCGACCAGGCCGGACAACAGGAGGTAGCCATAAATGGAAGCTTTTCCGGTACCTCATCCATAAAATCCTTCGCTTCCTCAATGGTACAAAGATCCGCACCGATTGCAACCTCCCGGATATCCGTAAAACCAAGCGCCTGGAATGCGCTTCGGATCTGGGTATTTTTCAGTCCTTCAAACTGCCCCGCAACTGCAGGTGCAACAATCGCATATACCGGTGTCTTACTTTTGATTGCCATGATCGTCTGATAGATCTGACCTTTGTCCACGATTGCACTGAACGGGCAGCTTACCAGGCACATCCCGCAGGAAACACATTTTTCCTGATCAATTTCGGCTCTTCCATATTCATCAGAGCCAATAGCGCCCATCCCACAGGCTTTTGCACAGGGCCGTTCCTGGCGGATAATCGCATTATATGGGCATGCATCGGCACATTTTCCGCACTTGATACATTTTTCTTCATCGATATGTGATTTGCCATTCACCATTGAGATGGCACCCTTCGGGCAGACTTCCATACATGGATGCTCCAGGCAGCCCTGGCAGCCCTCTGTCACAAGCACTCTCTTTTCCGCACAGGAATTACAGGCAAATTTGATCACATTGATCAGAGGGGGTTCATAATACTTTTCCTCAATCACACTCGCCTCCACTCCCTGAGAAATCGGTGCATGTTCTGAAATTTTACGAAGAGACATTCCCATAGCAACACGAAGTCGTTCTCCCACAACTGCCCGCTCCAGAAAAATACTTTCACGGTAAGATGCCACTTCCCCAGGCAGAATTTTGTAAGGCAGTTCTTCCAGCTGGGCAGGGTCTCTGTCCTCATAAGCCAGTCGGGCGATTTCAGTAAAAATCTGATGACGAATTTTCGTTTTTGATGAATAAAGTCCTCTCATTTGTAATTCCTCCTGAATGATATTCGCGCACTTCTCTTCGAGCATATTGTATAAGTTCCGCCGCTTTTCGTCAATCGTCTCTGTCTTTATTTCTTGTATCTTTCACCGTACATTAATCTGAATGGTATAAAGAAACTGCTGCTCCGCAGACGAATCAATCATCTGTTTTGCAGCAGCCTCGTAAATTATGTCAGAAATGTATGCAGGCTTTCAAAAAGCCTCAGCACCAGATTCTGAAAAAATATCACGGCATATCCAAGACCCGGTATTTTCCATACCGGAACACCAATGACATCTTCTCTTTTCACAATGCCTTCATCTTCTGTATCATTGGCATCTCCTTTGGTTCGGAAAAGAACCTCCGAAGAATTATTCTCTTTTGTAAAAACCTCTGTAATGCGATGTGTAACGATCATATCACCGCGACGAAAGGTGATAACATCGCCCTCCTTCAAATTCTGTTTCCCCGCAGGCTTCACAAAAATCAGACATCCGGTGGGATACTCCGGTTCCATGGAGCCGGACAGGACCGTATAACATTTCAGTCTGCCAAAGCCAAAAAAGCATGCCGCGAAAATAAAAAGCAGCAGAAGGATATAACCGGAACCCGCCTTTACAGATTTTTTTACCTGATTTGCCATAGATCGTTCCCTGTTATAATGTTATGTATCGTTCTTTTGTATGATATTGGGGTCAAAAGATACCACACGGATTGCAATATGGACGGCAATGATGATTCATCAATGGTAGCCCTGATACCGACTGACGGCAACCTCTTCTTTATCAATTTCGTTACCAGATTTGTCTTTGTGGATCCGGTAAGTGACAACACCAAGTCCACCGAGACTCTCTGTCGTAATCTCCACCTGTGTGTCATCTGTCTTTGTACCCATAATCACTGCCCGTACTTCTCCGTCCGTATAGGTGACAAGCAGTTTTACGGGATAATCTGTAGTATTTTTAAATTTCAGATCCTGTGTTCCCCAGTTTACGGTTGCATCCAGCCCAAGCGGGAGATAGGAAACGGTGAGAGAATGGTTTTTCCGCTCCACAATTTCCAGATCCGCATACAGAGCTGCATCAAAAATCGTGGAAGAAACCTGACAGATACCGCCGCCGATTCCGGGAACTGCCGTACCGTTTGCATAAACCGTTGCAACCTGGAAGCCTCTTTCTGAGGTTCTCTCTCCTACCGTGTCATTGTAGGAAAAGATTTCTCCTGGCATGAGAACTGTCTCGTTACAGTAGTCCGAAGCAAGTGTAATATTGTTTTTTCTGGCAGCAGTACCTCCGCCCACACTGGAAGCTTCTCCCAGAACATCACGGAAAATCATGGACCTGAGTTCCTCAGTCGTAAGCTCCGGCTCCTCATATATGTAAGAGATGGTGAGTACTTCACCGTCCGCAGCCGCTTCAAAATCTTTTTCCGCCTGCTCCAGATCAAAAGATACCCCTGTCTGTGACTGGCTGATCTTACGGTAATCATGCTTATCCATCACAGCTTCCGTCTTTTCCTGATATATTTCCTCATAAAACGGTTTCAGATCCAGCGGCTCTGGGGTTGTCTCGATCACCGGACAATCGATCACGGTGTCAAACGAAAGAGCATACAGAGCATCCCGGATTTCTTCTTTCAGCCGATCCACATCTGCCATGATTCCACTGCTTCCCTTGGCAATGACAAGTCTGTCTTCATATTTTTTCCATGTGGTCTGCACTACGGTATCGATCTGACGGATATCTGTTTCTTCCAGAGCATCGTACAGGACATCCTCATCCGCGATGAACGGCAGAACCTCACAGGAATAAACCGGCTCGTTTTTGTCCAGACGATAACGGTCCACACCTCTTTTATACCATTCCCGGTGACCGGGCAAATAGGCATTTTCCAGTATTTCATCCACATTGATATCCAGTGCAGAAAATGCGGGCAGTTCATATTCCCGATCATCGATCGTCACAGTGATCGAAGCATCTCCATAATCCTCTTCAAACTTTTTCTGTACGGCATCCCGGGCTTCCTCTATGGTCATACCTTTTATGGAAACCTGATTGATGCGATAATCCGGCCAGATCACATCATCTTCCAGACTGCTGCACCAGATCAGATAACCACCGACTGCTGCTGCAGCCAGTACCAGAAGGATTCCGGCGGCAATCCCCAGTTTTTTCTTCATTGTATTCCTCATTCCTCAGTACATTCCCTGATATATTAGCGCTTTCCTGTCACAGATCAGAATATTATCTGCGGGCCAGTTCCCGGGTGATTTCTTCCCAGGTAACCCCTTTTTCCGCCATCAGAACCATCACATGATAAAGAAAATCCGAAATCTCATATTTGATTTCTTCCTTATCCGGATTCTTGGCGGCAATCACAATTTCCGTACATTCCTCTCCCACCTTTTTCAGGATCTTGTCAATCCCTTTATCAAAAAGGTAATTTGTGTAGGAGCCTTCCTTCGGATGTTCCTTCCGGTCCAGTATCACATCATACACATCCTGGAACACATGCAGCGGATTGGTGTCATCATACTCTTTCTTCATCAGGGCGCGGAAGAAGCAGCTGCGATTTCCTGTGTGACATGCGACGCCCACCTGGTCAACTTTTGCCAGAATTGTGTCATTGTCGCAGTCCAGGGAAAGCGACTTCACATACTGCACATGTCCGGAAGTAAGTCCTTTGGTCCACAATTCATTGCGGCTTCGGCTCCAGTAGGTCATTTTTCCTGTTTTCAGGGTTGTCTGAAACGCTTCTTCATTCATATAGGCAACCATGAGAACCTCATCCGTTTTATAATCCTGGACAACAACGGGTATCATTCCGTCACTGTTCAGCCTGAACTCTGACCATGCAACAGCGCTCTCACAGATCAGGACATCAATTCCGGCATTTCTGCACGCTTCCTTATATGCAATCAGATCGGTATCTGCCGCAGAAATATAGCTTCCGCTCAGTCCGCATACCGTACGGCCCCGCAGCGCCTGCGTATCTGCCTCACGGCTGCCTTTTTCAGAATAGACAATCATTGGCATGGAGGAAAGCTCTTCAATTTTATCCTGGAGTGTATTCCACACCAGAACAGCACCGGCATACTCTTCAATCAGCTTCTGGTTTTCCGTAAACTGCTCCAGCGCTGAAATGCTGACAATCATTTTTTCTTTTCCGAATCGTCTGGAAACCTCTTCCAGAAGCGTTACATTGCTTTCTTTGGAGAAATTCAGCACCGTTCTGGCACAGCCTGCATAGATCAGCTTTTTGACATCCTCCATCCGCTTCACATTTCCGGCTGCAATCACCGGGATTTTTGCAGCAAGGCAGATTTTCTTCAGATCCGCGATGGCATGCTCATGTTCTGTGTCCCCCGAAGAAAGATCAAACACCAGAAGCTGGTCCGCTCCGCGGTCAAAATAATCATGGGCAAGACGGAGAATATCTCCGTCCCCTGCCGGCTCCTGTGTTCCAAAACCCTTTACCGCAGTGCCCTGGGAAAGATACAGACATGGAATAAATAATTTACTCATAATGATACTCCTTAGGATTCTTCTTCAAATCGTACCGCGATGGAATTTGCATGCGCGGTCAGCTGCTCCGATGTGGCAAACTGTTCGATATCTCTGTGAATTTCCTGCAGCGCTTCTCTGGAATAGTATACAATACTGGATTTTTTCACAAAGTCATCCACTGACAATGCCGAGAAAAATTTTGCGGTTCCGTTTGTGGGAAGTACATGATTCGGACCGGCAAAATAGTCCCCAAGCGGCTCGGAGCTGTACTCTCCAATAAAGATCGCTCCCGCATTCCGCACTTTCATCATCACTTCAAAAGGATTTCTGGTTACGATTTCCATGTGTTCGGACGCAATTTCGTTTGCCGCCTCAATCGCCTCATCCATGGAATCTGCAATCAGAATGTATCCGAAATTCTCAAGAGATTTTTCGATGATATTTTTTCTGGAAAGAATTTCCACAAATCCGCAGATTTCCTTTTCCACCTGCTTCGCCAGTTCTTCACTGGTAGTAATGAGAATGGCCGATGCCAGTTCGTCATGTTCTGCCTGAGAAAGAAGATCTGCAGCCACATATCGCGGATTTGCGCTGTCATCTGCCAGAACCAGGATCTCACTTGGTCCCGCAATGGAATCAATACTCACATATCCATACACCGCCTTTTTGGCAAGAGCAACAAAAATGTTTCCCGGGCCAACGATCTTATCCACCTTCGGAATACTCTGTGTGCCGTAGGCAAGTGCACCGATTGCCTGTGCACCTCCAACCTTGTAAATCTGATCCGCCCCGGCTTCTTTTGCCGCTACCAGAGTGGAAGGATTTACTTTTCCGTCTTTTCCCGGAGGTGTTGTCATAATAATATTCGGAACACCGGCAACCTTGGCCGGAACGATATTCATCAGTACAGACGACGGGTAAACAGCCTTTCCGCCCGGAACATATACCCCTACCCGCTGAAGCGGTGTCACCTTCTGTCCGAGCATGGTTCCTTTCTCTGTAGAAGTAAACCAGCTGTTCTGACGCTGCTTTTCATGATAATCCCGGATGTTTACCAGTGCCTTACGGATCACCTCCACCAGTGCAGGATCTACCGCCTCATAAGCTTCCCGGATTTCCTCCTCTGTCACAAGGATGGTCTCTTTGGTAATCTCCACCTTGTCAAATTCTTTTGTATAGGAAAAAAGGGCCTGATCTCCTTCGTTTCTGACGCGATTCAGAATTCCGGCAACCGTTTCCTCAAATTTACCGTAATGATTCGGACTCCTTTTCAGAAGATTCTCCAAGATATCTTTGGTCGATTCTTTTGTAAGTTTTACAGTACGCATATCCATAACCTCTTTTTTTATTTCTGAACAGACATGTCTGTTTCATAGTCCATGTACGGGTCCTTTACCGCAAATCAGAGTACATTTCTCAGATTATTGATCAGGGTGCGGATTCTCTCATCCTCCATCTTCATACTCACCTGATTGACAACGACTCTGGCAGAAAGCGGACAAACTTCCTCCAGAACCTTCAGCCCGTTTTCCTTCAGTGTACTTCCTGTTTCCACAATATCCACGATCACTTCCGATAGACCAACGATCGGTGCCAGTTCAATGGAGCCGTTCAGTTTGATAATCTCAACCGTCTGATGTTTTTTGTTATAAAAATAGTCTTTTGCAATATTGGGATATTTTGTGGCGACGCGGATCAGCTGATTGGAGTGAAGCAATTCTGCGGCACTCTCGGGACCGCACACACACATACGGCATGTCCCAAAGCCGAGATCCATCACTTCATAAAGCTTCCGGCCTTCCTCGAGAATGGTGTCTTTTCCCACAACTCCGATATCTGCCGCCCCGTATTCTACGTAAGTCGGAACATCCGGACCCTTCGCCAGAAAAAATTTCAGTTTCAGTTCTTCGTTGACAAAGATCAGTTTCCGGGTATGTTTATCCCGCATTTCCTCGCAGGTAATGCCGACTTTTTCCAGCATATCCATGGTTTTTTCCGCAAGTCTTCCCTTTGTCAGTGCAAATGTCAGGTATCTCATGATTTGTTCTCCTTCTTTGGATACAGAGCCACTGCAATTCCTTTTTCCCGAAGCTTTCTGGCTTCCAGTATGGCATTTCTGTAATCCTCTTTATCGTAGCAGATCACTTTCACATCTTCTTCTGTTTCCATGGGAATCTTCTGCCGGGAAACAGCCTGGAACAGTGTATCAACCACGATGGCAAAACCGACTGCAGCCGCCGGTGTTCCGAAATGCTGCATCAGATGATTGTAACGGCCTCCCTTAATCAGCGGTTCTCCTGTGCCATAGGTATAGGCCTGAAAAATGATTCCGGTATAATACCGGAATTTACTGAGCATGCCAAAATCAAAGCTGATGTATTTTTCATAGCCGTATACTTTCAGAATGTCATAAATCTCTTCCAGCCGGTAAACGGCACTCAATGCACAGTCATTATTGGTGAGGGATTTTGCCTTTTCCAGTATTTCTACAGAGCCAAACATCTGGGGAAGCTCCTGAAAAGCTTTTCCCAGAGACTTTTTCAGTTTCTGCTCCTGAATCAGTTCCTCCACACCAAAGTAGTTTTTCTGGGAGATCAGCTCTCTTAACCGCTCTTCCGCTTCTTTATCCATTTCAGCCTCGCAAAGAAGGGATTTAAAATAATCCACCTGTCCGATACTTACCTGAAATTCCGTCAGTCCGGATGCTATGAGACATTCTATGGTCATGGCAAGAATTTCGGCATCCGCCTGAGCCGACGCATCACCGAAACGTTCCACTCCCATCTGCGTCGTCTCCTTTAAGCGTCCCCGCAGGCTGGAATTATTGATAAAGGTATTTCCTGTATAGCAAAGTGTCACCGGATCTTTGTCCGGTGAGTAGTATGTAGAACACGCCCTGGTCACAGACGGGGTAAAATCCGGCCGCAGAACCAGAGTGTTTCCTTCCCTGTCAAAAAATTTATATAAATCCTTTGACGGAATGGTCCCCACTTCATTGCTGAAAACCTCAAAATATTCAAACGTAGGTGTTTCAATATCCTTACAGCCATAAAGCTGGAATACACGGTGCAGTTTTTTCTGCAATATCCGCTTCTGACTGCATTCTCCATTATAAATATCCCGGACTCCTTCCGGGGTGTGAAAAATACGCTGCAATTTCATTTCCTCCAGAACAATGGTTTTACTTTAGTTTGCTAACACGCTGCCATGTGAAACCTTATAGGATTATAAGCCATACAAGGTTCCTTGTCAATCCCGCATTTTCAGATCCAGAGAAAGCCCCTCCAGATAGGGAACCAGAAATCCGCTTTTCTTTGGAAGATAATAAGCCGGATCCAGTTCTTCCCTCCGGAAGCTTTTTCTTCCGCCCTCCTGCATTCGATTCCAGAAACATAACAGTGTCCGGAAAGGCAGATAATAGAATTCGTCCACATGGCTGAAAAAAATCAGGATAAAAGCGATCCCGCTCTGTTTTTCAAAGTTCTCCATAAATTTCACCTGATGAGGGTGGATGTTAGCCAGCGGAAAGGTATCCACACTGCATTCCTTCGCATCGAAGCATACCGGAATCCCCTGAACCACACCAATATAATCCACCGTACTTCTCTGGTCGAAATAAGCCAGTGTAATATGGCGGTTTTCTTTATCTATTTTCACAGGTGTGATTGGAGTGGGAATCTTCTGGATCAGCGCCAGACCTTTTTCTCCATACTGTTCGTTGCTTCTGTTCACAAGATCCTCCAGCGTGGAACCACGAAGCCCTCTGCTGTTCCAGGTACTCATTGCTGTGCACTGCCCTCCGGCTCCTGATAACCCAGAAGCTTAATGGACGGGAAATAACGTATGACAGCCTTTCCTACAATCTGGTCAAAGCGGACGAATGTATTGTCCCAGAATCTTGAGTCTTTGGAATTATTCCGGTTGTCTCCGAGCATAAAGTAGCAGTCCTCCGGAACTTCATAAGGTCCAAAGCTGCCCAGCGGCATTTCCGCAACAAAGGAATCATCCAGAGGTGTCTCAGAGCCGTCTATGTAAACCTTTCCATCTACAATCTCCACGGTCTCTCCGGGAAGACCGATGACACGTTTGATAAACAGCTCTTTCTCATTGTCGGGATACTTGAAGATCACAATGTCGAAACGCTCCGGATCCTTTGTTTTTTTGGAAATATGCTTTCCGAACAGATCCAGATTGATTCCGTACGCAAGGCGGAAACCAAATACACGGTCACCGGTCATGATGGTTTTTTCCATGGAGGCAGACGGTATCTTGGCATTGATCAGAATCACATTATTGATCACCAGTACAACCAGAACCACACACACGATCATCTTTACATAGTCCCAGAATTCATTCCAAAATTTCATAATCTTATACTCTCCTCTGTTATTTCATCTTTTTGTATTTTTTGAAACAGCTGCGGCAGTTCTGCCGAAAATGTCCTGCCGGACAGATTTTCCAGTTTTCCCTTCATTTGCGGAAAAACGATCCGGTGTGCATGAAGCAGCTGATATCTTAAATGGTATTTCTGATAGTATTTCTGATTTATCATCGGATTCCCATATTTCCGGTCACCGATCACAGGATTTCCTGTGGAGGCAAGATGTGCACGAATCTGATGGGTCCGACCGGTCACCAGTTCCACTTCAAGAAGCGTACAGGTCTTTCCATGTGCCAGCGGACGATACCGTGTTTCAATGGGTGCAGCCCCTTCGTGCTCATCCGGATAAACAGTAACCGTATTGTTTGTCTCATCCTTGAGCAGAAATCCCTTGATTTGTTTTTCTTCCTCCAGAATCCCATGGACCAGACAGCAGTAATATTTGTGAATACTCCGGTCATGGAATACCCTGGACAGTTCCTGAAGACCTGCCAGTGTCTTTCCCGCAGCCACGATTCCGCTGGTATTCCGGTCCAGACGGTTGCAGACAGCCGGATGAAAGGTACGATACTGCTCCTGTGTAAGCTGACCGGTATCAAACAGATATCCGGTAAGATATTCCACAAGGGAAGGACACTTTTCCCCGGAGGGCTGAGAAAGCATTCCTGCCGGTTTGTTTACCAGCAAAACATTCTCATCTTCATAAATCCGTTCCAGATTCCCGTGAGCCATGGAAATCTGCGTTCCTCCGGAGAATTTTTCCAGTGTATCATCACTGAAAAATAGTCTGACAAGATCTTCTTCCCGAAGCTTTTCACTTCCATCTGCTTTTTTGCCGTTGAGCGTTATATTTTTCTTGCGAAGCATTTTGTAAACAAAGCTCTTCGGAGCCTGCGGCAGAAGCTTTCCAAGATACTTGTCCAGCCGCTGTCCGGCCTCGTTTGGCCCGATGCTGTATTCCTTCATAGCACTCTCCTATAGACAGATTGCAAGCAGGGTATGCTTGATCAGTTCATCTCTGGAAAGATCGGGGTACCGCTCATCCGGAACATATTTGATTCCCTCATGAAGCGAATCGTAATGCGCATTCAGGGAATCCAGCTGCTGCAGGTACGGTTTCAGATCTTTCAGAATTCGAACATTGACCTTGTACCCGTTCTTCCTGATGATTTTCTGAATCTCCTTCGTCATAAAGCTGATATCTATTTTCGGATCTGAGCTGTATCCAACCATCTCATTTCCGCAGACTGCAAATGCATCCACGACACTGCTTTTTTCGTAAAAGGTAATGTACATCTCATATGACATTACCAGTTTCCCTGCATGGGATGAGATCTTCTGATACAGTTCCCTGTTCATGGGTTTACGCATCAGGATCATGATGAGATTCACCATGGACCGGCACGCCGGAAGACATCCGACCACTGCCACCACGGTCCAAACAGTCATTCTGGAATGATGATAGATCCATGCCGTAAAAAAAATAAACAGCGGAACCGCGAATAAGATTCCGGTAATCAGTGCCTGCCGTTTCTTTTCGCTGAAAAAGTAACCAAAATCACCCTTTCGGATTTTTCCGCAGGATTTCATTTTGCTCATGTAATAAGCTCCTTTGTATCTTTATTTCTTTTTATGAATATTACGTATTGTCTTTTTCGGTCTGGTTTTTCTTCTGTCTGCGCTTCTGGCGCCGCAGTCTTCCTTTTGTTTTTTGTCCGGACGGAGCAGACATTTCCGGTCATAGCCGACCAGATCCATTCGATTTGCCATCTTCAGGCCTTCCAGAACCAGTTTCCGGTTTGCAGGATTTCTGTACTGCAGCAAAGCTCTCTGAATTGCTTTTTCGTGAGGATCCTTCGGAACATACACCTTCTCTTTTGTAAGCGGATGAATGCCGGTATAGTACATGCAGGTGGACAGCGTAGAAGGTGTCGGATAAAAATCCTGTACCTGCTCGGGCGTAAATCCGAGATCACGGATATATTCCGCCAGCTTAACCGCATCCTTTACCGTACATCCCGGATGGGATGACATAAAATACGGCACCGCATACTGTTTCATTCCGTATTTTTCATTGATCTGCTCATAACGTTTCAGAAATCTCTGGTATACATCATGTCCCGGTTTTCCCATATATTTCAGCACAGAATCCGACACATGCTCCGGAGCCACACGTAGCTGCCCGCTCACATGATATTTCACCAGTTCTTCCAGAAATTCCGGGCTGGGATCCGCCATCACATAATCAAAACGCACACCGGATCGAATAAAAACCTTTTTCACACGGGGAATCGCACGCAGTTTCCGAAGCAGCTGTACGTAATCACTGTGATCTGCTCTCAGATTTTTGCAGGGTGACGGAAAGAGACATTGACGGTTCCTGCAGACACCTGCAGTCAGCTGTTTTTCGCAGGAAGGCTGCCGGAAATCTGCCGTAGGTCCTCCCACATCATGAATATATCCCTTAAACAGGGGATCTTCTGTCATTTTACAGGCTTCCCGAATCAGAGAGTCATGACTCCTTGCCTGAAGAATTCGTCCCTGGTGAAAGGTAAGCGCACAGAAGCTGCAGCTTCCAAAACATCCCCGGTTGCTGGTCAGGCTGAATTTAACCTCTTCCAGTGCAGGAACGCCGCCTTCGCTGTCATACATCGGATGGCTGGTTCCCATATACGGCAGATCGTATATATCATCCATCTCCTGCATTGTCAGCGGCTTCGCCGGAGGATTCTGCACAACAAATCCTCTGGAACCATAAGACTCTGCCATGGGATTCGCCGTAAAAGGATCTGTGTTGCGATACTGGCAGGCAAAGCTTTCCGCATAGGCCTTCCGGTCCGTCTGAACCTCCGCAAAGGAAGGCAGAATCTCACAGTGGTAAATACGTTCCGGTGATTTTGTCCGGAAAACGGTTCCCGGGACGTAGGTGATCTCCTCAATGGGAATCCCGTTCTGCAGCGCCTCCGCAATTTCCAGAATGGAATGTTCCCCCATTCCATAGGATATGATATCTGCACCGGAATCGATCAGTACACTTCGCTTGACTTTGTTTTCCCAGTAATCATAATGGGCAAGGCGACGAAGGCTTGCCTCAATTCCTCCCAGAATAATGGGGGTATGCTTATAGGTCTGCCGGATCAGATTGCTGTAGACAATCACGGCGCGATCCGGGCGAAGACCGGCTTTTCCTCCCGGTGAATAGGAATCCTTCTGCCTTCGTTTTCCGGAAACCGTATAGTGATTTACCATGGAATCCATGTTTCCTGCAGAAACCAGAAATCCCAGACGGGGTTCTCCGAATTCCGTCACACTGCTTTTATCCTTCCAGTCCGGCTGAGGCAGAATGCAGACACGATACCCCCGGCTCTCGAGCACTCTGCTGATGATCGCCGTTCCAAAGGAGGAATGGTCTACATAGGCATCCCCGGTGATGTATACAAAATCAGGCTGTTCCCAGCCCCGTTCCTTCATTTCTTTTCCCGTGACGGGCAAAAATCCCTGCATATTAACCCTCATATGTATGATTCAGCACATCCTCAAAGGAATGGATGTAATAATCGGCATACTTCATTTTTTCAAGCTTCTGATATTCACTGTAGCTGTCTTCTACAGCACAGACCTGCATCCCTGCCCTTTTTCCCGCTGTGATTCCGGGAACAATGTCCTCAAAAACAAGGCATTCTTCCGGTTTCACCTTCAGACGGGCCGCCGCTTCCAGATAAACATCCGGTTCCGGTTTTCCTTTTTCCACATCATCTGCAGTGATGATCACAGAAAAACAGTCCGCAATGCCATGCGCTTCCAGACATGCCCGGATCAGTTCCAGATGATTGCTGGACACAACTGCCATCCGGATTCCCTGTTTTTCCAGACAGCGAACAAATTCACCGGCCCCTTTCTTCAGCGGTATCTCATAACAATACTTATCCATGGCCATATCCAGCCAGGTCTGCATGATTTCTTCCAGTGATTCCTGAAGCTGAAACCGCTTGCGAAAATAAACGGCTACTTCCGTGAAAGGGATTCCTTCTATTTCATGCTGCAGTCCCTGCGGAACTTCAAGTCCGTGCATGGAAAGATATTCGATATCTATCTCTTCCCATACGCCCATGGAATCCACCAGGGTA
Organism: Blautia sp.; assembly: GCA_022769545.1. Classification (GTDB taxonomy): domain Bacteria; phylum Bacillota; class Clostridia; order Lachnospirales; family Lachnospiraceae; genus Blautia_A. Next base: position 26,989 of record JALEJS010000024.1, on the reverse strand, counting down.
CCATCCAGATCAAACAAAACTGCTTTTTTATTTTTCAGCATAGCTTACCTCTCATATATTGATCTCCACAGACTGTGCACGGTATCCTTCGGATATGATATCCAGCTGTCTGTGGAAACGCTGCAGCTGCTGGATATCCTTTGTCTCATATACACGCAGGAATTCATCCTGAATTTTCATAACCTCACGCTTGTTCGACAGCTTATACAGGTTTTCGATATTGTTCAGAATATCTTTTACCAGGTTCGACTGCATCTGAGAGGATATCTGAGCGTCCATGATCTCCGTGCGCACCGAGGACATTTCCTTATCCAGCGATATGATCGCATCCGCAGCTTTGCTCAGACGCTCCGCCACATGCTCCGGCATATCACCTTTGTATTTGTACTGAAGAGAGTGTTCAATCGTTGCCCAGAAATTCATGGCCATGGTACGGATCTGGATTTCCACCTGGAGTCTTTTCGGTCCGTCGATGGTCTCCACGGTATAGTACACGATCATATGAAAACTGCGGTATCCACTCTGCTTAATATGGGTCAGATAATCCTTCTCACTTTTCACCGTCATATCCGCCCGCTTCTTAATCAGTGAAGCAACGGTCTCAATATCCTCTTCGAACTGACAGATCAGGCGCACTCCCGCAATATCTTCAATTTCTTCTTCCATGCGTTCCATCGGAACATGCTTGCGCTGCATTTTCTCAAGAAGACTGGAAATCGTCTTCACACGCCCGCATACCTGTTCAATGGGGGAATAAAGATCCTTCTGTCTGTGTTCTTCGATAATATGTTCAAACTTAACCATCAGTTCTCTGACAGCCAGTTCATAGGGACAGAGTATGCTTCTCCACAACTGTATTTCCATTGTATTACTCCTCACTTTTACATAACATTTTTATTATAGCATAAATTTCCTGAAATATCTCCTTATAATTCTGTACTTTACATTTTTTTTATTTTCTTCTGCTTCTTCTGTTTATTGTTACATGGAAAAAGAATTTTTTATCTCTGAAGCTTTCAAAACGTAATATGGATTCACACTCATTTCATCCGAATACGGAGTCCTGATATAAATCCCCAGGTGAAGATGAACCGGAAAGACTCCTGCAGTTCCTTCGGGGCCATATCCGGTATTCCCCATAAATCCGAGAAGATCTCCTGCGTTCACGGTCTCCCCTACCCGGAAATCTCTGCTGTAGCCAGAAAGATGTGCATAGTAAAAGTAACCTCCGTGCAATGCTCGGATTCCGATCCGGTATCCTCCCAGAGGAAGCCATCCTACCTGTTCCACTGTTCCGGAAGTCATCGACTGGATCGGATAATATCCGGACAGATTCTTTTCACCGTAAATATCCGTTCCTTCATGCGTACGGGTTCCGCCATAAGTTCTCGGTTCCCCAAATGTATTTTCGAAAAAAACAGATTCGTCCGTTTTTACCGGAAAACAGAAGATATCTTCCCATACTGCCTGATAACACTGTTCCAGTTCCCGGAATTCTCCCTTCTTATATTTTCGGTATCGTGCTGCATTTGTGGACAATACGGCCGGATGAAACTTTCCATCCAGCATTGTTACAGTCAGTACCTGCGAAAATGCGGAGGATGGAACTTCACAGATCAGCTTTTTATATAGATGTGGATCCAGTTCCTGTTTCCGGAAATCCATACTTTCACAGGAACGATATGTAAGGATGGATACGCTGCTGCGCATATCAATCACATTTGTAAGGACGGAGACTGCCACAGTTAGCACAGCGAAGGCGGCAATCCACCACTTTCTTCCAAGGTTCATGAAATCCCCCCATATCCTATACAGTATATGAGAGAAGATAAAGCATTATGACTGCGTGTATGGCATTTCTCAAACGAAAAAATTTCCCGTACAGGATTTTCATCCCGCCGGGAAATTCTTTTATTTCTTAGGAAATTACACCAATTTGTTCTTTTATTCTGTTATCTGTCAGTTTTTCAGTTCCTCCAGAACTTTGACGAGATATTCCCACACACGGCGAACAGATTCAACATCCAACCGCTCTTCAGAAGTATGAATATCCTTCATATCCGGTCCAAGAGATACACAATCCAGATTATGAATTTTTTCATAGAAAAGCCCGCATTCCAGTCCGGCATGTATTGCAACCACTGCAGGCTCTTCTCCATACATCTCCTCGTATACCTTCACCATGCGGTCACGAAGCGGAGAATCCTTCCGGTATTCCCAGGCAGGATACTCTCCCTGCCGCTCAAATTCTCCTCCCAGAAATTCTGTGAGGTATTCGATCCTGTCTGAAAGTGCATCTCTGGCAGCCGCCAGGGAGCTTCTCACACCGGAGCTCGCCACAAACTCCGTTTCCGATGTTCTCACAATTCCCACATTGGTGGAAGTTTCCACCAGATCTTCGATCGAACCGCTCATCTTCTGAATTCCCTGCGGAACGTTCATCAGATAAAACAGTACTTTTTCCCGACTGACCGGATGGAGCACCATCTCCTCATCCTTTCCGTCCGGAAGAAACTCTATGGAAATATTTTCATCACTTCCGGTATATTCCTCGCGGATTCTTTCCTCCAGCCAGTTGATGTACTCGCAAAAATCTGCCTCTTCCTGCGGATCAATCAGCACTTTTGCAGTACACTCTCTTGTAATGGCATTGTCTTTCTGACCGCCGTTCACACAAACCAGTTCATATTCTCCGTGTTTTTTCATACCATAGAGAAGTCTTCCCATCAGAAGATTTGCATTTGCACGCTTTTTGTCAATTTCCGCTCCAGAATGACCGCCCATAAGGCCGCTGATTCGAATCCGGATTCCCATTCCGCTGGCCTCAACTCTTCGCAGCGGAATACGACTGACAGCCGTCACACCTCCTGCGCAGCTGATCCAGAGACTTCCCTCTGCCTCCGAATCAAGATTGATCAGTCTGGAACTCTTCAGCACGCTGCAGTCAAAATCCTTTGCCCCCAGCAGACCGATTTCTTCATCTACCGTGATCAGAACCTCCAGAGGCGGATGCGAAAGATCTGTACTGTCGAGGACAGCCAGACCGTAGGCAACTGCAATTCCGTCATCTCCTCCAAGTGTGGTGCCGTTTGCATGAATATATCCGTTTTCCACCGAAAGCTTCAGTCCGTCTTTCTCAAAATCATGCTCGACATCCGGTCTTTTTTCGCAGACCATGTCCATATGTCCCTGAAGAATCACTGCAGGTGCATCTTCGTATCCGGCAGTACCTGGTTTGAAAATCACAACATTATTCATCTCATCCTGCACATACGCAAGAGAATGTTCCTGTGCAAAACGGACAAGATAATCGCTGATTTCCTTTGTATTGCCGGACCCATGCGGGATCCTGCAGATTTGTTCAAAATACTCAAATACTTTTTTCGGTTCCAGATTTTCCAATACTGCCATCACAGCACCTCCATATATTCTTTTTGTTTCAGACATACTCCGGATAAAATAACCATATACATGAACAACGGTATTTCGGATCCGGATGTTATGAAAAAAATATTATTCGCTTTCGTTTCTGTTATTCTGCTCCTTTTTACACTGCTTCATACCGACAGCGCGATTCCTGCAGCGCGGGCCGGAATGAATTTATGGCTGAACACTTTGTTTCCCACACTCCTGCCGTTTATCATTCTTACCGGCATTCTGATGAGAACCGAACTGATGGAATCATTATTTTATCCTGCACGGATCCTGCTGAAATATCTGTTCGGACTTTCTCCCTGCGGGGGATATGCATTGTTTGCAGGTCTGCTGTGCGGCTACCCCATGGGTGCAAAAATCACTTCAGATCTGTACCGCCAGGGAAAGCTGTCCCTGCGGGAAAGCTGCTATCTCATGACGTTCTCCAACAATGCCAGCCCGGCCTTTCTCACAGGCTATGTATATCTTACCTGTCTGAAAAAGGTCATCCCGCTGAAATACATTCTTTTTCCACTGATCATTGCAGATATTACAGTAATGCTTTTTTTCCGTATCATTATCTTTCACCGGAAAACCATCATGCCCGTCTCCTGTGTTCTGCCAAAAAAAGAGACATCTTTCGCCAGCGGTTTTGACGCTTTCGTTGATGTCTCGATTATGAACGGTTTTGAAACGATGGCCCGCCTGGGCGGTTACATACTGCTGTTCTCTCTGGCCGGCGCAATGCTGAAGGAATATCTTCCGTATCGTGGAAGTATTTTTTATCTTCTCACCGGATCCATGGAGCTCACAAACGGACTGCACATGATCGCAGGCACTGATCTGTCCACTGAAACAAAATACCTATACAGTATGGTACTGACCAGCTTCGGCGGACTGTGCGTCGTATGTCAGACCCGAAGTGTAAGCCATCCGCACATTCCATTAAAATACTATCTCTGCGCCAAATGTATCAACACCGGTATCACTGCTCTCCTGATTTTATTCCTCCGGAAGATCATCTAACTCGTCATCCGAGTCATCCTGATAGCTGTTGTTCATTGCAGCAGCCTGTGCCGTCTGCGGAGCAAGCTCCTGACGATTTGCATTTACGATGTCCAGGCAGCTCTGCAGGGCATCAATAAACATTTTATATTTTCCGCCGGCGTCCTCAAGCGTCTGACTCACAACAGAACCGATGTTTGCCATCATATCATCTGTGTAGGTAATGGCACTGAGACGGATGCTGTTCGCATCCTGCGTCGCAGAATCGAGAATATCCTGCGCCTGTTTGTTTGCAGCATTGATGGTCTCATTTGCCTGTGCATACGCCCTCTGCATAATTTCATGCTGTGTTACCAGTTCCTGCGCTTTTGCCTGTGCATCCGCAATAATGGCATCTGCCTTTGCCTGCGCATCCTCCAGGATCGCATCCTTGTTGCTGATGATCTTCTGATAACGCTTGATCTCGTCCGGTGTTTTCAGACGAAGTTCACGAAGCAACTCTTCGATTTCTTCTTTGTTTACAACAATTTTCGTAGTGGAAAGCGGCTGGTATTTACAGCTGTCCACATACTCTTCAATTTCTTCAATAATCTGTTCAATTCTGCTGCTCATTACATATTCTCCTTATTGTTACAAATTCATTAGATTCAGCTTCGCCCGTACCGCATCGGTAATTTCCGGCGGTGCAAATTTACTCAGGTCTCCCCCAAACCGTGCCACTTCCTTCATGATGGTGGAGCTTAAATACGCATATTCCAGACTGGTCGTCAGAAATACGGTGTCCACATCCGGAGCGAGCACCCTGTTGGTCTGGGCCATCTGCAGTTCATACTCAAAATCGGTAACTGCCCGAAGTCCTCTGACAATTACCTGCGCACCATTCTCTCTTGCAAAATTTACGGACAATCCGTCAAAGGGCTTTACCTCAACATTATGGAGGGATTCTGTAGCCCTTTCCAGTATATTAACACGTTCCTCCACAGAAAACAACGGACTTTTTGCAGAATTATGCAAAACCCCAACAATTATTCTGTCAAATGAGACACTGGCTCGACGAATGACATCCAGATGCCCATATGTAGCCGGGTCAAAACTGCCCGGGTATACTGCTGTAATCATATCATTCACTCTTTCTGTTTAAAAAAACATGCTTATTGGTTTTATATTCCTTGATCCGGCAAACAGAAAATCCAAGAGAATCCACATAATCAAAAGATGTTTTCAGATCCGCCTCAACGATGATCAACGTATGCTCATTCAAAAGGGAGCTGTCTGTCAGATATTCCAGTATCTGTTTCTCCAGATCCTTTCCGTACGGAGGATCCATAAAAATAATATCAAAAGCTTCTCTGCCTTCCAGCGAACGCAGAGCCTGAAGAGCATCCATATTCAAAAGCTGTGCATCATCAGACAGTCTGGTAAATGACAGATTTTCCCTGATGCAGGAACATGCCTTCGGATTTTTCTCCACAAAGACAGCATGATCCGCACCGCGGCTTAATGCCTCGATTCCAATTCCTCCGCTGCCGCTGAACAGATCCAGAAAGCGGCATCCGCAGATCCAGGGCTGCAGCATATTAAACAGTGTTTCCTTAATCCGGTCTGTCGTGGGCCGTGTGTCCATACCAGGTATGGTTTTCAAATTCAGTCGTCTGGCTTTTCCGGCTATTACTCTCATTTCAGATTCAGTCTCCAGTCAAGATCTCCTCTTGCCAGCCCGAGAATCAGCAACTCTGCCGTCGCAATATTCGTGGCAACCGGAATATTATACTGATCACATCGTTTCACAATGCTCATGATATCCGGTTCTTTCGGATCGATCATGGTAGGATTGTAAAACAGGATCACCATATCCAGATCCTCTCTCTCCACCATGTCCATAAACTGTTTGTCCCCACCGATACTTCCTGCAAGAAATTTATGTACATGCAGGCTTGTGGCTTCCTCAATTCGTCTTCCCGTTGTACCGGTGGCATATACCTCGTGCTTTGCAAGGATGTTTTTATACGCAATACAAAAATCCTCAATCAGCACTTTCTTGCTATTGTGGGCAATAATTCCTAAATTCATAAATCACCCTCCGTTTCCAAGTCAGTTTGCGCCCAAAAACTCTCGTACTTGCACAAGCATTATAACAAATAACTAAAAGAAACGCAATATTTTCTGTCAAAACATACACAATTCATATAATTTTAATAATTACGATTTTTCCGCTAGTCCGTTTGTGCCTTGGCTCATCAAATCAGGAGATCCAAAAAGGATCTCCTGGTCTGCTTCTTAAAGCTGTGTCTGCTGCGCCTGGCTTCCGGATGACATCTGTCTCTCCTGTGCCTCAATCATCTTCTTGACCATATAGCCGCCAACGCTTCCGTTCTGTTTGGATGTGAGGTTTCCGTTATAACCATCTGTAAGAGGAACGCCAAGCTCATTGGCAACCTCAAATTTAAATCGGTTTAATGCGCCTTTCGCTTCCGGCACAGCTGCTCTGTTAGAAGAAGTGTTGTTATTTGACATGATTGTTTCCTCCTTGTTGTTTGTTTGATGTTACAATGGTAGTATGTGAAATCTGTCAAATAATACACTAGCAGTTCTTTCATGCATTTCCATCAAATGCATATTATTTTTATATGTAATCAGTCCGAATATTCACGAAGGATTTTAAATACCCAGTTTCCCTCTGTATCAATGAATCCACAGTATGGTCCCCGACTCATATACAGATAACTGTCACAGGATGCCATGCAGCGCACTGGTGAATCTGCCGAAAAACTTAGTGTCCCTTCGTTATCTAATACAGAATAGGAGCTGATTCCATTGTCATAAAAGCTGATCAGACAGTAATCCTTATTCAGCTCTGCATTTCCCTTTTTCCATTCTGCCGGTTTGTCGGGATCATTATAAACATTTTCTCCGGTGCGGTAATTGATCACGAAATAATAATCTGAATATTCCGGCATATCCGACCGAAGTACGGCCAGAGAATGATTGACGCTTTCCACCCGGAAATTCTCCGGCACCGGAATAAAGAAATTCTCCTCCGGCGCATAAACACGGATACCGCCTGCTTCCTCTACATACGGAACACGTCTTTCATCATTGTATGCGACACTTCCCGCACAGATCTGCCAGTTCAGACTCTGATATGCAGCACCCACATAATAATTTTCATAGGACATCTCCGGTTCTGTATTTTCCGGAAATGTGATCTCATCGGTTACTTCCAGTTGTTCGTTCAATTCCAGGTATGTCTCTCCGTCTCGGATATAGATATGATCTGCGTCCAGAGACCCGTAGAAATCACGCGGTGAAAAAATTCTGTCCCCGTAATCTTCTATATTGTCATAAATGCAGTTTCCTTCCAGATCCAGAAGCTTCAGACTCCAGGAATCTTCTAAATCTTCTGAATCTCCTCTGACAAGAATGTTCGTTCCAAAATTGATCAGATCATAACTGGATGAACCAAATACATCCTTATCCAGCCGTGTGGTCTGATGGGTTTCATCATCCACATACAGATAGTAAGATGATGAAAAGGGACATGTGGTATAGTTCCTGGAATGGCAATCTATGAGGCATCCCTGTGTCAGATGCTCCACTGAATGATATATTTCGGCCCCCTCCGGAAATTTTTCCGGACCGCTGTAAAAAATCTTTCCCTCATTGTCATATAATTCCATCAGACCGGTATGTGAATCATAGACAAGAAAGCTGTCTTTCAGAGCCAGGATTTCTTTGGATTCATGAGCTGCCTCATAAATGACTTTTCCGTCTCTCACACGATACGCGCAGTCCCGGTCACTTTCCTCACGAACCAGAACACTGTTCAGATCAATCGTCGGAATGAAAAAGAAATTGTCATAGAGGGAGAGGATACTGCAGAAATTTCCGTGACTGTCATACAGTCTTGCCCTTCCCTCCATGTAGGGAATATAAAATCCGGTTCCCTCCTCATATAGCTGCAGCTGCTGTACCATTGTTTCCGTCGAAGGCTCCTCCTGAGCATATGCAATGTTTTTTCCGGTTTGTACGGTCAGTGCCAGAACGATTGCCGTGAGCTTCATCCATCTCTTTTTACTGCATCGCCACATAACCGCACTCCTCCACAAACTGCTGGCCTTCTTCCGTAACCATCCACTCCTGAATTTTCTTTGCACTGTCCGAAGACTGTTCATTTGTGACACAGTAAAATTCATTGATCAGAGGATATTTTCCGGAGCGGATCGAATCATTGGACGGTTCCACACCGTCTATCTGGAGGAACTTCAGATCCGGCTGTTCGTACATCTGAGAAGCATAGTAATACACGGAAAAACCGATGGAGTTTACGGAATTATCATATTCCTTCAGCGCCTCTATCATTCCTTCCATAGTAGGCACCAGCTCCACATCACTTTCTTCCATAACCGTATCTCCCATCACCAGCTTCCGCATCAATGTCTGACTTCCACTGGTCTCAGGCCGCTGAAATGCCCTGATTTCCATATCTGCTCCGCCAACTTCACTCCAGTTTGTGATCTCACCGGCAAAAATGTCCCGAATCTGATCTACTGTCAGACTTTCCACAGGATTGGAAACATTTGTGATAAATACAAGTGCATCCTTCCCGATCGGAACAGAATTCAGCGGATCATATGCCTTCAGCTCCTCCACCGTCTCCTGCGCCGGTTCATAGGAAAATATGATATCACAGGAACCGCCCGCAAGGTGCAGATAACTTGGATTCGTATTGGAATAACTGTCCAGTGTTTCTTCCGCCTCAGCCTGCGAACATCCCGTCAGACGGAGGGCCAGATTTTCGCACAGAGGAATACATGCGGTAGAACCGTCAACGACAGGATACTCTGCCAGTGACATCAGGGGCTCATTCACCTGCGCCATAGTGGTATCACAGAACAAAAATGTTCCCGTCAACATAAGTGCTGCGGTCAAAACAGTACGATCTATTCTCTTTTCTAATATACATTTCTGGATTTTTCTTCTCATATTTATCCTCCATTCCCTGTTCTATCTGTTTCCAGGTTACCCGGAATCCATACAGAAACAAAATAGAAACAATAATGATAAAACGGGATATACCGCTCCTGATATACCCCGTTTCCTTTTCCTTCCTGTCTTTGTGATACAACACATTATAATCCGATAAATCCGGTAATCTCACCGTTGATTACATAGTGTGCACCATTGTCTTCCGGCTTGATGTAAATTTTGAGATCCAGAAGTTCCGATGCATCCTTGCCCATCTCATCTGTCCAGATTCTCTTAACAGATTCCACGAGATCTTTTGCATATACTTCTTTTCCCCAGAACTGAACATAAACTTCTGTATTTACAGCAGGTTTTTTCTCCTCTGCAGCTTTGGCTGCCGTTGTCTTCTTTGCTGTTGTTTTCGTAGCTGTTTTTCTTGTTGTTGTCTTAGCTGCTGTCTTTTTTGCAGCCGGTTTCTTCTCAGCAGGTTTCTTTTCTGCTACTGTTTCCACTGTTTCTGCGACAGCTTTAGCAGTTGTTCTAGCCATAAAATAGCCTCCTTAAATATAAAAAAACAATAATTTAATAAAATAACAATGAACAGAATACTACGAATACCTTTATTTTGCAAGCAAAAAATTATTTTTCCTGTTTTCTGTGTGGTTTACTGTATGCTTTAGTAGAGATAATTTTTATTCACATAACCATATTTTCCGTGTTTTGGAGAATATACATACCAGTAAGTCGAATCGCTGGTATCCTGTACCTGTACGGTATCACCGGTATAAAGCTCACCGATCTCATTTCTTTCATCATATGCTTTTGCCGTACGAAGGGCCAGATATCCGGTGGCTACACGGACCGTTTTTGTCACACAGGAAGAACCGCTGCTGTAGAGATAGTTTTTGTTTACATAACCGGATTTTCCATGTTTCGGGGAATAGACATACCAGTACGTTGCATCGCTGGTATCCTGCACCTGTACGGTATCGCCGGTGTAGAGCTCTCCGATTTCATTTCTGGAATCATAGGCCTTTGCTGTACGAAGGGCCAGATATCCGCTGGCCACACGAACCGTCCAGGTGGAACCTACGGAAGAACCTGCTCCGATCAGATAATTTCGGTTTACATAGCCGGATTTTCCATGTTTCGGAGAATAAACGTACCAGTAGGTTGCATCACTGGTATCCTGTACCTGTACGGTGTCGCCGGTATAAAGCTCACCGATCTCATTTCTTTCATCATATGCTTTTGCCGTGCGCAGTGCCAGATATCCGCTGGATACACTGACGGTATAGGTCGTTCCGGACGAGGAGGATCCTGTTCCGACAAGATAATTTTTATTGACATAACCGGATTTTCCAAGCTTCGGAGAATAAACATACCAGTAGGTCGAATCGCTGGTATCCTGTACCTGTACGGTATCGCCGGTATAAAGCTCCCCGATCTCATTTCTTTCATCATATGCTTTTGCCGTGCGCAGTGCCAGATATCCGCTGGATACACTGACGGTATAGGTCGTTGCCGCTTTACAGATCCAGCTGCCGGCCGGAACAGAAAGAACAAATACAAATACAAGCATCACTGCCCATTTCAGTATTCCGCTCCATACATTTTCTTTTTTCATCGTTTTTCTTCCTCCATTTCTAATTAATCATCTGCTGTACATATTATGACTGGCAATAGTAATCATATATCTGTCTGCTGAGAGAGCCGATCGTACTCTGTGCAGCCCCCACGTCAGCCAGATGCTCCGACATGAATACCAGTACAACATCATTTGGCGTATTATAGATGATACCTGCATCATTTTCCACATCAGAAAGCTCCCCTGTTTTATTTGCCACACTGACCCCGCCCGGTATCTGTGACGGAATCTTATGGCGTCTTTGCTGAGATGCCAGAAGGGAAAGCATGTCGTCTGCATGAGGATATTCATCCGAGTTTCCGGCATATACAGCCCTCATGAAACGTCCGCAGTCCATTACAGAAGTGTAATTGTCCCCGAATTCATTACTCTGAAGCAGCAGCCGTCCCATGCTGGAACTGGTGAATCCATGCGCCATACAGAATGCATTGACAGCATTCATGCCTGCCGAGGTATCTCCGCCTCCCAGATAGCTCACCAGTGTGTTGGCACAGTCGTTATCACTCACAGTGATCATATAATAGAGATTGCTGTCTACAGAATCCTGTCCGTACTGTGCAATCAGTGAATCATACACCTCGTATACAGCTCCCATAATATACAGCTTTATCAGACTGGCCGCCTGCATCGGATGTTCATTGATACTTCCCTCCGACTGATTGACCAGATCATAAACGTATACAGCCCAGTCCCCGTTTCCGGATGGCAGTGAATTCTGAAGCTGGGAAATCATAGTCTGCATTTTTTCATCTGTCTTCTCAGACATCTGTTCAGAGGAGGCTTCCCCGAATACACTTCCAGATGCCTGTTCGGAGCTGGGTGATAACATGCCCTCGCCTTCCAGTATTTCTTCGGACCCGTCAGGCTCCTGTACCGCTTCTTCCTGCACCTCTGTTTCCATCTGACGGAGCAGCTCTGCTTCTTCCTCACTTCCGGGAGCAGGCTCTGCCTTCACAGCCGGTGCAGACAAGACGGCTGCGATCAGCATGAGAAAGAGCAGCACACCGGCTAATCCTGTCCTTCCGGAATGCTTCCTGTGAAGCATTCTGAATATTTTTTGCATTTTGTTCGCTTCCTTTCCTATAATGAATTTCCTGACGCTTAAGTTCTGCAGCTTATCCTTTGACACCTCCGGAGGTAAGACCGCCAACCAGATGTTTTTCAATACAGACGAAAAGAACAACAACCGGTATGGTCGCAAACAGAGAGGAAGCAAAAAGATACTGCCACTCAATCATATTATATCCATTAAATACCGTAATACCAACCGTCAGCGGTTTCAGCAGATCACTGGAGATCAAAGTAAGTGCCACTGTATATTCATTCCATGCATTGATAAAAACGAAAATCAGTGCCGTCACGATACCAGGTGCAGCAACCGGAAGAAGAACCCGGATCATAGCCTGTACCTGATTACAGCCGTCAATCGTTGCCGCCTGTTCCATCTCCGGGGAAATGGATATAAAGGTACCGCGCAGAAGCCAGATTGCAAATGCCTGATTAAAGGCTGCATTGATGAAAATAAGGGCAAGAATCGTGTCCGTCAGGTGCAGCGCACTCATGACCTTATAAATACCCACCAGAAGAACGACCGGTGCAAACATCTGGGAAACGATCACAAGTCCCAGAAAGAATTTCTTTCCCTTAAATTTCATACGGGACAACGCGTATGCAGCAGGGATACCACAGAGAATTGCTATGGCAGTTGCCCCGCCGGCAACGATGATCGAATTGACAAAATATCGTGCAAGAGGTGCAAGGCTCCAGATCTCTGTAAAGTTTTCCCATGCCCAGTCAATGGGTAAAACGGTACCCTTCATGGCATAAATCTCTGCTCTGGACTTCAGAGCAGTGGTAAACATGGCAAAATAGGGATACAGTGTGATCAGAATCACAATCAGTACAGACACATAGAGCAGAACACGAAGCATTTTTTCCTTTGGAGTGCGCGCTTTTTTGATGTATGTCTTTTCTTTTGTTCTAGCCATCCTGCTCCTCCTTTCTCAGTGAAACCACCATATATACAGAGGCACAGACACACAGAATCAGAAAACCGATTACGGAAATTGCAGCAGCTTCACCGGTTCTGCCTTTATAAAATGCCTGCTTATACAGATAAGTAACCAGTGTGTCGGTGCGGTTTGCAGGATCGCCTTTTGTGATCGTCCATATGATCGGAAAAGAGTTAAATACATAAATGATATTCAGTACCGTGCTGACGGTGAGAGAAGATTTTACAAGAGGCAGAGTAATCTGAAAAAGCTTCTGCCAGAATCCGGCACCATCCACAGTGGCAGCTTCATAATAGGAAGCGTCAATGCTCTGCAGGCCCGAAAGGACACAAAATGTAACAAATGGTACCGTGACAAAAATTCCGACCCAGCATTCCCATGCAAAATAAGCTGCCGGTGTCGGTGTCCAGTTGACCGCTTTACTGATCAGTCCCAGCTTTAAGAGAAGTGTATTTAGTGTTCCATAATCTCCGTCAATAATGAATTTCCACACACTGGCCTGAATAATCAGGGATGTTGCCCATGGAAAAACCATAATTGCACGGGCAATTTTTCTGCCGCGGAATTCATTGTTTAATACTATGGCCAGTGTAAATCCGATCAGTGTAGACAGTCCCACAACCACCACTGTCCATACGAGAGTATTTTTCAGCACGATCCCAAACGCAGGCGTTTTCAGAACTTTCACAAAATTGTCAAGTCCGGCAAAGCCTTTGATGATTCCGGATCGGCTCACCTCACTAAGTGAGGTTCGAAACACCTCAAAGATCGGAAAAAGGATAAAAATGACCATCAGCAATATGCTCGGAAGCAGCCAGACATACGGTGTGACTGCCTGCATTATTTTCTTCTTTTTCATATTTCACCACCAGTTCCATATTCCTCTTCAGAAAGAGCCGGGCAATTTTCAGCCCGGCTCCGGATTTTTCGAATCTAGTTTCGCTGTATCAGCCTGCAATATCAGCCTGCAGTTCATCTAACAGAGTTCTTACGTCTTCGCCGAGAAGCGCCCGCTGTTCCACATCGATAACTCCCTGCTTTACATCTGCCCATTCTGCTTTTGCAGTGGGATAGAATTTGCTGGAGCCTACAATGTCAACCCATGCAGCCATGCTTTCGTCTGCAGCTGCAACTGCCTCACCGCCTGCCATGGTTGCCGGAAGGAAGCCTTCCATCAGAACCCATTCAGAGTAACGCTCATCATCGTAGAAATAATCAAAGAAGGTGGTAACTGCTGCAAGCTCTTCGTCGGAATATCCGTTGTCGAAGCACATGAAGCGGTCCATAACGCCTGCAGAAACAGAATCCACATTGTTGGAAGGAATTGCGGCTACTCCGTAGTTTACTTCATGTCCGCCGTCTGCGATGTAGGTCGGCAGACTGTTCGGAGCGATAACCATAGCTACCTGTCCGGCACCGAACATATCCTGAAGATCATAACGTGTGTCGTTAGCCGGATCACTGTTTGTATATCCGGAATTAACAAGACTGATCGCATATTCGATAGCCTCAACGTTTGCATCGCTGTTCAGAGCCCAGTCGCCGTTCTCATCCACGAATCCGCCGCCGTTGTTCCATGTATAATATGCAAATGCAGCCTGACCTTCATCTGTGGTCATATCAATGCCCCACGGATAAATACTGTCATCGTATGCCTTGATTGCCTCGCATGCTGCCGTAAGCTCATCCCATGTAGTCGGAACCTCAACACCGGCTGCCTCAAGAATATCAGCATTGTAATACAGTGCACGTGCGGAAGCAAGATCCGGAACTGCCCATACAACATCGTCCACTACGGACTGCTCCAGGAAAGAAGGATACATCTTTGCATAAGTCTCTTCCGAAACATAGTCCTGTGCCGGAAGCAGAAGACCGTCTGCCTGATAATCTGCGAAAACATCAATATTCAGAATATCCGGCGCATTGTTGCCCTGAATTCGTGTGTTTACAACGGTGTAAATGTCATTCCAGGATACAACCTCCACATTCAGATTGATTCCGGGATTGTCTTCATTAAAAGCGGTTACGAAATCTTCCCACCAGGCCTTCGTATTCTGACCATATTCTGCAGCGATAACATTCAGATCGACTTTATCCCCCTCGGAAGCCATGGCTGCTGTTGACATAGAAGCGATCATGGTCACTGCCATGAGTGCTGCAAAAATTCTTTTTTTCATATCTTGTCACCATCCCTTTCTTTTCCAAACGAAACATAAAAGAAAGCGTAACGCAATCCGAATGTTGATCTCTGATTTGTTACGCCTATGTACACTCCGTTCTTCTTTGTTTTATGGTTATATTTTACAAACAATCTGCAGGATTGTCAATCTCTTTTTTACACAATCACAAATTCCCTGCCTATTCCCCGTGTCTTCGGTTTCCGGAGGCTGCCGGATTCTCAAATTCCTCCGTCTGATTCCTGTATACATCGTCTGCATACCATGCTTCGTTATCTTCGTCTTCTTCCTCCTCGTCTTCCCCGGAAGATCTGTTTATGGCAAACTGAACAATCATTCCGAGGGCGATGATTCCGAGAGACATTCCCACACCAAATGGGATCTCATCCATCCCGCCAAGCTTTGCCAGGGACATTCCGGCAAGTGTACCGCCGAGAATACTCGTTCCTACTATGATGATTCCTCTGGAAAATTTCAGTGTCAAAGCACCGAGAATCACACCTGCAAGAATACACAGAAAGAATGCAAGGGATGTGGTTGGTCTGGATACATAAAGCGTCAGGCAGAATCCAAGACCGGCTCCCATCATAAAAATACCGGCCCGGAAAATCAGAAAAGCAATGATTGCCAGAATCACGCCGCCTAACAGAACCACCCCGATCCGCGATGTATTATCCTGCAGATCCAGAAACGAAGAAACGAAGAAGCCTCCCATGGCACCGAGCCCGAAACCGAACAGCATCATCCAGAACCGAAGAAGCCTGTAGCCAAGAAGTGCATTCAGAACGCCAAATACCAGAAGAATCCCAAATCCCAGCATCGATTCCAGGCTCAGGTGGTCCATATACTGAATCCGATCAATAATTCCTGTCATTCTGGAAAGAATATCCATCATAAGTTATCTCCTCTTTTCATTTCATACGATTGTATTGCTTCAATATGTTGTTGGGGTCAAAAGATACCACACGGATTGTTCCGCATTTCATGCTTCCACAATTCTGGTATCAAAATATATAATATATCGTTCGGAAACTGTCCAGTGCACCGGTGTGATACTCGACCTGTCCCAGCCCATAAAGCTGCATGTAATACTGTGCCACTTCCTGCGGTGAATTTCCGTCAACCCACTCCTTCGCAGCCTCCTGGTAGGCCTCCTCACCTGAGAATTTGAACCGGACCACAGCAGCCCCGTTATCCAGCCGCATCTTACAGTAATCATAGATTGTCTGCCAGTCATATGTATCAAAACAGCCCTGGTTCAGCACATAAAAGTTTTTCTCACGGGAAGTGCAGTCCGGCACGGGAAACTCATTCCGTGCCTGATAACAGTTTTCGTATTCTTCGGGAAACGGGCACAGATAATCGTAAATCGTTGTTTTATGTTCTGCCATCTGAACGGCAGCTCCGGTAAGAAAATCCGGCTGATCTCCGTTTGTCACATCCACATAATAATATTCGCCATCCAGACGCACAATGTTCCAGGCATGGCTTTCCGACCGGTCCAGAGAGTCACCCTCAACAAAGATGCACCAGATGCCAAACCGATCCAGAAGATACTTCATAGCCCCTGCATACCCCGCACATACGGCATTCTTTTTCCAGAAAATTCCTGCTATGCTCTGATCGTCGTCCGAAACCACATAATCCGACGAATCGATCAGATAGGTGTATATTTCCTTTGTGATATCATATTCTCCTGCCCCTTCCGGAATCCGCGCAAGAACTTCCTGATATGCAGTCTCCATACACTGGCGGATCTGCTGTCTTTCCTCCTGTGTGTAGGAGCTTCCCGGTTCAAACAGACAGTAATCGCCCCGCGTATAAGTAGTCTTATATACCTTCTCGTGATTATGGATCCAGAACAGTTCCGGATGATCATTGAGCAGTGCATGATATGCCCGGTCAATAATGTCATCCTGAGAATAGGACAGATAAAAAGATTCTTCCTCTCTTTGGATACCCGCCAGCATCTGCCGGTAACATTTCATGGCATCTTCATCCAGGAAAGAAAAATAATATTCCAGATGTCCTTCCTCTTCCGTAACAAGCTCCTGCTCCCGCAGCTTCTGAATCTCAGCCGGCTCCCCGCTGGTCAGTCGGCTGATTGTATCACGCAGGCTACCCAGAACCGTATTTTCAGAAGATTCCGCCGCACCGGCCGATACGGCGGCAAGCAGCATGATCCATAATGCGGTAAAACTGTACAATATTTGCAGCTTCCATTGTCTTTTCATAACATCTCTCACATTTCCTTCACAAAACGGCGTTGCTATTTTTTTGAGTTCGTTGTAAACTATGCAGTAGCGCAGTAAAGTAAATAAACAGATGAGGTATCATAATGAGTGTCAAAATTCCAATTGAAACATCCGCAAGACATATTCATGTCTCTGAAGAAGATTTTAAAGTTCTTTTTGGTCCGGATGCCGAACTTCACTATACAAAAGAGCTGAGCCAGCCCGGTCAGTATCTGTGTGAAGAAAGGCTTACGGTCAGAGGACCGAAGGGCATATTTGAAAACATTGCCATTCTGGGACCGTTCCGAAAAGAAACGCAGGTAGAACTTTCATTAACCGACACGCGTAAGCTCGGGGTACAGGGAATCATCCGCCAGTCCGGTGATACAAAAGGAACTCCCGGCTGCAGACTGATCGGCCCCCACGGTCAGCTGGATATTGATCACGGTGTGATCGTCGCCAAACGTCACATTCATATGACACCGGACGATGCACTGATTCTTCGTGTCAAAGATAACGATGAAGTATTTGTTCTGACAAAAAGCTACGGCCGTGCCCTGATTTACGCAGATGTGGTTGTCCGAGTCAACCGCGATTTCCGCCTGGCCATGCATGTGGATACCGACGAGGCAAATGCATTTTCCAGCGACGCAGAACCCTATGGTGTCATCGTCAAGCTCTTTGATGACAATTATAACACAGATATGTGGATTGAAGAAGTTCTTTCCGGCATTCACAGATAAAAGAGCACTGGTCGCATCCTCGCGGAGCGATTTATGACATTGGAAATCATAATTTCCTATATTATTATGAGAAAGGGCAGCCATGAAAGCTGCCCTTTCCATTTCATTATCGTTTCACAACGCCTCTGATACTCTCCATATCCTCCGGATCAATTACATCGACATCCATAAAAATGCTTTCATCAAAATCCGTTTCCTTCTGTGCGGTCTCATCGTCTTCTGATTTTTTTGCCGATTTCTTTTTGGGAATCTTCTTGCCTGTTACAGGATCAATTACAAATTCTTCTTCCTCACGTGCATCCGTTCCCTCTTTTTTTGTTTTCTCTTCGGGCTCATCTGATGATTCCGGATCAGTCTCATCATAATCCTCAATGATATCACCTGCCGGCATCTCTTCCGATTCGATATCTTCTTCCGGAACTTCTTCATACGCTTCCACAGGAATTGCAGTCATATCCAGGCTGTCTTCATCGATAAAGGCATCCTCTTCCGCCAGGATACTGTCGGGCTCCGAATCTTCCTCCTGCGCAGCCTCTTCGCCGATACCTTCTATTGGTATCACAGGTATTTCTTCATCTCCTATGTATTCGGAATCTCCGCTCATACCCGGTTCGGAAACTCCGTCGGAAGAAGTCTCCTGTCCCTGTGCACTGTCCTCATCTGCAGAATCGTCTCCCTCTGCAGTGTTTCCTTCAGAGTCAGTATTTTCCGGATCGGAAGCATCTGTATCGTCATCCGGACGTTCATCACCATCTGCAGGAACGGTTTCTGCGCTTTCTTCCTCCGCCGTCTGATCCGGTGCAACGATGATTTCCACATTCTCCTCCGGATTGGCATTATTCTCTGAAAGCTCCTGCTCCCCTGCATTGTCCTGCATATCTTCTTCCAGGCCGTAATACTCATCTACCTGATATTTACTGTCTTCAATCGCCAGGAAATCCGCTTTCGACATATAGAAATCCGGCTGTCTGATATAACGGAAGCTGGCGCTGTATGCCTCACCGACAGTCACTCCGTTCTGAGAGGAAGAACAATGCACCGCAATCCAGTCTCCGGAATCTGTCTGTCCGCAGATGATTCCGACATGGTTGTCACTGCCTGCCTCGGGACCTCTCTGGAATACAAGGTCTCCTGGCTGTGCATCTGACTCAGATACGGTATTGGCCAGCGTCCACTGTTCACTGGTACCGTCTCCAATGGTCCCCTGCATCCCCTGATCCATATATCCGTTGATAACCGCCCATGTGACAAAGCCACTGCAGTCCAGACCAAAAGCTCTTAAAGTTCCTGTGCTCTTGCTGCCCTCTGCGGTCACGGTTGCCGCACTGCCCCAGCTGGAATCGGTTCCGATCGCGGTAGATTTTCCGCCCCAGAAATAGCCAACCTTACCAACCAGTGAATACGCAGCTGCGATGACGTTTACACGGTCTTCAGAGACATCATCTCCGACACTTTCCCGTACAAACCCCTTCGCGGCAGTCACAGTCGCACAGAGAAGCTTACAGTCTGTTTCCACATATTTCCGTATCAGTGCCTCTTCTTCCGCACTGAGATTGTTTGCTTTTATATAGTAATCTACATGATGGTTGGCATACGCAACCCGGGAACTGTCAGACTCGTCGCGGACAACCGGATTCATCATTGCAAATATTTCTGCAAGATCATCTTTGCACGCATCGTCAATCAGAAACGACTGCACGCCTCTTTTGCTTTCTTCATAAACATATACCGCCAGAATATCCTGCCAGTTGCGCACAAGAAAATTATCTGTGGATGACGTCACACTCTTTCCCTGTCCAAGTCCGTTTTTCGCACGATACTCACTCTCAATCTCATCCATCACGGACGCAAAGTCCTCAGAGAAAGAAAGCGAATAATTTGCTTCCAGACTGTTCAGATAAAAATCCTTGCCTGCATGAAGATTGGATACATAATTTCCATAATAGACAGGTGTCCCCTGTTTTGCATCCGGTGTAGGCGTCGCAGAGGATTCCTCCTTCTCACCCTTATCGGGAAGAGCGCGATATTTTTCTTCCGCACTAACCAGTGTTGTATAATTTGTGACAAGCTTCTTTTCCTCCGCCGTCAGCGCATCGTACGCTTTTCGGGCCGCCTCGATGGCCGCTTTGTCCGCTTTTGTGATGGTTTTATTGCCAAGCGCGGCAATCATTTCGATAACCTTTTTAACCTTTTCCCGGTCTGCAGAATCCGGAGCCGGAGTTACTGTAGGCGCCGGAGTCGGTGTCACTGTCGGGTCGGCCGGCACCGGAGTCGGTGTCGCTTCCGGATTTTCCGGCACCGGGGTCGGCGTTGCTTCCGGATCCTCCGGGAGCGGTGTCACTTCGGGATTTTCCGGAATCGGAGTCGGTGTCGCTTCCGGGGTCGGTGTTGCTTCCGGTTCTGTCGGAGCCGGAGTCGGTGTCACTTCCGGTTCTGTCGGAGCCGGGGTCGGTGTTGCCGTCGGATCGGCCGGTACCGGAGTCGGTGCCGCCGTCGGGTCTGCCGGAATCGGCGTCGGCGTTGCTTCCACTGCCGGTTCTGTCGGAGCCGGGGTCGTTACAGCTTCCTGCAAATTCGGTGAATCATCTTCAGCCAGAATTGCGGCAGGACTGACTGTCATCAGTGCAACAGCCAGGGTAATACACAAATGTTTTCGGATAAATTCATATTTCATGAATCGATATACTCCCTTCTGGATCGTTTTTTACTTATTTCCTGCAAAAAACCTCATTCAACAATTAATAAAAACTCATACTATATCCTGCTAATATTAGCACACCAGATCTCCAAAATCAACCTTGACGGACAAAACAGATAAAATTTAACCAAAAAATCACAATGATTCCGTTTTATTCTTCGGTAAACGGTGTACCGTACAAATCAAACGGAGTGCTCTGATATACATAATAATTCAGCCAGTTCGTATACAGATTGTTTGCATGAGCCCTCCACATCAGAAGCGGTCTGTTTTGGGGATTGTCTTCCCTGTAATAGTTTTTCGGGATATCAATGGGCAGATTTCGGCTCAGATCCCGCTTATATTCTCCATCCAGAGTGATGCGGTCATATTCGGGATGCCCCATGACAAAAATCTTTCTTCCGCCATCGGACATAGCCAGAAACAGTCCTGCCTCCTCCGATTCCGCAAGCACGGTAAGCTCACTGCAGTTGTGAATATCCTCAATCGGAACCTCCGTGTGTCTGGAATGGGGTGCCAGAAACATATCATCAAACCCTCTGACCAGCGGAATTTTCCGGTTCATGACCTTATGCCAGAAAAGTCCGAACATTTTCTCGTCCAGCGGTCTTTTTTTCAGTCCGTAATGGTGATACAGACCAGCCTGAGCAGCCCAGCACAGATATATGGTAGACGTCACATGGGAAGTTGTCCAGTCCATGATTTCCACCAGTTCCTCCCAGTAATCCACTTCCTCAAATTCCATCTGCTCCACAGGCGCACCGGTAATGATCATTCCGTCAAACTTCCTGTCGCAAAGCTCCGGAAATGTCTGATAAAACTTATTCAGATGGCTCATGGACGTATTTTTGGATTCATGGGATTCCACCGTCATGAAGGTTACATTGACCTGCAGAGGGGTATTGGAAAGAGAACGAAGCAGCTGCAGCTCTGTCTCCTCCTTCAGCGGCATCAGATTCAGAATCAGGATCTCCAGCTCCCGGATATCCTGATGCATTGCCCGATGCTCGTCCATGACAAATATATTTTCTTTTTCCAGTATTTCCTTTACCGGAAGATCACTTTGTATTTTAATCGGCATTTTTTTCTCCTCCTGCTTTGGCAAGCTCCAGAAATTCTTCTTCTGAAAGAATTGGAATTCCCAGCTCCCTTGCCTTCTTATTTTTCGATGAACCGGATGTGGTATCATTATTGATCAGATAATCTGTTTTTCCGGTAACCGAACCGGTAACCTTACCTCCCAGCGCTTCCACATACGCCTTCAATTCTGACCGGTTTGCAAAATGATGCACGCTTCCTGTCACCACAAATATCTTTCCCTTCAGAATCTGCTCCCCGGATACGGTTTCCTTCCGAATACGCAGATGACTCATCAGATGATCCAGCTGACGGATATTTTTCTTATTTTCAAAATATGACACCAGACTTCCGGCAATGACCGGGCCTATCGTATCAATTGCTGATATTTCCTCCGCAGACGCCTTTCGGATTGCATCCAGATCATTGTCAAAATGTCTGCAGATCACTTTCGCATTCGCAAGCCCGATATTCGAAATCCCAAGACTGTAGAGCACCCTGGCAGGCGTTGTATCTTTTGCCCTCTCCAGGCTCTCTATCAGTTTCTGATAGGATTTCTCTCCAAAGCCCTCCATTTCCACAATCTCTTCCCGATGCACCGATATCTCAAAGATATCTCCGAAATCATGGATAAAACCCTTTGCAATAAATTTCTCCAGCGTTGCTTCTGAAAGGCCTTCAATGTTCATGGCGTCTCTGCTGGTAAACAAGGTAAAAGACTTGATTTTCTTTGCCACACAGTCCGGATTGGTGCAGTATAGCGATTCGACTTCATTCTCTTTACGTATGATTGCCTCATGCCCGCAGGCAGGACATACCTTCGGAATCTGAAGATGGTTGCTGCGCGTCAGGTTTTCTTCAATCTGCGGAATGATCATATTGGCTTTATAAACCTGAATTGTATCACCAATTCCAAGCTCCAGTTCCCGGACAATGCTTACATTATGAACGCTGGCCCTGCTGACCGTCGTGCCTTCCAGTTCCACCGGCTGAAAAACAGCGATTGGATTGATCAGTCCTGTTCTGGACGGACTCCATTCAATATCCAGGAGGGTCGTTTCCTTCATCTCATCTGCCCATTTAAATGCAAATGCATTTCGGGGGAATTTTGCAGTACGCCCAAGGGATTCTCCATAGGAAATATCATCGTACAGTGCAACAAGACCATCTGACGGAAAATCATTCCGCGCAATCTGTCCGGCGAAATAATCCATCGCATCATCCAAAGACTCAGCTGTCACAACACGATATTCCACAATTTCAAATCCCTGTTCTCTCAGCCACCGCAGCTGCGCTTCTCTGGAATTCCGGAAATCCACGTCCGGTGCAGATACCAGTCCGAAAGCATAGAAACGGACATTTCGTTCAGCGGTCACAGCATTGTTGAGCTGCCGCACGGAACCGCTGCAAAGATTTCGGGGATTTTTATATTTTGCATCCACATCTTCAATGGCTGCATTTATTTTTTCAAATTCAGAATATGTGATAACAGCTTCTCCGCGCAGGACAAGATCTCCCTGATAAGGAATATGAAGCGGAATATTCCGAAATACCTTTGCATTGTTTGTCACAACCTCACCGACGATTCCGTTTCCTCGTGTAACCGCCTTTTCCAGTTCTCCGTTCCGGTATGTGAGAACAATTGTCAGACCATCCATTTTCCAGGAAAGGAGTGTTCTGTGATTTCCGACGAAAGAACGAAGCGTTTCCCGCTCCTTCGTCTTATCCAGAGACAGCATCGGTGAATCATGTGTTTCTTTCGGAAGAGAATCCACTGCCTCATACCCCACATGAGCTGTGGGGCTGTCTGCCAGAACAAGCTTCATATCCTTTTCCAGTGCCAGAAGCTCATCGTACAGCCTGTCATACTCCCGATTGCTCATAATCTCCCGATCTTCCTGATAATAGGCCTTTCCGGCCTCATTCAGCCGTCTGACCAGTTCCTTCATACGATTCATTTGATTATCCACGGCGACCTCCTGTATCTGACATAATCAAGCTTTCAGGAACTCCAAGGCCAGAACTCAGCTCCTTCCATTCCTCTTCCCGGATCTCCCGATACTGTCCCATCTGAAGATCCTCTCCGCGAAGATTCATAATGCGGATCCTCCTCAGAGAAAGGACCTGATATCCAAGCGCTTCGCACATTCTGCGAATCTGACGGTTCAGTCCCTGCGTAAGAATGATGCGAAATTCCTTTTCTCCTGTCTTCTGAACCTGGCAGGGTCTGGTAACCGTATTCAAAATAGGGACACCCTCCCTCATTTTTTTCAGAAAGCTTCCGGTAACCGTTCGATTTACAGATACCAGATATTCCTTCTCGTGTCCGTTTCTTGCCCGCATCAAAGCATTCACAAGCTCTCCCTGATTGGTCAGAAGCAAAAGCCCTTCCGATTCCTTGTCCAGTCTGCCCACGGGATAAATTCTCAGAGGATAACGGATGAATTCCGTTACCGTTGGATCTTTTCCCTGTTTCTTCATACTGCAGACCAGTCCCCGTGGTTTCTGGAATAAGATCAAAACCTTGCGTTCCTCTTTTTTTACAGCGCGGCCGTCCACGCATACCATTGCCTCTGCATTAATCTTTTCCCCGGTCCTGACGGGAATTCCATTTATGGTCACTCTTCCTTCGTCTGTCAGGCGATCTGCTTCCCTTCTGGAGCAGATTCCGGCATCACTCAGATATTTATTGATTCTTATTCTATTTTCTGTTTCAAAGTTTCTCTCATTTTTCATCATTGTATCATTATATATTTTTTTCCTGCGGATATCAACGGGCAATTTAGGTTGTTTTTTTCTGTCGATTATTGTATGATGGAATCAGAAACACACTTGAAAGGAGGTATTTTTATGTCCGGCCGAAAAGAAAAGACAAGCCGGCTTCTCCTTCTGTCAGGCATTCTTCTATGCATCATGACCGGATATCTTCTGACACATTCCTCCGGTTCGTCTGTCTCTTCGGGAAGAAAAAACGAATCGGATATCATAGTGGCTTCCCAGACTTCTTCTGATGACAGCACCTCAGATGATCCGGAGCCGGTTTCAGTCAAATTGACCGCCACACCTACTCCTGCTGTTTCAGCAACACCTGTACCGTCGCCTTCTCCTGAGGCTTCTGAGGAAGCAAAAAAGGGAGTCTGGACTGCCTCCGGAAGCTCCTGGCAGTTTCTGGTAGATGGAATCCCACATACCGGATGGCTGTACGATACAGACGGTCATCATTATTATTTCAATTCCGACGGCATCATGCAGACCGGATGGCTGGATGAAAACGGAAAACGCTATTATCTGGATGAAGACGGAATCATGCAGACCGGTACACTTGTCATTGATGGAACAGAGTATGAGTTTCTGAAAGACGGAACTCTGAAGGATTATAAATCAGAAGAGACAGCTTCACCGACTCCGGAAGCTTCTGCCGGAGAAGAAACTGAAAACACAGCCAAAACAGAATCCGCAGAAAAAAAAAGCCTTAAGCAGATCGCACTGACCTTTGATGACGGGCCCGGAGAATTTACGGCGGAACTGCTGGATTTTCTGGAAGAAAGACAGGCAAAAGCCACATTTTTCCTGGTCGGTCAGGAAATCCCCAATTATCCGGATGTCCTGAAGCGTATGGATGAGCTGGGATGTGAAATCGGAAATCACTCCTTTGACCATACAGATCTTACCAAACTCACACAGGATGAAATTACAGATAAACTCCGGTCCGTCGATGATCTGATCCTTGAACAGACAGGTCATAAGTCGACACTTCTTCGTCCTCCATATGGCAACATCAACGACGATGTGCGAGCTGCCGCTTCGGTTCCCATGATCCTCTGGTCCGTAGATACCCTGGATTGGAAAACTCAAAATCCGGATTCTATTGTAACCGAAGTGTTGGATCATGTTCAGGACGGATCCGTCATTCTGATGCATGATACATACAAGTCTACATTGGAAGCGGTAAAAATTCTGATCCCGAAACTTCAGGAAGAAGGCTATGAACTTCTCACCGTTCACGAACTTGCCGCTGCCAAACAGACAGAGCTGAAGCCAGGAACAGCTTATGGTTCCATTACATAAAAAACTGCCGCAAAAAAAGCGGCAGTTTTTTTACTCATTATATTCCAGCAATGTATGATAGACATAACCGGTAATTCCATCGTACTGAATATGGATCCACTCACCATCTTCTCCGATTTTCAGTACTTCCTCCCCGTAGGGAACCCCTCCGATCACATCTGACTGACCATCGGCAGCTTCACGAATGTTACAGTCATCTACTGCTGTCATCGCTTCACCCGCTTCCGGCTCCGGTGTCACGGCTGTTTCTTCGCCCAGACCGGACAGATAAGCAGAAAGAGTCGGATTCTCTTCCAGCGTCTTGTCATATGCGTCCTGCACTTCCTTCTGCAGAGCCTTCACGTCATCATCTTTCATAATCTCACTGATATATGAACTCAATTCCGGATCCGATTCAATATCTGCATCAATTTTCAGACTTCCGTCTGCCTCTGTCACCACATATAGCTGACTCAGCCCGGGAACCGGTGTCTCACTTCCGGAACACAGATAACTGAATTCTGCGAAAACAACATATGTTCCGTCTGCAGGCCCTTTTTTGTAAAAGGCATTTTTCACATCATAACCCACAATATAATCCGTACCAGTAATCAACGGCTCGTCCGATGGTGACAAATGATTCACCAGAGCCTTCAGTGTATCGATATCCTTATCGCCCATCGCCTGATAATACTTCTCAATCAGCGTGGATATCTCCTGGTTATTACTCTCCAGGGGATTCTCGTCATTCTTCTCGTTGTTGTTCTCCCCATTACTCACAGAAGAAGAAGGAGTATCGTCCTGGTTTTCTTCGTTTGCTGCAGTGTCGATTTCTTCAAACATCTGGTCATCCTCAGCGTTACCCCTTCCCGCTCTGGTACATGCCCGAATGCCGAAGAACAGAACAGCAACAATTATCAGAATCGCTCCGCCAAGCATAAAATAGCGAAGGTTATCTGATAACCATTC
>JALEJS010000018.1 GCA_022769545.1 Blautia sp. | reverse complement strand
CTCCAGTTCCGGCCGGAGCTTAGAGATGGATGAATAAGAATAAGATAGCATTAAGAATAAGTAACTTCCACACCTGATGTTTGGAGGTAGTAAGTTCCACATTGAGTTAGATAAGGGTGGAAGTAAGTTTTACAAATGAACACAGTGAAAAAACAGCATTTTTTAGAAAAAACCCTCTTTACACAGAGGGCTTTTCTATGCTATAATTCAGAAGTTGCAAAATAAACACGTACAGAGATTTCCGAGGATGGTGCCCAGCGGTGTGAAGGCGGGTCTGCAGGAAAAGGGATCTGTACGGAAGAATCTAACCAAAAAGGAGAAAAAACATGAGCGTTATTTCAATGAAACAGCTTTTGGAAGCAGGTGTTCATTTCGGACATCAGACAAGAAGATGGAACCCTAAAATGGCTCCGTACATCTACACAGAGAGAAACGGAATTTATATCATTGACCTGCAGCAGTCTGTAGGAATGGTTGATGATGCATACAATGCAATCGCTGACATCATCGCAAATGGCGGAAATATCCTTTTCGTAGGAACCAAGAAACAGGCTCAGGACGCAATCAAGACAGAGGCAGAGCGCTGCGGACAGTTCTATGTAAACGAAAGATGGCTTGGCGGTATGCTGACAAACTTCAAGACAATTCAGAGCCGTATCGGAAGACTGAAACAGATCGAGGCTATGGAAGCAGACGGAACATTTGATGTTCTTCCTAAGAAAGAAGTTATCGAGCTGAGAAAAGAACTGGAAAAACTTCAGAAAAACCTTGGCGGTATCAAGGAAATGAAGAGAATTCCGGATGCAATCTTTATTGTTGACCCGAAGAAAGAAAGAATCTGTGTTCAGGAAGCACATGCACTGGGCATTCCGCTGATCGGTATCTGTGATACAAACTGTGATCCGGAAGAACTGGATTATGTAATTCCGGGTAACGATGACGCTATCCGTGCAGTAAAACTGATCGTTTCCAAGATGGCTGATGCTGTTATCGAAGCTAGCCAGGGCGAAGCAAACGTGGATGGCGAGATCGAAGCAGAATCTGAAGAATTCGTAGAAGAATAATCTGGAGGAAAATGAAATGGCTATTACAGCAGCACAGGTAAAAGAATTAAGAGAAATGACAGGCGCTGGTATGATGGACTGCAAGAAAGCTCTTACCGAAACAAACGGTGATATGGATCAGGCAGTTGAGTATCTTCGTGAAAAAGGCCTTGCAAAGGCACAGAAGAAGGCAAGCCGTATCGCAGCAGAAGGTCTTTGCAAGACTCTGGTAGCTGAGGACGGACAGAGCGCAGTTGTTGTAGAAGTTAACTCTGAGACAGACTTTGTTGCGAAGAACGAAAAATTCCAGAACTATGTTGCACAGGTTGCAGAGCAGGCTCTGAAAACCGAGGCAGCAGATATCGAGGCATTCCTGGCTGAAGAGTGGATTCATGAAGCCGGCAAATCTGTAAAAGATGCTCTGGCAGCACAGGTTGCAGTAATCGGAGAAAACATGAACATTCGTCGTTTCCAGCAGGTGAAGGAGGATGCAGGTTTTGTTGCTTCTTACATTCATATGGGCGGAAAGATTGGTGTTCTGGTTGATGTTCAGAGTGATGTTGTAAACGATTCCGTAAAAGATATGGCTAAAAACATCGCAATGCAGATCGCAGCTCTGAAGCCGCAGTACACAAGCCGCGACGAAGTAAGCGCTGAGTACATCGAGCATGAAAAAGAAGTTCTTCTTGCTCAGATCAAGAACGATCCGAAAGAATCCCAGAAACCGGAAAAGGTTATCGCTGGTATGGTAAACGGACGTATCAACAAAGAGCTGAAAGAAATCTGCCTGCTTGATCAGGTTTATGTAAAAGCAGAGGATGGAAAGCAGACAGTTGGACAGTATGTTCAGCAGATTGCAAAAGAGAACGGCGCAAGCATTGTAATCAAAGGCTTTGTTCGTTACGAGACCGGTGAAGGTATCGAAAAGAAACAGGAAGACTTTGCAGCAGAGGTTGCAGCTCAGATGAATATGTAATTCTGTTTCTGAAAACGGAAATAAGAGTTTTAAACCCCTTGAAAATCCAGAATTTTCAAGGGGTTTTTCTTTTCTCCATTGACAAGATGGATAAACGACACTATAATAGCGATTGATATATATTGAGCGATATATATTGTAAAGTATCTTATAGAAATAGAAAGGACGACAGATATGGCACCGAAGAACAAATTTACAAGAGAAGAAATGGTGGCTGCGGCGGTTCAGGTCGTGCGGAAAAATGGAGCCGCGTCTTTGACGGCGAAATCGCTTGCGGAAGAACTTGGCACTTCAACCCAGCCGGTTTTTACCTGTTTCGGCACGATGGATATGGCGAAAGCGGAGGTATACGCTGCGGCAGAGCGGCTGTTTGACGATTATCTGGCGGAAGGGCTGAAGGAGAAGATTTCGTTTTTGGGCTTTGGAATGCAGTATATCCGTTTTGTCCGAAAGGAACCGGAGCTGTACCGTCTGCTGTTCCTGATGCGGCCGGATGACATGGGAGTCGGCGCCT
This sequence comes from Blautia sp., assembly GCA_022769545.1. Classification (GTDB taxonomy): domain Bacteria; phylum Bacillota; class Clostridia; order Lachnospirales; family Lachnospiraceae; genus Blautia_A. Next base: position 1,257 of record JALEJS010000018.1, on the reverse strand, counting down.
TTGCCACCATGCGGCATATGCAGGAATTTGTCCGTCCTTCGCTTGCGGAAATTTATCATATCAGCGAGCAGGAAGCAGACCGCTATTTCCGTGACCTTTGGCTGGTGGTTTACAGCCTTTCTACGCTGATCGTAACCGGCGAATGCCCCTATTCCGACAGGGAGATCGGGCAAATTCTGACTGGGTTCAGTGTCAGCATTTTCAAGGCAATCAAGGAAATTCCGGGCTTTGTGGAAGGGGAATTTGACCGGGATGCCACCTTTCGGGATTTGATACAAAAGGAATCAAAACAGGGAAAAAACTGTAGTGAAAAAATTCTATGAGGAAAGGTTCTTTGCTCAGACAGTATGAAGTTTTTTTTTACTGCCATGGAATGGATTTGTAATGTGGGATATAATCTTTTCCCGTGGGTAAGTGATGCACCGATATCAAATCCACAGGATGCTATGCATTTTGTTGTCACAGTATTGGTTGTAGTATTATCACTGGCATCTTTGATTTTGATAGCAATCGGAGCGAAAAAAGAACAGATAAAATCACTTCGTATATGGGCAATTTTCTGCCTTGCGGCTATGATAATCGGCCCGATAGGTACATCTTTGCTGCCGAAAACGGTGTTTGGACTGTTTGAAAGATTCAGCACTTTTTCTGCAGTTGTATTTAATGCCGTTTTGGGAATATATCTTATAAAAGGAAAAATATAGTAAATGCAGGAATGCTAATTCTGTCGGGATATTATCAAGGAGAAAACACATAAATGATAGGAATTTATTTAAGTGGAACCGGAAATACGAAGCACTGCGTTGAAAAGCTGTTATATTTGCTGGATGATACTGCAAAAAGTGTTCCGTTAGAACATCCACAGATTATGCATATGTTGGAAAAGCAGGACGAAATTATTCTGGGTTATCCAACACAATATTCTAATGCTCCCTTTATGGTGCGCGATTTTATTAAAAGAAATGCTTCCTTATGGAAAGGAAAAAAGTGTTTTGTGTAAATACAATGGGACTTTTCAGTGGTGATGGAACAGGTTGCAGAACAAATCAGGCAGGGGAATTATCCTCAGGAAGGGTTATCGTTCATAGCACATGTCAAGGGATTATTGGGACAAAGTAAAGTGAACCCATTTGTCAAGACACTTTTTTAAAAAAATTAAGTTGGATTTCGGAAGAGATAATCCCATCCTTTTCTCCCTTGTTTACCCACTAAGTGTGGATATATGAGCTGTCAAGGGTGTGCTGCTGAGCAGCTTCC